>CALFYT010000086.1 GCA_937952415.1 uncultured Planctomycetaceae bacterium | reverse complement strand
TGATCACCTCGGACCGCTCGTCGCTCGACGCGTCGACGTCGGCATCGGCGTCGGCGTTGTCGGTTGCAAGCTCCTGCTCCTCCCAAGCCAGCGCCGAGGACCGGTCCGAAGCGATGTGCGACGTCGGGGCACTGCTATCAGCGTGCTCGTGATTGGTGTCGGCGTCAGGCGACTTTGCGGTGGCGCGCGGGACGTAGTTTTGCGGCGTGAACTCCCTGGCGCGCGCTGGCTCGCAGACGATGCCCGTCGCGAGGCCGACTGCTAAAAACGAAATCCATTTCGTCCGAAACACCATGCCGCACTCCTTTGCTAGCACGAACGTCAATTGCCCCTCGATGAACCCAAGCACAACGCCGGTTTGGAACCGCCCGCGATACGATGTACGAAACGAAGGCGCTCCAAAGCGCATTATCGGTCCCCAGCGCGCGGCGGCTTTTATCGATCCCGACGAAAAGCCGCAACATCACCAGTTTGGCTGGTTTGACATTGGCCCGATCGGGATGCCCATCAACCAAGTGCATGCGGCACGGAGGTCGTCGTGCCTTAGCGCGGGCGTCGGGCCACGTTGGCCGCGGGACCTTTCGGGCTGTACGCCAAACCGATCCAACCATGTTCAACGACAAACTGGCTGATGTCCATGTCGGCGAGGCGCGAATCGGTCGTGATGCTTTCGTCGAGCAGGTTGAGATCTCGATTGACGGACAGCACACGGCTGAAAATCATCCGCAGCACAATTTTTCGTCGCAGGGACTTGCCCTCCAGATAGATCGTGCCGCGGTCGCGCACGAAGCGCGGCGTTAGGCCTTCACGCTGCGGATGATAGAACGATCGCACCGTGAAATTGCGCCACCGTTGGCCACCCTGGCTCAATTCGTCAAACGTGAAGGCGACTTCAATTCGTCCGCCGTCGCACGTGAGCCGAATCGGGTCGGTCTTGGCAAACGTCATGGCGACGTCCTCGGGCAGGTCTTCCTGTTCGGCCAGTTCCGGCCGGTTGAGCTTCTCAGCAATCCAAGTGAAGAGTTCTTCGATCGTGAACGAACGTCCCGCTAGATCGAGGCTTTCCAATGCGTTGTTCAACGCGGACTGGTGGACCTGCAGGCTGGCCCAGCTATCCGACGGGGCGCGCGGGCGAGGCGTGTGGGCACCCAGTTGCTCGTTGCCTGCGGCGCGCACTCGCGCCACGACCCGTTCTTCGGTGGTCGACAAACTGACGGGCACCAGATCCAGGCCCAGACGCTGTAGCGTGGCCAAGTGGTCGTCCTGCACGTCGCGGGTGGCCTTGATCAGCCGCGCCTGCAACTCGTCGTCGAACTGGTCGCGAGCCCGAATGGCCACCTTTTGCTCCACCTGAAAGCGGGCCTGGCCCTGCATTTCGTCGTGTTGCGAGCGAGCATATCCACGAATCAACGGCCCAACCAGCGGCACGGCATCGAAGCCGGTTTCCATGGAGATAAGGCGGTTGTAGTTGTTTTCCGCCTCGGCCACTGCCGGCCATACCGCCAGACCGTCGGATCCCAAGACCAGCAGCTTTCGCACCAGGAAGGTCGACTGGCCCGCATTGCGGAACCGGGCCGGTCCGCTCGACGAGATCGTATCCGAGCTGATCACGCCGCTGGCCTCCAGGCCGACGCGAATGTTGTGAGGATCCGGCAACAGCCTGACGAACAGCTTGGTGAACGTCGTGTTCCGCCCGCGGACCGGCACGTTCATGATCGTGTCGCGAACACGCGACTGCACGGCCTCCGGCTGCGGGATCCAGCGGTTCATCAGCTTGCTGGACAATGCCACGCGAATGTTCGCGTTGCGGTAGTGCTTGTCGATGTGGCGACTGATGTTCTGAGCGTGCTGCGTGTTGTGCCAGCTTAGTCCGCGCCAATCGTTGGCCACCAACCGCGCATCGCTGGGCAGCCCGGTCCGTTCGTAACGGTCCAGGTGTGACAGTAATCGGGTCGAGCCTACGGGCTCTGCCGCCCACTCGCGAAGCGATGATTCCAGCGCAGCGATCGGACCGTCGGCGACCAGCCGGCGCTGCGCCTGGGTCAACCGGTCGGCATCGATTCGATCGAGCACGCTACGAGCCAGGGCGCGCCGCTGTTTGGCCGTCGCGTGCGGGTCTTTGGCCATTTGCTTCACGGTGTCCAGCCGCAGAAATGTTCGCCATGCCGGACCCGACGCCCCTTGTCGTAGCTGCGATTCCACGTCGGCAATGCGTTGAGTAATGTCTTCGCCCGACTCGGACGGCCCATTGCTTGCCGTGCGTGTTTCGTCGAGCGACGCGGCCGGTTCCCAGACGTCGAGCCAGCGGGTCAGGGCGTAGCGGGCACGGATGGCTCGTGCCGCGTGTGCCTTTGCGGCTGGCGTCTGCCGTGGCTGTGAGGCAATCGAGCGCAAATCGGCGACGATTTCCAAGGGTGTCCGCCCGTCTTCGTCTACGTTGCGACAGAGTTCTTGAATCAGCTCGATCGACTCGACCGCCCACGCCGCGTTTCGGTCGGCGTGCGCCATGTCGCGGAGTTGTTCGAGCAGGACGCGCGGCATCGGCCACGATCCGCTGGCCAGTTCGGGCGCGGCATCGGGCACTTCGAGATCGAGGTCGCCAGCCAAACCGGATTCGCGCGGCGGAACCTCTTTGACCAAATTAGGGCCCGGCGGACCTTCATGAGCCGGTGCGGGAGCCGCTGGCACTTGTGGCCGTGCCTCGTACGCAGGGTTGAAAAACGTGATTGGCGGCTGGGCCGGACTGTCCGGTGCGAACTGAAACGCGTCGTCCTCCGATGCCGTTTGCGACGGCTCCGGTGCGGCCGGCGACCTTTTGGGCTCCAGTGACGGGGCGCGCTCCACCGGCGCGCTGTTCGAGTCTGGCCGTCTCAGATGCGGCGACTCAAAGTCGGCAGGAACTTCTGTTCCGATGCCGGCGGGCTCTTCGAGCAGCGACTCGACCCGCTCCGGCTGGATCCGTTCGCATACCGAAGGCCAACGGCGCACGACCGGCGGTTCGGGTGCGCGCTTTGCCAGGTAGCCACTGATCCGATCGCGTTGCGCCATCCGATCCCATGCACGCGGAGCGGTGATGCTCAGCACGAACAGGCATGCAAGGATGCCGAGGTATGGCCAGACTGGACTTTGCGGTTTTGCTCTCATTCACCTCACTCCGTTGAGGCGCGCCCGATCGGGATGTCGCGGCACCATCCGTGGCTGCGTGGAGATGGGATGAACCCATACCTATCTAGAATCGGAGAGTTGGGGGGACCGAGTGGACCCGGATTTCTCAGAACTCCCAGTTGCGCACCATCGCTGCCCGGGCCGCTTGCCAGCGTCGAAATTCCGGTCGGGCAAAGTGGCGCGAGTTTGACGGGGCCAACGACCTTTCTTCGTGTGCGTTTACACGACGTGGCCTCACCGCTGGCGGCTCGGAGAGGCCGGGCGCCGTCCCGCGGGCTTGGCACGGTGGGAGGCCCGATCTGCGGCTGCGCAACGCGCTACTGTTCGACCAGCACAGTGTCGTCGTGCTCGTAGCCCGGAGCACAGCAGCACAAAAACACCAGCGTCTCGTCGCCGGTATTCGTGATCTGGTGCGTGGCCCCCGGCGGGATCGCGATCGCGTCGCCGGGGCCCACGTGGGCCGTCTCGTCGCCGATCTGCATGCACCCCTGACCGCGCAGAATGTAGTAAATTTCTTCCGTATTGGGGTGGTGGTGGGGCGTTGTCGTTGCACCCACGGGCAGACGTGCTTCGGCCAGGCTTTGATTGCGAATGCACGAGTTGCGATGCGCCAGCAGCTCGCGGATCTCCGATCCGTCTTTCGTCGTGAAACTGGCTACTTTTTTCAGGTTTTGAATGTCCATGGTTCGTTGCGCTGCGTGGTTAATTCGTAGGAGAACCGGCATTACTCGTCGGAGTCGACTTTCCGAAAAATGGCTAGCACCGCCGGCGGGTATTCGCGGACTTGCCATGCGTCGAATGACGGCAGCCGATCGATCTGGAAGCGATCGTCGCATTCGACGACGACGACGCTCCCGGACGGGGCATCGTTCATCAGCCCACCGATCAGTCGTAGCATTTCGTCAGCCTTTTCCAGGTAGTACGCGTAGGGTGGTGAGCAGAAAACGAGCCAAGGTGTGGCATCGTCGGCGGATGGGCGGTTCCAGGAAAACGTGTTCGCGGTGATCACTTCCGTGCGGTCAGCCACATCCAACTGTACGGCGCTGTCGCGAATGCGTTGCGCGGTCGGAAAGTGCAGTTCGATCAGCGTCGCCCCCTTAGCGCCGCGGCTGAGAGCCTCGAAGCCAAGCGCTCCAGTGCCGGCGAACAAGTCGATCGCGTGTTTTCCCGGGACGTCGCCCGCAAGCAGGTTGAAAAGTGCCTCGCGCACGCGATCCTTCATGGGCCGCGTGCGATCCGGATTCAGGTCGGCGATCAACCGTCGCCCGCGCAAGGTACCCCCCACGATTCGCGGCGGACTGGCGCCGTGTCGTGACCCGGCCGGCGAACCCGGGGCCTCGGCCTTGCGTAAATGTCTTTGGTTGCGCGCCACAACCAGTCTCGGGGGTTGGTGCGACTCGGGGATCGTGTCGGACAGGGGCCGTGGAAAAAACGCGAGAGGGACGATAGCACGGCACGAGCGAGCATTGCCGGCCCTCATTGTGGCCTGCACGACCGGCACAAGTCCTGCGATTAGCGGTCGCCGACACAACTCGACGATTCTGCTATGCTACTAGTTATTCAGAACGGCGCCCATAATCGACCTTCCGGCGCCGACCCGGCTAACCAAAGCCCACAGGAATCCAACCCATGGTGGTAAGAGCGTTCATTGTCTTGGCAGTCATGGTAGGAACTTGCGCCGCGCAGGCCGCGCCGGAGAAGCCGGCCAGCGGTGCGCCGGCAACGCCGTCGGCGGAATTCGCCCAACTGTACTCGCAGTTCCGACAGATGCTTGCCCAAATGAAGCAGCTTCGGGTCCAGTACCAGAAGAATCCCAATGCCGACAGGGAGAAGGTCGAAGCGGAGTGGGACGAGAAGGTTGCGGAAGTCAAGCAGCTCGAGTCGCAGATGGCGCTCGTGGCTGAAAAGGCGTACCAGGCCAATCCAGACAACAAAAGCCGCGAAGCCGAGTTTCTGTTTGCTTTCCTGGCTGGAATGGTCCAGACCGACAACTACGACGAGGCGGTGCCGCTGGTGGAGCGATTGGCCGCTGAGGGCTACGAACACAAATACTTCAATCTTTTAGCCGGCCTGTCGTACTTTGCTACGATGGAATTCGACCAGGCGAAGAAGTACCTGACGCTGGCCAAAGAACAACAGGAAATCGACGCGACAGGCCAACGCTACCTCGATCAGATCGATCAGCATGACTATCCGGCGCTCTGGAAAAAGGAGCAGGAGCTTCGCGCCGCGGAAGACAAAGCCGCCAACTTGCCGAGAATCAAACTGGCGACCACGAAGGGCGACATCGTCGTTGCGCTGTTGGAAAACGAGGCCCCCATCGCGACCGCCAATTTCATCGAACTGGTCGAGAAACGGTTCTTCGACGGGTTGAAATTTCACCGCGTATTGCGTGGCTTCATGGCTCAGGGTGGGGATCCCAATGGTGACGGGACCGGTGGGCCAGGTTACACCATTCCTGACGAGTGCTATGAGGACGACCACCGAAATCACTTCCGCGGCAGCCTGAGCATGGCCAACTCAGGCCAGCGCGACTCGGGCGGGTCGCAGTTCTTTTTGACCTTTCTTCCTACCGCCCATCTGGACGGCAAACACACCGTGTTCGGCCGCGTCATCGAGGGAATGGACGTCTTGTCCAGGTTGCAGCGCTGCGAGCCGGGCGATTCGGAAACGCCCGACCGTATCAACAAAGCGACGGTGCTGTACAAGCGCAACCATCGCTACGTGCCGGTAAAGCGCCCGGACAAGACGTAGCCGCAGGGCGGACCCCTGCGCCAAACTTGTGGACTACTACTGCTGGGGCCGCATGGACGAACGCCCCGCGCTGCGGCCCGCCGGTGCTGTCACACAGCCGATGCTTGCGTGATCTAGCCCCGAGCGGACGGCGATCCAGACCCTGCCCGACGCGCACGGTAGCAGTAAATCTAATGCCGAAGCGGGCGATTCACCGCATGTTTGTATCCGTAAGGCATTTATGGAAATAGCTTTACGTAGATACCCGTCACCCGGTCGAGGTCACGGACCGGATAGCCAGTCCGCTGCGCCAATCTTGTGCAACTGCTTGACGGCGGTTTGCCGGACGCCTACCGTATTATGTTCGGCACAAATCTTGTGCCGGCTCTCTATTCGTATCTCTCATCCGGTGAACGGCACCCATGCAACTGAAATCGTTGAAGATTTTCTGCGATGTTGTTGGCTTGCGAAGCTTCTCGCGGGCAGCCGATGAGAATGGAATTTCGCAGTCGGGCGCTAGCCAGGTCGTCAACCAACTCGAACGACGCTTGGGCGTGAAGCTTATCGACCGCTCGAAGCGCCCGCTGGTGCTGACGCCCGAAGGCGAGGCGTACTACGAGGGCGTCCGGAAGTTGGTGCAGCGCTACGATGCGCTGGAGGACCAGGTGCGGACCTTGCACAAGGAAGTCGCCGGGCGCGTGCGCGTCGCGTCGATCTATTCGGTGGGCTTGCACCACATGAACCGTTACTTGCAGGAGTTTTTGAGCCATTATCCCAAGGCGAATGTCCGCCTTGAGTACCAGCATCCACACCGCGTGTACGAATCGATCGAGAACGACCACGCCGACATCGGTCTGGTCAGTTATCCGCGCGCGTCGCGAACGATCGAAGCCATTTGTTGGCGTGAAGAGCCGATGGTCTTGGTATGCGCGCCCTCGCATCGCCTGGCCCGTTTTCGAGCCGTGTCGTTCGAGGATCTCGCTGGCGAGGCGGTGATCGGATTCGACAGCGACCTGACGATCCGCCGCGAGATCGATCGCGTGCTTCAGTTGCACGACGTGGAAGTCCGTGTGGCTATGGAGTTTGACAACATCGAAACCATCAAGCGGGCCGTGGAAATTGATGCTGGGGTTGCGCTGTTGCCCGAGCCCACCGTAATGCGAGAAGTCGAGTCGGAATCGCTCGTGCTGGTGCCGTTGACCACCGAAGAGTTCGTGCGGCCTTTGGGCATCGTCCATCGCCACGGTAAGGAACTGAGCAGCACCGCGCAGAGATTCATCGAGCTGTTGCGCAGCGAATCACAAAATGGCGACGCCTCGAACGGCGAGGCGAAGCATACGTCGCAAGACACCGGCGAATCGGAGTTCGAACTCGCGGGCATGGCGGTCGGCGACGGCGCCGCACAGACCCGCGGCGCCAATGGCGAAAACACCGGCGCGCGCTCCAGCGCGCCGCGGGCAAACTATTCAGATGAGAATTCAGGCGGGATCGCCGCGCGGCCCCAGCGAGTGGCCGCGAAATAAGTCTGGCGAAGGAAAACGCAATGAGGCGGATCATTAAAAACACGGGTCCCCTGTCGAAGCAGGGCTTGTACGACCCCGCGATGGAGCACGATGCGTGCGGCGTGGGATTCGTGGTCAACATTCGTGGTGAGAAAAGCCACGACATCGTGCGCAACGGCCTCGAGATCCTGGTCAACTTGACGCATCGCGGTGCCTGTGGCTGCGATCCGTTGACCGGAGACGGTGCCGGAATCTTGATGCAAGTCCCGCACGAGTTCTTCAAAGCCAAGGCGAGCGAGGTAGGAATCGAACTGCCGGCGCCTGGCCAGTACGGTGTCGGCACGATGTTCTTGCCACGTGATGAGGACCAGCGGCGCACCTGTGAGGAACTGTTCGAATCCATCGTTGCCGCGGAGGGTCAGGCGTTTTTGGGTTGGCGCGACGTGCCGGTCGACTCGCGGGGTATCGGTCAAACCGCCCGAGAAGTCGAGCCGGTGATTCGTCAGATGTTCGTCGCGCGCGGCGCGGACACTGCCGCCGACATGCTGGAATGGAAGCTGTACGTCATTCGCAAATTGCACGAACGGGCGATCGAAGAGAGCGATCTTTCGCAGAAGCAGTATTGCTACGTGCCGACGCTGTCGTCGCGCGTCATCGTGTACAAGGGGCTGCTGTTGGCCGACCAGGTCGAGACGTTCTATTCCGATCTGGCCGACGAGCGGTTCACCAGCGCGCTGGCCCTGGTGCATCAGCGATACAGCACCAACACCTTTCCCACTTGGGATCTGGCACACCCGTTTCGCTACCTGGCACACAACGGCGAAATCAACACGCTACGCGGTAACATCAACTGGATGCACGCCCGCGAGAGCATGTTTGCCAGCGACAAGTTCGGCAACGACCTGCAGAAGATTTGCCCGGTGTGCATTCCCGGCGCGAGCGATTCGGCCGTGTTCGACAATGCGCTCGAGCTGCTGTTGCTCACCGGACGATCGCTCCAGGAATCGATGTCGATGCTGATTCCCGAGCCGTGGCAAAACCACGAGAGCATGGCGGACGATCGGAAAGCTTACTACGAGTATCAGTCGTGCCTGATGGAGCCATGGGACGGTCCGGCGTCGATGGCGTTCACCGATGGAACGTCGATCGGCGCCGTGCTGGATCGCAACGGGCTGCGGCCTAGCCGCTATTGGGTGACCAAGGGCGGATTGGTCGTGATGGCTTCCGAGGCGGGCGTGCTGGCGATTCCACCGGACGACGTCGAGTTCAAGGGACGACTGCGACCTGGGCGAATGTTTCTGATCGACACGGCGCAAGGACGGATCATCGCCGACGACGAGATCAAGAACGGTTTGGCGTCGAGCCGGCCCTATCGGCAGTGGCTCGACGACAACATGCTCAAGCTGGCGGAGCTGCCACCGTCGACCGAGGTCAACGGCCAGCTCGACGAGCCGGTGTTGTCACTGCAACGAACCTTCGGATACACGCTCGAAGACTTGCGGATTCTGATGGCGCCGATGGCGACTGGCGGCAAAGAAGCCATCGGATCGATGGGCAACGACACGCCGTTGGCCGTGCTCTCGGATCGCCCGCAATTGCTGTACAATTACTTCAAGCAACTGTTTGCCCAAGTCACCAATCCGCCGCTCGACGCGATTCGCGAGGAGATCATTACGTCGCTGGTGACCAACATCGGCGCGGAGCGCAACCTGTTGGAAGAAACGCCCGAGCAGTGCCGGATGCTGCGGTTGGAACAGCCGGTGCTGACCAATACGCAGCTCGAGCAGATCCGGCAATTGGATCGGCCGGGCTTTGCCAGCCGCACGCTATCGACGCTGTTTCCCCGGAGCGAAGGTCCCGAAGGGATGCGCCGCCGCATGGATGCGTTGCGGGATGAGGCATCGCAGGCCATCGCCGACGGCGTGTCGATCCTGATCCTGTCCGACCGGGGCGTGAATGCCGACCTGGTGCCGATTCCGGCACTGCTGGCGTCCAGCGGCGTGCATCATCACCTGGTGCGCGAAGGGAGCCGCACGCGGTGTGGGCTTGTCATCGAAACAGGCGAAGCGCGCGAAGTGCATCACTTTGCACTGCTGACCGGATACGGTGCGGGCGGCGTCAACCCCTACCTGGCGTTTCGCACGTTGCAAGAAATGCTGGACGAGGGGATCGTCTCCGGCGAGTTTCGCTACGAACAACTCGAAGCCAATTACATCAACGCGATCGGCAAAGGCCTGCTGAAGGTCATGTCGAAGATGGGCATCTCGACGCAGCACTCCTATCGCGGCGCGCAGATCTTCGAAGCGATCGGCCTCGATAGCCGATTCGTCGAGGAGTTTTTCACGCGCACACCCAGCCGAATCGAAGGCGTCGGGATGGACGCCATTGCCGAAGAGTCGATCCGCCGGCACGAGCACGCCTATCCGCGCACGCTGGTTCCGCAGACCTTGGGGCTCGACGTTGGCGGCCAATACCAGTGGCGCCGCAAGGGAGAGGCCCATGTCTTTAGCCCCGACGTGGTGGCAAAGCTGCAACATTCCTCCCGGATCAATAGCCGCGAAGAGTTCCAGGCGTTCTGCCGATTGATCGATGATCAGCAACGGCAACTGCTCACCCTGCGCGGTCTCTTGGAGTTCAAGCCGGCGGCCGATCCCGTGCCGCTCGACGAGGTGGAGCCGGCCACGGAGATTGTGAAGCGGTTCGCCACCGGAGCCATGTCGTACGGGTCGATTTCGCGCGAAGCGCACGAAACGCTGGCGATCGCCATGAATCGGCTGGGCGGCAAAAGTAACACGGGCGAGGGCGGCGAGGACCCGGTGCGATTCATTCCCGATAAAGATTCCGGCGACTCGCGATCCAGTGCGATCAAGCAGGTGGCCAGCGGACGTTTCGGCGTGACCAGTGAATACCTGGTCAACGCGAAAGAGTTGCAAATCAAGATGGCTCAAGGCGCCAAGCCCGGCGAAGGCGGCCAGTTGCCCGGACACAAAGTCGATCGGGAAATCGCCCGCATTCGTTACAGCACGCCCGGCGTGGGTTTGATCTCGCCGCCGCCGCACCACGACATTTATTCGATCGAAGACCTGGCACAACTAATTCACGATTTGAAGAACGCGAATCGTGACGCCCGAATTTCCGTCAAACTGGTGGCGGAAATCGGCGTTGGCACGGTGGCGGCGGGCGTCTCCAAAGGAAAGTCGGACGTCGTGCTCATCAGCGGCTACGACGGCGGCACGGGTGCCAGCCCGCAAACGTCGATCAAACATGCCGGTATTCCGTGGGAATTGGGTCTGGCCGAGACCCACCAGGTGTTGGTGATGAACGATCTGCGCGGACGCATCGTCGTTCAGACCGACGGACAATTGCGCACCGCCCGCGACGTGGCCATCGCCACGCTGCTGGGTGCCGAGGAATGGGGCATTGCCACCGCGGCGCTCGTGACCGTCGGGTGCATCATGATGCGCAAGTGCCACTTGAATACGTGTCCGGTTGGCATCGCGACGCAGGACGTTGAATTGCGGAAGAAGTTCGCCGGCAAACCGGAATACGTCGTCAACTACTTTATGTTGCTGGCCGAGGAACTTCGCCACATCATGGCATCGCTCGGCTTTCGGACCATCAACGAGATGGTCGGCCGCGTCGATCGGCTCGACACGCGCGAAGCGATCAAACACTGGAAGGCACGTGGACTCGACTTCTCGGCGATTTTGCACAAGCCGGAGGTGCCGGAGCGCATTCTCACATATTGTGCCGAACCGCAGGACCATGGGATCGACGAGTCGCTTGATGTCACCGTGCTGCTCGATCTGTGCAAGCCGGCACTGAAAAGCGCGAAGCCGGTGACCCACGACCTGCCGATCCGCAACATCAATCGGACGGTGGGCACAATACTGTCCAGCGAAGTAACGAAGCGATTCGGTCGTCGCGGATTCGAGAAAGAAGACACCATTCAATTGAACTTTAGCGGCAGCGCCGGCCAGAGTTTGATGGCTTTCGGCGTACACGGTGTTACCGTTCGCGTCGCGGGCGATGTCAACGATTACTGCGGAAAGGGGCTTTCGGGCGGCAAGATCATTGTCTATCCGCCCCCGGAAAGCACGTTCGTGCCCGAGGATAACATCATCGCCGGCAACGTCGTGCTCTATGGGGCGACGGGTGGCGAGCTCTACTTGCGCGGAATGGCCGGCGAGCGATTCTGTGTACGCAACAGTGGCGCCTCGGCAGTCGTCGAGGGTATTGGCGATCATGGTTGTGAATACATGACCGGCGGTCGGGCCGTCATCCTCGGCAAGACCGGGCGCAACTTCGCGGCCGGAATGAGCGGCGGCATCGCCTACGTGCTTGACGTCGATGGCACATTTCCGCCGCTGGTGAACATGGAAATGGTCTCGTTGGAAGAACTGTGCGATTCGGCCGATCAAGAAGCCGTGCTTCGTCTGATCCGCCGCCATGTGGAATACACCGGAAGCACGCGCGGGCAAGAAGTGCTCGACGACTGGCCAAACATGGTGACGAAGTTTGTGAAGGTCATGCCGAACGATTACAAACGCGCGCTGGAGAAGCTCGCCGAAGAAGCCGCAAAAGCATCGAACAAGCTTGAGGTGGCCCATGGGTGAGCTGCGCGGATTCATGAATCACGACCGCAATCCGGAACTGAAGGAGCCGGTTGCCGAGCGAGTCAAACACTACAACGAATTCCTCAAGGTTGTTTCGAATGAGGAATTGCGGACGCAGGGTGCGCGGTGCATGGATTGCGGAATCCCGTTTTGTCACACGGGCTGTCCGCTGGGAAACATCATTCCGGATTGGAATGATTTGGTGTATCGCGATCACTGGCACGACGCGATCGACCGGCTGCACGCGACGAACAACTTCCCGGAGTTTACCGGGCGCGTCTGCCCCGCGCCGTGCGAAGCGGCGTGCGTGTTGGGCATCAACGAAGATCCGGTATCGATCAAGCAGATCGAAATGGCGATCGCCGACCGCGCCTTCGACGAAGGTTGGGTTGTGCCCGAGCCTCCCGCGACGCGCACGGGCAAGACCGTCGCCGTCGTCGGCAGCGGACCGGCCGGACTAGCCGCGGCGCAACAACTCAACCGCGCCGGACACCAGGTCACGGTGTTCGAGCGGGCGGACCGTCCGGGCGGGCTGCTAATGTATGGCATTCCGGACTTCAAGTTGGAGAAGTCCCGCGTCTGGCGGCGAATCGACCAGATGCGGGCCGAGGGCGTTGAGTTTCGTACCAATGCAAACGTCGGCGTCAACGTGGCAGTCGACGAGCTGCGCAACGACTACGACGCGCTCCTGTTGACCGGCGGCGCCACGAAACCACGCGACTTAGAAATACCTGGCCGGGAGTTCGACGGGGTGCACTTCGCGATGGAGTTTCTCCCGCAGCAGAACAAGGTGAACCAAGGCGACACGGTCGGCGACCAAATCCTTGCCACCGGCAAGGAAGTCATCGTAATTGGCGGCGGCGACACCGGCAGCGACTGCACCGGCACGTCGAACCGGCAGGGTTGCAAGAGCCTCACGCAGTTCGAGCTGTTTCCCATCCCGCCTGATGTTGGCAAGTTTCCCCGGGCCGATCAGCGACCTGAAAAGTCACCCTGGCCCTACTGGCCGATGATCCTGCGCACCAGCAGTTCGCACGAGGAGGGTTGCGACAGGCAGTTCAGCATCCTCACCAAAGAGTTCCTCGGTGATGAGAAAGGCCGGGTAACGGGACTGCGCGCCGCGCAAATCGAATGGACGACCGGCGAGAACGGCCGGCCGAATTTCGAGGAAGTTCCGGGTTCCGAAAAGATCTGGCCCGCGCAGCTTGTGCTGTTGGCCATGGGATTCTTGGGTCCAGAGAAGGATGGCATGATCGACCAGCTTGGCGTCGAACTGGACGGCCGCGGCAACGTTCAGTGCGACGGCGACTACATGTCGAGCGTGCCGGGCGTTTTCGCCGCTGGCGACATGCGGCGTGGACAGTCGCTCGTCGTGTGGGCCATTCACGAAGGTCGCGAGGCCGCGCGGGCCGTCGACCGGTACCTTGTCGGCGTTAGCCACTTGCCCAGCGTCAACGCGGGCGACTACCCCTGGCGATAGTTCGAATTCGCTGTGCGGTAATACTTCTTTTGTCACGCCGTTGGGGCCCAATTCTGGCGACCCCTTCCGGGCCGGTCCACGTATATCGAATAGAGCGGTTATTTCACCCGGCTAGACTCTGTCATTCAGGTAGTCTGGCGAAAAGGCGTGAAGAAAATCGCTCGACCACGTCGAATACATGGATGAGGACCGGCGGCAGTCGTTCGCACAACGGTCCTTCGCAGCAGCCGCGCTGACGCCACGGCTTCGGAAACACCGGAGGGGGCTATGATCGTGCGCAATCGTTCCGAGATCAACGTACTAGCGATCGATTCCGAGAAGGCGGGATTGCTGCATCTTGGCGAGGTGCTGTCCGGCGCCGGCTTCAATTGTCATTGTGCCGCCGACGCCGGTTCGGCCGCGAGCGCTGCACGGCAAAACCATCCGGACTTGATCATCTCGAACGTCAACCTGGCCGGCGACAGCGGGCTGACGATTTGCGATCGCATCAAGCGAGAAATCGGACTGGGAAACGTTCCGGTCTTGTTCCTTTCCTCGGCACAAGCGGCCGACGTGGTTCGCCGATCGAATGCGCTGGGCGGTACCTACTATCTGCGCAAGCCGTTTGATGCGACCGTTCTCTTGGAGCTGGTGGCCCGCGCGTTGCCAGCGGCCTATCTTTAGTGCCGCTACTGCCGGCTGCTCATGCCAGCGTGCGACCGCCTAATAGTGTGGCGGTTTTTCCTCTTCGGGCTTGGCGTCGCTGTCAAGGCGGCTGGCCAGCGATTCAAGCTGCGTTCGCAGCGTGCCGTTGGTTCGCTCAAGCAATTCGATCTGCTTTTGCTGCGCGAGGACGACCTGGTCGAGCTGGCCTAGCGTGTGCTGCACGTGCGTGATGAGCGATTCGAGTTCGACGACGCGCTCATTCAGGGCAGCCAGTTGTTCGGCGGCGTTGTGTTCCATGCCGCTAGCGTAGGGTCGGGACGGCGTGCCGGCAACCGTCAATCGGGCGCACATCCGGCAGCGGTGTCGGCACGACGACCCTTTGACGCTCGGCCACAGCGCGCGATAATGCTTGGCGCGGTCGTTGTTCACTTTAGCCGCGGATTCGAGGAATCGACCCATGGAAACGCAAACCGCCCAGCAACTTGTCCGCAAGAAATGTGTGCCCTGCGAAGGCGGCGTGCCAAAGTATTCGCTAGCCGAAGCCGAGCGCCAGTTGGAAAAACTGTCGGGCTGGCAACTAACACACGAGGGAGAGCGCATCCGAAAGGAATGGGTCGCGAAGAATTTCATGGCCGGTATGGACTTCTTTCAAAAGGTCGCCCAGGTAGCAGAGCAGGACGGGCATCACCCGGACTTGCACCTTGAGGGCTACCGGAATCTATCGATCGAGCTGTATACGCACGCGATTGGCGGCCTGTCGGAGAACGACTTTATCCTCGCGGCCAAGATCGACGAATTGCCCATCCAGCTCAAGAAGTAGCCGACTGTGCAGCGCAGGGAGATGGGCGGCTGTGAACCACGCTCAACAATCAAGCCAACTTGAGCGCCGTTTCGAGCTAGCGCGAATGAGCGTGACGATCGCCGGGCGGCAGTTCGAGATCTGCCGACCAAGATCGGTCGACGATCTGATCAGCGAAGAGGACTTCGAGATTGATGAGCGACTCCCGTATTGGGCCGACTGCTGGCCAAGCGGACGCGTGCTGGCCGACCGCATCGGTCACGAACAGGGACGGGGTCGGGACTTGTTGGAATTAGGATGCGGCATTGGATTGGTCAGCCTCGCGGCGGCGCATGCCGGCTATCGCGTGTTGGCAACTGACTACTACGCGGACGCGCTGGAGTTTACTGCCGCGAACGTCGAACGAAACGGTCTAACCGATGTTGATACGCGGCTGGTCGATTGGCATCGGCTGCCGAACGACTTGGGAACTTTCGACGTCGTCGCTGCTGCCGACGTGCTCTATGAAGAATGCCAGCCCGCACTGATCGCCGCAGCGCTCGACCGGGCCTTGTCGGAGCATGGGTACGGGCTGGTGACCGACCCGGGGCGACGTACGGCGCCTGCCCTGATCGACCAATGTGCGGCCCGTGGGCTAACGGCCAAGTGCGTCGCGCAAGTCCCCACGATCGACGCCGGCAACGAACTGACCGTTTCAGTCTATGAGGTGCGGCGCCCCTAGCGCTGCTCAACCGGGTACGCGGTTGAAGGGCGTTCGCACGACACAAAACGGTTGTCGCGCGGCGCCTCTGGTCCGCTCCCAATCACCGATTTGACTCGCCGCCGCACGCCAGCCAGAATGGCGGTTTGGCGATCATTCAACCACTCCACCCCAGCCCCAATCATGAAGCCCTCACTACATCATCGTTGGTCGTATTGCTTCTCTTTCGACAATCAGCCATCACGCGGCGTACTGGGCACAGGTCGCCGGTTGGCGGTGAAGGAGTCGCGCCGAGCGATCTCCCTGATCGCGGTCCTTGTCACCCTTGTGATCGTCATCTTGGCCACGATCTCCGTGGCGTCTACGTTAGTCGCGGTGCGTGCCACCGAGGACCGGAAGCGTTCGGAGGAAGATCTTGATCGAGCGAACGCGGTCATCGACAAGGCGGCCGTAACCGCCGCGACGCGCGAGGAACTGCAGGGCTTCAAGATGACGAAAACGCGGACCGAGTTTCTTGAGCCATTAGCGAAGTACTACGAGGAATTCCTAGAGGCGCACAAGAACGATCCGGTTCCGTCGGCTGAGGTGGCCGCCGCGCATTTTCGCTTGGCGGGCCTGTATGCCAAGTTGGGTTCGATGAAGTCGGTACCCACGCTGAACGAAGGCCACAACTACCTCGCCAAGATGCAAGAGGCGGGAATTGATCCCGAGACTTACCCCAGCCCGAGCGAATACGCGATGGGCGTGGCCGAACCCCGTGAGTGGATGCTACTTCGTGGCGCTTCGATGCAGGAAATGCGCGACCATGGCGGGAAGCTGTTCTTCGCGCTCACGCAGAGCATCATTACGTTTAATCATATCGTCGACGAGTACCCAGATGCCTTGGTGCCGCGTTACGAATTAGCAACCGCACTGGGATACTCAGCAGCCATGCAGGATGCTCTCGGGCGCAAGCGTGAAGCAGCAACTGCCTGGAGGCGGGCGCGTACAGTGCTCGAGTCGCTCGTGCGCGACCAGCCGACCGCCGAAAAGTTCAAGCGGCGATTAGGCGAGGCGAACATCGCCCTTGGGGAGTCGCAGCAGGAATCCGACAACCACGACGATGCGATTGCATCGTACACGAAGGCCGTTGAGATCTTTACCGATCTAACCGCCGCCGATCCGAAGAACGAGTCGGACGCGTCAAGCCTCGAGTCGGCGCGCAAATCACTTGAGGAATTGCAATCTGCCGCGCCGGCAGCCGAAGTCGCCGCGTCCCCCGAGTCGCCCGACGATGCAGCACCCGCGGGGGATGAACCGGCCGACCAGCAGCCCGACGCCTCGGTCGCCTCGACTCCGGACGAGGATCCGCAGTCGGCCGACGGTCCACCCGCCGGAACTGATGCACCGGAGACGCCTGGCGACTCGAGGGACGACGCCGACGCGGCTACCGACGCCCCGGCCGATGACGAAGCTGCCACAGAAGAACCGGCGCAAGAAGAACCCGCCGAAGAAGAACCGGCCGACGCGCCATCGAACGGGTAGGGCAGGGAGTGCCAGGTGGAAATGTGCCTGGCGGCGACGGCTGCACACCAGCCGCCGCGATGGGGCGAGTCGCGATTGATGCGCCGGCCGATTGCCGGCTACCATGGTTCGGCAAACCGAATCGCTGCGTCCCGCATTCGCATCGTGAGTTGCCGTGCCTGCCCGTCCCGCTCCGCTGCTCGAATTGGTCGGTGTGACGAAGCGCTTTCCGGGCGTCGTTGCGCTGGACAACGTGTCGTTCGATCTGGCAGCCGGTGAAGTCCACGCACTGGTTGGCGAAAACGGCGCTGGCAAGAGTACGCTCATCAACATTGTTTCCGGGTTCTTCGCTCCGGACGCGGGCAAGATGACCTTGGCCGGGCAACCGGTCGCCTGGCGGTCGCCCGTCGACGCCCGAGCCCAGGGCATCGCCACGGTGCATCAAGAAGCCGATCTGTTCCCGACGCTTTCGGTCGCAGAGAACATGGGCCTTGAGCGCGGACTGCCGGTCGGTTGGGGCGGCTGGGTGCGCCGAGCACGGTTGGACCAACAAGCCCGCGACGCCGTGGCACAGTTGGACGAACCGATCGACGAGCGTCAGCCGGCTGCACGGCTCAGCGTCGCCCAGCGTCACATGGTACAGATTGCCGCGGCCGTGCGGCAATCGGCGCGCGTGCTCGTACTCGACGAGCCGACCAGCGCGCTAACCGCCGAAGAGTCGGCTTGGCTGTTTCGTCAGATTCGACGACTCAAGACCGCCGGCGCCGGGATCCTCTACATCTCGCACCGGCAAAGTGAGATCTTCGAATTAGCCGATCGGATCACCGTTTTGCGCGACGGGCGCCGCGTGTGGACCGGCGCGAGCAGTACGACCACTCCCGAGGCTTTGATCAAGCAAATGGTGGGACGCGACCGTGCCGCGGCGTCGGGCGGTGTTGCTCGGCGGGGCACGACGGTCAGGCAAAAGGCGCGTCTCGAGGTGCAACGTCTATCGGCGGCCGATGGTCGGTTTACCGAGGTCTCACTGCGAGCCTACGGCGGCGAGATTCTTGGCGTTTACGGCCTCATCGGCTCGGGCCGCAGCGAGGTGGCTCAGACATTGTTCGGACTGCGGCAGGCGCGCGGTGGCGCATTGCGAATCGACGGCAAGGCGACAACGGCGGCGTCGCCGGTGCGGGCGGTCGAGTCGGGCTTGGCCTACCTGCCCGAAGATCGACTACGCCAATCAATCTTCAGCGGCCTGTCGGTGCGTGCCAATACCGTCATCAGCGCGCTCAACCGGTTGGGACACGGTTGGCTGACCAACGCGGCGCGCGAGCGGCAGTCGGCCAACCAGCAACGGGCCAATCTTGCGATCAAGTGCCGCGACGTCGAACAGCCAATCGCCGAGTTGTCGGGCGGCAATCAGCAGAAGGTCGTGCTTGCCCGATGCCTGCTGATGGAACCGGCCGTACTGATTTTGGACGAGCCGACGCGCGGCGTCGACGTCGCCTCGAAAGCCGAGATCCACAGGATCCTGCGCGATCAAGCGGAGGCCGGTACGGCCATCGTGATGATCAGTTCCGAACTGGCGGAAGTTGTCGAAAACTCCGACCGCGTATTGGTATTTTCCGACGGCCGGATCGCCGCGGAGTTCGAAGGCGACGCGATTTCCGCCGAAGCGATCGCGGCCAAAGCCTTGCCCGGCACTACGCCCGGCGCCAATGTGCCGAAAGATCGGCCAGGGCACAAAGCGTTTCGGCGATGGCGCAGCGAAACGGCGCTGGTCGCTGCCAACGCGGCGATGATCCTGATACTGGCGGCGACGACGGACGCTTTCCTGACGCTGGACAACCTGTGGGGGCTGTTGGCGACGACTGCCGTGTGGTGCATTTTGTCGCTGGGGGCCGCGACGACGATCCTGGCCGGCGCGATTGATATCTCGTTGGGTTCGCTGTTGGCACTGTCGGCCGGTGTCGGTGGGCTGGTGCTCAAGGCGCCCTACCCAGCGTATATGACGATTCCTGCCGCAGTGGTGGCGGCCTTAGCCGTTGGCGCGCTTGGTGGTCTGTCGAATGCCGCGATCAGTTTGTGGGGCAGGGTGCATCCGATCGTCGTCACCCTGGGTACGATGACGGTCTATCGCGGTTTGCTCATCGCCTTGACCGGTGGCGACACGATTTCCGAACTGCCTGAAGGCTTCGTGAACTGGTCGAGCGCGCGCTGGCTGGGCGTCAACGGGTCGGCTGCGCTAGGGGCGGCGACGGCGTTAGCCATGTATTTGTGGCTGAATCGTTTCCGTGGCGGCCGGCATGTTGTCGCGTTTGGCAGCAGCCCCACGGCGGCTCGACAGGTCGGAATCTCCCACGCCCGCACCTGGCTTGCGGCGTTCGCGGCGGGCGGGTTGTTGGCGGCATTGGCCGGAATGCTCGAACTCTCGCAGACCGGCTCCTTGCAGTCGGGCACGGGAACGGGATACGAGTTGCAAGCCATCGCTGCGGCGGTGATCGGCGGCGTTTCGATCACTGGCGGTCGCGGCAGCGTCGGCGGCGTTTGCTTGGGCGCGCTGCTGTTAGGACTGATCTACAACGGACTCGTGTTGTGGCAGGTCTCGCGCTATCACTACGAGCTGGTGACCGGTGGGCTGTTGCTGTGTGCCGTGATTGCCGACCTGGCATGGCGGAGGCTCGAACGATGAACCGAGCGTTTGCCGGCCGTTGGCTGCCGTATGTCGTGCCGGTCTCGCTGCTCGTGGCCGCCGCGCTGTTGGTTGCGCTACAAGCATCGCGCCCGCTGGCCGTGCTCGACATGTGGCGGCCATGGGGCGAAATCGGCGCACTGGCCGTCGTGATGACCGCGATCATCCTGACGGGCGGGATCGACTTGTCGGTCGGGTCGATTGTGGCGTTGTCGAGCGTCGTCATGGGATTGACCTGGCAAGCCGGCTGGTCGCTCGGCACGAGCATGGCCACCGGGTTGCTCGCTGGGCTTGCCGCCGGCGTGACTAACGGCACGCTGGTCGTGATAGGAATCGCGCCACTGGTCGTTACTCTGGCCACGATGGCGTCGTTTGCCGGCCTGGCCATGGCGCTTTCGCGCGGCGAACGAATCGCCGGACTGCCCGAGCAGTTCGCCGCGTTGGGCCAGGCGTCGTGGTGGGGCGTGCCGACCCAGTTCATGTTGTTTGTCTTGGTTGGCGTGGCGGGTTGGTGCGTGGTACACCACACGCGATACGGCCGATACTTATACGCGATTGGCGAGAATCGCGAGGCGGCCAAGTTCGCCGCGGTGCCCGTGCGGATGGTGCAGTGGAGCTTATACACGGCCAGCGGAGCAGTGGCTGCCCTGGTGGCGGTTGTTTACACGGCGCGGGGCGGCGCTGTTGTGCCGACCGCCGGCGCGGGACTTGAGCTGCCGACGATCGCCTGCGTGGTCGTCGGCGGCACCCGTGTCACCGGCGGACGCGGCGGCATCGGCCGAACGCTAACGGGCGTCGCAATTCTTTCATTGCTCGACATCGGGCTCCAATTCCTCTCGGGCGACGTTCGCGTGCCGTGGAGCGACGTGCCGTGGCGATTCAGTGCCAACACCAGGCTCCTGCTGATCGGGCTCTTGGTGATCGGTGTCGCCGTGTGGAACGAGCGTGCGACCCGGCAGGCCGCGACCACGACCTGAGACCTGCCCAACCTGCCGGCATCCGTTACACTGGGACGATCGGCTTGACCGCAACCGGCGAAGCGACCGGACGGCGATGACCGAGTTGCCCTTCGAGTGAGCAACAATGACCGACGCAATCCAAGTTGTGACCACGGCCAGCAGCCGCGACGAAGCCGACCGCATTGCCCGTGCCGTTGTCGAGCAGCGGCTTGCCGCGTGCGCGCAGATATCTGGGCCCATCGAAAGCACGTACCATTGGCAGGGCGCAATCGAAACTTCCACGGAGTGGCGCTGCACGTTCAAGACACTCCGGTCGCACTATGCAAGTGTCGAGGCGGCCATTCGCCAAGTGCACTCCTACGACGAGCCAGAGATTCTGGCGACGGCCGTCGTCGCTGCCAGCGCGGGATATCTCGATTGGCTTGCCGCCGAACTGGCCGATCCCACGCAGCTACGAACTGAGTGAGCCACGCCGAGCGGTGATGTACTCATTCTACGCAACGATCCACGGCCGACCTCCTTCGACCACCGAGGGCCCGATGATTGAAGTGGGCGGTCGGAAAGTCCACACACTGAGAATCGAACCGGCCCAATTGGCAACGCCGATGCCGTGCCGCTTCGAGACGGTCCGCGAGCAGCTTGCCGAGTTCGAGCGGATGTACTGCGAGCCAGACGGCTCGTTCGTATGGACCAGCCCTCAGGACAGCGTCGCCTGGCAAGTCGACGGCAATCTGTACGATCGAAACGAGCAGTTGCTGTTTGTCGACATCAAGGGATCGTGCCCGAGCCAGCAGTTCGACCGGCTGCTGAGCGTCCTCGGTTGGCCGCAAAGCCCAATCATGTTTCAGCTCACGCAAGAAGCCGTGTTTCTGGACGAAGAAACGTTTAGGCGCTACGTCAGCGTGGAGCATCCGCCGACGTAGCGGTCGGGCTTTGCACCGTTCGCGACGTGGTGTTCTTACAACTCGGCCTCAATTAGTACGCCCGCCCGTTACGTCGCCCTGCCAGCACTAGTTCGGAGACCATCATGCACGTCCTCGCCGCAATCGCGCTTGTCTTGATTGCCATTGTAGGTTGGCTTTCCCAGCTCTTGGGCATGCCGGGTAACTGGATCATTGTCGCCGCGGCGGCCGTGTATGCGTGGGTGCTGCCGGGCGACGGTCGACTGGCACTCGGATGGGAGACCGTGATCGCGTTGGTCGTGCTGGCCACGTTGGGCGAGTTGGTCGAGTTTGCGGCGTCGGCGATGGGAGTCACCAAGGCCGGAGGGAGTCGCCGCGGCGCCGTGCTGGCGCTGGTCGGTTCGCTGATCGGCGGAGTGGTTGGCCTGTTTGTCGGGCTGCCGGTTCCGATCATCGGGTCACTGGCTGCGGCGATCCTCTTCGGCGGTTTGGGAGCGCTCGCCGGCGCGTTCATCGGCGAGGCCTGGAAGGGCCGCGATCTGGAAACGAGTCTGCAAATCGGCCAGGCGGCGTTCATCGGCCGCGTGCTGGGAACGTTGGGCAAATTGATCGTCGGATCGGTGATGGTGGCACTGACGTTCGCCGCGCTGGTCGTCTAAACGGCCAGCGCGTCGTGCGCTTTACCGATCAGCCGGCTCGCCAGTCGTTTCGGCCCGCGGCGAGTTCGGCGGTAGGCCGTCGAGAAACCGATCGAGTTGGTCGTAGAACGTCGGCGTGCGCGGATCGTTGTGGTCGGCCGACGGAATCGTCACAAACTGCTTGGGCTCGTTGGCCGCGTCGAATAGTCGTTTGCCCAGGTCGAAAGGAATGATGCTGTCGGCGTCGCCGTGAAACTGCAACAAGGGTCCGCGATAGTTGCCGATCTTGGCAGCCGAATCAAGCCGTGCCCGCATCACCAGTCGCACCGGAAGCCACGGATAATGGTGCGCTGCGACGTCGGGCAGCGAGCTAAACGTGTTTTCCAATACGAGGGCTCGCGCCCCGTCGACCGACGCCAGGTCGACCATCACCGCGCCGCCCAGCGACTCTCCCATCAACACGATCTCCGGCTCGGGCGTACCGGTCCGATCGGCCAGCCAACGTCGTGCAGCGCGGGCGTCTGCCAGGATTCCGTCGGCCGAAGGGCGGCCCTTGCTACGACCATAGCCCCGATAGTCGAATACGAGCACGCTGGCTCCCAACGAATTCGCCAGTGCGTCCACGATGTCGATTCGGTGCGACAGATTGCCGCCGTTGCCGTGCGCAAACAGCACGATCGCGCGCGGGTCGGGCGCCTCGACATACCAACCGTGCAAGCGCGTACCATCGGTCAACTCGAACCAGGCGTCTTCAACCGCGACGCCCCGTGGCTGCCAATCGCCTTCGGGATACACAGACGGAAAGAATATTAACTGGTTTTCCAGAAGTGACATGACCACCACGACGATCAGGTAACAGGCGATCAAACCGAAGACCACACGAGCCGCACGTCGGCTGAATGACCGCCGGTTATCGGTCGTCACCGAGTCGGTCGGTTCGGCATGTGCCTCGGACTCACGTTCGCTCGGCATAAGCGGGCTCGCTACGGCGGTCGAGCGACATCCGTAATCCGCCCTTCGGACGAATCGCGATAAGCGGTTCGGGTTCGACGTCGGCCTGACCTTCGGCAAGCCGGACGCGATACGCTTGCAACACGCTGGCCACGATCAGGATCATTTCCATCGTGGCAAACGTATTGCCTATGCACACCCGAGGGCCGCCGCCAAATGGGAAGTAGGCATACTGTGGAATCTGGCCGATGCGTTCGGGGCCAAAGCGCTCCGGGTCGAATCGTTCCGGGTCAGCAAAGAATCTAGGATGGCGATGCGTCGCCCAGGGCATGGTGTAGATCCAGCTTCCGCGGGGAATTTCGTAGCCACCCAGTTCGATCGGCTCGATCGTTTCGCGTGGGATCAGGATCCAGGTCGGCGGGTAGAGCCGCATCGATTCCTTGACCACCATCTCGGTGTACTGCAATTCCGCCACGTCGGCGTACGCGGCCTGCCGACCGGCCAGAACCCGATCCGACTCTTCGACGAGCTTGCGTTCGACGTCCGGATGCTTGGCGATCAAGTACCAGGTCCAGGCCAGCGCGGCGGCCGTCGAGTCGTGTCCCGCGTTGAACAGCGTGACCGCCTCGTCGCGCGCTTGTTCGTCGGTCATCCCGCGGCCGTCTCCTTCTTCGTCGACCGCCAAGAGCAGCATCGACAACAGGTCACCCTGGTCCTTTCCAGAAGCGCGCCGGTCGCGAATGAATCCGCGAACCAGCGTGTCGACGGTTCTGATCGCCTCACGTTTGCGGCGATTGTGCGCCGTCGGAACCCAATCAGGCAGCCGGAACGGATTGCCCGCTTCGCGCACGAACGCTTGCGAAAACGTGCGCACGGCGTTTCCCAGTTTGGCCGTTTGGTCACCCAGCTCGACGTCGAAGAGCGTCTTGGCGATGATCTCCAGCGTCAGGCGTGTCATCTCGTCAACCATGTCGAAGGTCGGTTGATCGGACCACCGGCGCAGCATTCGCTGCGTGCCGTCGACCATCATCTGCGCGTAGCCCTCGAACCGCTTTGGGCTAAACGCCGGCTGCACGAGCCGTCGTTGCCTGAGCCATACCGGCCCGTCGGAAAGCACGAGCCCGTTGCCATCGATCTTCGACAGAGGCCGCATCATCCACTGCGGGCGACGAAAGCTCTTGTTCTTCGTCACCAGCACCTCACGGATCAGATCGGGATGGACGGCAAAATACGCCCGCACGGGGCCCATCCGAGCGTAGGCCAGATCGCCGTAGTCGCGGCCCAACTCGGTGATGAATCCGAGCGGATCCGTCCGAAAGCGCCTGGCGAGCGTTGCGCCAAAGAAGGTTCCTTTCGGTCCGGGCGGATAGGTGGGCATCGGCGGCGTCCTCGTGGCTAGAGTCGCCCGGTTCGTCGAAGCGTGGATCGCGCGCCCGACGGATCCGGCGCGTTGCGCGTGCGGGTCGCTATTGCGCCATTATAGCTTTCTTCGCCAGCCGGAAAGGGGGGAGATCGCCGCGGCCACCGCCAGCGCGCAAAGAAAACGGCCGACGCAGAATAGAAGCCTGCGCCGACCGGTTGGAAGAGGGGAGTGCTATTACAATCCGCTTAACGCCGCGCTTTCCTACGCAGTCGTCGAATAGCGGGGGTGGCTAATCCAATCAGGCCCAATCCAAGTAGTGCGAGTGTGCCTGGCTCGGGAACCGGGACAGCTTCGACATGAACGCCAAACGCGCCCTGATGGCTCGGCCCGGGTGGGACGTAGAAATTCAGATCGAGCGTATAGATGTCGTTGCCGATCTGCTTGGTCAGAATGTTTCCGGCGTCGTACGTGTTTGTCGACAGATTGACTTTCTTTCCAGCGCCGATCGTGCCGGTCAAGATGCCCTCGATGTCGAACGACACGCTTCCGATCGCTCCCACGTCGAGTGGTCCGGCATAGTCGGTGATCACGACGTGGAACACATATGGGATCTCGATGACCTCGAACGGAGTGGCGTTGGTAATCGGCGCCACGCCAATGTTGGCAAACACGATGTCCGAACCGGCCCCGGTTCCGTCGTAGTTGTCGCCGGGCGAATTGCTCTCTTGCCCCGTGATTGTCATTACGCTCGCGCCAGGCGTGGTAATCGTCACCAGGTCCGAGTTGTTGCCTGCCACGATTGAGCCTGCAGGCATGAACCCGTTCAGGATGGTCGTCGTGGTATCGAACTGGAAGTACGCCGCCTTCGCGATTGGGGCGTATCCGAGAACCATTATCGCGAACACGCAAAGCCCAACGCCCAGGGGCAGGCGCGTTCGACGCGTGTTCGACGTATTGACTGACCGAATGAGCATAGTTCCGTTCCTGACTGAGGGGGTGGTGCCTTGCCTTCTCTTGTTTTCAGCGAGCTACTTCGTTGTTGCGGGGCAAACGCTGTTTCGTATCGGTGGTGCCTCAAACGACACGCGAGACGGCGCATGCGCGCAGCGACCCGCGGTCGGTAACTTGTTGGACCGGCTCAGACGTGTTTGGGACGTGGGCTGGGCAGAGATGAGTGCGCAGCGACGACCCGCGTCAGAACTCGGGGTTGAGGTCGAGAGCGAAGAAACTCATCGCACGTGGTGCGATGGTGGGCTCTCAAGAGAAGATCATTAGCTAACCTGGCTCCGCGAAAAAACCCCGGCTTTTCCGGGCGTTTTCGAACTCAGGTACACTTTAGGGCGGCCATTCCACGCTGTCAAGCTTTTGGAAAAAGAATTTCCACTTTTCTTGGAAATGGCTGCCAGGCAACCCCTTGCGCACGCTATCAGATCCCCGCGGAATCGGCGCTGCTGCGGAAGAATTTGCCGAGAAGTTCGCCCGTTGCGGTATTCCGGCCGGGCAAACGCTTGCCAGCCGGTTCCCGACGGAAATTCGGGCTGCCGGCCGCCCCGGACTAGCGCCAGCTTCGCGCAATCGAGGACCGAAACGAGCGGTCATGATCGGGTGGCGCGCGACCGATCCAACACGCCCTGCGGCGGACCGCGAAAGTGCGATCGTTCGTATCCGAACCAAACCACGGTGGTCAGCGCCAGCGCAAAGAGGACGATCCACAGGTTCTTTTCGTTCGGCGGCTGAATGCCGATCAGCAGAATCAGCCCGCAGGCACCGATCGATACCACGCTCAACGAGCGATAGGCCAGCGCGCCCAAGTTCCACGGACCCATTTCGGTCCACGTTCGTCCGTAGGCAAAGAGTCCGAGCGCCGAGGGGATCACGTAGGAGATGTAAAGAAACGTGGTGCAGGCCGCCGTGATCGTCGAATAGACGGGCGTGTAGACGACGAAGCCGATCGACAGCGCGGCCACCGACCAGATCGCCACTGCCGGCGTGCGGTATTTCGGGCTGACGCGGCGTATCCGCTCGGCCAGTGGCAACCCGCCATCGCGCGCAGAGGCGTAGCCAATGCGTGATGCCGACGTCCCCGTTCCCAGCCCACAAAGAAACTGCGGCACGACGATGCCGAAAAACAGCGTTAGCCGCAGCCCACGCGGCAGTACATGTCCGACGATCCAGAAAAACGACTCGCTGCCTTGAGCAGCCGCTTCGTCCATGTCGGGCACGGCCATCACGATCGCCGAGAGCATCAGCCAACCGAATACGCCGGAAACCAGCACCGAGCGCACGATCCCGCGCGGCACGTGGTGCGACGCGCCAACCGTCTCTTCCGACGTATGGGCCGAGGCGTCGAAGCCCGTGATCGTGTAGGCGGGCAACAAGAAACCGAGCAGGAACAGCCAAGCCAAATTGCCCGTTTGCGGCCAGATGTCGCCTCCGGCCGGTCCGCTGTAGTTGGTAAAGGTCAACAAATGGCTTGCGTCCAGCGAAGGAGCGAAGGCAAGCATCGACACCGTTAGCGCTAGCGCCACCAGCATGATCCAGTAGCCGCTAAAATCGGTCAGCGCGGCCGTCACACGAATACCCAAGTGGTTGAACAGCGCTTGAGCACAAGTAATGGCCGTCACTCCGACGACTTGCATGAACAATTCGCCGCCCGGCCCCAGTTGCGAAGGCCCGACGCCGAACGCGCTTTCCACCGAACGCGCCGCGAATTGATAGGCCCCGACGTTGATCGCCGCCAGCACCGTGATCAACCCCACGAGGTTGAACCACGCGGTGAGCCATCCCCAACCGCGGCCGCCCAAGATGGCCGCCCAATGGTAGAGCCCTCCGGCAGTCGGAAATGCCGAAGCGACTTGCGCCATGGCCAACGCCACGCACAGCGACAACAGGCAGGAAACTGGCCAGCCGAGCCCGATGGCCGCGCCGCCGGTGCTCGAGAGTCCTTGCGGGAACGAGGTGATCCCGCCGGCCACGATGCAAATGATCGAGAAGGAAACCGCAAAGTTCGAGAACCCGCTCATCCGCCGCAGCAGTTCCTGGCCATATCCCAGGCTGTTGAGCAGGCGGACATCGGCCTCGATGATCTCACGCTGTGCGGGGTCATCGTCGGTCTGCTCAGCGGCGGATTGGGGATCGTCAGTCATGGCGAATCCATGTCGTTCGTTTGCGCGCCGCGCCGTGTAAACGTCGTATGGCGACGCGGCCGGCCAATCAATTGCCGAATCCGCCAGACCGGCCGTACAGTTTCTCGCGCGTTGCCCACAGGCCCGCAGACGGCGTCGGGATGAAGTAGAACCGCTCTCCGTCGGCCGTGGTGTTCCAGCCCGGTTGCCGCTGGTCAGGGCGATACCGCTTCAGTGTCTCGTTCAAGTCCGCGTAGCCAAACCCCACGCCTTGAATTTCGTCGGCCGACAAATGCCCCGGGGCGTACGTGATCGTGAACCGGCCTTCGGACGACCCATGAATCAGATGCGCCGTGGCGTGTCCCAGATCCTGCATATCCGCCTGCACGCGGTATTGGGCCATGACCCGCTCGGTGCCGCAATAGCCGTATTTGCGGATCAGGGCATCGACGTCCGGCTGTTCGCCGAAGCGCTTGAGCCCCGGTGCGATGATCACCAACTCGCCGCCGTCGGCCATGGCCATTCGCGTGCGATAGACGGCCTTGTTGGCGACCCATGTGCTGACGAATTCATCGGCCTGCATGACGCAGACGATCTTGTCGATCGGCTCGTCCAGCACGGTGATGTTCTCTTCGCGCGACTGGCGGGCAGCCTGCAAATACGTCTCCAGGTCGTCGCCGACGTACACGCCCGTGTGGACCAGTTCGCCGGCCGGTTCGCGGGCCAAAACGACCTGCACGTACAGATCGGGCAATTGGCCCAGCAACTCGTCCTCAGCATGGTTGAAGCATGCTCGCGTGGGCGTAACCAGGTTGCCCAGATTGTTTTCGATGCCGCAGGTGGCCGCCAGCATGTGCGATGAGCAGATCGTGTCTTTGCCGCCCAGTCCAATAAAGTAGTTCTTGTTGTGATTGGCGAACCCCAGCACTTCGTGCGGCACGACGTGCCCGACGTTGATGATCAAATCCCACGGCTCGCGCATCAGCATCGTGTTGAGCATCACGGGGATCGGCCAATCGGCAACCCCGCCGCATGCTTCGTGAACGAACTGGGCCGACACGTCGCCGACGTGAACGCAGCCGTCGCGCCAATCATGGGCGTAGATACGCTCGTTCGGAATGTCGCCGAACATGCGACGATTCTCGTCGGCCGTGTGCGGCACGTGTTGGCCCAGCGTGGGAATCACGTGCACGTCCGCATCCGGAGCGAACTCGTGATAGAGCAGTTGCGTCAGGCGGCCTACGCCAGAGTGCGCCCGAGTGATGTCCGGCGGCAACAGCAAGACACGTTTCGGATGCGCGCAGATCCGCTGCCGGGCCTCGGCCGCGGTTTGGCGCATCAGCGCCTCCATTCGCTCCGCGCCGATTCGATCGGATTTTTCGGCGATCCAGGGCATGAGACCTTTCGTGGGCCTTGGGACGTGATCGGAAAGCGGCGGTCGAGTTGCGGGCACCGCGCGAAATTACGATTTCCACGCCCGAGCGACTTCGACCAGCGTGCGCACGAACTGGCCGCTTGCGCCGGCGTCGCACCATGGCTTCGGCTTGTCGCGAAACGACGGACCCGCAATGTCGAGGTGGGTCCACGGCGTGTCTCCGACGAACTGTTCGAGGAACTTGGCCGCCGTAATGGCGCCTCCCCAACGCCCTTCGCCGACGTTTTTGATGTCGGCCACTTCGCTCTTGATCAGTTCGTCGTAAATTTCGGGAAACATCGGCAATTGCCAGAGCGGCTCACCGGCTTGTCGAGCCGCGGCCAGAATCGCATCGCACCAGCCTTGATCGTTCGTCATGGCTCCGGCCACTTCGTTGCCCAGCGCCACCATGCACGCGCCGGTTAGCGTGGCCAGGTCGACGATCTTCGCCGCGCCGGCATCCACGGCCACGGCCAACGCATCGGCCAGCACCAATCGGCCTTCGGCGTCGGTATTGTGGACTTCGATCGTGCGGCCGCTGCGTGCCCGCAGCACGTCGCCCAGCTTCATTGCCGAGGGGCCCGTCATGTTCTCGACCAGCCCAGCGATTCCTAAGACGTTGATCGGCAGCTTGAGTTTTGCGATGGCTTGCATCGCGCCGACCATCGTCGCGGCGCCGGCCATGTCGCACTTCATCGCCAGCATGCTTTCCGAAGGCTTGAGCGACAGCCCGCCCGAGTCGAACGTAACCCCTTTGCCAACAATGGCCAGCGTCGGATCGTTCTTCGCGCCGCCTTGGTGGCGCAGAATGACCAATCGTGCCGGCCGGCTCGAGCCCTTGGCCACGGCCAATAGCGCATTGCACCGTTCGCTAGCCAGGCGATCGGCGTCCCAAATCTCGGCTTCGAGCGCACAGTCGTGCGTAAGTTCGGCGGCCCGGGCGGCGAAGGTCTCTGGATAGATCTCGTCGGCCGGTTCGTTAACCAACGTCCGCGTCAGGTTGATCGCATCGCCGAGGATCCGGCCGGACGCGATAGCCGCTTCGTTGCCATTGGCCCATTGGACGGCACCGAACGGATGACGCCGTTTCTCCGCGCGGTAAAGATCTTGTCCATGGCAACCGGCCACGGCGCCGGCCACGGCCGCTTCGGTCCAATCGTCGGGCCAAGCGTCGCCAAGAAAAAAGGCGACATTGGCCCGCGTCTTGCCAGCCAGGCAGCGGGCCGCGGTGGCCGCACAGCGATAAGCCGTACCCGCGTCGAACGTGCCCTTCTTGCCCAGCCCGACCAGCAAAGTCTGCTTCGCCAGGCCCATGGGTACCAGCAGCGAGGCCGTCTCGTTGCGGCCCGCCGAGAATTCCTTACGCTCGATCAGCGCACGGACGGCGCCGTCCAACGCTGCGTCCACTTCGGCTGCCGCACCTTCGAGGGGGCCATCTTCGTGGATTCCGACGACGGCGGCATCGGCAGCCGTCTCGCCGACTCGTGTTTTGATTTGTTTTACCTGCACGTACACACCCTTTCTCGACGCCACCCAGCAAAACGGAAACTCACATCTTAGACGAAAAGCTGGCCGAATCGAGAGCGCGTCGGCTGCGAATTGCCGTCTGGTCTCTTCGCGGTGCGACGGTGGCCACCGCAAATACCCACACCGTCGGGCAAACCCCTCTTTCCCGCCGTGCGCTAGGGCACGTAAGCTTACCGATAGTTAGCGACTGCGGCCTACCACAGCGGACGACGAGTTTGACCTGAGCCAGCCACATGGGCTATCGCACACTTCGCGCCTGTCTCGACGACCTGGAGGCAACCGGCCAATTGGTGCGCATCGAGGAGGAGATCGATCCGCGGCTCGAGGCGGCCGAAGTGCATCGTCGCGTGTTTCGGGCCGGCGGCCCAGCGATTTATTTCGCGCGGGTGAAGCAGTGCAGCTTTCCGATGGTGAGCAACCTGTTCGGGACGATGGACCGCACGCGGTTCATCTTTCGCGACACGCTCGACGTCGTGCGGCGGCTCGTCGAAGCACATGGCGATCCAGCGGCAATTGCCCGGCGGCCGTGGCGCAACTTGCCGCTGGTACGCGCGCTATGGCACATGCGACCGCGCGTCGTCGCCCGTGGTCCGGCACTTGAACACGACACGTCAGTTGATCGGCTGCCACCGCTGCAGTCGTGGCCCGACGACGGCGGACCGTTTGTCACGCTGCCCCAGGTCTATACCGAAGATGCCGATCGGCCGGGACTGCGGCACTCCAACCTGGGGATGTATCGGATTCAGTTGTCGGGCGGGCAGTATCGGCCGGGCGAGGAGGTCGGACTGCACTACCAGATTCACCGTGGGATCGGCGTCCATCACGCTGCGGCAATGCGGCGCGGCGAGCCGTTTCGCGTAAACGTCTTTGTCGGTGGCACGCCCGCCATGAGCGTGGCCGCGGTGATGCCGCTGCCCGAGGGCCTTTCCGAGTTGGCGTTTGCCGGCGCGCTGGCCGGCCAACGGATTCCCATGATTGGCCAAGCGGGGCAACTGCCGGTCTACTCGGAAGCCGACTTTTGCATTCAGGGCGTCGTGGAACCGGATCGCACGTTGCCCGAGGGACCATTCGGCGATCACCTGGGCTACTACAGTCTGGCGCACGACTATCCGGTGTTGCGCGTCGAGCGCGTGTCGCACCGCGCGGGCGCGGTGTGGCCATTTACAGTCGTCGGCCGCCCGCCGCAGGAGGACACAATGTTCGGCGAATTGATCCACGAGATCACCGGTCCGGTGATTCCGCGCGTGATCCCCGGAGTGCATGGTGTGCATGCCGTCGACGCCGCCGGCGTGCATCCGCTGTTGCTGGCCGTTGGCAGCGAACGTTACACGCCCTATCAGTCGCGCAGCCGGCCGCAGGAGCTGCTGACGGCGGCCAACGCGATCCTGGGACAAGGGCAACTCTCGCTTGCCAAGTACCTGTGGATTGCTGCCCGCGAGGACGATCCGAACCTCGACGTGCAAGACATCGTGGCAATGTTTCGCCACATCCTTTGCCGCGTCGATTGGGCGCGCGATCTGCACTTTCAAACGTGTACCACGATCGACACGTTGGACTACTCGGGCGGCGCGGTCAACGAAGGCTCGAAGCTCGTCATCGCGGCCGTTGGACCACCGCGTCGCCAATTGGCCGCTGAAGTGCGCACGCTGACATTGCCCGACGGGTTTGGTCCAGCGGGCGTCTGTCTGCCCGGCGTGCTGGCGATCGGCGGTCCGCGCTACGAGCCGGGCGACGCGGACGCATCGCTCGCGCCTTTGCTCGCCGCGCTGCGGGACGCGAGCACCCTGGACGGCTTTCCGCTAGTCGTGGTGGTCGACGATCCGGATTTCGCCGCCGCGTCACTGGAAAACTTTCTCTGGGTCACATTCACGCGCAGCGATCCGGCCGCCGACGTGCACGGCGTGGGCCAGTTCGTCGATCGCAAGCACTGGGGCTGCCGAGGATCCTTGGTGATCGACGCGCGGGCCAAACCGCATCACGCGCCGCCCTTGGTCGAAGATCCGGAAGTGACCCGCCGTGTAGACCGACTGGCGGCCAAGGGCGGACCGTTGGCAGGTATCATTTAGCAACACGATTACCCCCCACCGCATTCACGTCATGCCGCTTGCTGCTTTGGACATCGTCTTGCTCGATGCGCACCTGGCCATCGTTGGCCCAGGCCGCTGGCTCGCGGTCGCGGTGGCGTTCGTGTTGGGCGCGGTGATCGGCAGCTTCATGAACGTGGTCGTCTATCGCGTGCCGCGCGGGGAAAGTTTGGTGCATCCCGGATCGCACTGTCCGCAGTGCGATCATCCGATCCGTTGGTATGACAACGTGCCGATCGTTGGCTGGCTGCTGCTCGGCGGACGCTGCCGCGATTGCAAAGCGCGAATCTCGCCCCGTTATCCGTTGGTCGAAGCCCTGGTGGCCGCGACCAGCGCACTGTTGGCCTGGGCGGCGCTGCGCCCGGGTGAAATGTTGCCACCGCCGGACGGCACCTTCGTGTTCTGGCACGAGCAATACGCGGTGCAATCGTTGCTGATGGCCGAGCTTGTCTGCATGGCCCTGATCGAGTGGGACGGCCATGTGCCACCATCGCGCGTCTGGCTGCCGGTTGGCTTGCTGCTATTCGTCGCGAGCGCCGTCTGGCCGGATTTGCACTCGGACGGGCTTGGTGTCGCCGCCGCCGCGCCTTGGCGTGGCGCCCTGGACGCCGCAATGGGCCTGGCGGCCGCCGCGTTGTTGGGCGCGATCGCCTGGCCGACTTGGGTCGCCTCTGCCCGGCGGTCCGACATTCTGGCCGGCGTGTCGTCGGTGGCCGCGCTGTGCCTGGTGGGGATTGCCTTCGGTGCGCGAGACGTGGCCGTGGTTGCCGGTGCGGCAATGGGGTGCTACGTCGCCACGCGGTTGCTTGCGCATGTTTGGCGGCCCGCCGGAAGAATCGGCTGGGCCGCGGCGACGAGCATCGCCACGTTGGTGTACATCCTGGCTCGGCCGCTTAGCGTCGCGCCATTGCCAGTGCTGCGAGATCAGCCCACCATGACGATCCTCCTGGTAGCCGGCGCCGTGCTGGCCACGGCATCGGTAGCTCGATGGTTGGGTCTTATTTCGCCACGGACCCTCGCGCCCTAACGGAAACCACGCCATGGCCTCGATCACGTTCTACGGTGCGGCAGAAACCGTCACGGGCTCAAAATACCTGCTCGAAGCCGATGGCGCAAAGGTGCTGTTCGACTGCGGGCTGTTTCAAGGGCTCAAGCAGCTGCGGTTGCAGAACTGGGATCGCCTGCCGTTCAATCCTGGGCACGTCCACGCCGTGGTGCTGACGCACGCCCATATCGACCACATCGGGTATCTGCCCCGGTTCGTGAAGGACGGGTTTCGCGGCCCAGCGTACGCGACGCCGGCGACCGAGGCGCTGGCCGAGTTGCTCTTGCTGGACGCGGCGCACAACCAGGAAGAAGACGCGGCCTATGCCAACCGTAAAGGATTCTCAAAGCACAAGCCGGCGCTGCCCCTGTTCGACGGGCGCGACGCCAAGCGGGCCATGTTGCGCTTTCGCTCGGTGCGTCGTGGTGAGTGGTTCTGTCCCAAGAAGCCCATCTACGTTCGCTTCCACGATGCGGGGCATTTGCTGGGCGCTTGCTCTGCGGAAGTTGAGATCCGTCACGCCAAGAAGAAGCCACTGCGGATCGTGTTCTCAGGCGACGTGGGACGATACGACGCGCCGCTCTACTACGATCCCCAGCCGCCCCCGACGTGCGACTATCTGGTTTGCGAAACCACGTACGGCGATCGGGAGCATCCGCGCGAAAACGTACTCGATCAGTTGGGCGAGGTCGTGCTGGCCGCGATCAAGCGGGGCGGCGTGATGGTGATGGCGTCGTTCGCCGTGGGCCGCGCGCAACAACTGATCTATTTGCTGAAAGTCTTGATCCGGCAGAAGAGAATCCCCCAGATCCCGATCTACCTCGATAGCCCGATGGCCGTCAGCGGGATGAATATCTATCGGTTCTACGCGGAAGAGCACGACCTGTCGGAAGGACTGGCCGTCGATTCGGAGTTTGAATTCGATCTCGAAGGCGTCCACCTCACGCGCAGCGTCGCTGAATCTCGACGGATCAATCAGGATGCCGGGCCCGCGGTGATTGTGTCTTCGTCCGGCATGATGACCGGCGGGCGCATCCTGCACCATCTGCGACAGCGGCTGCCGCATCCCGAAAACACGATCGTGCTGGGCGGATTCATGGCCGCGGGCACGCGCGGCCGCGCGCTGCAATCCGGTGCCAAGACGCTGCGCATTTTTGGCCGCGATGTTCCAGTGCGCGCGGCGGTCGTCGAGCTTTCCGCGTTGAGCGCGCACGCCGATCGCTCGGAACTGCTTCGCTGGCTCGAGCCGCTGGACGCGCCCCGAAAAACGTTTCTCACACACGGCGAACAGTCCAGCTCGGCGGCCTTCGCGGAAACGTTGCACCAGCAGCGCGGATGGAACACGCTCGTACCCGAGATGGGGCAACGGGTGGAATTGGACGGCGACGACTCGTCGTAAGACTTGGCAATTGTTGCGCGGAGAATTGAGAGCCATGAGCAACGCCGACGACAACTTACGCGCGAACTTGCAGTCGCCGTCGTACACCCTGGCCGAGCAAGACATCGACCTGTTGGCCCAGCCAGAGCTTCGGCCGGTCCGCGTGCAGTTGGAACTGCTCAAGGCGGAGCTGGCATTTCTGAAACGGGGCATTGCGTCGACGATCGTTGTGTTTGGAAGCACGCAAATCGCGGATCGAGCGGGCCTCGAACAGCGGCTCGAGGAGGCGAAGGCGGCCCAGCAGGCTCGTCCGGACGATCCCCATCATGCCCGCGAGGTTGCCCGGGCCGAGCGACTGCTGGCCAAGGCTCATTACTACGACGAGGCGCGTGCCTTTGCGAGCTTGGTGGCGCGGCGCGGGCGCGACGTCGGTCGCGACTATGTCATCGTGACTGGCGGCGGGCCGGGAATCATGGAAGCGGCAAACCGCGGTGCATTCGACGAATCGGCCGAAAACGTCGGGCTGAACATTACGCTCCCGTCCGAGCAACTCCCCAACGCCTACATCACGCCGGATCTCTGTTTCCAGTTTCACTATTTCGCGCTGCGGAAAATGCACTTCTTGCTGCGGGCCAAGGCCCTGGTGGCCTTTCCCGGCGGGTTCGGAACGCTCGACGAAGTGTTCGACGCGCTGACGCTTCGGCAAACGCAACGCATGCAGCAGATTCCGGTTATCATGTACGGCCGCGACTATTGGCGGCGCGTGATCGACTTTCAGTTCTTGGCAGACGAAGGCGCAATCGCCGACGATCATCTTGACCTGATCGATACGGCCGACACGCCCCAGGAAGCCTGGAGCATAATCGCCCGATTTCACCAGCACGAACCATGAACGACGCATCGCCATCCGCAGACGAACCGAACGTGGTCCTGATTACCGGCGCAGGACGACGCGTCGGCAACCGAGTCACCCGCGCGCTGGCTGCGGGTGGATATCGCTTGGCATTACACGCAAACCGATCGCTGGCCGAGGCCCGCGCAACGGCAGACGAGCTGCGCGCCACCGGCACGGAGGCGATCGCTGTGCAAGCCGATCTGGCGGACGAGGCTGCGACGCGGGCCATGGTCGCGTCGGTGGGTGAGCATTTCGGTCGGCTCGACGCACTGGTTAACAATGCATCCGTTTGGAGCGCGAAGCGACTCGAAGAAGTCGCCGCCGCCGACGTGCGCCGGCACCTCGAGGTGAATACGGTGGCCACGTTCGTGTGCGGCCAGGCGGCCGGATTGCTAATGGCCGAGCAACCAACTGGCGGGTCGATCGTCAACATCGGCGATTGGGCCACCGCTCGGCCGTACGTTGATTATGCACACTATTTCGCGTCGAAGGGGAGTGTCGAATCGTTGACGCGCGCCATGGCGGTCGAGCTAGCTGAGCGGAACCCTCGCGTGCGCGTTAACGCAATTCTGCCCGGCCCCGTGCTGTTTCCCGAGGAATTGTCGGAATCGGAGCGTGGCGAATTGATCGAATCGACGCTGGTCAAGCGCCCCGGCACGCCGGAAGACGTCGCGCATGCGGTCGTTTTCTTGTTGGAGAACACGTTTGTCACCGGTGTCTGTTTGCCGGTCGACGGCGGGCGGAGCATCTACACGCCGTAAGGCCCAACGGGGGTAAATAGTTGCACCCCTTCCCGTGAGTCGTGTACATTGGTCGCTCCGCTACCGATCGATAGCTTGGGTTGCCGCCCGGTGACTCCAAGTGCCACATTGGACAAACGCCGTCGCCGACGACCGGCGACGTGGCAAGCTCGGTAGAGCCGTTAGGATTGCGGCCACAGTGGACCGACAGGAGGGCGGTTACGGAGGTGACTGCTCGGCGACGCCGCGCGTGCGGCGCCCGTTGCGCTATAACGCGCGAGACGTATCCAGTGGACTGACAATCCTTCTTTCTTCCACGAGGCGACCGCGCTACGCACCAACGGCCATTGTTGTCGCGTGGGCGTACAGGTCGACACTCCGAGCAACGTGACGGTATCGTCATCGAGTATCCAACAAGTTGATTCGCGGCATGGGATCAAGCAGCAAATGGATTGATAGTCGGCCCGACGAGTCGGCCAGACACGTTGCACGGCGCGCGCTGAAGGGCCATCTTGCGCGGATGTGGCATTTCCTGGAGCTGGCCGTTTGCGAGTCTCCGGAAGAAACCGAGAACGTGCATCAGCTACGGGTTTTCTCCCGTCGGGCTGTCGCGGTCATCGACACGTTTGAGGCGTGTATTCCGAAGAAGCGCGGCCGGAAGATGCTCAAGCGGATGGGCAAAGTGCGCAAGGCGGCCGGAGCGGCACGGGACTGCGATGTGTTATTGTTGCGCTGGGCGGACCACATGCGGCATACGCCGTCCAGCCATACCGCCTTGCTGACCGAGCAGATCAAGCAGCGCCGGTATGCCGTTCAGGCGCCGATCGAGAAAATTCACGCCAAGCTGACGCGCCAACAGTTCATGCGCCGCGCCAGTGAACTGGTCAAGCGGATTCGTCCGGCGCGTGGCCGGGCGAAGGATGCGTGCAGCCAGCAATTCGAATGCTTCGCGCGCACCGCGCTAAAGCACGCGGTGGTGCCCTACCTGGAAGCTGCCGGGCGAGAGCTGCACGACGCGGCCGCCATGCACGCGTTTCGGATTGAGAGCAAGCAAGTGCGTTACGCGATGGAGATTTTTGGCGGCGTGTTCGACGATCGGTTCCGCCGCGAGCTGTATCCGCTCGTCGAGATGCTCCAAGATCGGCTCGGCCGAATCAATGACCACGTGACGGCTCAGACTTACTTTGCCGCCTGGCACGCCGAAACCGAACCGGGCGCCGTGCGGGCCGCATTGGAAGCGGGCATCGAGCGCGAACAAGAGGATCTCGAGGCGAGCCGCCGCGATTTCTTCGACTGGTGGACGCCGAATCGCCGCGCGGACCTTAGCAACTGGTTCCAACAATACGTCGACGTCCAACCCGACGACCCGCCCACCCAGGCCGACGCTCCAAACCGTCGGTACTTTGGCTGAGTTGGCCGGCGACTCGTCGGACGCGGCCCGATTCTATCGCTCAGTGCCACGCGCAATCGCCGGCGCTTCAGGCCGTAATCTTTCCGCGCGATTTACGACGCTACCTTGTTCATCATCGGAGAAGTTGCCGTCTCGATGAACTTGGCGCCGCTGTCGTACACGCCGAAGCAGGTGAATCGGGTCCACCGCACGTCGATCAAGAATCCGGCCCATTGCGACTGCGGCAACTCGAGCGACGCGATCATCAGCCGGTGGGGTAGCGGTTCGAAGTGGTAAAAGCCGAGTCCCTTTTCGCACAAGTGTTTGCCGACCACAACCACCGGGCTGCCGAGCGGCTTCGCGTCTTCGTCAACCGGCGAAAGGTACAAAAGGTTTGGGTAGGGGAACCGTTCGGACGATCGTTTCTCGGCCGCTTTGCCGCGCGGATAGATACCCGCCAACACTGCCCAAACTTGCTGTTGAATACTGGGATCGGGCGGAGCCGGCGCGTCCGAACGGTCCAACAAAGTGGGATGGGCAATCGCTAAGCTCATAGGGTGCATTCCTCGGGTAGATTCGTCAAAGAGGCAATCGGGCGAGCGCCCGGCGAGCGACGTTTTGAAAAGGGCGCGCATCTGTCCAGCGCGGAAATTAAATCGGCCGGAATTCTGCTTCGGGAGTACTTGCTTGGTCTGGCAACCATGCACTCGGGACCGAAGCAAACCGAACTGCCGGAATCGGCAGATGCCCGCAAAGGTTATCTAGGTCGCAAACGGCCGGGTGTCAAAGCGGGCTCGTCGCGGCGCACAACGCGCGGCCAGAATCTCTCGCGAATCACCACGACCATGACGCCCATGTTGCAAAGAATCAACGCGAGGCGGCCGACGAGATGGCCGGCACGGCAGCCCGTTCCCGCTGGTCCCACAGCCCACGAACGGCCGCCACAAGATTGCCGTATGCCGGTTCGCACTGCCGGTCGAGGAGCAAGGCGTGGAGATTGGCCCCGATCGACGCAATGAAGCGGCCCTGGCGCAACAGTCGAACGCCCTGGTTGTAGTGAAAAATGGCCGCAAACGCCGAATCGTCCAGCGCACGTCCGTTGGTCACGCGTCGGTCGTGTTCGCGCCAGGCTGTCGGCTGATTCGCACATTCCCGCGGACTCAGGTTCGCTCGCCGACTTGCCAGCGAAAACCAATCCTGGCACGTCGTTTCGATCGCCATCGGACCGTGTTGCGTTTGAACCCGGCACCATACGTGGCCCACGACCGAGATAGGCGCGGCATCGACCTCGAACTCACGCAACAACGCCAGCAACAGCGCCGTCGCACTGGCGCAGTTGTACGGGCCGCCGTCGAGCGCGATCGCCGGGTCGCTGGCCGCAGCCTCGTACTTGCCACGAAGAATCGCGGCGTGCATGAATCTGTGAACGGCCTCGGCGCGAGCTCGCACGTCGTCGGCGGAAACGCCGCGTTCTCGAAGCTGCGCAACGAACACACGAAACTGCTGCTCTGCGCGTGCCACATCCGCATCGTCGTGACCACACGCCCGAACGACGCGTCGCACGAGCGGGGTGCCGCCCGCCGTCGCGGAAGATTCAGATAGTTCGCCGCAAGAGCGGCTAAGTGGCGCCGCGCGCATCGGCCACGCGGCGGACAAGTCCGGCGCAATGGGAGCGGTCGAAAGTACCGCCGTCAGAAAGAATGTGCCAAGGCCGGTTGCGAACATCGTCCTGGTCCAGCTACCACCTGTTGCCGGTCGGGCCGCATCGAGCCTTCGACGCGCCGACCCGCGATTGAGCCATGAAGAAGTGTAGGGCGCAAGGCGCGCGGTCCGGCGTGAATCGCCTGTAACGAATGCACGGGCCGGTGCGTGAATGGGGCTGGCGTACGCGTGCGCGCTCGCGACACGCGGGGGCTCTGCTACTTCGTGCTGAGCCGCAGGGCGCCGTCCAGGCGGATCGTGGTGCCGTTGAGCATGGGGTTCTCGACGATTTGCTGGGCCAACGCGGCAAACTCCTCGGCGCGTCCCAAGCGGGGCGGGAAGGGCACTTGGGCTTCGAGTGCCGCCTGCTGTTCCTTGGGCATTCCGGCCATCATCGCTGTTTCGAATACGCCCGGCGCAATCGTTACGATGCGAATGCCAAATCGGGCCAGCTCTCGGGCGATTGGCAGCGTCATCGATACGACTCCGCCTTTCGAGGCCGAATAGGCCGCCTGACCGACCTGCCCATCGAATGCGGCGACCGACGCTGTATTGACCACGACGCCCCGTTCTCCGTCGTCGTTCGGCTTTCCGTCGCTCATCATCGCGCCGGCCAACCGAATGACATTGAACGTGCCGATCAGGTTGACCTGAATCGTGCGCGTAAAGGCCGCCAGGTCGTGCGGACCTTCTTTACCGACGACGCGGCCCGCCGACGCGACGCCGGCGCAATTGATTACCACGTGCGGCCCGCCGAACTGCTGCTGGGCCAGTTCCAGGGACTCTTGAACGCTCGAGTCGGAAGTCACGTCGGTGTGCGAAAACCGGGCATTCTTGCCAACCTCGTTGGCTAGCGCCGTCCCGGCCTCGTCCTGAACATCGGCGATCAATACCTTGCCGCCTGCCTCTGCGAAGCGGCGCACACAGGCCGCGCCCAATCCGGAAGCGCCCCCGGTAACGAAAAACGTGCTGTCTTTGATATTCATCGCGATACGAGCATTCGGTTGAGGTGATCGGAAACAACAGCGCGGCGCCGCGCCAGACTGGTCGACGTCGGCCAATCCACGGCGCGAGACCTCAAGGTACGCCCTCGCGGCGCGGCCGTCAACTTGCTTCCGCCGTGCCGGTGTCGACGACGCGCACGCGCTGGCCTTCGCTCAGATTGGTTTCCGGCGAGAGGATCACCTGCTCGTTGTCCGCGAGTCCGTCGAGGACTTCGACCGTTTCGTCGTTGGCCAGTCCGATCTTGACCGCTTGCAGGTGCGCTCGCCCGTCGCGAACCGCGTAGACGCGCCAGTCGTTGCTCGCTCCGCGGAACAATGCGGCTCGCGGAATCACCAGCGATCCACTGGCCTCGGCCGTGTAAATCCGCACACGGACCCGATAGTCGACGCCCAGTCCGTGTTGCTCGCGGAGCCTTTTCCAATCGTCGGGCTCAAAGGTCATGATCACCTTCACGCGCTGCTGTTCGACGCCCAACGAGCTGACCTTGGTAAATCCGGCTGGATAGATACGTTTCACTTCCGCATAAGCCGGTTCGACGCCGATCGCGGCGCCGTGAACTTCGACACGCTGTCCGGGCTTGACGCGGACCACGTCCTGGCTGAGCACGTCGGCTTCGATCTCAAGATCCTTCCATTGACCAATCCGCAACAGCACGGTGCCGGCCGCCAATTGGCGCTCGTTCGTGACGGCGCGCTCGAGGATGACGCCGTCGACGGGGCTGGTCATTGTGCCCAGCCGTTCGTTCTTTTCGGCCTCGCGCATCTGGACTTCGGCTTCGGCCAGTTGTTGCACGAGGACCTCGTGTGTAAGCACTTTTCGTTGGATGTACTGCCGCACGGCGGTTGGCAACAGCGCGGTCGCGGAGCGCATCGCTTCGGCGGATCGCAGCACCAGGACGTCTTGCTGGTATTGGACGCTGGCTTCGACCTGGGCCAGTTCGGCCTGATCGAGATCGTCTTCGGTGCGGGCGTTGGTCGGCCGCAGCCGTTGCGTTCGCGCCAGGTGCTTTTCGGCGTACTCGAGTTTTGCCTCGCCGGCTTTGACGCGCGTGGCGGCTGCTTCGACCATGCGATCGATCGACTCGACCATGCTGACCGTTTGCGTCAGGGCGGTGGTCTCCACGCTGGCATCGTCGTTCTCCTTGATCGAAGCCTTGAGCCGCTCGACGGCCGCCTTGGCCAGCGCCTTGTTCAGTTCGATGTCCAGTGGAGAGATGTGGGCCACGACCTGGCCCTTGGTGACGTTCGTGCCCTCGACCAGCTCCGTCGGCTCGACGCGTCCGTCGTAGGGCATGGTGATGAGATACGTCTCGGCCAGCCGCGTCTTGCCTTCCTCGTCGATGTACTCGCGCACCGCGCCAGGCTTGGCCGCCGCGACCTCGACCGGAGTGCCGGAAGTCAAACTCGTCACGCCCAAGCCGCCGAGGCTTATGACTACCAGGGCCAGCGCGACCATCAACCATTTACGCATAACGCGGATCCTTTCGACCAAGTCGATTTCAATATCGTTCTTCGCGTTGGGCGCCGCCGTGCCGACGCGCCGGTTGCACCTATTCCAATGTCTTCGAAGCTTCGAGCCAATCCAGCCGATAGATCGCCCGTTGCACCACGGCGTGCGCGACGCACGCGAATACAATCGCCATCACAATCGTGCCGATCCACACCCTAGGCGGCGAAACGAGCGGGAATCGGAACATCTCCGTGTCGTAAAGCAGCGCCAGCGTCCATGCCAAAGAGTAGCCCAACGGCAGGCCGATGAGCGTGCCCAACGTGTTGACGACCATGCTTTCGCGTAAAAACAGGCCGCCGACCTGCCATTCGGTGTATCCCAAGACGCGCAACGTCGCGACTTCGCGCCGTCGCTCGGCCAGCCCGATCAACGACGAATTGAGCAAGCTGGAAAAGAAGATCACGCCGGCAAAGACCACCACAAACACGATGAAGATCTTCTGGGTTTCGATGATGAACTCCAGGTTCTCGATCACGTCGGATCTGGCGTTGACCGCTTGCACGGCGGGCAGTTCTTTCAGGCTTTTGTACAGCGTAGCGCGGGCATCGGGACTCTTTTCGGTAGCCAATTGCACGCCGTTGATCGCGAATTCTTCGCCGACCAGGCCGCTCAGATACCGGATGTCGGCATAGACGGCCATGCCGATGTAGCTGTCGGTCAATTCGGCAATCGGCACGCGCAGCGCGTCGCGCCGTCCACGCGTCGGCACGACGGTCACGTGGTCGCCGGCTCGAACGTCGAGCACGCGGGCCAGCTTGCGGCTCATTGCCAATCCCGTATTTGGGATGCGCAGCGCGCGCCCGTCGATGTCGCGTGGCACGGTCAAGCGCCGTTGCGCCGTCATGCCCGAGATCGCGCCGCGCCGCCGATGGGCCCCGTTGATGAACGTGCATCCGATGTCGAACACCGGCTCGGCGTAGTCGACGCCGGGCAAGCGCTGTGCTTCCAACAGTGCCGAGTAACCCTGTTCATCCTTGAACCGCAGGTCCATGTCGCTGTGCGTGACCAACTGGAACTGAAAGTCGATCAGATACGCGATCGCGCTTGCCAGAATAAACCCGCAAACCAACAAACCCGCGCCCATTGCCGTGGAGAAGATTCCCACGGCCGTGCGCAGCCGATTTCGAAACACGTTACGCAGCACGAGTCGCCAGCCAAAGCTCAGCCGTTGCCAAAACCAGGCGAATTGTTCCAGCCAGATTGCACCGCCTTGTACGGGCGGTTTGGGACGCATCGCTTCGGCCGGCTTCAGTCGCAGTGCGGCCCGCGCCGCCTGCAAAGAGCCGATCAACGCACAGCCCATGGCCACGAGCAGCCCAGCGCCGTACGTGCCGGGATAAAATCGGTTCTCGAGCCGTGGAAACTCGTAGAACATCTGGTAGATCGACGTGATGTAGTCGGCCATCGCGTAACCTAATCCCAGGCCGACCAGTCCGCTGAGCAATCCCAGCGCCAGCGCGAACTTCGTGTAGTGCAAGAAGATTTGTCCGTCGGAGTAGCCGATCGCCTTGAGCGTGCCGATGATCACCCGCTGCTGATCGACCAACCGAACCATCAGCACATTGAGTACCAACGCGGCCACGGCCAAGAAGATGCCCGGCATCACTGTCGAGAAGATCCCCAAGCCGCGAATCTCGTCGCTCAAGAACTGGTTCGAAGCTTGGGTCTTCTGCGCGTAAGCCGTTACCACGCCATACGGAGCCAGAATCGCCTCCATCTCCCGCAGGACCGATTGCGGACGCTCGCGATGCTCCGGGTCGAGCAGGCCGACGATCTGGTTCGTCGCTCCGGCAAAGTCGAAGACTTCTTCCGCGAAGCTGTGTTTCAGATAAAAAATGCCAAAGTGCTTGGGATCCGGCGCGATCGAGCCGGGGGCCACCGTGTACACGAACTCGCTGCTGATCGCCGTGCCAACCACATACAGCGCTTGCTTGCGATTGTTCAAGATCAGGTGAATCGTCTGGCCGGGCTTGATGGCGTGGGCGCGGGCGAATGCCGAGTTGACGATCACCTCGTTGGCCCGACGATCCGTGAAGTAGCCCCCGCTCTGCATGACGATATCATTGAGCACCGGCTTGCGCAGATCAGGCAGCGACAGGACCGTGCCGTTAAGCGGGGCCGCGACTCGGTCCAAGTCGACTGTGGCGCTGAACTGAATCCTGGGGCGCAGTGCCGTCACGCCGGCGACTTTGTCGAGCCGATCCAACTCGACCAGCGGCGCCTTTTTCATGTCGATCCAGAAGTCGGCCATTTGACACTGTGCGTAGTACTGCCATTTGGCAAACGTAAGGTTGTGGAAGCTGGCACGCATGTAGACGAAAGACATCGTTCCCACGGCGATGATGCTCGTGATCGCCATCAGCATCACGAGCGAACTGCGCACCTCGCGAATCAGTTTGCGATCCAGCACGCTTACCACGTGATTTCCTCCGGGTTCTGCGGCTGGGGGTTCTCCTGAATTTCGTGGATCTCACCTGAACGGAGTCGGATCACGCGATCGGCCACCGGTGCAATCGCGGCGTTGTGCGTGATGATGAGAACCGTCTTGCCCAACTGATCCTTCAGATCGACCAGCAGCCGCAGCACGTGCTTGCCGGTCTCGTAGTCGAGCGCGCCGGTCGGCTCATCGCACAATAGCAATTGCGGGTTCTTGGCCATCGCCCGTGCGATGGCCACGCGCTGCTGCTCACCGCCGGAAAGTTGTGCTGGAAAGTGCGTGATGCGCTCTTGCAGGCCGACCAGGTCGAGCATCCGATCCACGTCCATGGGTTCCCGGCTGATCTCGGTGGCGACCAAGACGTTTTCGCGCGCAGTGAGATTGGGCACGAGGTTATAGAACTGAAACACGAAGCCGACCGAGCTGCGACGATATTGCGTCAGCTCGCGCGCCGTGGCGGCGGCCAGGTCTTGGCGTTGGTACCAGACGTTGCCCACCGTGGGCGAATCGAGACCGCCGATGATGTTCAGCAGGGTCGTCTTACCCGAACCGCTCGGCCCCACCATCACCAGCAGCTCACCGGGATGGATGTCGAACGTGACGTGGCGCAGTACCTCTACGGGGACCTCGCCCATCTGAAACGTTTTGCCGACATCCTCCAGCCGCAACAAGGCGTCCGAGGCGTCGGCCGAGGCAGGTTCGAACATAGCAGTTGTGCGGGCGTTTCCGCCTCGCATTAGCAGGGACCGCCCGGAGGGCGAATTTGTTCGCTCGGACGGGCCCTAAACCCTACTTTGAACAATAGGTTGCCGCTTGTCACGCCAAAACGGCGGTGGGCCTGTTTTCGGCCTGCGCGTCAAGCGATTTTGCCCGAGTGCGGCGCATCGCCGTCGATCGCCAGCCGCGGATGGCAGCCCCGAAATCCTTGTATAAATCAAGGAATCTTGATACGATCTGGGGCGTGGTGGAGTGCGCGCCCCGTGCCTCTGATTGGCGGTTCGTAGCGACTGCCCGGACGCCGGACGCGGCCTAACAGGACTCCACACGACAAGCACACCAAAATGGCCGCAATCCCACCCGCGGCCGACACAACGGCGATCGATGCTCGCGCGACCGGGCCGGCAAACAGGAGGGCCTTTGCGATGTTGACGATTCTGGGAAAGTCACAGCAGGGTTTCTGCGACGGGCTGTCGCGCCGTTCGTTTCTGAAGATCGGCGGGCTGGCGCTGGGCGGACTGTCGATGCCTCAGATCCTGCGCGCCGAGTCCGCCGCCGGGTTAACCAACAACTCGCAGAAAGCCATCATCATGATCTTTCTGCCGGGCGGACCGCCCCACCAGGACTTCTTCGATTTGAAGATGGACGCGCCGGCCGAAGTCCGTGGCGAGTTCAAACCAATCCACACCAACGTGCCAGGCATCGACATCTGCGAACACTTTCCGTTGATCGCCAAGCAGATGGATCGCCTGATTCCGATTCGTTCGATCGTCGGCGCCAGCGGCGCGCACGACGCCTACGAATGCCTCACCGGCCATCGGCGTCGCGGCCAGCAACCGCCCGGCGGTTGGCCGGCGCTGGGCTCCGTGATGTCGAAAGTGCGCGGGCCGGCGCATCCGTCGATGCCGGCGTTCGTCGGCCTTTCGCCCAAAATGGGCCACGTGCCATGGTCCGACGCCGGTGATCCGGGTTTCCTCGGCGTGGCGCATGCACCATTCAAGCCCGACGGCGAAGGCAAGGCCGACATGGTGCTCAACGACATTACGCTTGAGCGCCTTGGCGACCGCCGCGCCCTGCTGACCAGCTTTGATCGTTTTCGTCGCGAAGCCGACTCGAGCGGCATGATGGCCGGCCTGGACAATTTCACCGAACAAGCCTTTGGCGTGCTCACTTCGAGCCGATTGATGGAAGCGCTCGATCTGGAGAAAGAAGATCCGAAAGTCCGCGAGCGCTACGGCAAGGGCGACCCGCGCAATCGCAACGACGGCGGGCCGAAGCTCATGGAGCACTTTCTGATGGCCCGGCGTCTGATCGAGGCCGGCACGCGCTGCGTGACCCTGGCGTTTAGCCGCTGGGATCACCACGGGGGCAACTTCAACGCCTGTCGGCAAGACATGCCGATGCTCGATCAGGGATTGTCGGCCCTGTTCGACGACCTGCACCATCGCGGCTTGGAGAAGGACGTGTCGGTCGTCGTGTGGGGTGAGTTTGGCCGCACGCCGAAGATCAACGCCAGCGCCGGTCGCGATCACTGGCCGCAAGTTTCTTGTGCTTTGCTGGCCGGCGGTGGCATGCGCACCGGCCAAGTGATTGGCTCGACCGATCGACTGGGCGGCGAGGCCAAGGACCGGCCGGTTCACTTCCAGGAAGTCTTTGCCACGCTTTACAACCGGCTGGGCATCGACGCCAGCAAGTTCACGCTCGAAGATCTGTCTGGACGACCGCAATACCTGATCGACCGCACGTATCTACCGATGCGCGAAGTCATCTGACCCGCCGGACGGCAGGGATCTTCCACGCGTCTGGGATCGTCGCCCTGGCGGCACACGTCGAAACGGCATGCGCTGCGCAGCGCACCGGCATCAACGACAACCGGCGCGGCACCGTGCGCGCTGCACAAGTCGCGCGTCGCTCACGCGATCGCCGCCAGGCCGCCGAGAATACCCGGCGCTGGCTGCCGATCGACCGCTTCAAGTTGTCGTCTTACGTACAGGGTGCCGCAGTGATGCTCACGTCACTCCAGCCCATAAACTCCAGCCACGGGGACGATCATTCCGGCCGCGGGCGGTCCAAGCCGGCCTTGGAAGAAACGCGGTGTGATCATCAAGTTCGCGCCGATGTTGTCCTTACTCGTATCGACGTTGATGTTGAAGCTCATCAAGAACGACTCGCCGATGCGCGTAATCGTGAAATTCTGACCGATGTTGCGTGACGCGACGAAGTCGTACGACATACCGAACGTCGATGCCCATTTCGGGCTCATTCGGTAGCTGTAGGTCGTCAGGAGCACGTTGCTCGCGATCGGGCCTTCGAGCGAGTGGAAGCCAAAATAGATCGAGCCGCGTGGCGGGCGATCGACAAACACGCCGGCCGTGGCATACTTTGGCGCCTGCGCGAAGAAGTCGAAATAACCTTCGGAGACGATGGTCGTTCGGTCGCCCACGTGCCAGCGGAAGTCGGTGTCAAGCAGGCCGGCCACCTGGCCGAAGTTGTCGCGATCCGGATTGGGATAGAGCGTGACGTCGGTGTTGAACTGAATCCAGTCAACGATGCGTTGCCGCCCGATCGGCCCACGCTTGGTTTGCCAGCGCTGTTTCGCGCTGAGCCGGACGACGAACAAGTCGTCGGCGATTTCGGTCGATTGCGAGGCGACCCAGAACCCCAGCCCGCGACGCAATGCGTAGAACCGTTCGTCAAACCGTAGCGGCACCGGCGGAGGTCCACCGAAATCGTAAAACGCCAACTTGCGCCGGTATTCCTCGATGTTGTTGTCGTCGACCTGGTCGTACAAGGCGAGATCCTGCAAGTCGAGCGTCGATTGGGCGTAGGCGACGTCGGTTTCGAGCACGACCTTATGTGCCAGCCCGTGGACGTTGAACAGTGAGCTTTCCACGAGCGGATTGACGGACCAGAACGGCAGGCTGGCCCGCATACCCAGCGCGCCATACGCTCGATTGGCATCGTTGAAGTCGAGCGCCTCGTCCCAGTGCGCCAGTTCGCCCAACGCATACGGGTTGACCTTGACCGCTCCGACCGCGAACGGAAAGTCAATTTCATGGCGCGTGGCGTAGCGTCCGCCCGTGCGCGTGCTTGCGGCCGGCGCTTCCCACGGCAGCGGACCCCAGATCGCGGCGTCGACCGGATCGGTCGGTGGGTGCGCACTTTTGAACTGCGCGAAGCCGATGCTACTGTGCTCAAAGTACGTCAGTCGATCGCCCAATAGCGGCTGGCCAAGCCAGAAATGGTCCAGCCGGGGCAGCCACTGCGTCTCGGTGAAAAACTCGTTGAGTCGCACTGAGCCGAACAGGCTCCACGTGCTGTTGTCGATGTACTGCTTAAGCTCCAGGTCGGTCGTTTGGTCCTTGAGCTGATCCCACTCACGCTCGAAGTACTGCTCCAGGAAGTTGAAGTCGCTGATCAAGCCGGCTTCGGCGGTTAACTGGAAGTTCTCCGGCAAGAGCTGGCGATGTTGGAACAGGAGCCGGCCGCGGAACTTCCGCGGCGGAATCAGGTTGCGACGGCCAAGACCCAGGTCGTCGTGCCCGTGATCGTAGATGGTCCAAATGTCGAAGAAGCCGTTGGTGCTGTCGGGCACGCCGAAGAACGTTTGCCGTTCGTAGTCGAACGTGGTCCCACCGGCCGGTCCGCGGTGGCTGAAGTAGTCGAGGCTGATGTCCCACTCGGTGCCCGGCGGCGGATCGCGCATGCCAAACACCTGGTACGCGTCAATGTCCAGATAGACCTGCACGCCGAAGATGTTGTCGTTTTTGATTTGGACTTCGTCGATGTAGTAGTTCGGCTTCTCCAAATTCGTGGCCATGAAGGGCCAATAAAAGACCGGGAATTGATTGATGTACACCCGGTTGTCGCGGCTGGTGGCCAACTGCTGGTGTTCGATCACCGGCGAGCCGTCGGCGTCTAACAACGGCAAGCCGGTCATCGGGTTGAGGCGGGGTTGCTGCACGTCGTCATACGTCATCACTCCGGCCCGCAGCTCGTACGTGGGAATACCCAGGCGGCTGGTCGTCAGCGAGGCGTTTTGTGCGACAAACCGATCCCGCCCGACCATCTGCACGGCGTCGGCCCGCAGCTTGAGCAGCCCCTCGAAGTCTTCGACCGGCGTGAGCACTTCGGCGCCCAGGACGATGCCCGTCTCGCGGCGCACGTCGTAGTACATCCGGTTGGCATAGATCGTCCGTTCGCCCTGGCGAAAGACGACGTTGCCCTCCATGTACAATTCGAGCGGGGCATCGCGCGCCTGAAACGACTCGCCCTCGCCGTTCTCGGCCAGCGCGCCGGCCGTCCAAATCACCAGGCTATCGGTATCGACGTCGATCGAACCGAAGCCTTCGATCCCGTCGACTACGATGTTGACGCCCGACTTGACGATCGCCACCCATTCGCCCGTGTTCGGCACCGGAAAGCCCTCGACCTCGGGCTTGACGTTGCTGCGCCGCTGCAAGCGGACGCGGACCATGCCCGGCGGCGGACCCACGACCGGCGGCGGCGAGGGCACCGGCTCGGCGAATTGGGCTGCCTGGACGTTGTCGGACGGTCCGCTAAACGCGCGCGACGCGTTCTCGTAGACCGTCGGTTTGGTCGCGGGCGGCTGCTCGACCGTCATCGGCTTCACGTCGATCGGATGCAGCGAGAAAAAGCGGCCGAACCAGGTCTTGTCGGTCACCGTGGCGCCGCCGGCCGCTTTTCCCTGCGACTCGGACTGCTGGTAGTTGATCGTCACGCCGCCTTCGAGATAAGCGATCACCTTGTGCGGTGGCTCGCCGCCGGGGCCGCCCCGTTCGATCCAAACGACTGCCTCCTGGGCTCGCGCGTAGGTCAGACCCTGATTGATGTAGCAGTTGCCGCGCAACAGGTAGACGTCGTAGGCGCCTTCGGTCCAATGGCTTCCCGCGTCGGCAGCCACGGTGATCCGCTGCGCCAGATCGTTGACCGGAAGTTGGATCTGCGCGACGGCAACGTCGACCAGCGAGAATCCGGGCGCGACGAACAGCAACACGCACAGCGCGCAGCGAGCCAACGCGCGCAAATACCGTCGCGCGCGCGTATCTCCAGTCGCGTGTTGAGACACCCCGGAAGTTAGCAGAGGATCATCCCTGATGTACGGACGGCGGATAGACTTCCCGAACGGGTCCGCCGACCAAACGTAAGACGAAGTGACGAAAGTTCTTAAGGCTGACGTGAGCGGGGCGGATTATAGGGGCGAGGTGCCAGAAACGTCAAGCCAAGTTAACGACGCAAGCAGGTTGCCTAACTGGTTGCCGGCCTGGAGGTTACAGCCTGCCTCCCAGACGCCAGCCAGACCGCCCCGGCGACAGCAAGCAGTGCCAGCCACGGAACGAGCGGGGCCCGCATCCGCATGTTGCTCCAGTAGACGGTGTGTACCGCGGTCAGCGAAACGGCCAACAGCAGGCCCCATAGCCAGGGCGACGCCAGGAGTTTTCGGCCCAAAGACCGCACGCCGACCAGCGCCAAGGCGAATTGGCTCACGTACCAGATGGCGACCGAGTAGCGCAGGCCGCGCGCAGCAGGCGACTCGCCCGCATCGGTCGCATGCGGCAAGACCGCCCACAGCCGACCAACGCGCACCAGACAGGCGTAGGCAAACATCCCGGGCTCGGCGCGAATGTTCTCAAATGCCAACTCATAGGCCCGTGCGTCGGCAGCCAGTTCGTCGCGCTGCCATGCGCCGCCCACATTACGCCGATAGTTGGGCCACGCCAACTCGGCCGACCATTGCGCGTTGAATGCGCTAGCGTTCCAAACGGTGCCCCAAGCGCCAGTGCGCAGGTACTCGTAGAAATCTGGATTGTTTCCCAGCAGCATGGTGTACCCGCCGTGCGTGGTCGTGATGATCGGCCGGCCGAACTGAATCCAATTGCGCAGCGGCCACGGGGCGACGACGAGCGCCGCGATAGTTACGAACGTGCCGCAGAGCAGCGCCGCGCGCGGCGTGCGACGCGCGAGAACAAACGGCAATGCAATGGCCAGACAGGCGAACCACACGAGGAACTCCGGCCGGCACAGGGCACACAGCCCGATCATCGCGCCGGCCGCGACGGCGCGCCGCACCGACGGCGATCGCATTAGTCCGACCAGCGCCACCATCGACCAGACGGACAACAACGCAGCCAGCGTTTCGCTCATGACCAGAACCGACTGGTTGACCAAGATGGGGTCGACCGCCACCAACACGCCGGCCGCAGCCGATCCCCAATCCGGCAGCCCGCACAACTGGCCCAAGCGCCACGTGCCCCAGACAGTGGCCGCGCCCAGAATCACGTGCATCCACCCAACAAAGACTTGCGGCTGCGGCCAGGCGTTGCTCGGAACTAGCAGGAGCGGATACAGCGGAGGGCGATACGCGGTGCCTGTCCGCATCGTGTTATTTGCCTCGCGAAACGTCCGATGCTCAAACAGTTGCCGAGAGATCCGGCCGTAGCCATCGACGTCGCGAAACAGCGCGTCTTGGTTGATGGCTGCGGCGCGGCCCCGCACCACCAACGTGAACAGAATCAGCGCAAGGAGAATCATGCGCGATCGGCCGTTGGCAGCCGAAGATTTCGCTGGCGGCACGGGCGTGTTCGATTTGTCGTCCATCGTTCACCGTGTCGTGTGCCGCAAGATGACATTGCCGCGCGCTGCGCTTCGGCCCTATTGATGCAGCGAGTACAGCAAGACATTCAAGCTGATGCGCGCCGCGTCTTTCCGCGTGTAGCCTTCACATTCAAGCGACTCGTGCTTTTCCAACGCACAGCTAATGTCGTACGGCGAGTAGATGACCGCGTATCGGTCCTCGAGCTGGATGCCTTCGAGATAAGGCTCTCCTTGGCGGACTTGCGAGCGCAAGGGACCACCGTCTTGGGCCCGCTGCGGCTGGCGGCGTTCGACCTGCGCCAAATCATCGCCTCCGTACTCGGTTGTAAACAAGGGGTCGGAAGGCGGTATTCGCCGCAGCGCGTGATCCGGGAAGATCGTCGCCATTTCGCGCTGAAACGATTCCGTAAACTCGCGGCTCGAGCAGATCGCGTCGGCGAACAACATGCCTCCGCGCTCGAGATACAACTTCAGTTGCGTTCGCTCGGCCGGCGTCAGGCGAAAGCTATGACGACCCTGCATGAAGACCATGTGGTATCGAAACAGCTTGGGGTCGGTCAGCGCCAACTCGCGGGGTTCGGTGTTCACTCGCAGGCGAAGCTGCTCGGCGGCAGTTTGCAACAGGTTGGCCAGCGCGCCCGGCGCCGCGTTGCACCCGCCCGGATGAAGCAGTCGCGCCGCGTACAACTTGCCGCGATCGAAGTCGTCGTCCGGCGATTCGGCCTGCGGCGTGGTGAAAAAATCGAACTTGTATTTCAGTTCTCGGTTGGTCGCGTAGGCTAACACGTTGATGCCGATCGCGCGACAGGCCGCCACTTCGGCCTGCACGTTGGCCGGCAGTCGGCTCTCGCGCCCTGGCCGCGCCAGCTCCCAAAAGCACGACAGGTCTTCCGTGCAGAGCACCACGCTGGTGCGGCAGCCGATATCGATCCCCCACAACGGCCGAACGTACTGCGGATCGACCGGCTGCTCGGCGCGCCAGATCGGATGCTCGGGCGGCAGCAGGCGCAACGCATATTCCGGCTCGGGGAACACGTCTTGCATCAACTCCCGAAAACCTTGCTCGAAAGCCGCGCCGCCGCAACAGGCCTCGGCAAACACAAATCCGCCTCGATCGATGTAGTCGCGCAGTCGCTGTTTCTGCTCGTCGGTGAACTGCGGCGCGTCGCGACCGGAAATGAACAGCACGGGCGATTGCAACAAATCCTCGACGCTGGCGTTGGTCGGATTGATCACCTGCCAAGTCAGATCGCGATCCCATTGGCGCTCGACATAGCTCGTCAGATTGGCCAGGTCGCTACGATGGTGGTTCCAATCGTCGCCCGGGCCGTGCTGCACCTTGGCAACCAGCACCGGCCGGCGCCCCTTCGCCAAGAACAACAGCGCAAAGCTGGTGCCCACGATCGGGTTGGCTTCGTGCGTCTGCGTGCCAGTCCAAAATCCGGAAAGCCGGTCTTGATTGCGTACCAGCATGTCGGCCCCTTCACGGTACCAATCGTGATCGCCGATGAAGCGTCGGGCCGTCAAGCGCCCGGCCCGCTCAAGACCGTAGAGGTAATACAGCAACCAGCTATTGGCCGTTGTTCCCCGGCCGGCGCCGCTGGGATTGACGTGTACCGAGAAATTTCGCTGCAGCCACTGCACGCCCCGCTCGACGGCATCGTCGGTGTTCTGATCGCCACAGCACTGCACGACGCCGTCGACAACGCGCGCGTCGGCAATGTTCAACTCGCCGGAGGCGATCACCAGCGACGAGATCCCGGCACAGGTCATGCTGCCGCTTGAGGACTGGGCCCGCGAGTAGCGCCACGAGCCATCGGGCAATTGGCCGCGCTGCCAGTATTGCAGCGCTCGCCGCCAGGTATCGGAACTAACCTGGATGCCGGCTCGTTCGGCTTCGTAGAGGGCCAGCAAGGCGAACTGGCTGTTGGACGGATCGCCGCCTCCGCCGGCCGGTCCGGCCGGATACGACCATGCCCCGCGCCGGTCCCCGCTTTTGACTTGCGTTTGTTCGAGCCACTTGGCATTGCGGCGGATCAGCAACAGGTCCTTCTTGGGCTCAGCGCTGCAAAACACCATCGTTTGCAACGCGACGACGTAGGTCCGCGTCGTCGTCAATCCGCGCAGGTGCGCCAGCGCCCGTTGCATCGACTCGTCTTCGGGCGGCACGCCAGCGTTGAGCAGTGCCAAGGTGGCCAGCGCCGTGACGCCGCCGGCATAGGCGGGCTGTTCGGGCCAGGTCCCGTTGTCGTTTTGCTGGCGCTTGAGATAGGCAACCGCGCGGTCGATCGAGGTGCGTACCTCTTCCGGCGAGATATCGGCAGAAGCAATCGTCGGTTGCGCTAAGATCGCGACGGCAACCACCGACGCGGCGAGTTGAACGCGCATGGCGCGACTCCCAAGAGATGGCACTCCATTGGCTCGACACAACTATCTTAGGTCACCCAGCTTAGACCGACAACGAGCGCCGCCCGTCGTTGCCCGCGCTTGCGGCGATCGATAGAATGACACAGCGGGTCGTGGATTGCCGGCGTAGACTCCCGTGTTGGGCATGTCGTGCATGCCACGGGCGGCCAATGATCCGCCGGCACCCGCCCGTGCCTCTCGATCCAACGCACTTAAGGATTTCGCGTTTGGCTACCAAGCAACGTAGTCTCGGGGACGTGCTGCAGGAGTTCAGCCAGCATCGGCGGCTCATGCAGGACGAGCTGCAAAAGGTCATCATCGGCCAGGACGACGTGATCGAGCAGATCTTTGCCGCGATTTTCACGCGCGGCCATTGCCTGTTGGTCGGCGTGCCGGGGCTGGCCAAGACGCTGATGGTCAGCACGCTGGCCCGAATCCTCGACATTCAGTTCAAACGGATTCAGTTCACGCCCGACCTGATGCCCTCGGACATCACCGGCACGAACGTGCTGGACGAAGATGATCAGGGCAAGCGGCAGTTTCGATTCGTCGAAGGGCCGATCTTTACCAACATTCTGCTGGCTGACGAAATCAATCGCACTCCGCCTAAGACGCAAGCCGCGCTGTTGCAGGCCATGCAGGAACGCGAAGTCACCGTCGGGCAGCAGACCTATCCGCTGCCTGAGCCGTTCTTCACGATCGCCACCCAAAACCCGATCGAACAGGAAGGAACCTACCCGCTGCCCGAGGCCCAGTTGGATCGCTTCATGTTCAACATTCGCGTGGACTATCCCACCAGCGAAGAGGAAGAATCGATCCTTTCGGCCACGACCCGCAACGAAAAGCCGGAAGTCCGCAAGGTGTTGTCCGGCCGGGCCATCTTGAACCTGCAAAAGCTTGTCGGTTCGGTTGCCGTGAGCGAGTACATCATCAAGTACGTTGCCCAGTTGGTGCGCTCGACGCGACCCAAGAGCGACATCGCTCCGGAGTTCGTCCGCGAGTTGGTCGACTGGGGCGCCGGTCCGCGGGCCGGGCAGTTCTTGATCCACGGCGGCAAGGCTCTGGCGGCCATGGAAGGACGATTCTCCGTGGCGATCGACGACATCCGCAAAGTGGCCATCCCCGTGCTGCGGCATCGCGTGAGCACGAATTTCCAGGCTCAGGCCGAAGGACTCACGACCGAAGACGTGATCGAGCGGCTGTTGAGCGAGATTCCCACTCCGGAGATCCCGAAATTTGCTTGACGCCGCTGCGCCTGGCGACATGCTCGCCGTGCCGAAAGGCTGAATCGGCGGCGGCCGGGGGCGTAGAATAGAAGCGTCGCACCGCTCGTGACCTGCGATCGATTGCTCGCACCGCAACCACATCCTTTCTCGGCGATTCAAGCAATGCCCGCGGTCGAACAGTATCTCAAGCCCGAAGTGATTCGGCAGATCTCGCGGCTCGACCTGCGCGCGCAATTCATCGTCAAAGGGTTCCTGCAAGGGCTGCACGCCAGCCCGTACCACGGCTTTTCGGTCGAGTTCAGCGAACATCGAAAGTATGCCCAGGGCGACGACCCGCGCGACATCGATTGGCTGGTCTACGCCAAGACGGACAAGTACTACATCAAGAAGTTTGAGGCCGAGACCAACATCACCGGCTATCTGGTGATGGATCTCAGCCGGTCGATGGCCTACACCTACCGGCAGGAGCTGACCAAGTTCGACTACGCGATTTGCCTGGCGGCTGCGCTCTGCTACTTGATGATCCACCAACAGGATCCGGTCGGCCTGATCACGTTTGACGACAAGATTCGCCAGAGCCTGCCGCCGCGGTCCAAGCGGGCCCAGTTGGGCAACGTGCTCTCGATGTTGGCCAATTTGCGTCCCTCCGGGCAGACCGACATTGCCAAGAGCATCGTGCAGATCGCCGCAATGCTGCGCCACCGCAGCCTGGTGATGCTGTTTACCGACTTGTTCGCCGATCCGGAGCCGATCATCAGCGCGCTGCGCCGCCTGCGGCACGGCGGCCACGACGTGATTCTGTTTCACGTGTTGGACGAAGCCGAAGTCCATTTCCCCTTCGACGGCACGATCGAATTCGAGGAGCCGGAAACGCACGAGCGGGTACAAATCGACGCCGGCAGCTTTCGGGCGGACTACCTCGGCGAAATCAACAACTTCTGCGACCTCTACCGGCGCGAGTGTTTTCAAAACGGAATCGACTACGTGCAGCTCGACACCAGCATGCAGTTCGATCGGGCCTTGATGGAATACCTGGTCAACCGCAAAGCGCGGTACTAGGCGCGACGGGAACCGTCGCGACAGGCGAAACATGACATTCCTTCACGCCGCATTTCTGGCTGGTGCCGGCACGATTGTGGTCCCGATCGTGCTGCACTTGATCATGCGCCAGCAGCCCAAGCACCTGGAGTTTCCCGCACTGCGTTTCATTCAGCGGCGCGAGCAGGCCAATCGGCGCCAGGTTCGCCTGCGCCACTGGCTGCTGCTTGCCCTGCGCTGCGCCCTGCTGGGATTGTTGGCGTTGGCGCTGGCCCGGCCCAGCATCGTGGGCTCGGGCGTGTTGGACCAAGAAGCGCCGGTCGCCGCGGCGTTGGTGTTCGACACAAATCCGCGTATGCAATACCGGCAGGGCAACCAGACGCGACTTGACGTTGCGCGCGAGGTTGCCGACTGGCTGCTGCCCCAATTGCCGGCCGATAGCGACGTGGCCGTCGTCGATTCGCGGAGTGCATCGGCGGCATTTTCGGTCGATTTGGGCGCGGCCCGGCAGCGGATCGAACGGCTCAACGCGGACCAGATGGCGCAGCCACTTTCGTTGGCTCTCGAGTCGGCACTGGCGTTGGTCAACGAAAGCGAAAAACCGCGCAAAGAGATTTACGTGTTTACCGATCTGTCGCGTGCCGCCTGGTCGGCCGACGCGATGCGCGCCTTCCAGCGCCAATTGGATGCCGCGGCCGAAGTGGGCGTCTATCTGATCGATGTGGGCGTCAAAGATCCGACGAACGTCGGCTTGGGCGAATTGCGGCTTTCCGGTCAGGTCCTGTCGCGCAACAGCCCATTGCGGATCGAGTGCGACCTGACACACGTCGGACCTGCCGAACAACGCACTGTCGAACTCTACCTGGTCGATCCGGCCACGAATCAACCAAGCATTCGCAGCCGGGCCGCGTTCACTCTCAAACCCAACGAAACGCAGCGCACCGACTTCCGCCTTCGCGGCCTCAAGCCCGGTTTTCACCAGGGTTATTTGAAACTGGTCGGCGAAGACAGCATGGCGTGCGACGACACGCGCTGGTTCAGCGTGGAGGTGCGCCCCGCGTGGCGGATTCTGATTGCCGCGCCCGACGACGCCTCGCGGACAGCCGACGAATATGCACTGTTTTTGTCCGAAGCCCTGGCGCCTTACTCGATGCGCATCAAAGGCGAGGCGGCGTTCGAGTGCGACGTAGTCACGACCGAACAGTTGGCTGGCGCATCGCTCGATCAGTACGGCGCCGTGTGCGTCCTCGATCCACGACCGTTGGAACCAGACGTTTGGCAGAAGCTGCAAGCCTTTGCGGCCGAAGGAGGCGGCGTGGCGATCGCGCTGGGTCGCAATGCGGCGCCAGTCGATTCGTTCAACCAGCCCCTGGCACAAGAACTATTGCCCGGCACGCTCGTGCGGCAATGGCGGGCAAGCGAGGCCTACCTGGCGCCGGAGAACTACCAGCATCCGCTGTTGCAAAAGTTTCGTTCATTGGCCGGCGCGGTGCCTTGGGAGTCGTTTCCGGTGTTTCGGCATTGGCAACTGGGCCAGTTGGCCGAAGGTTCGGCCGTGGTGCTGCGCTACTCGAACGGCCAACCGGCCATCATCGAACGTCCGCTGGGCAAGGGCCGTGTGCTGACGTTGACGACGCCGATTTCCGATCCGGCCAGCCGGCGGGATACGTGGAACCTGCTGCCGACCGGCGAACAGCCGTGGCCGTTCGTGATGTTGGCCAATGAGCTGGCACTCTATCTGGTCGGCGGCGGCGAGCAGCGGCTCAACTATCTGACCGGCGATACGGCGGTCATCCATCTCGGCGCGGATCGCCGGTTTCCGATCTATTCGCTCACCACCCCGCGTGGCGACCAGATTCGCACGCCGGTCGACGACGATCAAAACGCCCTGGTCGTGGCTTCGACCTCCGAGCCCGGCAATTACCGCGTTCGGGCCGGCGGCCCGCAAGAGGGCGCACAGTTGGGATTTAGCGCGAACCTGCCGCCGGAAACCAGCGAGCTGAATCGCGTCACGCAAGATGACCTGGCCGGTGTGTTCGGCGAGCGTGCATTTCACTTGGCGCGCGGCCGCGACGAAATCGACCGTAGCGTGAGCGAAGTCCGCGTGGGGCAGGAGTTGTACCCGCTGCTGATAATCCTGCTGGTGGTCGTTCTCGCCCTGGAGCAGGTGCTTTCGAATCGGTTCTACCAGGATTACGACACGTCCGATCGGCCTTCGCGCACGGCGCAGTTGGCCGTGCGGGCGGCGTCGGCGTCGCGCGACAGAGATAAGGTTCCACAGAGCGCATCATGAGCCAGTGGTACTTCAATCCGGTTGGCGGTTACGCGGCGGTCAGCGCGGCGGCGCTGGCGCTGGTGTTGCTGCTGACGCTGTTGGGATTGCCGCGGCATCGGCTCTCGCGCCGCCGCCGACTCGTGCTCGTGGCGATGCGCGTCGGCGTAATCGTGCTGGCCATGTTCGCCATGTTGCGGCCCTCGCTGGTCACCACCACGACGAAGCCCCGCTCGGCGACGCTGGCCGTACTGGTCGATCGTTCACGGAGCATGCAAATCGCCGATGCCGTGGGTGGTAAGTCGCGCTGGGAAATGGTGCAGGCCACCATCCACGATGCGCTGACCACGCTGCGCTCCTTGGCCGAGGACTTCGACGTGCGGATCTACACGTTTGACTCGGCCGTGCATCCAATCGATTTCTCGGAGGGCCTCGTCGACCTGTCGGACGGCGCGGAAGGAGAGCAGTCGGCCATTGGTGGCGCGCTCGAGGACGTCTTGCGCCGCGAGATGGGCAAGCGCTTGATCGGCGTTGTCCTGCTCAGCGACGGCGCGCAGCGTGCCTATGCTCCGCGCGACGTACCGCCTCAGGGACCTGCGCGGCGCCTGGCCGATCTTGGCTATCCGCTTTACACGCTGGCGTTTGGCCAGCCGCGCGGGTTGGGGCAAGCGCGCGACGTCGCGCTCAAGGATCTGTCCGTCAACCAAACCGTCTACGTCAAGAACGAACTGGCCGTGCATGGCATGGCACGCATCGACGGATTCGGGGGGCAGTCGGTGCCCGTGCAGCTTCTGTTCGAAGCGCCGTCGGGCGAAATGGAGCCTGCCAGCAGCGTCTCGGTCGAAGCGCGGCAAACCGACGAGACCATCCCAATCAACCTGGCAACCGTGCCGCAAACGCCCGGCGAGTACAAACTCACGCTCCGCGCCGCCGAGCAGCCTGGTGAGCTGGTCACGACCAACAACGAGCTCAGTACGTTCGTCACGGTGCTCAAGGGCGGCGTCAACGTGCTGTATTTGGAAGGTGCGCTGCGCGTCGACCAAAAGTTTCTCCGCCGCTCGCTCGATGCTTCGCCCGACATCAAGGTCGACTACGTGCGGCTCGACCCGCGCGATCCGAATCGACGTCCGGGCGACTTGTTGGAGCGGTTTCAGCCGGGCAAGTACGACGTGTACATCTTGGGCGACGTCGATTCCTCGCTGCTGACGCCCGAAGAACTCGAACAATTGGCCGGCGTGGTCAAGCGGGGCGCCGGACTGGCGATGCTCGGAGGGTTTCATTCGTTTGGGCCGGGCGGCTACGAGTCGACGCCGCTGCGCGACGTGCTGCCGGTGGCGATGGATGTACGCGAACGCCAGCGCTTGGGCGATGCGATTCGGTCCGACGTGCAATTGCGCGGCCCGGTGCGCATGGTTCCGGCAAAGCCGCTGGGCGAGCGACACTACTTGATGGCATTGGGTCAGGCACCGACCGGCGAACGAATCTGGGACGCGCTGCCGCCGTTGGAAGGCGCAAACCGGCTTGGCGCGCCGAAGCCCACGGCCCAGGTACTGGCCGAAACACCCGCGCAACAGCCGCTGTTGGTCGTGCAAGAGGCCGGTGGCCGCGTCATGGCGTTTGCCGGCGACTCGACCTGGCACTGGTGGATGGAAGGGTTTGAGCCGCAGCACAAACGCTTCTGGCGCCAGGTCGTTTTGTGGCTGTCACGCAAGGACGAATCGAGCGAGGGAAACGTCTGGGTCAAACTGGCACGGCGGCGATTCGCGCCGCGCGAGCGCGTCGAGTTCACGGCCGGCGCCATCTCTGCCGATGGCGAACCGCTGCAAGATGCCCAATTCACGGTTGAAGTGGTTTCGCCCGACGAATCGACCGACGCGGTCAACCTGGTGCGCCGCGGGGATCACGTATCGGGCACGTTCGACGAAACACGGCTGGCCGGCGACTACGCAATCCAGGTGACCGCGCGGCACGACAACGAACCGCTCGGGAGCGCCCGGTCTCGATTCCTCGTCTTCCAGCAAGACCTGGAACTCGACAACGCCGTGGCCGACCCGACGTTGTTGGCAAGCCTGGCCGCGATGACCCGCGACGTGGGTGGGCAGTCGCTGGCTCCGGAGGAACTGCCCGACCTGCTCGCGCGGATGAAGCAACGACCGATCGAGATGGAAATCGAAGTCCAAGTGAAACACACGCCGTGGGACACGTGGCCGTTTTTCCTGTTGTTCGTTGGGCTGGTCAGTTGCGAGTGGTATCTGCGTAAGAAGTGGGGACTTGTGTAGCGCGCTCGGCTTCGATGCGGCCGGATCAACGCCGCCGCTGCGACCGTGTCCGGCGGCTCAGTGCCGCAGGTTCCATTCCGCGCGACCGTACCGCGATGCGACCAACTCCGCCACCCGCGCGCGGGGCCAATCGACTGTGGCCGGCTCGGCCTGCCAGGCGCTTTGCAGCGCAGTGCGCAGCGCCGCCCCGTCGGCCGGCAAGTTCGTAACGAACGCGGCGTGTGGCCGTGACTGGCGATATTCGGGTTCTCGCGGCGGCATGACGAGACATCGGGCGAGCAACTCCACGTCGGCCTGGTACAACACGGTGCCGTGATAGAGAAAGTTGCGCCGCTTGCAGCGGAGACTATTGCCAGAGACCTTGCGGCCGTCGATCGCCAGATCGCTGGTGCCTTGCTGTTGGATCTCCGGGGCGAAAGCGCGCAGGGCGTCGGCCGTCTTGTTCAAGACGAATCGATGCGCGGCGTCCAGGGCCCGTAGCGCCGGATACGCGTCGTAGTTCAGCACCACGGCGTACACGAGCACGCCCGGTCCGACCATTACGGCGCAGCCGCCGCTACCCCGGCGAAGCACAGGCACTGCCCGTTCGCGGCAGAACGCAAGGTTGACTTCCGCCTCGGCGTGGGAGTTTCTGCCCAGGACCACCAACGGCTCGGGCGATTCCCAGATGCGCAACGTGTCGCGCGGCGCTTCGCTTGTTTCGGCCTCTTCCAACAGCGCGTCGTCCAGCGCGAGGTTTTCCTCGGGCGTCGGCAAGGTGAGGTCGAAATAGTGCATGAAAAAAGCGCGCGTTGAATCGTCCGACAGCGTGTCGGTCGGCGCGGCGAGCCAACGCCTTCCCTTGACGGCCCCCTGCGGCCCCCTACACTAGCTTTATCGTCGAATCCTTCTTTGAGTGCCAGCCATGTCGTCAAGCCAGCCGCCGACGGAGCGATTCTCGCCCGACGACGCGCTCCCGCCGGTCGAACCGCCCAGCGCGGGCTTCATCTTGCAGTTGTTCGTCGTGCCCGGCGTGATCGTCGTTGTGATCGTGATGATCTGGCTGATGTTTAATTGGCTGGCGCACATGGGCACCGATCGCGACGCGTATGTACGCGACTTGTCGCGCAACAACGAGGCCCGCTGGCAGGCCGCGTTCAATCTGGCAAACGCCCTGCGGTCGGAGCGAAACGCGGCGCAGCCGCAATTGACCGTCGATTCTGAATTGGCGGCCAAACTGGCCGAAATTCTCGACGACGAGCTCGAGGCCGGCAGCATGGACGAGCGGCCGATCACGCTGCGTATTTATTTGAGTCGGGCGTTGGGCGAGTTTCGTGTGGACGACGGATTGCCGACCCTGATCAAGGTCGCCACGACCCAGCGCGACGAGCGCGAGTCGGACGCGCGCCGGGCGGCCATCGAAGGAATCGCGCTGTTGGCGTCGAAGTTCGACCCGGCCGATCAGCGGTTTGTGGAAAACGAGCAACTGCGCGAAGCACTCCTCGAAGCGGCGGCCGATTCCGATCCGCGGACCCGTGCGTCGGCCGCGGTGGCGATGGGAGTGATCGGCGGCGAGCGGTATCAAGACAAGCTGCGCTTCATGCTCGAAGACAGCCATCCCGACGTGCGCTACAACGCGGCGGTGCGCTTGGCACACCTGGGCGACTCGGCGTCGGTCGAAGTACTCGACGAAATGCTCGACCAGGAGGAGGAGGCCGGTATCGCCGTGGAGAAGGAGGAAAAGATGCGGCCGTTCAAGCGGTCGTTGATCACGATCAACGCGCTGCGCGCCACCGAACAACTGTCGAAGAACAACCCGACGGCCGACTTGGATGTATTAGAAACGGCCGTCGCCAAGCTGCGCGATAGCGATGCCCCGGCCGACATTCGCGTCGAAGCCACTTCGACGCTACGCGCGCTGCGAGACCGCGCGCCGCAACCGGCGCCGTAGCTGGACGGCGTTGTTGTGCGCCTCAATTTCGTCCGGGCTCCCGCCGCGGACCGTCACCTAACGAGCATCCTCTCGGCGCGGGGTCCGTTCGATTCAGCGATCGGCTGGCGCTGGCGACAAGCGGCTCATCCGGTTGTGCTAGCTGGTTCGATGGTAGACCTTGACGGTTAGGCAAGCGGCAGTTGGCAACCCGTTTTTGGGCAAGCCTTTGCGTCGCCAGGCGGAATCTTCGTTTCGGCCGGCGTGTCCCGAAACTTCAAAAAAAAATTGCCGCCGCAAGTCATTCCGTGAGCAATACTTTTCGCGGGAATTCGGCTTCCGCGCTGCGCAAAATTATTTGCCGCGGTCGCGCGGTTCGGCCAGACTTGCAAGATAGGGAGTTAGCGGCGCAATAGGCGCCGTCATGGCGAGGGACACGAGCGCCCGTCAGATCGAATCCTTGGTTGAATTGGCTCGAGAAGCGAGCGGAGTAACACGGTATGGTCCGAGCAGTGGCTTTTCTCATTCCCGCGGTTTTCGCGGCGTCGGCCTTTTCGCAAGAATTTTGCCAGACGTATCGCATCGTATATCAAACGGTCTACGACGAGCAGCAGGTAACGGCGTACCGCATCGAAACCGAGACGGTTTACGACGAGGTGCAGCAAACGACCTACCGCCCGGTGTTCGAGACCGAGATGCGCGAGCGGCGTTACACGGTCGCCCGCCCGGTCACCGAGACCAGCGAGCGCGAAGAGCGCTACAAGGTGCTCAAGCCGGTCTGGGAAACGCAGATGCGCGACACGAGCTACGACGTGACCCGGACGGTCGCGGAAACCTCGGAGCGCGAAGAGCGTTACACCGTCAACCGGCCGGTCTACGAAACACAAGAGCGCGAAGAGCGCTACATTGTGCAACGGCAAGTCATGGAGACGGCCGAACGCGAGGAAGCCTGCACCGTGACGGAGCCGGTGACCACGTATCGCACGGTCTATTCGGATCAGGGGCAGTTCGTCGACCAGGCGTTTGTTACGCCCGGCCCCACGCGAACGCGCCTGCGGTGGCTGCCGCGTGCCAACGTCGTCGACCCGACGACCGGCACAGTGACGTACCAGCGCCCGGGCTTGACCTGGGTTCCCGAACAATGTCCGGGTACGGTGACGACGCGTCGCGTTTGGCAACCCAACGTCGTGGCCCAACAAGTACCGCAAACGACGTACGTCCAACGCGTCGTGACGCGCAAGGTGCCGGTCCAAGTCGCCCGCATGGTCAACGAGGAAGTCGTGCGCAAGGTTCCGGTTCAGGTCTGCCGCATGGTGGCCGAAGAACAAGTTCGACGGGTACCGGTGACCACCTATCGTCAGGTCGTCGAGCGCGTCGAGCAGCAAACGCCGGTCAAGGTATGTCGCATGGTCGAAGAGGAAGTCGTGCGGCGGATTCCGGTAACCACGTGCCGCATGGTGACCGAAGAGAAAGTTGAGCAATATCCGGTCCAGGTCTGCCGAATGGAGGCCGTACAGCAAGCGGTCCGCGTGCCGCGCGTCGTCGAGAAGCGCGTCCCGGTAACCTACACCCAACGCGTGCCGGTGGCCTATCCGTGCGAGCCGGTCTGCTGCGGATCGTCGACCGGCGTGGTCTTGCCGCCGGCCAGCGTGCCCGTCAACGTGCCAGCCACGGCCGTGCCGACTCCGGCGCAGCCCGGCACGACGTACGCACCGACTCCGGCTCAAGGGGCCGAGAGCCCGAGCTCCGGACAAGACAACGCCACGCAAAAGCCAAGCCTGGATCCCAACGAACAGATCGGCCCGATCGACGATTTGGATCCGAATGCCGCCACGGGCGACCCCGAAACGTAGTCGACAATCGATCAACAAGGTGGATCGAGCAACGAAGGCACGGACCGTGAGGTTCGTGCCTTCTTCGTTGGAACGGATTCCGTCACGCCAGTTGCCCGCTGAGCGTAACTTCGTGTAGGATCGCGCCGTGGGTTTGCCGCGCCGCCGGCTTTGTGGAGTCGGGCTACCGCTGCCGGATGATTGACACCCGCGGACCCGTTTGCCAGACTACTGAGTCTCGTGAATTCAGTCGCTGCAGGTCAAATAAGCTTGTCAAAGCGCCGGCAGCGGGCCGCCGCTAACTGGCCATCGCGTTGGACGCGTCTGGGTCGTTTGCTCCCTGGATGGAGCCGGGCATGACTATCACTTCCGAGTGTTCGGCCGACGAACTGCTTGCCGGACATCGTGTTGCGCTGTTGGGCAAGCTGGCCGGCATGTCGAAACGCGAAGCGCAGCAATTGATTCGACGCCATGGCGGGGCGGTCGTCGAACGGCAAGACGCCACGGCCTCGCTGTTGGTCGTTGGCGAGAACGAACCGCCACTGTCTGGCAGATCGTTGGACGAGCCATTCGACCCGGCGCTGCGCGCCGCCGTAGACAGTGGCAGTTTGGAAGTCATCAGCGAAACGCAACTTTGGCAGCGGTTGGGGTTGGTCGATCACGAGCAACACCTGCATCGGCTGTACACTCCGGCCATGCTGGCCAAGCTGCTGGATGTTTCGGTGTCGGTAATTCGCCGTTGGCAGCGGCGGGGCTGGATCGTGCCGGTGCGCGAGGTGCGCCGACTGCCGTACTTCGACTTTCAGGAAGTAGCCACGGCCCGGCGGCTGACCGAGCTGTTGGCCGCGGGGATGTCAGCGGCCGAGATCGAGCGCAAGTTGACGGCGCTGTCGCGCTATCTGCCCGGCGTCAAGCGACCGTTGGCGCAGTTGTCGATCATCGTGCAGGGCAAGCAGTTGCTGGTGCGGCAAGGGGACGAGCTGTTCGAGCCTGGCGGGCAATTGCACTTCGACTTTGCCGACCACGTCGACGACGAACCGTCGAGCGTTCCGGCCAGCGTTGCGTTCTCGGCCGACATATTGGCCTTTGCCGATGCAGAGGGTGGGCTCATGCCGAGCACGCCTGCCGAAATCGTCTATTTAGCCGGCCAGCTCGAAGACGAAGGCCGCGTCGAAGCGGCGGCCGAAATGTATCGCGCCGCTATGGCCGCCGGCGGCCCCAGCGCCGAGCTGTGCTTTCTGCTGGCCGAATTGCTCTACCAAATGCACGACCTGACGGCGGCTCGTGAGCGGTACTACGCCGCCATCGAATTGGACGAAGACTACGTCGAAGCGCGGGCCAACCTGGGGTGCGTTTTGGCGGAGCTGGGCGAGTTGGACTTGTCGATCGCGGCGTTTCGCGGAGCGCTGGCCTATCACGACGACTATCCCGACGTGCACTATCATCTGGGCCGCATCTTGGACGAAGCCGCCCGTGGCGACGAAGCGGCACGGCACTGGGAAGCGTTCTTGCGTCTGGCTCCTGACAGTCCTTGGGCCGACGAGGCGCGGGATCGCCTGGGCAAATAGCCCCACGTTGGACCGCTCTGCGTTCGATCGGCGGCCGATTGTCGGGCGTTTTGACTCGCATCTTGATCGGGCGCGGCTCCTTGCAAATGCGTGCCAATTGCTTATTCTTCAAGGTGCGTCGGGGTTCGCCGCGGCGTGTCGAGAAACGGGGCGGAACGGCAAGTCGATAATCGCGCAGCTAACCGCAGCGGGGATCACTCCTGCTCGCTTTCACGGCGGCGCACACGCATGAGCGACATCCTCTTTCAATACACGAGGGTCGACCCCACCACCTGGGTCTACTTGTCGTCGTTCATGATGATCGCGTTGTTCTTCAAGTTCAATCGCGTGTGGAGCGTGCGCAATCTGGACTTAGTTTGCCTGGTTCTCTTGGCGCCGGGCGTCGTGCTTGTCGAGTACGGGCTGTCGCACGAAAGTCCGAACATCGAGCAGGCCGGCTACATTTGGCTGTTCGTCACGAGCGCCATCTTCATGGTTCGGCTGCTGCTCGATCCATTGATGGTTCGTCGCCCGCTGTTGGAGCCGAACCTGACGGTCGGCGCAATGACGTTTTCGGGGATCTCGCTGTTCCTCTTCTTGATGGCCAACGTCGTCAACAGCGAACCGGGACCCGGGGACCTGGCCGGTGCCAAACGGGCCGAGCAAGTCCGCGCCGGCGAGTCGCCCGCGCCGGAGGATGACAGCCTCGTCGCGCATGGCCCCGGCTATCCGTTGCTGCACGTGCTGCCGAGCATCTCGACGCAACTGATTTTCGTCGGCAATACATCGCGTCCGGCGCCGCACGACGGCGACTTGGGACGCGACATGGTCCGCCGCGCGACGGCCCGTACCATGGCGATCTTGTCCCACCTAGCGATCGTCGCCGGGATGGTGCTGATCGGGTATCGACACTTCGACAACATCCGCGCCGGGATCGCCGCGGCCACGCTGTACCTCCTGCTGCCTTACACGGCCCAACTGACCGGCCGGGTAGACCACGTGCTGCCGGCGGCCCTGTTGGTTTGGGCTGTCGAGGCCTATCGCCGGCCGCTCATCTCGGGCATGTTCATTGGTTTGGCGATCGGCGTGATCTACTACCCGGTCTTCCTGTTGCCGTTGTGGCTGGCCTTCTATTGGCAGCGCGGCCTGCTGCGGTTTTCGCTCGGCGTGTTCATCACGCTGGCAATCCTCGTCGGCTCGCTTGCCTTCACGTCGAACGACCTGGCGGGTTTTTGGTCGCAGGTACAGCAGATGTTTGGCTGGACGAGTCTTGCTCCGGCCAAACTCGAAGGGTTCTGGGGCTTTGGGATCATCGATCCGGTCTACCGCTATCCGGTCTTGGTGGCACTGGGTGCTTTCGCGATCAGCCTGGCGCTGTGGCCGCCGCAAAAGAACTTGGGCACGCTGCTGAGTTGTTCGGCCGCGGTTATGCTGGCAACGCAGTTCTGGCACCCGGACGGTGGCGGGCTGTATATGGCGTGGTACCTGCCGCTGGTGTTGCTGACGATCTTTCGGCCGAATCTCGAAGATCGTGTGGCGCTATCGGTGCTCGGCGAGGGCTGGTTCCCGAAGCGTCGGGCGAATCTGCGCGTGGCCGAACAGGCCGCGTAGCGTAGCGCTCTGTCACGCTTCGCTGCTGCAGCTAGTTGTTGACTACGGAACGGCGTTACCACGCGCGACGCTCAAGGAAACTGGCTCGGGCTCAGCCCCAAGTCGACGATGCTGCACGCAGCCACCGCGCGCAGGCCAAGCTCTTTGGCCTTGGCCATGATCTCCGCGCTCTCGCTGCCGGGATTGAACCAGACTTCATCGCAGCCGGTCGCCGCGATCGCGTCGAGCGTTTCCAAGCCGACCGGCGGCGGCAGATACACGCTGACGCGGTCGAGATGATCGGCCGGCACGTCGGCCAGCGACGCATAGACGGGCAAGCCTTCGATCGTTCCGCCTTTGGGGTTGACCGGAAACACCTCGTAACCGGCCTGCGCATGGGCTCGCACCGACTTGTTGCCGAACTTCGCTCGATCGGCGCTTGCGCCCAAGACGGCAACGGTGGGCATGGTTCTCGGCCTCGCTTTATTGGGCCGGCGCGTCACGCCGCGCGTCGAGCGACGAGGGCCTGCGTTGCGCCGCGTACCATTTCTTCCAGGCGCGCTCGTCGTAGTTGAAGCTGGTCCCGGTCAGCGCGACCAGCGCCCGCAAGACTTCGCGGTTCTCAAACTGGCGCTTGATCGTCTTGACGCCTCCGCCGCCGAACGAAAAGCCGCCTCCGCCGCTGGTTCCCGGGCCGCTTCCGAACGTCGCCGAAGTCTGTCCCGACTGGCCCTGTTGGATCTTGAACGAGTGCTCGGTGACCAGCGCGGAGATCAACGGGCCGATCGCCGCCGGGTCCTTCATTTTCCCAAGACAATAGGCGGCCCGATTGACGATGCCGTTTTGCTTGTGGCGCAACGCGCGCACGTACATGGCCACCGCCGGCTTATAGTTATGGTCGACGATCTGGTCCAGGCTCGATAGTCGTACTTCCTCGTCGGCGTCGTAGAGCGATGCGTTGACCAGCGCGTCGATTCCGGAATTGGCTTGCAGCCGGCCGAGCGCTTCGACGTACAGCAATCGCACGCGCCGTGGCGCCGGCTGCTTGGTGTCGTTTAGCTCTCGGGCCAGGGCGTCGGCGGCGTACGGATCGTCAATCGCCTTGATGTTGGCCAGGGCCTGGCCGGCCTTGTCCGAGTCGAGCCAGCGGCGCCAGCGCTTCAATTTGCCGGCCCACTCCAGCCGGGCCAGTTCTTCCTTCCGCTCGCGCTCTTTGATCTCGATTTCTTCGGGCAACAACCACGCGCCCTTGTAGCGCTGGTAGCCGTTTTCGCGCATCATGGTTTCGCGCGTGACCCAGCGGCCTTGGATCCGGCTATAGCCCAGGCCGCGGCGGGCCTTGGCGTGGTCGGGGTCCAACTCGACGATCCGTTCCAGGTGGGTTCGCCGTTGCCGCAGCAGCCGATTTTCGCGACACCATTCGGCCAGCTTCCACTGGTCTTCGACCGTGTCGGCGAATCGGGCCCGAATCTCGTCGTATTTGATCTCGGCCGGACTCTGCCGCCGAATCGACTTGACCTGTTCCGCTTCGAGTGCGACCTGCCCGCCCGAGGCCGTCTTGACGACGAACGTCTTCCGCGGAGACTCATCCCGGTTGACCAACGTCCCGTGGACCGCGCCGCCTTGATGCAGCTCAAACACGTCGGCCCGGGCGAGACCGGCAATCATGCCGCCCAGCACGCAGCAAGCCGACAGCGCTGGCAAGAGAAATCGCACGTGACGGACCCGGGACGCGAAAGGAAGTCGAGTGTACGGCGGTCCGCGGCGGACGTCGAAATGGGACCGCCCTGACTCATTCAGTATACTAGGCATCCACAGTATTGGAAAACTCGGTCTTTTTCCGCCGCGCGATCGACCCCCATTCGAGCCGTTTCGCTCCTAGATGTGCCGCCACAACACCTCCCACGGTCCGCGCTGCCACGCCGCAAGCGGCCGTGAGACTCCGATCGCACGCACCAGCCAGCGACACGTTCCGGTTACACTAGATCGACCATGAGCAACGTCGTTGACAAGCATCGCGACACCTCGCCCGACCGGGTTGCTTGCGCCATCATGACGGTCAGCGATTCGCGCACGCTGGCGACCGACACCGGCGGACAGCTCTTGTGCGACCTGCTTGGCGAGGCCGGCTTTTCGGTGGTCGCGCGCGAAATCATCCCGGACGAGCCGGACCGCATGCGGCCGTTGCTCGAACAGTGGCGCGACGACGCAGCAATCGCCGCGGTACTGTTGACCGGCGGCACCGGCCTGAGCGGCCGCGATCAAACGTTTGAGACCGTCACCGGGCTATTGACCAAACCGTTGCCCGGCTACGGCGAGCTGTTTCGATTTCTCAGCTATGCGGAGATCGGGCCGGCCGCGATGCTCAGCCGCGCCGTTGGCGGATTGATGCACCGCACCATCGTGCTCACGATGCCCGGCTCGCCGGCGGCCGTTCGGCTGGCCGTCGAGAAGATCGTCGTGCCGGAACTGCGGCACCTGGTTCGCGAAGCCACCCGCTAGCACGGCGTTGCGCCCGGGCGCGAACTGGCCGGCGACCGCCTGCTGTCGGCCGGAACTTTACGTCACCGCTTGCCACGACGCGCCTCCCTGCGCGCTGCTGCCGCGCTCCAACCGTGACGCTGCTCAGAGTGGTCTGGAGTCGGCCGCCGACTTCGACTATCCTCCTCCGCCCAAATTGCCCGGTCGCCGGCGTTGGCGACCGCTCGGATCTGCGCACGCCGTCCTTGCTTGCCCATGGAGGGGCTCATGCGACGTTTCATGGCCTTTATCGTTGCTACCGCGATGGCTGGCGGTGGCTGGTTCTTCCTGCAGCACTACAAGATCGAAGGGCTCGAGAAGCTGATCGTCGTTCCGCGCGACGGAACCAGCGCCAGCGGCCACGCCCCGGGCAGACCGCTGCCGAAGGTCGACCGCACGGCCAACGCGATCCGCGTCGCTTCGTTCAATATTCAAGTATTCGGAGAAACGAAACTCGGCAAGCCGCGCGTCCGCGCCTTCCTGGCAGAAATCATTCGCCACTTCGACGTCGTGGCCATTCAAGAGATTCGCTCGAAGCAGGACATCCTGCCGCAGTTCATCGATGCGATCAACGCCGGCGGGCGGCACTACGACTACGTCATCGGCCCGCGCCTCGGCCGCTCCCACAGCAAGGAGCAATACGCCTTCATCTTTGACACGGCCAGCATCGAGATCGATCGGTCGTCGCTGTACACCGTCGCGGATCCCGACGACCTGTTGCACCGCGAGCCGCTGGTCGGCTGGTTCCGCGTGCGCGGTCCGTCGCCGGAACAGGCCTTTACGTTCTCGCTGGTCAACATCCACACCGACCCGGACGAAACCGACACCGAGTTGGACGCTCTGGCCAGCGTGTTTCGCGCGGTGCGCGACGATCCGCGGGGCGAGGACGACGTGATCATCCTGGGCGATCTCAACGTCGACGATCAGCACCTGGGCCTGCTCGGCCAATTGCCACAGATTCGTTGGGTCATCTCCGGAGTGGCCACCAACACGCGCGGCAGCAAGCTGTATGACAACATCGTATTTTCCGGCGCGGCGACGACCGAATACCTGGGCCGCTGGGGCGTGTTCGACATGATTCGCGAGTTCAACCTCACCGTTGACGACGCGCTGTTGATCTCGGATCATATGCCGATCTGGGCCGAGTTCGACTTGCACGAAGGTGGGCAGGGCGGACGCGTTGCCACTCGGCCGTTCAACGCGAACTAGACGTGTCGTCGATGCCAATTTCCGAGCGGTTTCGCGAAGCGCTTGAATACGCCGCCGCGCTGCACGCCGACCAGCTCCGCAAGGGATCGCAAACGCCCTACGTCGCCCACCTGTTGGCCGTCACGGCGATCGTGTTGGAACACGGGGCCGACGAAGACACGGCCATCGCGGCGCTACTGCACGATGCGGTCGAAGATCAGGGCGGCGCGCCGACGCGGGCGGAAATCGAGCGCCGCTTCGGACCGCGCGTGGCCGCGATCGTCGACGGCTGCACCGACGCCGACACGATCCCCAAGCCGCCCTGGCGCGAGCGCAAGACGGCTTACCTGGCGCGATTGCCCGAGGCCGACGCGTCGGTCCATCTGGTGATCACGGCCGACAAGCTGCACAACGTCACGTCGATCCTCCGCGACTTTCGCGTGCTGGGTCCGGAGATCTGGCAGCGCTTCAATGGCGGCCAAGACGGCACGCTCTGGTATTACCGCCAAGTGGCCGACGTTCTCTTGCGCACGCGGCCGGGCCCGCTCGTCGACGAACTGCACCGTGCCGTGGTGGAGTTGGAACGTGTGGCTGGCTGAACGCCCAGAAACGACGGTCGAGGATTCGTCGTCGCATTCGCGTTACAATGCACTTTGACGCGATGCGACGTTGCAATCCTACACCGCTAGATGAAGGCGAGCCGATGCGTCCGATCGGATCCCCTGGTGTCGATCAACGAGTGCCAGCCCAATGCGTTGCCGTTGCCATCACACGATGATGAGGTGACATGCGATTCCCGTCGCGACTGCTGAGATTCCGCCTCGTGACCATGCTCGTCATGGTCGGAGTACTCGGATGTGTCTTACACCTTGCGCTTAGTAGGCTCCGAAAACCGGTACGCGGCGGTACGATTGGCACTGCCGTTTGTGCGGTCGACGACTGGCAAGCGCTTACGAAGTCGCTACCGAGCTTACGCCAAGGCGACCTCACGATGTACTGGTTTGACGTATCGGACCCTGCGGAACTGTTCAAGGGGTTCTCGATCGAACCCGAGATCTGGGCAACGATCGATATTGCTCAGTGTATCGGGAGCTATGGCCCTGACTATCCCAGTGCCTTCGTTACTGGGGGGATCCGGTATCGGCCTGCGACGAAGCCGATCGAAGGTTCGGGAGGCACTGTTGGGTTTTCCGACTCAGCAACCGACGCGGTGATGGTGTCGGGCACGTTTCAACAGAAGTCGTTCTCTTGGCCGCCCTTCTACTACATCGACTGCGTCGTTAACGTTGGTAGCGATGGGCCCGCCCTTGGCGCTGAGAAACCATTCCATCTTTTGTATCAGGGGCGATCTCCGGGCGAGCTGCTCGTATTCACGAGGCCAATCGACGAGATGCTGGTGCGGTTGGTGATTCTCGAACTCGATTAACGGAAACATGCGGTCGAAGCGTTGTGGAGCGGACTGTTGGGAGCTCTGTTTTCGCGTCGACTCGAACCTACGCTTGCCGTGTGAGTGGATGGCGTTGACAATTTGCGGAGTACCGCTACAGAAGCAGACTACTCCGCAATATCAACTACGGCGCGCCGACTAAACGCCACGGAACGGCCCAGAGAATGACTTTCATGATGGCTGAAAGTAACACGAGTGACGACGCGGCGAATGTGTTTGAGTTCGTGTTTTCGACAGACTCCAGGTCGATGCTGTATGCAGTTGTCGGCAGCTATCTGGTTTGTGCCTTCGTGGTCCCTGTTTCTTTAGTTGCGGCGAGGCGCTTGTTCGCGGACGGGCAAAGCTTGTGGGGAATCGTTGTCGGTCTGTTGTTTTTCGCGCTACCCATCTTTTGCCTATCTGGCGCAATTAAGCTGACTTGGAATTGGCTTCACCCGCTTCGATGGGGCATCGAACTCCACGAGCATGATCTGTGTTGGTTTACGCCCAGCGACATCGATCGGATTGCTACAGCAGAGATTGCGCGGATTTCCGTTCATGACGATTGGGAGCGACCTTGCCTGATCGTTACGGGGCATAGTGGTGAAGAGTGGCGAGTGCATCCGAACTGTTTGGGAAAGCTTGACGAGTTCTGTCGGCAGTTTTGCATTTTGAATCCCAGCGTGTCCGTGACCTACACTGGACCCCATAGGAGGCATCTGCAGCGAGAGTTGGGGCGATCGCTTGACGGGGCGGACAGCTCGTCATGAAGCGGAAGCGATGTTGAAGCGTTGCCGGAAAGGGCCAACATAGAAAGCCCTACGCGGGGAAGTCCAGCAATCACAAAACGCTGTGTGACCCACAAAACCAAGGGTCGCGGCATCGCCGACCAACAAGACGCTACATCGGGGTGACGTTGAAGAAAAGCCACAACAGACCAATCAGGTACGCGAATGCCCCGATCACGGCCCCGTACCATGGATGGTTCAATGCTGTGCCAACCGCAATGAACAGTGGAATCGTCCGAAACGCACCGCCGACGATCATCACATACCCATTGTTGGCGCCCAAACGAAAGACGTCGATCGACCATGCCGCGGCGCATATCGCCACCCAGAAGGTGATGACAAACAGTCGGGCAAGCGAGAACTGCATTCGATTTTCCGACATGGACGTACGCTACCACTGAAATGACGTGCCGTCGACCCAGCGAGCGTTAGACGGCGTGAACGTCTGACGTGTTTGCCCCGCGCGCCGGTCGGTGCGCGATCTGGCTCCATCAACTTCCACACAGCATCACCGCCTCAAAAACTCATCCTTGAAATTAGGCCACCCGTTCTGATAGCCTTCTAGAAGACATAACGGGTATTGGCAGAGCCTGAGCGAAGAGCAGGTATCGAAAGAGCCCATTGTCGGCAGACCAGCCGGCGATGGGCTCTTTTTTTTGTGGACTGGGAAAACATGGCACGATCCGAACCGACCTACGTTCCGCTTTGTGAAGCCCAAGCGCACGTCCGCGACGCCGACCTGCTGCTGTTTCGACGGCGGGGCCTGATTTCGATCGCGGGCCGCGGCATCCATTCGCACGCGGCCAAAGCGGCGTGGTGGGATGACCAGCTCTTCTGCCTGGAAGTGCGCGAGCTGCACGGAGGCCGCGCGGTGACGCTTGCCAGTCAGGTGCAGCGGTTTCCCGGCCGGATCGACGTCTACCAGACCAATACAGCCGATCGCTGGCCCGAATACGACCGCCGCGGAGCCACGCGGGCCATGCGCCGCATGGCCGGCTGCGCGTACGGCTATTGGGGCGTGCTGACGGCGGCCCTGTTGCACCTGCCGGTCGTCCGCCTCTGGGCACGCGTCGACATGCACGACGGCGAATCGTCCGCCAGGCCGCCGTTTTGCAGCCAGGCCTGCGCGCTGAGCGACCGCATCGGCGGCGGCGTCGATCCAGTGGCGCACCTGGCCGATCGAATGACCCTGCCGGCCGACCTGGCGCGCAGCCCGTTCTACCGCTACCTGTTCACGCTGACACCGTGACCGCCATGACGCGAACTCCAATCATTCTCATCGTTGCCTGCTTGCTGGCCGCATTCGATTCGGCGCACGGCGCGGCCGACGTGCGCGCGACCGCGGCGGCGCCGTCGGCCGCAGCCGCCGCGCACGGCGCAGAAATGCCATTCGTCGCAGACGCCGGCTGTCCGTCGGGTCAATGTCCCATCGTACTGCCGCCATCGGCCGCCGTGCCGAGCGGCAATCCCCGCGGACTCCCGGGCGCGAACGTTCCGGCGACAGGCGTTTCGAGCGCGACCCTTCCGGCCGCCACGCAAGCGGCGATCGTGCGCGTGGTCAACACGCGCGGCCGATCGCGGGCGCTGGGCTCCGGCACGCTGGTCGACGTGGCCGACGAATCGGGCCTGGTGGTGACGTGTGCCCATCTGTTTCGCGACGGAGCCGGCACGGTCCAGGTCGTGTTTCCGAACCGGCAAGCGCACTCCGCACAACTGGTGCGGATCGACACCGCGGCCGATCTGGCGGCGCTGCGAATAAGCGCTCCCGGCGTGCAGCCGGTTCGCGTCGCCCAGCAGTCTCCGCGTCAAGGCGATCCGCTCGTTTCGTGCGGCTACGGAAACGATGGGCGGTTGTGGTGCAACCGCGGACAAGCACTGGGCTACGTTTCGACCGCCGGATCGCGCGGCACCGAGACATTAGAGCTGAGCGGCGCGGCCCGGCGGGGCGATTCGGGTGGACCCGTTTTCAATCGCGACTACGAGCTGGTGGCCGTCTTGTTCGGCACCAACGGCCGGGTCGTCGACGGAACATGCGCAGGGCGCGTGCGACGATTCCTGCGCGGCCTGTCGCCCCGATTTGGGTCCGATGGCGGCACGTCGCGCGCCGGGCAAGCACCCCACGTACCGCATGACGACGGAATCGCCGCAGCGCCGCCAACCGCGCCGCTTGTGCCCGTACCGCCGCGCACCGATCCGCCACGCGATCCAGCGCCTGCAGAGAACGATCGGCTCGCTCGCATGGAGCGCTTGATCGGTCGGCTCAACGATGCGTGGGGGCAACTCAACACCAAGGTCGACCGCCTTGGGGCACTGGTCCGCGGCATTCGATCGGCCCGATCGGGCAACCCGGACGACGAGGCGGACCGGCCAAACTCCGAAGAGCCTAGCCGACTCGATCCGATCGTCGATTGTGCCCAGCCGTGGCTGTCGGCCAAGCTGACCGCGGCGCTGATTTCGATCGGCGTGCCGGGCGGCATTGCCGGACTGGCGGCGGGCGCGGTCGTGTACTTCGTCATGCGGCGCGGCAAGCGTCGCTTGCAGTCAAAGCTCGACCGACTGCGCGGCGGCACCGACGGCGTCGCGAGAAACGCCGCCGAGCCAGACGCACCGACGAACAGGCCGGTCGTCCGGCACCGCAACCAGTACGTGCCGTACGAAGTGACCGAGCTGGACCAAGCCTGGTCGTCGGCGCATGCGCTGGTCGGAGAAAAGTACCCCGGCGCCGTGCCGTACTTGAAGATGGCCGAAGGCGTCAAGGATCAATTGCTGTCGGGCAACAGCGAACCAACCATCACGCTAGGGAGAATCTCATGACTACGACGACACCCCAATTCGGAACGGACGAAATCCTCTGGTACGACAACGGCCGGTGGGGCCAGTGCGGATACGCGATCGCGAATCCGAACGGCAAGGCCTGGACGAACAACAGCGTACAGCTCTTGAAAGTCGGCCTCGCGCCAGCCCTGAAACCATTGCGGGTGGTCGTTGACGACCTGGTCGACGGCAGAATTCGTCTCTCGGTCGAAGAGTTGATGCGCCAGTAGCGACGGATCCTGGAACAGCTCGTCGGTGGAAACGCCCAATCCCTGTGCCAGGGCGTGCAGCGTGCGGGCGTGCGGCTTGCTTCGGCCGGCCAGCAGCGCCTTGACCGTCCGTTCGCACAGTCCGGTCGCCTCGACCACTTCGCGCAGCGTCAATCCACAGCGGGCCATGACGCGACGTACGTTGGAAGCAAGTTGCCGCTGCATCGCTGGCTGACCGTGTTGCGTGGGGCCCGGCAAAGGTGGCCGGGTTTCGGCGCTTGACTCGGAAATGTACATATGTATACTAATCGACGCACGCCACGTCAATCGTCGCGACCGGGGAAATCTATCGGGCGAGCTTGCGTGCCGAACCGGACAATCCGCCGATCGGCACGCCGCGCCGCAGCAGTAGGAGTCGTCGATGAAGAATCCGACCAGCGGGGACGGACCGATGTTCCGGCTGTGGATTGCCGCCTGTTCCGATTGGCGACCGTCGCACTGGAGCGAGGTTCCGCCGCGGGCCACGGCGCTTGAACCGGTGGAAGACGGGGTCTATTCGGCCGCTGAGGCCGCCTTGTTTCTTGAGGGGTTTAACGGTTCGATGCTGGGGGACCAGCGGCCAGAGATTTGGGCGGTTGCCGTGCCGGTGGTGATTCGGTTCGAGGGCGACGCAACCGTTGGCGATTCAATCGACGGATGCGCCATCCAGCTCGCGGCCGCGGAAGCAGGGCAAGGCGGTGCCGGCGCGCCATGCGCCGCGCGTTCGGCCGCTCAAGCAAACGCGCCGACGACGGTTGGCGAAGACTAGCCCGCCTCTACTTCCAGGGATTCTCCCAGTCGCCCCAGCGATCCAGGTAGGTGGCAAACGCCGCGACCTCGGCCGCCTTGCCTTCCAGCCACGACTTGGTTTTGGCGATCAACTCTTGCTCGTGCTCCAGCGAAATCTCGCCGAACAAGACGCGCGTCCGCAAGAATACGAAGTACGTATCGAGCAAGTCGCAGCGGCAATACTCGTTGATCTCGACCAACTTGCCTTCGTTGTACAGATCCTGGACCATGTGGCCCTGCACGTCCATCTTGCCGGGCTTGCCCAACAGGTTGGTTGCCAGGTTGAGCCCGCCGGTGAATCGCGTGGCGCCGAAGTTGGTCAGAATCTCCTGCAGGTCGACGTGCGCGTCCAGATTGTAGCGGTTGCGATATTGTTCGAAGCTTTTGGCGTGCAGGTTGAACCAGCCGGGCACGCTCACGCCATAGCGGAACGCGGCCAGTTCCATCAGCGGAATGTCGAACGTCCGGCCGTTGAAGCTGACCCACGTCGGGCGCCGGTACCGGTCCCATCCGCGCCAGAAATTTTCGGTGATGACGTGGGGGCGAAACTGCGGCTCGTCGAGCACCGCGACGTCGAGCAGTCGATAGTCGGCCGAGATCTTTCCGACCGCCACCGAGATCGGCACCTGAAACGTGTATGGAATGAAGTCGCTTTCGTACTTCTCCATCAGCTCTTTGCGATACCGGGCGACGGCTGCTTCGGGCTTGAGCCGATCGTTCGGATAGCGAATCCGCGAGACCAGCGCGCCGTCGGCCACCGTTTCAATGTCGAACGCAAGATAGGCGGGCGTCGAGCTGGCCACGGTAGCGCCTTGGGAATCGAGTGCGTGCGATGCGCCGGCGGCGGCCGCATCGGAACGGAGTCGTCAAACAGCCTACCAAAACGGGCGCAAATTCGGGAAGATGGCACGGCGGGCATCAGGATCACTTCGATACGAGGCGAGCTGCGGCGATGATCAACCAACAGCGATTGCTCGAGCGGTTTCTGCGTTACGTCGCAGTGGACACCACGGCCCGCGAGGGCGCGGATTGCTATCCGAGCACACCCGGGCAATTGGAACTGGGGCGGATATTGCGCGACGAATTGCTGGCGATGGGGCTGTCGGACGCGGCGCAGTCGGAGCATGGAATCGTAATGGCTACCGTGCCATCGAACCTGGACCGGCCCGCCCCGGTCGTGGCGCTCAATGCGCACGTGGACACCTCGCCGGAAACGACCGGCGCCGGCGTGCGGCCGCAAGTCATTCGCGACTATGCCGGGGGCGACATCGCCTTGCCTGGCAAACCGGGCGCCGTGATCCGCGTGGCCGACAACGAGGAGCTTACCCGGCTCGTCGGCAGCACGATCATCACGACCGACGGCACGACCCTGCTCGGCTCGGACGACAAGTCAGGCGTGGCGGTGATCATGGAGACGGCGAACTACCTGATGGAGCACCCCGACATCAAGCACGGCGATTTGCGTGTGTGTTTCACGTGCGATGAGGAAATCGGCAAGGGCGTCGACCACGTCGACCTCGAGCAGCTTGGCGCCACGGTGTGTTACACGCTCGATGGGCAGGCGACCGACGAGATCGACGTCGAGACGTTTTCGGCCGACCTGGCGGTTGTCACGGTGCGGGGTGTGAACATTCATCCGGCCATCGCCAAGGATCGGATGGTCAACGCGCTGCGCGCGGCGGCCGACTTCATTGGCCGACTGCCGGCCGACACGCTGTCTCCGGAAACGACCGACGGTCGTCAAGGCTTTTTGCACCCCTACCAGATGTCGGGCGGCGTGGCGGAAGTGGGCATGCGGATCCTTTTGCGAGATTTCGACACGGCCGAGTTGACGTCGCTGGGGGGCCGCTTGCAGGAAGCCGCCGCCGCGACGCAGCGCGCGTTTCCGGGCGCGACGGTCGACGTCGAAGTCACGCCGCAATACCGCAACATGGCCGAGGGACTACAGCGCGAGCCGCGGGCCGTGCTGTTTGCGCGACAGGCCCTGGAACGGCTTGGCCGCGAGCCGCGGTTGACGATCGTGCGGGGCGGGACCGACGGCTCGCGGTTTACGGAGTTGGGTCTGCCGACGCCCAACCTCTCGACCGGCGAGCACAATCTGCATTCGCCGCTGGAATGGACCTGTCTGGAAGAGATGGTCCAAGCGGCCGAAATGCTCGTCGAGCTGGCACAGCTTTGGGGCGGCGAAGGCGGCGACGCGTCGACCGCCTAGCGCGAAACGCGCTTGCGCCTTGTGCTAGCACCGCCAGCAAGGCAGCATCGACGCGGCCTGATCGAGGCGCGAACTTGGCCACGTTGCGTGGGTTCAATCAACTTCCCACCCACCGCTAGCCGACCTAAACCGAATAGCGACGTTGACGCCGGCGATGCGCTGCCAACCGGGGGCTGCGCGACCGGCGGCATCGACCTTCACGCTCGAGCCCTTCCGCTCGCAAGAGGTCTCTCGTGTCACGTGTAGCCATAATCATCCCCGCGATCGGCAGCATCGAAGCGCTCGAGCGGACATTGGTGTCCGTGTTGGAGAATCGTCCCGCCGACAGCGAAATTGTCGTCGCGCTGAGCCACCCGTACGAAGATCCGTACGAGTTAAAGGGCGAAGTCCAGTTCGTTCAGGCGAAGCGCTGGTCGAGACCGATCGACTGTGTGAATCAAGCGCTCGACGCGACGCGGGCCCCGTTCGTGCACGTGCTCGCCAGTGGATGCACGGTTTCGGAAGGATGGACCGAAGCGGCCCTGTCACGATTCGGCGATCGCAAGGTGGCCGCCGTGGCGCCGCTGCTGATCGACGCCGATCGGCAAGACACCATCCTGTCGGCCGGACTGCAATACCACCGCAATGGACGCCGGTCTTGGGCAGGTCGTGGCGAATCGCTCGATTCGCTCTCCGGCGGCACGCCGACGATCATCGGACCTTGTGGCGCCGCGGCCTTCTACCGCGCAGCGGCGCTGGAAATGATCGGGCGGTTTTGCTCGAGTCTGTCGCTAGCGCAAGCGGACGCCGACGTGGCACTTTCGCTGGGCCAGGCCGGCTTGAAGTGCGTGTTGGAAACCAGGTCTCGGATATTCGCCGACCCGCGCGACTTCGAATTGCCGCAGGCCGCGTTCGTAGGCGGACTGCGCGAAGAGCGCTTGTTTTGGCGCAATGTTTCGCAAACGTCGATGCGTGGGGCCGTGGCGGCACACATTGGCATGGTGGCGATGGAATCGCTGGGCGGCATTCTCCGGCCGGCGAGCTATCTGAGGCTCTGCGGACGGGCGCTGGCGTGCTGCCAGATCGGGCACTACGCCCGGCGCCGCGCGCTGCTGGAAGCATTGCGTGCTACCCAAGCTGGGGAGACGCCCGAGGGAACGCGGGTCGACGCGTCACACGCAATCGGCAAGACGCGACACAGCAACCCGACGGCTGCGCGCGTTCGCTAGCGCACGGCGGAGCGTGGTCGATAAGCATTGCGCGCGATTCGCAACGCGCCGTTAGGCGGCCGCTTCACTATCGGCGACAGAGCCTTCATCGTCGGAAATCTTGTACTTTCCCGGGAAGAAGAGTTCGTACGTCGCCTGGAACAATCGCGAGTCTTGCGAATCCGATTCGCCGGCCGAATGCCGCTTGGCATCGAGGTGCGCCAGAAGTTGTTGTCCTTCGGGCCAGCGGACCGCCATGACGCGGCTGCAATCCTCGAGCAGCTGGTACACCCGCGCGCGGGTCACACCCATCTGCTTTGCCTGCTGGCGCACGCTTTGCGGCGGACCGGCGACTCCGAGCCGGCCGGCGCTCAAACCGTGAATCGTCTCGCCCGCATCGACCATCACCTGGTTCAGCAACGGCAAAGTGAGATTCTCGCGCACTTCGTCGGCCGACGGCCACTCCGACGATTCGATCGTCTTCTGGATCCACTCTTCAATCGGCAGGATGAACTGCGGCACGATCCGCAGAGCCAGGTGATACTGGCTGGCGGTGTCGGCCAGCATTTCATGGACCAGGTAGAAGACTTCGAGCACGACGCGAACGCGCTTTTCGCCGTGGGTCTTCATTTGGCGGATTTCCGCCACGGTGCGATCGACATAGTGGGACAGGGGCGTGTGCCAAATCACGGTCGGCAGCGCTTGGAGCGAGGGAGCCAAACGGCCGAGCTTTTCGTGGGCGATGCCGTTTTCAACAACCGTTTGTTGCCACTGCGACCAGAGAGCCTCGGAAACGATCGATGGATCGAAGTTCGTGACTTGGGCGCGTGGCTCGTGGGCGGCGACCGATTTCTTGGCACTTTCGTTGCCGTCGCTCAAGCCGAATGGCACTGCCGGCGGGTTGTCTTTCGTGGCGCGCGACAGCAACTTCACCAACGAGCTGATCTTCTTCTGACCGATGCCGGGCGTCGCCGACAGCTCCTCAAACGGGGTCTGCAGCAAGTCCTTGATCGTGCGCCCCAAAAAGGCCAGGGGGAGACGGCGGTCGTTGGGCAACGCCCAATAGGCGAGCGGCTTTTCGAGCCGATCGGCGTACCGGTCCTCCAACAGCGTCTTGCGCAGGGACTGGAAACTACTGACGATCTTGTAGTCCTCGACCGACGTTACTTTGTTCATTTTCATGATTCTCTCCCTCCCGCTGGCGTATGCTGGTTGCCAATTGCGGCCGCGGTCCGTCCTAAGCCCATTGCGAACCTAAGTGCCTCATCTCAGTTCTTTTTCGATCGCGGTCCACCGCCGCAACGCAGCGGAGCCATGTCGCAGGAAGCCCGACCGTCGCAAAGCGATCACCGGTGGATGCAGCCCGAAAGCGCTGACCCACCTTAGACGCCAAACGGCGCGGCTGAGTCCCGGCGAATAATCAACAAATAAGTACGTTTAGGCGGGGAGGCGCTTTTTCGCTTTCGGTAGGAAACCCGTTGCAGTGCTGGGAGTCGATCCTTGTTCCCGACCGGCCACGCCCACTAAATCTTTTTACGAAGATTTACCGCTTAAAGTTCGACTCAGTTCGAAGTTTCAAGCGAGGCTTCTGGTCCTGGTCCTACACCTTCCGGGAGCCAGCGCGTCTCCATCGCGAAACACAGCGCCTGAGGTACCGCGCGCGCTAGCTCGTCAAATTCACACAGTATTTTGGCGCTACCCCCTCTATTAGTCAACCCGCCGGCCGGTCAGCCTAATGAAGCAGGGGCCCGACGAATCCAGCGCAACGTGATAATAGATAACGGCTTGCGACTTAAAGTGAATTGCTTGAAAAAGTGGCCTTCCGTCTTATCTATTCGAAAGATCACCTTTTCCCTTGGGCCGACTCTGGCCAGTCGTGGCGGTCCGGATGGGGTGAGCGATTATACGCCGGAATGGCTATCCCGATGGGTTGCTGACCGATTCGGTCGGCGCGTGGGGCGGCAGAACAGCGGCGGGCACGGTCGGGTGGCTGCCAAACTGCCCGTGAGGCGGCCCGCGGCCCGATTTTGGCAAGGAATGTCCGGTCCATGGCCGAGACGTACGCTCGCGGGGCGCTGAGCGTCAACCGGCAGGCCAATCCGCACTGGACCGGCAGGGGCAGCCAAAGCGGCCGACTACGGCTTGAAGAGCTGTTCGAGCCCCCTGTTTAGTCCGTCGCGCAGGACGTCGCGGGCGGCATTTTCGATGAGTTGGCGCGTAATGTCGGCCAGGGCCCGTTTGTCGAGTTGCGGATTCTTAAGGGTTCCGCCGATCGGGATCTTCAGCGACCGGCCCTCGAGCGCGCCGAGCGATAAATCGGCGCCGAGCAGTCGGGCGTTGATCGGCACTTCGGCCACCAGCGAAAGCGATTCGTCGAGCCCGACGGAGCCTTCGGTCGTGACCGGCGTGGTTCCGACGGTAATCTTCAGCCCGCGGTGATAAACGCGCCGATTGACCATCCGGAATTCGACGTTGGAATTGTCGACACTCACCAGCGATCCATCCAGGCCGCCAAGATCGGGCAGCTTGCCGCGCTGTAGAACCGTGATCAGCTCCTTGATGATCCCGACAAACTCGCGGGCGATGATTCCCGGCTTGACTTGACCGCGCATGACCATCCGTCCGCCGATATCGCCCGCCGCAGGATCGAACAGCGGCACGCGACCGCCGTCCAGCGTGACCGAGAAGGTTCCTTCGGCCACCGTCGCATCAGCCAGCAGCGGCGCAACGAATCGCAAGCCGCGGGAACAAAGCTCTGGACTGAGTCGCACATTGGTCAGCAGCGGACCGCTGGGCAAGAACATTTCGGCAGGCGATGGCGAGATGCGCGCCACGGGCGCGACGGTAAGCCGGCCTTCGCTGATCTCCAGGTCGATCGGCTCGGTGCGTACCTGACCGTTGGCTAGTTTCGCGGTGATGTCGCCACGGCCAACGTGCAACCCGTAGAGGTCGATCGAGTTCCAGCCCAGTGCGGCGTTGCCGGCAATCTGCTTCCACGAGTCGGGGTTCGTGAGCGGTCCCGTCAGTCGGCCGTTCAGGGCGAATTCGCGCGACTGGCGCCCGGTGATTCGCACGCCTTCGCCCAAGTAGGGCCGCAGCAGCACGGCAAGCTGGTCCCAGTCGTATCCGACGCTGCCCTTGACGTTCACGTTGCCGCCGCCTTGATGAGTATCGAGCGTGCCGGCCGCATCGAGGCGCAGTGCATTCGAGGCAACCTCGATCGCTTCGAGTTTGAGTAGCTCGGCGTCGTGCTGATAGTTTCCGCTGGCGACCAACGTCAGCCGCGGTTCCTGCCACACGGCCGCAGGCGTCCCGCGCGGCGGAGTCTGCGCGGCATCGACGACTTGCAAGTGGTCGATCATGGCGTTGACTCGGCCCGAGGTCTCGCTGCCGGCGTGTCTCAGCTCGGCGTCGCCGTTCACGCGGCCCGAAACGCGCCAACTTGCCGGGGCGCGGGGATCCTGTCGCCAGGCGGCAAACTGCGCCAATTCGCCCTCGGCGTGGATTTTTCCGCCGTCCAAGTTCCACTTTCCGTCAGACGATTCGAGTGTTGCGCGATCGACCACCGCGACCGCGGTTCCGGCGTCGAGCCGCGCACTGGTCAGTTCGACGCGACCTGTCGCGGCATCCCACTGGCCGGCCGCGGTCGCAGAAACGGCCGGTTCGGTGACAAACCATCCGCCACCGTGGACGCGCAGTTGCGACAGCTCGACCTGCGACTTCTTGATGGTGATCTTGGCAGGCGTGGCGTCGACGTCTGCTTGTAGCGCACCGGAACCAGCCAGGTCCCAGCCAGTTAGTCCGAGGCACGACTCGAGCCGTGCGGGCCACTGGTTGAGTTGGCCGCGCCAGGAACAGGCCAAGGGCCAGGTAGCGTTGCGCGGATCAACGATGGGGCTCCGCAAACGTGTTTCGAGATGATCGCCGCCGGCATCGACGGTTAAGTGCGCTGCCCGGATTTCTTTCAATGACGAGCCGGCCAGTTGTCCTTCGACGGTCGCGGTGGCCGTGACACGATCTTCGGTCCAGGGGCGCGAATGTGCGGTGATCCACCGAAAGCCCTGCGCCTGGAAATCGGCCGCGGCCGCAAAGCCGTGGTCGCCTTGGCGCTTGATCGTCAGTCGGGCTCGACCCTGCCCGTCGAGTTGGATGTTGTTCAAATCGGAGAACTGCCGCAACTCGGCGATGAGCCTCGCCAGGTCAAATTCGGCCGACGTGCTGAGTTCGCCCATGGAACCGGCCGCGCTGACTTGCAAGAAGTCGGACGTGCAGACCGCGCGATCGATAATGATTCCGTCGCTCGTTTCGGCGATGGCGAATTGCAGTGCCAGGGGCTTTTCCCACTCGATCGGGCGACCGTTGGCTGTGGCGGCCAGGCGCGATGTTTCGACCAGCCCGGTCCAGGACGTGCCACTGGGTTGTTGCTTGGCGGTGGCCGCGATTTCGACTTGTCCGGCCGTGATTTCGGTTCCCTCGCGGATCATTAACGTCTTGGGAAGCATGCGCGCCAGTTTCGCCAGGTCGATCTTTCCGTTGAGTTGATAGTTCTCGCGGGCCAGCGCGGCCGCCACGTTTTCGGCCGAAAAATCGTTGCTTTTGAGTGTGCCGGTCAGGGCGACCTTGCCCAACTCGCAATCGATCGCCAGTTCGTCGATCGCGATCTGTTCGCCCTGCTGCCGGATGTGGCACGGCACGTCGACGCGGGCGAGTTGGATTTCGTCGGGTCCGATGGCGGCCGCGGCGAATCGCAAGTCGGCCAGCGTAATGTCGCCATGAATCGACGCTTCCCCGTTTTCGGCCAGAGCGCCCCAAGCTCCATCCAAATCGGTTGAGAGTTGGCCGGACAGCCGTGCGTCGTCGACGGCGCGACGGAGCAGCGGATCCACAAGATCCAACGGCAGCGCGGTCGTGCGGCACTTGAACTTGCCGGCCGCCAGCGGTCCGTGGGCATCGGAGCCGGTGGTGTGCAGATCGATCTCGAACTGGCCAGGCGAGGATTCGCCTTGAATAGTTCCCGTGGCCGCCAACACGATGCCTTCGGCCGCGTCGCCCAATGTGCAGTCAGCGTTGAGATCCTTGACGGCGTATTGCCGCGCGTCGACGGCGTCGTCGATGACGAACGTGCCGCCGGTAACGTTAAGTTTCGCGGTCACGCTCGACTCGCCTTCGGACGACAGGAGCGAGGCGAATACCCGTTCGAGGTTTGTGTCGTTCTCGTAAGCGACCAGGTGGATCGACGGCTTGGTAACGCGCAACTGGCCCAGGTCGCCCAAGTCGAGCAGCAGGGCGATAAGCGACTTTTCGGTGGCAAACTCTTCGACGGCCACGACCGACTTGCCCTCGGCGTCGCGCACGTCCAAGTTTTGGGTGCTCACCGGCGAGAACCAGCCTAGCGACGTCGAACCAAGCGTGATGGTTCCGTTGGGCGCGACGGCTGTCTGCACCAGCCAGTTGCGCAGCGGCGTTCGGGCGATGATTACTGGCGCGAAGTAGACGGCCACACACGACAGGATAAGCAAGACCAAGAACGAATTGCGCAACTTGTGCGATCGCGCTCTCCGGGCGCGCGGGTGTGGGCGATCGGCGGATCGTCTTGAGTGAACGCGTTCGACCGTAGCCATAAGCGTGTTCCTGCGTTGAAGTGCCTGTCCGCGGTGACATCGAGTTCCGGCACGGCAGAGCGCGGGACAGGCGCGTGGGCCGTGGCGGGAGAATTGGACCGCGTACAGTACACGAGCCCGGGGGTTTTCGCCCAGAGCGGCTGCGCGAGAATCGGACCGGACTTAGTGCGACCGAACCAAACCGCTGGCACGCGGGTGCAATCGCCGTTTCACAGCCGACTGCCGCCTGCCGGCGCGGACCTCGGCCAGGTTTGTAAGGACCCGTTTAGTCCATTAATTCCGCTAGCCGCGCGAGGTTTCGCCCTTGTCGACGGAGCCCACAGGACCGGGTACCATAAGTGCGTAGCGTGTCGGAAGTTTGCCCCGCTGGCGGCGCGGTCGAAAAACTGCTAGCGGGACATGCAGACACGCTCCACCGCAGGGTCCGCTCAGCAGGCGTCCGGCGCGATGGCCGTCTGGGCGAGGCGCGGTTTTTCGCGGCGTGCGACGGGCCGCATGGCACTGCGGGGATCGTACGCAAGACAACCACGAACTCAACTTTTCGGGGACGTCATGGCCGAGTTGCCGCCCATCTTTCGCGTACGACAAACGTTCGACGCACCGCGTGTCGACGATATCGAGGCCGAGGTGCATCGCGAACTCGGCAGCCTTCAACTCGAAAAGTCGATCAAGCCGGGACAAAGCGTGGCCATTTCGGCCGGAAGTCGCGGCATTGCCAACATTCATCGCGTGACCAAGGCGATCGTCGACGTGATCAAGGGCCTGGACGCCCAGCCGTTCGTGGTTCCGGCGATGGGCAGCCACGGAGGCGGAACGGCCGAAGGCCAACGCGGCGTGCTCGAATCGTACGGCATTACCGAGGCGTTTTGCGGCTGTCCGATACACTCGAGCATGGAGACCGTGATCGTCTGCCAAACGGCCGAAGGCATCGACGTACATTTCGACCGGCACGCGTTTGAGGCCGATCACGTTGTCGTCTGCAATCGTGTCAAGCCCCACACCGGCTTTGTCGGCGACATCGAGAGCGGCCTGATGAAGATGATGCTCATCGGCTTGGGCAAGCACGAGGGCGCTAAGGTTTATCACCGCGCGATCCACGACTACAGCTTTCCGCAAATCGTGCGCAGCGTGGCCGGGCGCGTGCTCGAGAAGTGCCGCGTCGTTGCCGGAGTGGCGATCGTCGAAAACGGGTACGACGAAACGGCCAAGATTCGCGCTGTCGCGCCCGCGGAGTTCGAAGATCGCGAGAAAGAGCTATTGGTCCTGGCCAAGCAGTTGATGCCACGTCTTCCGTTCGAGGACGTCGACGTGCTGGTCATCGACGAAATCGGCAAGAACATCAGTGGAAGCGGAATGGACACCAACGTGGTCGGCCGCAAGTTTCACGTCCACAAGGCCGCGGGAAGAGAAACGCCCAAGGTCAAGCGAATCATCATTCGCGGATTGACCGAGGCCACGCATGGCAACGCGACCGGAATCGGGCTGGCGGAATTCTGCACGGCACGCGCGTTGTCGCAGGTCGACGTCAATTCGACGCGCATTAATTGCCTCACGGCTGGCCACGTGGCGCCGGCGATGATGCCGATCGACTTTCCAACCGACCGCGCAGTGCTCGATGCCGCGCTGCCGACGCTTGGCCTGGTGGAACCGCCCGACGCAAAGATCCTTTGGATCCGCAATACGCTGGAGCTGGGCGAGGTCGAATGTTCGGCCGCGTATTGGGATCGGGTCGCCGAGCGGTCCGATCTGGAGGTGCTGAGCGAATTGCGCGCGATGCCGTTCGACGAAGACGGCAATTTACCGCTGGACGGGGTCCGGGCCCTGGCAGTTGGCTCGATGGCATCGCAGCACTAGGTTTCTCGTGCGACGGCGTGCGAGGTCGGCCGAGCGTGACAACGCGAACGCCGCGTCGCACCCACGCATAGCCAACGCATTCCCCTTGGGCCGACCAGCCACTTACGCGATGCAACCTAGAGGCTGAAGTTGAAGGTGCGCATCAGGTATCGCCAGAACCGCTTGCCCAGCGGCTGCCATTCGGCGTAGATCTTCGCTCGCCCGCGCATCCCCTGCACCAGGTCGCCGTCGGGATCGTCGATGGCGGCTCGAGCCTGGTACGACGTGTAGGTGGGTCGTTCGGAGCCGGTCTCGTCGACCGTGCTCATCAAATCGCCTCCGCCGGAGCTGGCGAGCTGTGGCGACGCGAACTCCATCTCCGGACCAATTTCCTCGATCGTGCTGCGGAAGGTGTGGCCCGGAATGGCGTCGAGCTTGATCGAGACTTCCTGGTCCTGGCGCACGAATTCGATGTCGTCCTGGTCGATGACTAAATTGGCTTCCCACTGACTGGGATCGCCGATCTGGCAGAACAGCGCACCACCGATATAGGCGCCCAAATTCTTCTCGTCGAGCAGACTGCCGCTCCACGTGGGCAATGCGCCGCGCTTGCTTTTTTCTTCGGGAACGTTCGGAGGCGGCAGCACGGTTCCGCTCGAGCGGGCCACGAGCCGCAGACGCAACTGATCTTCGCGTTTTTGAGCGAGCTGCGCCTCGAGCGACTCGATTGCTTGCTTCGTTTGGGGCAGCGTGCGCACGGCCTCTTCGCTACGTGTCCGAAATGCTTCGGCACTGAGCGTTTCGTATTCCAGCTTCTTTTCTTGGAGGCTGGCTTCCAGTTCGGCGATTTCGATTTCGAGCTCGTCACTGGAGAGCATTCCGAGCAGATCGCCTTCCTTGACCTCTTGCCACGGCTTGACTCGGATTTCTTCGAGCACGCCAGAGATGTCGATGTAGACCGGGTCGGCGTCGCGCGGATTGACTTCGAGAGGGCAGATCACGCTGTACGGCAACGGGCAAAAGATGATAAACGCTGCCGCGGCCGCCAGCACCAACAACGTGATATTGACGTTCTTGCGTTTCACCTGATGAAGCTTTCCTGGTACGTAGAAGAATTTGCCCAGTTTCCACAACGGCATCGCTAGCAGACTGCTGATCGAAACAAACGCCAACATCTGGCTGACGATCTTCAACTGATACGGCTCGAGCAGCCTATACAGGAAGAATAGGATCCCGAACAAAATGACCCAGCGGTAAATGACCGCCGCGATCGTATAGAGCGCGAAGAACATCTGGTTGCGCTGCGGCAAGAACGGGTCGTCTGGCTCGTCCAGGCCAAGGCACCACTTGCCCAACTTGCGGCTCGTGATCGTGGTGGCCTTTTGCCGTAAGTTGGGAATCTCGACGATGTCGGCCAGGATGTAATATCCGTCGAACCGCAATAGCGGGTTGGCGTTGAAAATGATCGTGCTGACCGAGCAGATGAACATCACGCTCAGGCTGATTTGATTGAGCAATCCCGGCTGGCTGAACCACCACAAAAACGTGGCGATCGACGCCATCAGCACTTCGACGTACATTCCCGCTGCGCCGATGATTACGCGGTGCCACTTGTTGGGCAGCATCCAAGAATCGGATACGTTGCAATACAAGCACGGGGTGAGTACGAGAAACATCACGCCCATCTCATGACATTCGCCGCCGAAATGCTTACACGATAGGCCGTGGCCAAACTCATGAATGATCTTCGTGGCGGCCAGTACGATCACCATGTAGATCCAATTCTTCGGCTCGAAGAACTGATGGAAAGTCGGCAACTTGTTGTGAAACGCTTCGAACTGCACAAGCACGAGCGTCAGGGCGGATAGCGCAATGGTCGCGGCCACGATTTGCGCCGGCATCGAGAACATCCACCGCACTTTGGGGTAGAGCCAGTTGAGAATCCGATCCGGATCGATTCCCTTGAATCGAATCGCCAACAGGCTGGCGAACGCCGTGGCAATCGTCCGCAGCCTGCGCTTGCGGCGGCGTTCCATCAACTGTTCGCCCTGACCGGCCACGTCGGAAATCACCAATCCGTTACGGTGGAGCGTGCCGACGAATTGGCCCAGCTCCTCGACGGTGACTTTCTCGGGCGGGAAGCGGCGCTCGAATTCTTCCTTGATCTCGTCGAGGCTCGTGCGCCCGTCGAGCATCCGCAGGATGGCGTACTCTTCTTCCTGAAAGCGGAAGTACTGCAGGCCCAAGGGCTCTTTGACCACCCAATAAAGCTGGCCCAAATAGCGCTGCTGTTCGGCCGTCAGGTCCGGCCGCATCCGCACCTGCAGGGCGCGGGCAGAGCTGGATACCAGGCTGTCGGCCAGAGTTGCCATGAACGATACGGGTCAGTGGGTGTCGCCGCCGTCCGACTCACGCTGAGCTAGCACCGGCGACACACCTGGCTTACTTCCGGGCGGAACTGCGGCGGACGGGTGTCACCGGTGGTCGGGCTTGTGCCCGCGTGACCGACTTGGCCTTGGGGACCGCCGGTTGATTGGTGTGGATGGTCATGCGGCCTTGCATGCCCGCGTAAACCAGCGGTTCGTCGTTTTGCATGGGGGTGTCGATCTCGGCAACGACCGGCAGATTGCCACCCACCTCGACGACCGGGCTGACGAACACGATTTGGCCGGGAACCTTGACCGTGCGTCCGCGCGGTAGGGTCACCTCGACGGTCACTTTGCGATTCTCGATATCACCGCGCGACCACTCGCTCGCATCCAAGCGCCCGCCCACGCGGAGCCGATCGATGCGGACCAATTGCAATACGGCGTCGCCCGGCTGAACCCATTCGCCCTCTTGCACGTACGTCCGCGCGACGACGCCCTTGAACGGTGCCACCATGTTGCGGCGATCCAAGGCAACCTGGGCGGCGTCGAGCTCGGCCTTCTTCGAATCGGCGGTCAGCTCGTTCGAGGCGTCTTCCTCGGTGGATTGTTCGATCGCCAACAGCGTCCTTTCCCATTCGAACTGTTTGCGCAACAGGTCGATCTGTGTCACGGCGCCCTGGAGATTGGCATCGATCGTCTTGAACTTCTCATATTCCTTTTTGGCAACGTCGGCAGCCTTTTTGGAGTGGCGAATCTTGACATCGCTTTCGGCGAGTTGCTTGGCGACTTCGTACTCGAGCCGCTTGACTTCGTAGAGCGCGCGGGCTTCGCGATCGTCGACCGTGCCGACGATTTCGTTCCGGTCGACCTCTTCGCCTTCCTTGACGTGCAATCGGGTCATCACACCGGCTTCGGACGCCGGTACGTCGAGGTTTTGGACCGAACCGATCTCGCAGTTTTCGATCACCGCTTCGTTGGTGGAGATTTCCGGCTGCCCGGCCTGTGCCAGGGTGACGGCCATCGTCGCCAGTAGTGATTGCATCAACATGGTCTACCTCGCGAGATTCGTTGGGCCAACGCAAAGTCGTCAGCCGGACGTTGGGGGATGGGAATCTGTGTTACCACAGTCGGAACAGGATTTTCGATTGAATGAAAGCGATCAAGTCGTGAAACCATACGTAGCCGATCGAAGCCCGGCCGCAGTTTACCTTGGCGGTGACAGTGGCACCGGGCCGCGGCTCGGTCAGCAAATCATTTTTGTCGATGGCCACCGTGATCATGACCGTGTTGCCGTCTTCGCCGTGCACTTCGGCCGCACGAGCGATTTCCTTGACTTTGCCCTGCAGCGATGTGCCCGGGTCGGTCGCCGTTCTGTATTCGACGTCGAGATCTTCACCGAGCTCACTGCGCGCGTCGTTGATCGCGCCCATGCGATTCTCGGCCATGAGAAGTTCGAGTTCCCAGTCACTCTGAGGCTCGACAACGGTCATCAGCACTTCGCCTTTTCCGACCGGACGGTTGATCAGTCGGTCGCGGACTTTCCAGGACACGACCTCGCCGTCGATCGGGCTGCGAACTTCCAGGTCTTTGATTTGCTCGCGGATCAGTTGGAGCTGCGCCCGCAGGCTGCGTTCGTGTTGCAGCAGCTTATTCAGTTCGCCCTGCATGCGAATCCGATCACCTTCGGTAACTCCTCGGTTGGGGTTTTCCAGGCTGCGCGAGGTCGTTGTGATTTGCGCGCGAACGCCTTCGAGATTGCCCTCGCTGAGGGCCAACTGTTCTTCCAGCTCGGAGCTGCGGATCCGGGCCAGCACCTGTCCCTTGGAAACTGGCTCGCGGTGCCGGACCAGCACTTCGGAGATTCGCCCGTCGTTGGTGGCAAAGATTTGCCGTTTGACGGCGGGCTCCAAGGTGCCGCTGGCGTTGAGCGTGAAGTCGGTCGGCCAAAGGAACATGAACAGCGAGATGACGACCAGCGCGATGAGAATCGAGATCGTGTAGGGCAATTGCCGCGCTTCGACCACCCAGCGCGACTTGCCGATTGCACGCCAAACGGGCATCAGGAACAAGTCGTGATGCTCGGTCGTGTTGGACAGCGCCAGCGCGCTGTGTTCGCTGACGACGTCGATCCGTTGGGTCATTCCTTCGCGGGGGCGGCTGTCTTCGATCTGTTCGATGATCAGTGCGCCCAGCACTTTTGGATTGGCCAGCGGATCGGTTTGGTCGTGCGGCTCCTTGAGCGGAATGATGGCTACGGCCTTCGAGTGCACTTCGTCGACGTACTCTTGCACGGCGTCTTCGACCTGCGGCGCCATCATCGACGTGTCGCCGGTGTACCAGACGGTCTCGCCCGTGGCGACCACGGCGTTGGCCAGATGGGTCAGCAGACCGATCGTCGTGGAACGCTTGTCGACGACGTCTTGCCCGCTGACGGCTTCAATGCGGCACTTGCGCCCTTTCTTGATGGCCACGCTGACGCGGTCGCACTCGACAAGCCGGCGCCCTTCGTTGGCGATCGTGTAGGCCGTGTTTCGCGTATCGAGTCCTTTGTGGACCAGCCGCGTGAAGTTTTCCAACTGGGCCCACAGCGCCTGCCGGTCAGTGAAGTGTTGGAGCTTGCGGCTCTTGAGATACTCGCCGCACAGATCGCACATTTGGTCCAAGAACCGTTGGTAGCCGCGCTGGACGGTGGCGCTAGTGTTGGGGCGTTGAAAAACTTCCAACACGCCGGCCGTTTCGTTCGCGGTCTTGAGCGGTCCAAGCACCAGCAGGTAGTCGGTCGGGTTGCCGCCTTCTTCCTCGTTGCCGGATCCGGAATGGGGCAGCGAGAGCATGCCTTCGCCGTTCTTGATCACCGATCGAAGCAAGCGGCCATGGCGAACCTGGTTCTCCTCGCTTTCGCCGATACGGGTCTCGCGCAGGTTGATTTGGTATTCGAGCGTGAGCTGGCCGCTTTCGGCAATTGTCCAGATCGCTCCTCCGACGGCGGCCAGGGCGGTCACGATGCGGCTGAGCACGGCATCGTAGAAATCACCCGGCGCGATGTCAGACTTCGAAAGCTGGGCGATCTCGCGCACCAGATTTCGAATCTGCTGTTTGGTTTGTTCGACGAGTTGGGGGTCGACGGACTGTTCGGTGCTCATCGAGTCTTCCAGCAATGACAGGTCGCGCGGTCAGTCGCGACGGCGAACGGGGGCGCCCAAGATGGGTCTCATCATTGGTATCGGTTATGGAACCGCTAAGGACTATCCCTTAAAGGTAGCTTGTTTGCGTGGATGGCGGGGGAGGAAACGACCCCCCAGTCGAAATGACTGGCAAAAGCGTTAAAAACTCCTTGAGCGTCTTGAATTGTAGGCGGATATGACCGTCGCGTCGCCCGTGGGAGGAATCACAGATGCCACCCGAAACGCAGTTGCGACGCATGCTGGCAAGAACTCGCCGTATTCGCACCCGCGGGACAGTCCTTTGCGGGCCGAGGGCTCCGTGTTCCGGCACCGAAACCGCTGCGCGCACCCGCACCGTGGGCGTGCCTGGCCGACATCATGATGTTCGCCAATTTGTGGTCAGGCTATTCCACTCCCTTCTAGTTGAGCAGGTCGCCCTAGGCACATCAAGCGATGGGCCAAAAAACGCCCCGGCTGCTGTCGGGCACCGCCCGGCATGATCGGTACGAGGCAGCGCCCGCCTCGGATCGGTGCGACGGGCGGAGGGCCTGCTTGGTCCGCTGAATCGACCCAACCGCTACCATCGATCGCCGGCGTGCTTGCGCGGCCAGGGCCAGGTTCTCGGTCGGCTGGCGCCGTTGTTGAAAGCTGCCGACCGCCGCTACACTAGGTCGCGTCATGCAGGTGCATTCGTGGTCTGGGGGCCGTCAAATCGCCGACCGATTCGTCGCCGCGCGACGTGGTCGAAGACCTCGCCAGATCCGATCAGCGCGGCGCACGAATCAGCCAGTCGTTTTTCTGTTGCGTCCGGTGGCTCGTCGCGTGACGTCCGGGCCGCCGAGCCATTTTCCAGACGCCACCCTAAGCCGCGTTGATGCAGAGTGCCGGCCAATCCATGCGAATCCTATTTCTGCACCACGCCAACCTTGAAGCGTCTCCGGTCGGACAGGCTGTTGCGCGCTGGTCGGCGGCACTTTCCAGCGCAGGTCATGAGACGCTGGTCCAAGTTGTGGATGATCGTCGCCGCGCGGATGGCGCCGTTGCGGTCGACCGCATCGTGTGCAGTGCCGATGACCCGCACGCCGAACTGCCGTTCGGTCTACCGCGGCTTGCGGGCGAACCAGGCGCGCAGGCCGGCAACACGTTCAACGACTTGAGCGACGAACAGTTGCGACAATACCGTGACCATTTGCGGCAGCGACTGGACGCCTTGGTGGAACGATTCGATCCACACGTGATTCACGTGCAGTGCGTTTGGGTGTTTGGGCAACTCGTCGTTGAGACAGGCGTGCCGTATGCGATCAGCGCTTGGGGTCCGGAACTTGACGCAGCGGCGCGTGATGCCCGTTACCGGCCGCTGGCCGACCAGTCGGCTGTGAATGCCGGACGGATTCTAACGCCGGATCGCGCGACGCTTAAGCGCATCGAAAGCACGTTCGACCTCGAGCCGCATCAGGCCGAGATCGCTCCTGCCGCACTTCGTGCCGGCGATTCCACGGCCGACGACAAGGCGATCGCCGCGGCGCTGGTGGAGACGTATCAAGCGGTGCTCGATCAGCGGTTCGGATCGTTGTCTTGATTCGACGCGTCGGACAGCGCGTCGACGTCGCGCCATGGACCGGCGGTTCGCTGACCCCAGAGGTAATAGACGATCGTGCCGGCGCCGATTAGCCCCATTCCGATCAAACGGTCGATCGGCCGCGCCTGAAACATGCTGACCAGCAGGAATACGTAGAACGACAGGAAGATGAGCGGCACGATCGGATATCCCCAGGTGCGATACGGCCGATCGGCGTCGGGCCGCATCCACCGTAGCAGAAACACTCCCGCCACGGCCGAAAAATAGAAAATGGACCCGCCAAAGACGGTCCATTCGGTGAGGATGTCGAATAATTGCACCTTGGGATCCCACGACAAGCCACCCATCAGGATCAAGGCGATCGACCAGGCACACATCCCGGCGATGGCAATCGCGGGCGTACGCGTCGTGGGATGAATGCGGCTGAAGCGACGCAGGAAGGCGTGGTCTCGGGCGACCGCGAACAGGACCCGCGGTCCGACCATGACGTTGACGTTGAGCGCGCCGAACACCGAGACGAGAATCATCGCCTGGACAATCCGGTAGCCGTAGTTCGGCAGCAGCACTTCGCAAACCGCGGCAGCCGGATTCTGTAGGCGGGCGATTTCGCTGGACGGCAACGTAAGATGGAACGCCAGATTGGCACCGGCGTACAGAATCGTGAGGGCGATCACGCCGATGATCAGCGCGAGCGGCACGTTGCGCTGCGGATTGTGGACCTCTTCGGCGATGACCGTTACGTTGCCCCACCCGTCGTACGCCCACATGATGGCCGCGACCGCGATCCCAATACCCACGAACATGCCAGGTTGTTCGCGGCCCGGCCAAAGCGGACCCATTGGAAACGATTCTGCCCGGGCGGCGACAAACGGCAGCGCGGCCAGAAACATGATCGATCCAATCTTGATCACGGTGGCAATATTCTGGACGCGGTTGCCCCACCGAGTACCCAGAATGTTGATCGCGGCGAGCAGCGCGATCGTGCTTACGGCGATCGACTTTTGGTATCCGCCGGGGTAGTCCCACGGCATTTGGCTGAAGATCTCCTCGAGCGCCACGGCCGTGTACACGGCCAGCGCCGCGATGGCGGCGGTGCGGATCACCCAAAACTCGGCCCAGCACCACAGAAACGACCAAAGCCGGCCGTAGGTTTCGCGCAGGAAGACGTAGGTGCCGCCGGCGTGGGGAAACATGGCCGACAGCTCGGCCATCGACAGCGCGCCGCAGAGGTTGACCAGGCCGCAAAGGATCCACAGCGTGAGAATCAGGCCGACAAAACCGCCCGTGCTTTGGGCAACGACCTGCGGCTTGAAGAAAATGCCCGAGCCGATCACTTCGCCGATCACGATGGCGACGACCGAAAAGATGCCCAATACCTTGTCCAGACGGTGGGGATCGTAATCGGGCGGAGGTTCGGGCGGCGTCGCACTGACCATGCCGAACAGCATACCGGGCACGTCATGGCGCTGCCAGCGGTTGCGCGGTGGGCGCGTGTTGCGCTGACAACGAGCCGGCTATACTGGGCCCATCCGCTACCTTGAAGGACTCACCGACCGATGACCCGCGCAGCCGACGATCTTTGCCCGCGACCTGTTCGCACTTCCAAGACGCCGACCGAACCGCACGCGCCGCCCATTCAGTTGTCGAGCGTTTATGCGTGCGAGGATGCCAGCCAGGCCGACGCGCTGCTTTCGGGCGAGCAAGCCGGCTACATCTATCTTCGCGACGGGCACCCCAACGCAGATCAGTTGGCCGAGAAATGCCGCGAACTGCACGGCACCGAGCAGGCGGCAATCGCAAGCTCGGGCATGGCCGCGATGGCCCTGCTGCTGCTCTCGCAGTTGAAAGCCGGAGATCACATCATCCTGAGCAACCAGCTCTATGGACGCACCGCAACGCTGCTGGTTGATGAGGCCGCGCGCTTCGGGATCACGAGCACGACGGTCGACGCGTGCGAGCTTGCCGCGGTGAGCGCGGCATTCGAGCGTCGTACCCGGTTGATCGTCGTCGAGACTATTAGCAATCCCCTGTTGCGCGTCGCCGACCTGGCGGCCCTGGCCGAGCTGTGCGAGCAACACGGCGCGGCACTGGTTGCCGACAACACGTTGGCGGGGCCGGCCGTTTGCACTCCGCATGCGTTGGGCGCCCATTGGGTGATGGAGAGCATCACCAAGTCGATGAACGGCCACAGCGACGTGGTCCTTGGGTTGTTATGTGGTGCGTCCGACCGATGGGAGCGCGTTGGCAGCGTGCTGTCAACGTGGGGGTTGGCCAGCGCGCCGTTCGATTGCTGGCTGGCAATGCGCGGGCTCGGCACCTTGGGCGTTCGGGCGGAGCGAGGATGTGCCAGCGCGCTGGCCGTGGCGCGACGACTCGCCAAGGCCGATTCGGTCGAGACGGTGTACTATCCCGGGTTGGCGGACCATCCCGACCACGCGTTGGCGAAGCGGCAATTCGGCGACCGGTTCGGCGCGCTGGTGACGTTTACGCTGCGCGGCGGAACCACCGCGGCCGACGCCTTCATGCGCGCCGCGGAGCGGATTCCGTTTTGCCCTTCGCTCGGCGAGTTGTCGACCACGCTGAGTCATCCCGCCTCGACAAGCCATCGATCGCTTAGCGAAACCGAGCGAGCCGCCTTGGGTATAACGGGTGGAACGATTCGCTTATCCGTAGGGATTGAGTCGAGTGAAGCGGTTATTGCCGCGGTGGAGCAGGGCCTGGCCGGTTTGGCCTGACACCGCGGCATGCACGGGCCGAATCGGCAATCGTTTGGGCCACAAAGCCACCCAATCCGACCCGCGGTAGAGTTTCGGCGTCGATTTGGGCGATAGGACTAAGGCCCCGCCTGAGAACTGCCGCGACCAGCGATGCCGGTCGATGCAGCGCAACGCAGTCGCTTGGATGGTCGTTTGACATGCCGGCAGTGCAGCAAGCTGCGCGGGCTTGCTCTGGACTGGGGCGCGGCGAGAGCTATGATATTAGATCGCGGCCGTAACCTTGGTCGCGTGCCGGTTTTATCGAAGTCCCGTTTGGAGGTGTGAATGGCGCAAAAGCAAAAGGAAGAGGCTCTCGAAGTCGAGGGCGTCGTTACACAAGCCCTGGCCAATACCCGATTTCGAGTGCAGCTCGACGGTGGCCACAGCATTATTGCCCACGTCGCCGGAAAGATGCGGAAGCACTTCATCCGTATCGTGCCGGGCGATCGCGTGCGAGTCGAACTCTCTCCCTACGACCTGACGATGGGTCGTATCACTTTCCGCGAGCGCTAGGCCGTTGTAGCCGGTCGCGTCTTACCGCGGAGTCGCAAGCACTGGTCCGCCCCCCGGAGGACTTACCAGCACGGGCCCGGTATGGCCGTGGGGTCGTCGTGCGCGCCGTGCCGTGCCAATCGGACGAGGCGGAACGGCCTGCGCGCAAGGGCGTTTTTGGGAGGTGTTTTGCCGCCTGGTCCGCCCTGGAATTGCTAGGCGCGGGGCCAGGCATAACCTACGATTTACTCCGATCCGGGGGCGGGTCGCGCGTGCTCATGCGAGCATCGAGCGGCTGCATTGGCCCGCCGGAGCGTTCGAATCGCCAAAACCCTGCGCCCATTTTGAGGGTATAAGCCGCAGGAGCCGCAGCGCGCGGCCACGCCTAGGAACGCGGCATTCGCCCCCTCAACCTTCCCCCAGGAGAACCTCGATCGTGAAACGAATCATCTTGCCCTTGCTGACCGTGGCGCTGCTCGCGGCCACCGTCGCGCCCTGCCCAGCGCAGGACAACAACGCCGGCGAAGGCGCAAAACCGGTCGCCGTGCTTTCGATTGCCAGCTACGACCGCATCATGGCCGACGTCGCCCTGTTCGGAAACCTGGCCGGCAATCCCGATCTGGATAAGAACCTGGAGGGCATGCTGCAACTGTTTACACAAGGCCAAGGTCTTGTGGGATTGGACAAGAAGCGGCCCTGGTGCATCAGCCTGGCCACCGACGGCGTCTCGTTCCAGCCGTTGGCCTATCTGCCGGTTGATGACGTGGAGAAACTGCTCGACGCGCTGGCCGGTTTGATCGGCGAAGCGGACGACGCCGGCGACGGACTCTACGAGTTGAATGTCTTTGGACAACCGATCCTCGTGAAGCAAAAAGGCTCTTGGGCCGTCATCGGTCAAGACGCCGACGCGGTCGGCGAAGCGCCCGACAATCCGTCCGAATTGTTGAACGGTCTGGAAAAGAACTACGACATTGGTGTTCGGCTTTACGTCCAAAACATTCCCGAAGTCTACCGCTCGATGGCGATTGATCAGTTGCGGATGGGCGTCGATTCGGGGTTGGGTCGGTTGCCCAACGAAGATGATGCCCAGTACGAGGCGCGTCGGGCGATCACCGAGAGTCAGCTCGACATGCTGACCGAGGCGATCAACGATATCGACGAGATCACGCTTGGCGCCGCCGTCGATACCGAGGCCGTGACTGCGCACATCGATTTGAGTTTCACGGCCGTGCCCGGGAGCAAGTCAGCGAAACAGATGGGCGAAATGAAGCCTGTTTCGTCGCAGTTTGCTGGTTTTGTTTCGCCTGACATGGCCGCTTCGTTCAACCTGACCACTGAGATCGCGAAGGACGACGCGCAACAGATCGTCGCGGCGCTTTCGGCCCTGCGGACTCAGGCCGACGAGCACGTTGAGAACAGCCCGCACTTGAGTGACGAGGGCAGCCGGAAGCTGGCCAAGGAGATGCTTTCGGAGATTTTCGACGCGATCGACACCACGCTCGAGAGCGGAAAGATCGATGCCGCCGCGACGCTTGATCTGAACGACGACGCACTGGCGTTGGTCGTTGGGGCGTATGTCGCCGATCCCAAGCAGTTGGAGAGCGCGCTGAAGAAGTTCGCCAAGTTGGCGGAAAACGAGCCCGACTTCCCCGGCATCAACTTCGATGCGGACAGTCACGACGGCGTTCGCTTCCACACCACCAGCATTCCGGTGCCGGAAGACAAGGGTGTTGCCAAGATCCTTGGCGAGAAGTTGGACGTTGCCATGGGCATTGGCGAAGAGAGCGTCTATTTCGCGTTGGGCACTGACAGCTTGGCCCTGGCGAAGAAGCTGATCGACAAATCGAAGTCGGCGTCGGACAAGAAGTTGCCACCGTTGCAATTGCAAATCGCACTGCAGCCGATCTTCGAGTTCGCCGCGGCCGTGCAGAACGAGGAGGACGGCGCAACGGTTAAGGGCCTGGCCGAGGAGCTGGCCAAGTCCGAGGGCAAGGATCATGTCAGCCTGGTGATTCTGCCAATCGAAGGCGGAATTACGATCCGGCTCGAGGCCGAAGAGGGCGTGCTCCGCTTGCTGGCCAATGCCGGCAAGATGGCGACGGCCGCCGGCGGTTTTCCCGGCGCGCAGTAAGTAGGAGCAAGCAAACGTCGACGTCCGGCGCGTGTCGGACATCGGACACAAACGTACCATCCCAACGGCGTTCGACCGCATGACGGTCGGACGCCGTTTTTCTTTGTTCGGTGTTCGGGCTACGGCAGGGGAATAATCATCGCGGCTCCACTCGAATAGGCGTCGGATTGTTGCACTCCACGCCGAGCCGCCGGGAAGCGGCCGTTGCCCCCAACGTGCCCGCCTGGAAGACCGAACTGCGCTGAGTTGATTCGTCGTGCCTTGCCCATGGGGGGCCAGCAAATGGCTTCTCCAGCATAGAGTCGCTGTGCGGCGATTGGGCCTACGGCGAACGGCTTGCCGCGCTTTGGCCGCCAGGACCAAGAACCCACCGCCGAAAGTTGAAACGCATTGGTTGCGACCGGTTTGGCGCGTAACTAGTATTGATGCCACCCGCGCGTTACCCACCCTGAGGGGGTGGATCGGCATACCGAGTGAAAGGTCCGCATTGGCAAGTTGAACAACCGGTGCCCGCGGGCTTCCAGATCCATCGACGAGCCAACCATGGTATTTCGCAGCACGAGACGTCCGCGCGGCGCACACGCCCATTTTTCCAAGCAACGACCGGTGCAACGCGGTGGCCGTTCCGGGGGCTGGACCAGCCGGATCAATCGGTTGACGCGGACGAGCTTGCACGTCGAGAGCTTGGAAAGTCGCGCGTTATTGACGGCAACCTCGCTGGCTGACGTGCCCATTCACTTGCCGGAACAGTTCCAACTGTTCAATCCTTCTGGATACTTGACCGGGCCGTCGAATCAAACGCCGATTCAAGTCGCCGAAGACTACTTGCGCGCCAACACAGATGCCCTGGGCCTGCTCCCCGCGGACCTTAACAACTACTTCGTTACGACCAACTACGTCACGCAATCCACAGGCGCCACGACGCTCACATTTCAGCAATCACTCAACGGCCTGCCGGTGGCCAACGCAAATTTCAACATCACGGTGGCGGCTGATGGCCGGTTGCTCAGCGTTGCTGGAGGTTTCGTTCAGGGCCTCAGCGGGCAGTCGCATCCGGGTCCTGTTGCATCGTTGACTGCGCCGGCGGCGATCTCGTCGGTAGCGACGACGCTGGAGATAAACCTCGATGATCCGCCGAAATTGGTGGGCAACTTGCCCAACGGGGTCGAGTCGTATCGGGCGGACGGTTTATCGCTTGACGACATCCCGGCCACGATGCGCTATCTGGCCGGACCGAACAACACAGTGGAACTCGTGTGGAACATGACGGTCCGCACGCCCGACAGCTCTCATTGGTATAGCCTTGACGTCGATGCCGGCAGCGGCGAAGTGCTGCATGCGGTCGACTTCGTGAGTCATGCCAACTACGAGGTGTTCGCGGCACCCAATCGCAGTCCGCTCGATAGTGACCGCACGATCGAGACCGATCCGCACATCATTGCGCCGTCTCCGTCCCTGGTTCCGTCGCCGTTTGGTTGGCATGACACAAACGGTGCTGACGGCGCGGAATTTACGATTACGAACGGCAACAACGTCAATGCTTATGCCGATCGCGACGCCGACAATCAGCCGGACGCCGGATCGCAGCCGGATGGCGGTCCGGCCCTTGACTTCACCGGCGCCCTGGTCCCGATCGATTTCAATTCCGAGCCTGATACGTACACAGCGGCCGCGGTGACCAACTTGTTCTATTGGAACAATATTTCGCACGACGTTCACTATCTGTACGGGTTCGACGAGGCGGCGCGCAACTTTCAGGTGAACAACTACGGTCGCGGCGGATTGGGCAACGACGCGGTCAACGCCGAGGCTCAAGATGGACTGGGCTTCAACAACGCGAACTTTGCCACGCCGCCGGATGGCATCGCGCCGCGCATGCAGATGTTCGAGTTCAATCTGACGACGCCCAACCGCGACGGTGACTTCGACGCCGAGATCATCATTCACGAGTATGGGCACGGCGTGTCCAATCGTCTGACCGGAAACGGATTCGGTCTCGGCGCGCTGCAAAGCCGCGGGATGGGCGAAGGGTGGAGCGACTGGTGGTCGCTAATGTTCACGCAGAAGTCAGCCGACGAAACGACCAACGGTCGTGGCGTCGGCAACTACGCGCTGGGTCTGCCTTCGACCGGTCCGGGCGTTCGTGACTTCCGCTATGACTTCGATATCGGCAACCTCAACCTCGAGACGTTCCTGCACTACGGTGTGGGACCAGGACAGAGCGTACAATTCCACTCCGCGGGTACGCGATGGGCGGCCGCGCTGTGGGACATCACACACCAATTCACGCAAAAGTACGGCTACGAGTCCAATATCTACAACAGCACCAGCGACGCGGGAAACATTCGGGCCCTGCACCTGATCATGAACGCGCTGAAGATTCAGCCGCTGAATCCAACGTTTATTCAGGCGCGCGACGCCGTACTATCGGCCGACATGCTGCTGTATGGCGGAGCGAATCAGTTCGAGATCTGGACGGCCTTTGCCCGACGCGGGTTGGGCGTGGACGCGTCGACGCCTAACTCGGAGTCGGTCCTATTGACCACGTCATTTGATATTCCGGAAGGCCTGCTGCCGATCATCTCCATGGGACCGGATGTCGCCCAGTTGGAAGGAAACTCCGGCACGACCAACGTCGTGTTTTCCGTTTCGCTTGCCAGCAACCAGAACAACCAGTTGGTGACGGTCGCATATACGACGCTTGATGGCACCGCGATCGCGGGAGAAGACTACATCGCGCAGTCCGGAACAGTCACGTTTCAGCCGGATGGCTCTTTATCGCGGTCCATTACTGTTCAAGTCCTCGGCGACCTGAATGTGGAAGGAAATGAAACCTTTCTGGTCCAGCTCGGGGCTGCGTCGAACGGAGTCGTAGGTCGAGCCGAAGCCACCGGTACGATACTCAACGACGACGTTGACTTGTCGATCAATGACCTGACCGTGGTCGAGGGCAATTTCGGAACAACGCTGGCCGCGATTTCGGTCTCGGCCACCGGGGCCGTCAACCAGCAAATCACGGTCAACTTCGCCACCAGCAGCGGCACTGCCGTGGGCGGGACGGATTATGTGCCGACCGCCGGAATCGTCACGATGACCCCTGGTTCGCCAACGGGCACGATCCTCGTGCCGATCGTCAACGACACGTTTAACGAGGCGAACGAGTCGTTCTTCGTCCTCTTGAGCAGTGCTTCGAATGCCAACATTGTGAGAGGTGTCGGTACGGTCACGATCATCGACAACGATCCGCTGCCGGCGTTCTATGTCAATGACGCCTACGTCTCCACGATCAGCGCGGACTTCGTCGGGGCAATGTTCACCATCGGGATCGACAACCGAAGCGGGCGCGACGTTTCGATCCATTACACCACCGTGGACCACACCGCCAAGGCTGGCGAGAGCTACGTAGCGCAAAGCGGCGATTTGACGTTCGTGCCCGGTGTCAGCACCATCCAGGTGACCGTGCCCGTTCTGGGCAGCGCGGTCTACGAGCCCAACGAACAGTTCTTTCTGGACCTATCCAGCCCATCGCACGCCACGATCGCCGACGGTCGCGGCATGGGAACGATCATCTTCGGCACTCCGCCTCCGCAACAGTACATCGTCGACGACGGCGATCCGGGCTTTTCGACCAACAACGGATGGACCAGCCTCACCAACCTACTGGCCTACCAACTCGACTACATGTATCACGCGGCCGGCAATGGATCTGCGGCGGCCAACTGGAATTTCAACGGGTTGGCCAACGGCACCTACGAAGTCTTCACGCGATGGAGCCATTTTTCCAATCGCGCGACCAACGCCCCCTACACCATCCTCGACGGTCAAACGCCGTTGGCTACCGTGTTGGTGAATCAACAAGCCGCGCCGGTCGGCGATCACGTGGCTGGGATCACCTGGCAAAGCCTCGGTTCCTACACCATCACGAACGGCATCCTCAACGTCCGGCTGACCGACGCGGCCAACGGTTTTGTGACTGCCGATGCGGTGCGCATCGTGAGTGCGGGCAGTATTACGCAGGCGCCGGAAATCGACGTGGCCGGCTTGGAACACTCGATTGGCGCGGGCGATACCACACCTTCGATTGCCGATGGGACCAACTTCGGCGAGACGCTGATCACCACCGACGGGGCGGTCCACAAACTTACGATCACCAATACGGGTAACGCTGACCTGGTGCTCACCGGCAGCCCCGCCGTGCAGCTCTCTGGCACGAATCCCGGCGACTTCGTCGTTGTGTCGCAACCTTCCGGTACGGTGGTTCCGGGCGGGTCGACCACATTCGACGTGATGTTTCATCCCACGGCGACCGGCCCGCGCCAGGCAGTGGTCTCGATCGCCAACAACGACGGCAACGAGGGGCTGTATCAGTTTGTGATAGGCGGCACAGGTTCGGCCACGGTACCCGGTGCATCGCCGTTGCAGAACACGGCCCTGCCGGTCGACGTGAATGCCGATTCGTTAGTCACGCCACGCGACGCGCTGATCGTGATCAATGAATTGCTGCGCTCGACGGTCAGTCAGGCCTCGGTCGTCCCGGCGGCCGCGACGGCATCGTCGGCGACGTACTTTCCCGACGTGGACGGCAATGGAGTGATTTCGCCGCGCGACGTGCTGATGGTCATCAACTACCTCCTGGTCCCGCCCACGGCGCAACCGGTCGCGGCGCCGGCAGCCGCCCCGGCCGTGCAAGCGTTCGTCGTCGACGAGGCGATTGGCGAGGTCGTCGAGCCGGAACCGGCACTCGTCGCTTCGGCGAGCACGCCGCTGGCAAGCACTGCGACGAAAACCGCCGTGCCCGCTGGTGAGAATGAGTTGCTCGTGGCCAGTTCGGTCGAGGCGGCATTTGCCGCCGACGATTCAGACGAAGCGGAGGACGAGTTCGCCTTCTACCTCGACTGAGTGCGCCGTGACGAGTCCGGCGCAATGCGATGGATAACTCGCGGCGACAAATTGGTGGCGACTTAGCTGGCTCAACCCGTCGAATTGGCCTGCGATCGCGCACGTTGGCCCCCTCTTTAGAACGGGTGTGGCGCCGTGTTGTCATCGCACGATGTCGGTAGTTACCGCATCCGAGCCGCTGGGCAAATTTCCTTGCTGCCACCAGTGGGCCCAACTAGTATGGTCGCGGGTGGCACGCGGCAACCGAAACAAGCAAGACGCTGCGGCGCAACGCGATAAACACCGGGGGCTGCCGGTCCTTCCTTGGACGTGCGCTCGAGATCAACCGCGTGAGGGGCAACACGATGGTCAGGCGACGAAACACTCAGCGCAAGCCAGCCCGCGGCAAGCATGACGAGCGAACACGGCCGCGCGCACTGCGTGGTCGATTGCTGTCTCACCCATTGGCCGCCGAAGCGCTCGAAGACCGGCGACTGTTGGCGTTGAGCACGACCGATCTCTCAACCGGTTTGACGCCCACGGAACTCGCGCAGTCGCTCGTTGGTGCGGGTCTTACCATCAGCAACGTGTCGTATACCGGTAGCAATATCTCAGCAGGGCAGTTTACCGGCGGGGTCTCCGAGGGATTGAACATCGAGTCGGGCGTGATGCTCAGCAGCGGCAACATCGCTGACGCGGCCGGACCGAACGAATCCGAAAGCACGTCGACAAGCCTCGATCTTCCAGGCGACCCGGACCTAGACGGTTTGATTCCTGGCTTTTCCACGAACGACGCCACGGTTTTGGAGTTCGATTTTGACGCAGCCGGGGGAACGTTTACGTTCGAGTACGTCTTCGGTTCCGAAGAGTACAACGAGTTTGTGAACTCGAGCTTCAACGACGTATTCGGTTTCTTCCTGGACGGAGAGAATATTGCACTCGTTCCAGGAACGATGACACCCGTCTCGATCAACAATGTAAATGCCGGCCTAAATGGCGAGCTTTATAACAACAACTCGCCGTTTGATCTTGGTACGCCGACACCGTTCTTGACAGAGGCCGACGGGTTCACTGTGGTCCTGCAGGCAACCGCGACGATCGAGCCCGGCACGCATCATATCAAGTTGGCGATTGCCGACGCGGGCGACACGATTTTGGATTCGTGGGTGTTTCTCGCTGCGGAGAGTTTCGTCAGTGGCGACTCCGACATGTCGATCACAAAATCCACTTCTCCGGATCCGCCGGTCATCCACAATCCCTTAACCTACACGCTGGAGGCAACCAACAACGGGCCCGATCCGGCAAACGGAGTGACGGTGGTTGACGTATTGCCTCCAGGGGTGACATTCGTCAGCGCGACTACGAGTCAAGGAAGTATCGAGTTCGAGGGAGGGATCGTATCCGCTGAGTTGGGCAACATGAACGCGGGTGCGACAGCCACCGTCTCGATTGTGGTTGTGCCCACGGAGCTCGGTTCGATCACCAACACGGCTACGGTTGAAGCACTCCAGCCGGACCCCGACCCTAGCAACAACTCTTTCTCGCTGACGTCTGTCGTCGAGCTTCCGAGTTTGGCTATTGACGACGTACAGGTCATCGAGGGGCATACGGGGACACGCGACGCCGTCTTCACGGTTTCGCTAAATGGCTTTGTTCCTGACGCGGACGTGACCGTTGACTATGCGGCTGGTGCGGTTACCGCGACTGGTGCGGACTTCATTTTCTCAAGTGGATCGCTGCTCATTCCGGCCGGCGAGTTGTCGAGGACGGTCACCGTAGGGGTGATCGGCGACAAGCTGGACGAACCCACCGAGACCTTCGTCGTTGAGCTTCAGAATCCGGTCAATGCACTCATCCGCAAACCAACCGGCGTCGGCACGATCATCGACGACGACTTGCCGCCGGCGCTGTACGTCAGCGACGTGCAGGTGTCCTCGACGTTCACGGAGCCGTTGACCACGATGTTTACTGTCGCGCTGGATGTGCCCAGCGGGCAGACAGTCAGCGTACAGTACGAGACCGTTGCGCACACGGCTGTTGAAGGAGCCGACTACGAGCCGGTTAGTGGCGTGCTCGAGTTTCCACCTGGAGTGACCACGTTGCACGTCCCTGTGCAGGTCTGGACGAGCGGTGCCTATCGTGCGAACGAAATGTTCCACCTGCGGCTGTCGAATCCGAACGGTGCGGCCATTGCCGATGCGATCGGCATAGCTACCAACATACATGCGACTTCGCCCCCCGCCGCCACCGTGATCGACGACGGCGACCCGGGCTATGCCCGCACGCCGGGCTGGGCCAACGTGACGAACCTGGACGGCTACTACCTCGATCACGACTACCGCCCGCCGGGCGACGGGAGTGGAACGGCAAGCTGGACATTCGGCAGCCTGCTGGCCGGACCCTACCAGGTGTTCACGCGTTGGGTGCCGTTTACCAATCGGGCCACGAATGCGTCTTACACGGTATACAACGGCGCGGCTCTACAGGGCACGGTCACCGTCAATCAGCAAATGTCGTCGACCGCCGACACGGCCGATGGCATCGCCTGGTACCCCTTGGGAACGTTCGACGTATCGACTGGCGTATTGCGTGTCGAGCTCAGCGACGATGCCAACGGTTACGTCGTGGCCGACGCGGTACGGCTCGTCCGAGGCACCGACCTGCCGCGATCGCCCGAGATCGACGTGTCAAGCGTTGGGCGATCAATTGACGACGGTGAGTCCTTTGTTTCCATTCAAGCGGGTACGAACTTCGGGTCGCTGCCGGTTGCCAGTACGTCGGCGATACGCACGTTTTCAATCCACAACCACGGCAACGCTGATCTGCACCTGAACGGCAGCCCGCGCGCTCGGGTGTTTGGTTTGCACGACCAAGACTTTTGGATCGTCAGCCAGCCGGATGCGACGCTCGCGCCCGGTGGCACGACCTATTTCGACGTTGGTTTCCGGCCCAGCGCAGCGGGCGGGCGCGAAGCGAGAGTTGCGATCACCAGCGACGACGCGGATGAGTCGTTTTACGATTTTGCAGTGATTGGCATCGGCGGATTGCCGGCCCCGATGTCGTTTTCCATCGACGACGGCGATGCCGGGTTCGGCCAGTCTGGCGCCTGGGCGACGAAGATCGGGTCGGGTGTCGACAACGACACGCGATCCAGTGCCCCGGGCACCGGCGGAGACACGGCCACGTGGACATTCATGGGCCTTGAGTCCGGGCACTACGATGTGTATGCCTCGTGGGTCGCCGATCCGAACAACGCCAGCGACGCTCCATACTCCGTCTCGACGGGCTTCGACACGCCGCTGGAAACGAACGCCGACCAACGACAGGCCCCGACGGGCCCAGAGGGCACGTTGTTGGGCACCGTCAATGTGACCAATGGCCTGCTTTCGGTAACGCTCGCCGACAGCGCGAACGGCATCGTGGTGGCCGACAGCATCACGATCAAACGGTCTGTCGTTCCCACGGCTGGGCCCCTGGTGCATAACATTGCGTTTCCACAAGATGTCAACGGCGACAGTCGAGTTTCGCCGGTCGACGCCCTGGTCGTGATTAACGCCCTGCTAGCGAAAGACGCACAAGCAGAAGCGTCGTTCGACGGGCCGCCTTCGGCCAGCCCGGCGGTTGCGGGCGCGTCGGGTAGGACCTATTACATCGACGTGAATGCCGATGGGCGGGTTTCGCCATTGGATGCCCTGTTGGTGATCAACTACTTGATCGATCCAACGTCCGCCGGATCGAGCCATGCCGATGACGGTGGCACGGTCGCGCCAGCCAGCAAGAGCGCACCATCTGCATTGGCTTCTCCAGCAATCGCGGCGATCGCGGTCGATCGGGCCATGGCCGCGGAGCAAGAGCCGGCCGACTTGCTCGATGGGCCCGCAACTGATTCAGCGATGGTCGCTGATGTAGCCAGTACGTCGCAAGTCGACGGTCAAGCGGAGCCGGCCTTGTTGATTGCCGCCGCGGTCGACGTTTCCGACGCGGGTGATGCGGACGATGAGGACGCAGACGATGCGTGGGCGTCGGCGCTCGAAGCGTAGCGCGCGAACCTGGCGTATGCCGGCGTGCTCAGTTTTCTGACGGCGTTCCTTGTCGATTCGATGCGGCAGCGCGCGTCAGTCATTGCCGCCAGCGCGCAGCGTGGGCCACTTCTCTTGGTCCGGCGGATCGGATAATCTGGATGGTTCTGTCAGGCCGCGTTGGCCCACTTCCAAGGTTCCAGGAACTGTTTCGATGCCCGGCACGCACACCTTTTCTCCCTTGCGGACGAAGATTGGCGAACTGGACGTTGCGGATCTGGCGGCCCGATTCGGAACGCCGCTGTACGTGTACGATGCATCGCAGATCCTAGAGCGCGTGGCCGACTTGCAGGCGTTCGACGTGGTGCGCTATGCCATGAAAGCCTGCTCGAATCTGGCGATTCTGGATTTGATGCGCGGCGCGGGCGTGTTGGTCGATTCGGTCAGCGGCGGAGAGATTCGCCGGGCCCTAGCCGCCGGCTACCCGGCCACCGGCGATCCACCGCCGATCGTCTACACGGCCGACATCTTCGACGGCGAAGCGCTCGATTTGGTCGTGAAGCACGGACTGCACGTCAATTGCGGTTCGCCGGACATGATTGCTCAATTGGGTCAGATCGCGCCTGGCCGCAACATAACGCTGCGGCTGAACCCCGGCTTTGGCCACGGACACAGTCAGAAAACGAACACTGGCGGCGAGCAATCGAAGCACGGGATCTGGCACGGCGAACTTCTCGATTGCTTGCGCGCGGCCGATCACTGCGGGCTGGGCGTGACCGGCCTGCACATGCACATTGGTTCCGGTACCGACTTCGAACATCTGTCGCAAGTCTGCGACGCGATGGAGCGGGCGGCCCGCGAAGCCGGGCGAGCGATCACCTCGATTAGCGCCGGAGGCGGCTTGCCGATTCCGTATCGTGAGGAGGAGTCGTACGTCGACGTGGCCGAGTATTTCAAGCGCTGGGACACGACGCGCAAACGGCTGGAAGACGCGTTTGGCCACGCCGTCCGGTTAGAGATCGAACCGGGGCGCTATCTGGTTGCCGAAGCTGGTTATCTGGTCGCGCAGATTCGCGCGATCAAGACGATGGGTGCCAATAGGTTCTATCTGCTCGACGCCGGGTTCAACAACCTGGCCCGGCCCATCCTCTACGGCGCCTATCATCCCATGTCGGTCGTGCCATGTGGCTCGCTTGGCACCGAACGGGCCACGCATGACGTGGTGGTCGGCGGGCCGCTTTGTGAATCGGGCGATATCTTCACACAAGAGGAGGGGGGCTACGTCCGCTCGCGCAGCTTGCCGGTGGCGGAAGTCGGCGAATTCGTGGTGATCGAGTGTGCCGGAGCATACGGGGCCGTGATGGGATCGAACTACAACAGCAAGCCGCTGGCCGCCGAAGTGCTCATTCGGCAGGGTCAGGCCCACCTCGTGCGGCGCCGGCAGACGTTCGACGACCTGGTCGCCGGGGAATCGATCCCGGAAAACTAGCACATCCGCGCCCGGCTGGCGGGCGAAATCGGCTGTAGCAGCGGTTGGCCCGGCGCCGATTTGTTCCTATGATTGGATGGTGATGCCTTTGGTGTTCCACCGGCCTGGGAGCCGTGCGGAACGGCCTGATATCAACGTCGAGGAAGTACTCCATGGCCAAACAAGGCCCGCGGAAAAAGCTGCCCAAGGAATTGGCCGTCATCAACGCCGACAATTGCACCGGCTGCGAGGCCTGCTTGGAAGTTTGTCCGGTCGACTGCATCTTCAAGATTCAGCAGTACGACCAATTCGAGAATCTGCAAAGCTGGTGCGAGATCGATCTCGAACGGTGCGTCGGCTGCGAAGTGTGTGTCCACATTCCGGGCAAGAAGACCAATCCCTACGAGTTGAAGGTCTGCCCTTGGGACGCGATCGAGATGGTCAAGACCGAGCACGTCGCGCAGGTCGTGGCACAAATCGGCGGACCGCCGGCGTATATCGTGGACAATTGGGATCGCCTGGTCGGCACGGCCCAGCATCTGGCAGAGCTAAAAGGCGCGGCCAATTAGTCCTCGGGCAGTTGTTCCGCGGCCAATTAGTCCGCGGCACTGGCCCGCGGACTACGAAGCCGACGCACTCTCTAAAGCGTCCCTCAGATTCGTGATGCTCTCGCGCGCCAAGCGCTCGATCCCCGGGCTGTAGTCGAACACTTCGACCGAAACCCAGTGCTGGTACTCGACCGCTTCAAGCGCGGCCAGGATCGGGACGAAGTCCAGTTCTCCAAATCCGGGGCCCTGCTTGTTGGGATCGTTGGCGTGGAAGTGCGCCAGCAAGTTCACGTGCCGCTGGATTAGTTCGGGGATCGGCACGTCTTCGCTCGACATCGCCTTGCAGTCCAGAATCAACCTGCACTGTGGATGGTTGATGCGCTCGATCAGTCCGACCGCCTCGGCCGCCGTCACCAAGAAGTCACCTTCGGCCGGCCCCAACGGTTCCATGCAAAGCGTGACGCCGGTTTCCTCCAACACCCCCAGCGACTCGCTGACCACCTCGGCGGCGAAGTCGAGGGCCTGTCCTGGTCTGACACCCGGCAGAAGGTTGCGCTGCTGTGGCGAACCAAACACCATCCGCGATCCGCCCACGTCGCGGCAGAGCCGGGCAAGATCTTGCACGTAGTCGGCGGTGCGGCGGCGGACCTCGACTTCCGGGCTGGTCAAGTAGTAGCCTTCGGTCTTGGCCAGCAGCCAGTGCAGTCCGACGACTTCCAGGTTCGCGGCTTCGGCCTGACGGCGAACGTCTCGGCGCTGGGCGTCGGTGATTTGGCCAGCGTCGGCAGCCAGCGTGAACGGGGCGATCTCGATGCCCGTGTAGCCGCACTCGGCGGCAAACCCGAACGCGCGGTCCAACGGCCAATCAAGAAACGTTTCGTTGCAGATGGCGAATTTCATGGAGCGGGGCTTTCAGCGGCGATTCGTCGTGGCAGGGAAAGTACCGCTATCGTAACACGCGGCGCGCGGTTTCAAAACGACTCGCCCAGGCAGTACAGCGCGTCGCGCCCGCGAAGAAACAAGTGTCTGTCCGATACCGCCGGCGAGGCGAGCGTCGTGTCTGGCAGTTCGTTCTTGGCCAGCACCTCGAACCGCGTCGAAGCGGACACGACGGTACACAGGCCGTCGGTGTTCAGGAAGTAGATTCTGCCTTCGGCTGCCAGCGGCGACGCTTTGTAGTCGCCGTGAAGACGTTCGGTCCAATGCAGTTTGCCGTTGATGGCATCGTACGCACGGGCGATGCCGTTGTCGGTGATCGTGAACAACACTTCGTTCCAGACGACGGGGCAGGGCGTGTCGGGTGTGCCCTGGCTGTGCTTCCAAGCAATCTCCGGTGCGCGGTCGGGAGCGGCCGGATCCAGCTTGAACCCGAGCAGCGATCCACGCATCCCGCGCGTCACGTAGAGCATGCCGCCCGCAACCGTCGGGCCCGTCACGGTGCGCCCACCAATCAGTTGTGGAACAACCCACAGCCGACGACCGTCCGACGGATCGTAGGCGTCGAGGTGATTGGCGCCCATCACGATCAGTTCGGTGCGGCCGCCGTTGTCGACGAGGACGGGCGTGGTGTAGGCGTCTGCCTGTTCGGCCGGAGCATCGGTCATGCGGGCTGTCTGCCAACGCACGCGGCCGGAATCCAACTCGTGGGCCACGAGATAGCTTTGCGCCGGTTCGTCGGCCACGTCAGACAACGAATCCTGCATGCAAACCGAGATGACCGTGTCGCCAAACAAGACCGGACTGTTGGCCCGCCCCCACCAGATGGTGTACGCGCCGTGATCTGCTTGCAGGTTGCGGTGCCAGCGCTGCTCGCCCGCGAAGTCGTACGCGGCCAAATCGCCGTTTCCGAAGTGGACGACCACGGTCTCGCCGTCGGTCACCGGCGAAGGGCTGGCCAAATTGTGCAGTTGATGAAAAACCTGCTTGTCGCGTTTCGGCCCTGTGCGCGGCGTGGCGGCCGTGCCGACTTCGCGCTGCCAGACGATCTTGCCGCTTCGTCGGTCGAGTTTGAGTACCAACAACCCATCGTCGTGCTGGGTCGTGACGAACACGTCGTCGCGCCAGATCGCCGGCGTGCTGCTACCCCAGCCCGGCAGCGGCGTCTTCCAAGCGATGTTCGCTTGATCGTTCCAAACGACCGGCAGCCCTGTCTCGGTGCTGGTGCTGTTTCCGCGCGGGCCGCGCCACTGGGGCCAGTTTTCCGCAACTGCCGGTTGAAGCGCGACCAAGATGACCGCGGACAGCAGCGCCACATGGCGTGCTGATTTGCGAGCGATCGGACGGGTGAGATTCGACATGGCGGGCACTGTCCCGTTGTGGTTCGCGGAATGTCGAGGTGGATTATGCCAGCGGCATCTTGTGTGGCACGCCAGGCCGCTCGTGGACGTAACGGGGCACGGCATAACCAGGCAGCCGCCGCCGCAATTGGGCGATCAGCCGGCGACCGATGTGCCGCGGAACTTCGAAGTGGGCCGCACCGGAGACACGGTCCAGTTGATGCAAATAGTACGGCATCACGCGCATGTCGGCCAGGCGCTGGCAGAGGTCGACCAGCGCATCGGCCGAATCGTTGACGCCGCGCAACAGCACGGCCTGATTGAGCACGACGAGGCCCGCGCCGACAAGTCGCCCCAGCGACGCGTCGACCGATTCGTCGAGCTCGTTGGCATGATTGGCGTGGACGACCACGATCGTCGGCAGCCGCGACGCACGGAGCAGGCGCAGCAACGGGTCCGTGACGCGCTGCGGGATCATGATCGGCAACCGGGTGTGGATGCGCAAGCGCCGCACGTGGGGCACGTCGGACAGCCGTTTGACAAGTTCGGCGATTTGATCGTCGACCAGCGTCAGCGGATCGCCGCCGCTGAGAATGACCTCGTGAATCGTTGGGTCGCGTTCGATTTGCTCGAGTGCCGGCCGCCATTGGTCGATCGAACGCGGAGTCGTGTCGTAGGGGAAGTGGCGGCGGAAGCAGTAACGGCAATGGACGGCGCAGGCCCCAGTTGTTACCATCAGAACCCTGGATCGATACTTGTGCAGCAGCCCCGGCGTCAGGGTGGCGCGACCGTCGCCGACTGGGTCTTCCTGGTAGCCCGGCGGATTCGCGTGCTCGGCATCCAAGGGAAGCACCTGCCGCAGCAAGGGATCGTGCGGGTCTCCGCTTTGTATCCGTGCGAGATACTCGCGTGGAACGAACAGCGGAAACAGGCGGGCCGCCCGACGCGCACCTGCCAAGTATTGCCGCGGCAAATCGACCAATCGGCACAGCTCGTCGGGATCGCGCACGGCGTCCTTGAGTGCCGCCCGCCACGTGCGATGTCGGGCAGCGTGAACCGAATTGATCGTTGAGGAACTATCGACAGGAATGCTGGAAGTGCTCATCGTCGTATGAATTGCCTGCAAACGGATTGTGGGCCGATCGATAGCATAACGTTCCAGTGGAACCAAGCGAAGCAGGAATCAACCGGTGGCCAGTTATAGCACCAGCGATTTCAGGAAAGGGCTCAAAGTCCAGATCGACGGCGATCCCTATCTGATGGTCGAGTGCAACTTCGTGAAGCCCGGCAAGGGTAACGCGTTGTACAAATGCAAGCTGCGGAATTTGCTCCGCGGCACGATTCTCGACCGCACGTACAAAGGGGGCGACTCGCTCGAAGCGGCCGACGTGACCGAGATCGGCGCGCAGTACTTGTACGGCCAGCAGGACACGTTCGTATTCATGGACAAGTCGAGCTTCGAGCAATACGAACTGACGAAAGATCAAGTCGACGAAGCCTGGAAGTATCTGAAAGAGGGAATGGACTGTCAGATGGTGTTGTTCAACAACAACCCCATCTCTGTCACGCCGCCGAACCACGTGGTGCTGAAAGTCGAGTACTGCGAACCGGCGGTCCGCGGCAACACGGCAACCAACCTCACGAAACCGGTGACACTCGAGACCGGCGCGGAGATCACCTGCCCGGCTTTCATCGAGCTGGGCGAAATGATCAAGGTCGACACGCGCACCGGCGAGTATCTCGAACGCGTCAGGTCGTGAATCATCGTCTGCTGGCGCGCAGCGGCGCCGGCGGACCGTGGCCATTCGATCCGTGGGCCCGCGGGCCAAAGGGCATCTGTGGAACCCGGTGATTCTTCCGACGACTGCCTGCCGACCGCCGATTGGGCGCGGCTGCGCTTGCGGGCCGATCTGTTGGCGCGGACACGATCGTTCTTCGAGAAGCGTGGGTTTCTCGAAGTAGAAACGCCGCTGCTCTCGGCCGATGTCGTGGTGGATCGCTACTTGGAGCCGATCGCGGTTTCGACGCCGGACGATCACTCCGGTGTGCGGCCGGACCGAACACTATGGTTGCAGACGTCGCCCGAGTTCGGGATGAAGCGGCTAATGGCCGCCGGAGGCGAGGCGATTTACCAGATCACGCGCGCCTTCCGCGGCGGCGAAGTCGGGCCGCTGCACAACCGGGAATTCACGATCGTGGAATGGTATCGTCGTGGCCACACGATGGCCGAAGGGATGCAGTGCCTGTCGGATCTGAGTGAGGCGCTATTGCAACGTGGACCCGCCGAGCAAACCAGCTACGCCGAGGTCTTCGAGGCACACGTCGGCGTTTGCCCGCATCGGGCCACCACTTTGCAGTTGCGCGAGGCGGCTGCCCGGCACGGCGTTCACGTTTCCGACAGTTTCGGCGATGCCGATCGGGACAATTGGCTGAACGTCTTGTTGGCGCAGGTTGTCGAGCCGCATCTGGGTGCGGTGCGCCCGACGATTGTGCATGGTTATCCGGCAAGCCAGGCGGCGCTGGCACAAGTCACGGGCGATCCGCCGATCGCGGAGCGGTTCGAGCTGTACGTGCGCGGAATCGAGTTGGCCAACGGATACCACGAGTTGACCGACGCCGCGGTGTTGCGCGAGCGAAACCGGTTGGCCAACCAGCAACGTGTTGCCGAGGGCAAGCGGCAACTGCCCGAAGAGAGCCGGCTTCTGGCAGCCATGGAGCGCGGGCTGCCGGACTGCACGGGCGTGGCATTGGGATTCGACCGCGTCGTGATGTTGGCTGCTGGCGCGAAGCGGCTGTCGGACATCATGGCGTTTCCTAGCGATCGGGCGTGACGGTCCAGTCGAGTCGGACCCTCCTCAAGTGCATCCGGTGCTTCACGATGCCGGTTTACTTCTGGCGCGATCAGCCGCGCGTTGCCGCGGAATTGGCCGAAAAATCTCTCGAACGAAACCTGTCGGAATCGACGACTAACGCTCACACTTCGCTCATATTGGAGTGCTAGTCTTTCCTTCGCGTCCCCCCAAGATTGTCGCGACCCACAGATCATTCGAGGCCGCCGAAGGAAGGGAGCTGACATGCTTTTGCTTTCTCGCAAGTGTCGACAGTCGATCGTGATCAACGACGACATTGTCGTGACTGTCCTCTCCGTGGAGCGTAACCGCGTCCGGCTCGGGATTCGGGCGCCGGGTTGTGTGCCGGTATTTCGCCAGGAGGTTGTGGAACGGAAGATTGCGGCAGGCGAGATCGAGCCGCCGGAGTGCCTGGTCGAAGCCTCCGGACCCATGCAGTCCGCGGTCACCGTCGAACCTGCGGTCGCCGCGCAGTCGTAGTCGCGCGGACGCGCACCCCGATCCAGCCGGGCTGCATTGGTTTCGCCTGGCCGCGCGCGAATGCTCGCACCTACTCGCAGCGCGAGCGATGGAAGTGGACGTGGCGCCATTGGCCTTGTTGCCGTTGCCAGACGCGCGTCTCTTCGAAATGCGCGGTCACCGGCGCGCCGGAGTCATTGAGCAGTTGAATGAGCCGTTCGTAGATGACGATCGCCACGTCGCCCATCAATCGCACCTTGGGCGATGCCATCGTGGTGTTCTTCGGGTCGCCGCTCTGCGCCAGGTCGAAATAGAACCGGTGGAACTGCATGCCTTCGATGCAATGACCGCGTCCTTCCGGTTCGTAGGCGGTCAGAGTCGGGTCGCAAAGCTCGTCGTACGTGGCCCAGTCGCCGCCGGCAATCGCGTCGAGCAATCGCTGGGTCAGGTCCAGCAGTTCCTTGGTTGTTGCGTCGGGCACGAGAGCCACCGCACGGCTTTGGGTGCTACTTGACGAGGTTCAACCGCCGAAGTTTGTCGCGACACTCGTCCCGTTCGCGGCAGCGCTTCAAGTCGACCCAGGACGGATCCTGCACGGCGAGAAAGTCTTCCTCGGTAGCCTGAGCCCGACCGGACTGCGCCAACCGTGCCACGAGTCGCGCGATCAACTCCCGATCGAGGCGCGATAGAAAGAGCGCCTCGACCCGATAGTCGACGAACGCTTCCCATACCAGCGGGAACAGTGGTTGCACAATTCGGTTGCCGATCGCCGTGGCGTACTCGCGGATTTCCCACTGTGCGTGGGCGTCCATTCGCAATGCCAGAAAGTGCAGCAGATTGTGCAGATCGACCTTCCAATACGCTTCGGTGTAGGTGGACAGCGGCAGGTCCTTGCGCGCTTGTTCGCGGGCGATGCCCAATTCGATCCGTTGCTCGTAGAGCTGGCGCGCCCGATGCTGAAACTCCGCTTCGCTGGCCGTGAGTTTTGCCCCGTCGTCCGTCGAAAGGCTCTGGCCGCTGCCCTGGCGATTGCCGGTGGCTTGAGTGCGCCAGGCGTCGGGCGGCGTCGCTTGCATCGCGTCGATTGCCAGGGAATAGCGCGTGCTGTACTCGTTGACGTTGGCGGTTCGGTGGCGAATCCACTGTCGCCAGCAATCCATCGGCACGCGAACCAATAGCTTGACCTCGGCCATCTCGAACGGGGTTGTGTGCCGGTGACGCATCAGATAACGGATCAGACCCCGATCGTCGGACACTTTCCGCGTGCCCTCCCCATAGCTGACGCGCGCGGCCTGCACCACGGATTGGTCGTCGCCCATCACGTCGACGAGACAGACGAACCCGTCGTCGAGCACGGGTATCTTCTGCCAGCGAAGTTGACCGACTTGTTCGGCGTTGGTAGCCATGAATCCACGCAGCCTGATGGTTAGCCTTTTGCCAGCAGTTCCTCGACAAGCTTCGCGACCAGCGCGGGATTGTCTTGCTGCACGAGGTGGTCGATTCGCGAATTCGGAACTTTGAGTTTCTCAAGTGCCGCGCGAACGTAACCCCATTGTCTTTCGCGCTTCTTGCCCTCCGCGAGGTAGAGCTCGGTCACCAACTCGCCGAGCCGCTGCAGCGAAATCGCCTCGCGGTTCTCGTAGTAGTTCTTAATGACCTTCTGTTGATGCTTTGATCGCTCGGGCACGGATTTCTCCGATTGATGGATGCGCACGCTCAGGGCCGACAACGCCGATTGATCTTCGCCGAATCGGTTCGCTTTGACAACCACCGCGGCGGCCCGGCAGGATTCGTTCGTATTCCGGCCGTTGTGCTGGGCTTGACAAGAGAGCGCGGCACCACGACGCACCGTCTCGCGCCGGCCGGAGGAGGCCAATCCCGCCTTTTCCGAACAGTCGGCGAGCCGTACGATGGCCCGCCATGGCCCAACAACATTCGTGGACGTTGTGGAGCGGCTTTTGGGCGACCAGCCTGGGCACCCTAGCCAGCCGCGTGCTTGGATTGGCGCGCGACATGGCCACCGCCTCGCTGTTGGGTCTGGGCGGCGGCGTGATGGATGCCTTTGTCGTCGCTTTTCGGATTCCCAACCTTTTGCGCAGGATCTTCGGCGAAGGAGCGCTGGCCGCCAGCTTTCTGCCGGTTTTCACCGATTTGCACCAGCGCGAGCCCCGCACCGCGTGGCAGTTGTTCAGCGTGTTGTTGGTCTGGCTGGGGGTCGTTCTCTCGGCCGTGGTGCTGCTGGGCGAAGCGGCGTGTGGGCTTTGGTGGTGGTTGGCCGACGCCGACACGGCAAACGGCCAACTCGTTGCCTTGCTGGCCGCCATGCTGCCGTACATGGTGCTGATCTGTCTGGCGGCTCAGGCTTCGGCGGCGCTGCAGGCGATGTTCGAGTTTCGCGTGCCGGCCATGGCGCCCGCGATTCTCAACATCTGCTGGTTGGTAGCCGCGCTGGTGGTCGCACCACGGCTGGCCGACGATCAAATGTCGCAGGCGCTAATTATTGCCGCCGCCGTGCTCGTTTCCGGCGTGCTGCAAATCGGCGTGCAAGTTCCGGCGCTCTATCGGCATGGATTCCGATTCAACTATGACTGGAGCGCCAGCCGCCAGGCGTTTTGGCTTGTGATTCGGACGATGCTGCCGGTGGCGTTGGGGCTGGCTGTGACTCAGTTCAACACCTTGGCCGACAGCCTGATCGCGTGGGCCCTTTCGGCCGAGCCCGGCGTGCCGCGCACCATGTCCTGGGGCGGTGCCGACATTGCCTATCCTTTGCAGTCGGGCGCCGCGGCGGCGATCTACTACGGTGAACGATTCTATCAGTTGCCGGTCGGACTCCTGGGAGTGGCGACGGCGACGGTCATCTATCCGCTGCTCAGTCGGCACGCGGCGCGCGGCGACAGCGCGGCCGTTGGGGCTGATCTGACAACAGGGTTGCGATTGGTGGTGTTCATGGCGCTGCCGGCCAGTGTTGGGCTGATGCTGGTCGCCGATCCGCTGGTTCGCGCGCTGTTGCAACATGGTGAATTTACATCCGACGACGCGGCTCGGGCGGCACGTATGATTGCATGCTATGCGGGCGGTGTGTGGGCGTATTGCGCCATTCCAGTTTTGGTGCGTGGGTATTACGCGGCGGGAAACCGGACCGCGCCGGCAAAGCTGGGGATTGTCGCCGTCGGCGTCAATCTAGCGCTGAACATCGTTTTGATCTGGCCGCTGGCCGAACGCGGGCTCGCCGTGGCCACCGCCGTTGCCGCCAGCACGCAAGCGGCACTGCTTGCGTTCGCCCTGCCGCTCGGCGCTGGTCGGCTGGCCTGGCGCGATCTGCTGACAACGTTTTGCAAGAGCGGCATCGCGACGGTCCTGATGGCCGCCGTGGTGATCGGCGTGGATCGCGCTTTTGCCGCGAGCGCTGATGCGTCGCGGATGCACTCAGCCGGCCAGGCGGTCCTAATGATCGCCGCGGGCGTCGTGGTCTATTTGGCCACCGCTCGACTACTGGGGATGCGCGAACTGTCCTTGCTGTTTACGCGACCGCAGGCAGAGTGAGGGGCGTCTCCGTTGCCTCCGCTGCCAAATCGTAGCCAGACGGCCAGGCGAGAAACGCCACGAAGCGCTAGCCCCGCGCGCTGAATACCGAGATCGACCCGGTCGGCGTGGCCACGCTGCGCTCGTCGAGGTCGAGAAAGCCGGCCGCGGCGAACAGCTCGGGTAGGATGCCATCCGCGTTGTGCTGCGTATTCTCGTAGCCGTCGAGGCGCTGGATGATGCGAAACAGCCGCCGCATGAGCCATCCGCGTTGTTCGCCGTAGTCGGCCACGTGGATCGATCCGCCCGGCTTCAGTGCGGCGTGCATCGCCGCCAGGCCCGCCTTTTTTTCCTCGAGCGGCACCTGGTGGAACACCAGGCTCGAGACGACCTTGTCGAAGCGACCCGTGCCAGCCACGTCGGCCGCGTCGCGCGCGAACCCGTGCAGGAACTCGATGTCAACGCAGGCGTTCTTGGCTTTGTTGGCCGCCAGAGCGCGTATTTTCGGATCGGGATCGACGCCCACCACGGTGGCTCCAGGCGCTCGTTGCTTGATCAGCACGGCCAGCGTTCCGGTCCCGGATCCGACGTCGAGGATCGACTCGCCGTCGCCCGGAGCGATTGCGTCGAGCAGCATCGTCCGCCATCGGCGCTCGCGGGTCCAGAAGCGAATCGCGCGGTCGTAGCGATCGGTCAACTCGGATCGGCCCAGGGCGGGCGTGAAGTCGGCGTTACTCACGGCGGGGCCTCCATGTGTGCTACTAACAGAGACGGCACACGGGCCGACAGGTTCGCGAGCCGGGGTTTGAGCAGCCGGCTTGAGCGAACGGTTCGACGCGCGCCGATCAAGCAATGATCTGGCGAATTGGGCGTCCGTAGTCGATCGCCAGCCGTTTGCGGCCTGGCACAGCCAGTCGCCGGGGATCGATTCCCATCTGATGCAACACGGTGGCATGCACGTCGGTCACGTAGTGACGATCTTCGATCGCGTGAAAACCCAGCGCGTCGGTCGCACCGTGGGCGACGCCGCCTTTCAGTCCGCCACCGGCCATCACCACGGAAAAGGCAAATGGGTGATGATCGCGGCCGTCGGTGCCCTGGGTTCCCGGAGTTCGCCCGAACTCCGTGCCGATCACAATCATGGTCTCGTCCAAGATGCCGCGCTGTTTCAGGTCTTTGACGAGCGCGGCGATCGGTTGATCGACCTGGGCACAAAGTTTCGCGTGATTGTTCTTCAAATTGCCGTGGGCGTCCCACGCGCCGGCGCCGCCGTTGCTGCCATGAAAAATCTGCACGAACCGAACGCCCCGCTCCACAAGCCGCCGGGCGACCAGGCAGTGCCGCCCGAAGGTCTTGGTGTCTTTGCCGTGCAGCCCATACATTTCCTGGGTCGGCTTGGTTTCCGCGTCGCAGTCGACCACTTCGGGCGCAGCCGTTTGCATGCGAAACGCCAATTCGTACGACTTGATTCTTGCCCGCAGGTCCTCATCGTCCGGATACTCGACGGCCGAGATGCGGTTCAACCGGTCCAGCAGCGCAAACTGGTTCTCTTGCTCCTCGCGGTACACGTCGGTGCCAGGCGCGGCAAAGGGCAGGGGGTTTTGCGGATCGACGCCCAATTGCACGCCGCTGTGCTCGGGCCCCAGATAATTCGCTCCGTGCGCGCCGATGCCGCCACAGCAATCAGCGATTGGCGTGCCCAGCACGATGAACCGCGGCAGATTGTCGTTGAGCGAGCCGAGTCCGTAGTGGATCCAGGAGCCGATTGTGGGGAACTGTCCCTCCAGGACATGGCGGCCGGTGTGAAACTGCAACTGCGCGCCGTGGTTGTTGTCGGTCGTCCACATGGAGCGGACGACGGCCAGGTCGTCGGCACAGGCGCCGAGGTGCGGCCACCAGTCGCTGATTTCCAAGCCGCTTGCCCCGCGTTTTTTAAAGCCGATCTGCGTCGGAAACAGCTTGTGGCGAATGTGGCCGTTCGCGTCGTCGGGCACGACGATCCGCAAGTTGTCTTGGATAAACGATGCTTCCAGAACGTCTTTGTGCGGCGTGTCGCCGATCTCCTTGCCGGCGAACTCGGTCAGGGCCGGCTTGGGATCGAAACTTTCCAGGTGGCTCATGCCACCGACCAGGAAGATCCAAATCACACTCTTGGCGCGCGGCTGAAAATGCGCGCGGCCGTCGGGCAGGGACCACGCCTGTGCTTCGCTGGCCCGGGCGATGCCGTCTTGGAGCAACAGGTCGCCCAGCGCCAGGCCGGTCAGCCCCATTCCCACGTCGGCCAGAAACGTGCGCCGGCCAAAGTGCCTTGCTCGATTCGGCGGTATCGGTTTGCGTGGCATGGTTCGATTCCGGACTGCGGCATTACCGCACGGTGACAAAGTCGTTGTGATTCAGCAGCACGTGGACGAGGTTTTCGCGCGCCCGTTGCCGAGGATCGCCGGAGGGTTTGACGTCGCTCGTGCCGCCGGCCGCAAACGCGACCAGCGCGGCTGGGTCGGCCAGCCGCTGTGCCTGAGCGTCCAGAAACTTCAGACAAGCATCGCGCTCGTCGACGGTCGCAGCGCGACACAGGACGCGTTCGAAGGCAGCGCTGACAAAACGATCGTCGTCCGACGACGCTTCCGCAAGTTGTTCGTTCAGTCGCGAAGCCAGCAGTCGCGACTGCGCCAGCGCCAACGGGCTGTTGACCATCGCCAGCGCTTGCTGCGGCACGACCGTGTCGATCCGTCGATAGCAGTCGGTCACATTCGCCCGATCGAACAGATCGAGGAACGTCATCTTCTTTTCCTTGCTGGAGCGAAAGTAGATACTGCGTCGAGTAACGGTCATGCCAGACTCTTGATCCAGCACCGGCCCGAACATCGTGGTGTCGAGCGATCCGGCAACGGCCAGCGTGCTGTCGCGCACAACCTCGGCCTCCATGCGCCTCGGATTCATGCGCCAGAGATAGACATTCTCGCGATCGAGTGTCTCGTTCGATTCGTTTGCTGACGTCGATGCCATGCGGTAGGCGGCGCTGGTGACGATCGTGCGGTGGATCGGCTTCATGCGCCAGCCCTTCTCAACGAACTCGACCGCCAACCAGTCGAGCACCGTCGGCAACGCCGGCATACGCCCGTTGTTGCCGAGGTCAAACACGCTGTCGACCAACGGGCTGCCGAAGTGCCGCATCCAGATGTGGTTTACCACAACCCGTGATGCCAGCGGATTGTTGGGCGAGGCGATCCAGCGCGCCAGCGCGGTGCGCCGACCCGTACTCTGCGACGGATAAACCGGAGAAAAGCGCGTGTACACGTCGCCGGGCTTTCCGAGGGCGACCTGCGCGTCGTCGCGCGCCTTCTTGGCTGCCGCGAGACGTTTCTCGATCTTTTCGATGTCCACCTTCGCCGCTTTGTCGTTGCTGGCCCGTGCCGTGTCGAGCTCGCGTTGTGCTTGGGCCACGTCACGCCTTGCGCGGGACATTTCCCAGACGCGTTGCGCGCGGCTGGCCTCGCGAGCAAGGTCAGCCGCGTTTTCGGCCGGTGGCACGGCAAAGGCCGCGTCGTCGGCGGCGATGCGGGCCCGCAAAGCAACCAACTCGGCGGCTGCTGTTAACATGGCTTGTTCGGCCACGTCGGCCGAAGCTTCGGCGTCGGCGACCTGTGCATTCAGGTCGACCTGCTTTGTGTCAGTTTGCTGTTGGCCTGCGTCAGGCCCGGTGTTCGTCGGCGTTGGCTCGTCGGCCGAGTCGGTGTTTTCGCTGTTGGTGGCGGCAGCATTTTCTTCCGTGGCCTGCTGCTCGGCAGTCGGAGCCGCCTGGTTGCTGGCAACAAAGTCGGCCAGCTTCTTTCGCGCGGCGACTAGCTGGGTGGTTGCCTCGGCCATCGCCGTCTCGCACTGCTGGACGGCTGCCTCCACGCGGGCCAGTTCTTCCTGTCGAACGAACGAGCGCAGTCCGGGATAGTAGGCCTCGGGCGCGAGTTCGACCGCTGCAATCTGCATTGGATCGCCGCCCAATGCGGCCGGCACCGCGGGCACTAGCGGCTGATCTTTTCGGGGCGCCGCTTCGTTACCCCGTTCAAACAGATAGGTCGGCGTGTCGCTCTTTTTGTCGAACACGCGCACCAGTCCGGCCGTTTTGGTATCGATGTGGCCCGGCACGCGATCGGTGCGTACGTCGTGGGCTTCGAAGAACGCGCGGAACTGATAGTACTCGGTTTGCGGAATTGGATCGTACATGTGATCGTGACACCGCGCGCAGTTCAGCGTGACGCCCAAGAACGCCTTGGAAGTGTGCTCGACAGTCGCGTCCAGCCAAACGTTGCGGTTGAACTTGTACCAGTTGCGCACCAAGAAGCCGGTTGCCCGCAGCGTGTCCGGATCGGTCGGCGCGAGTTCGTCGCCGGCCAGCATTTCGAGGATCATCCGGTCGTACGGCTTGTCGTCGTTGAGCGATTCAATGATCCAATCGCGCCAGCGCCAGATGTGTGGTTGGCTCTCGCGCACTTCGGCCTGATAGCCGTCCCAATCGCTGTAGCGCCAGACGTCCATCCAGTGGCGGCCCCAGCGTTCGCCGTAGTGCGGGCTGGCCAGCAACCGATCGACGACCTTACGGTACGCGTCGGGCGACTCGTCGGCCAGAAACGAGCGCACTTCGATAGGCGTTGGCGGAATGCCGATCAGGTCGATGTATACGCGCCGCAGAAGAATGTGCTTCTCGGCCGGTTCCGTTGGCACCAGGCCGCGCGCTTCGTGCTCGGCGGCCAGCAACCGGTCGATGGGGTTGGTCATCCAAGCCGGGTTGTCGACGACCGGCAACGGGGGTTTCTTGGGCGGCTTGAACGACCAATGGTCGCGCGGATCGGCCGGCAGTGGCTCGTCCGGTGCTTCGGCTCCGGACGCAATCCAAGTGCGCAGCGTGGTAATCTGTTCGGCCGAAAGCGGCTCGGCCTCGAGCGGCATTTGTTCGATGTCGCCGCTGCCCGTGACCGCCTGAATCAATGCGCTTTGGTCGGCATTCGAGTCGAGCGACGGTCCCCGGTCGCCGCCGGCGCGGATGAACGAGACATGATCCAGGCGCAGGCCCGACTCTTGCTTGAGCGCGCCGTGGCAACGGTAGCAGTGTTGCCGCAAGAGAGGCTTCACGTCGGCTGCGTAGTCAACCGCCCAAGCGATGCCGGTCGGCAACCAGGCGAACGCCACAAGCAGTCCGAGTAACCTGGCACGCATGGATTGTCGACTCCGACCAAGCAGTGATGCGCCCCCAGGATGGAACCGGCGCCACCGCAATCGCGGAGCCGGCCGCACGGCACGGGTGGGATAAACCGCCGTTTATGATAATGCCGCCAGAGTCCGCGAGCAATCCTCGGTCGTGCCCCGTGCAACCGCACGCCGCAGCGAAAACGCCGGCCGCTCTCGCTAGCGCACGAACCGTGGCAGTGCGTTTTGGCGCATCCACTCGACGTAGCCCCGCGCGTACTCGTCGAGGTTTTCCGCGCCGCCGCCGCCGCGGATCGGCGAACACATTTCGTAGTTCGCGATGCCGTCGAATTCACCGTCGGCCAACCCGGAGAAAAACGCTTCGTAGTCGATAAAGCCGTCGCCGAATGGCACGGCCCGAACCATGTCGGGCTGCTGGCGTTCGTAGTTGACCAGCTCGGGTCGATACCGATAGCGCGGCACGCGAACGTAGTCGGCATTAGTCGTAATGACCGTCGCGTGGGCCGCGCTGCGCGCCGCTTCGTAGAGGTCTTCGCCGCGCAGTGCCGGCGACCAGGCGTCGAACCCGAGCTTGACGTTCGGACGGTCGACCTCCGAGATCAGATCCATCAGCGCGTCGGTATGCAGCCCGACGTCATGATGGTTTTGCACGGCCAGCGTGATTCCGTAGTCGGACGCCCGGGCGGCACATTCGCGGAGACTACCGACGACCTGATTCCACGCGGCGGTTGGCGACTGCCCCGGATGATCATACGCGGTGAAGATCCGCACGATCTTGGCGTCTACTGCCGAGGCGAGTCGGGCCAGGTCCTCGACGTAACGGTATTGCATCTCTGCGAACGGCACTTCGGCGGCGGCTTGGGTCGCAAAGTCGGTGTAGCCGGCCAGCGCGCGGCAGCGTACCTGGTGCTTTTCCAAGCACTGCCGAAGGGCCGCCAGGGCTTGTTCGTCGGAGTCGAGCGGCGAAAGATGTGGCCGCTTGCCCATCAGCATGACCGACGAATAGCCCAACTCGGCTGCCTTAGCTACAAACTGTTGCATGTCGAGCCGGTGTTGACCCCACAGCCCAGCATAGCTGACCGAAAACAGGCTCAGTTCCAAGATCGCACCTTTGCGTCACGGCGTATCGACGTCCGGTTCGACGCGCCAGTATAACGGCAACGGTGCCGCGACGTGAAATCGCAGGTAGCTCGGCGCGATGTGCGCAACTATCATGACTCGCGGGAGGCTCCGCACCCATGCACCGTGACAAACCTTCGCGCCGCGACGCACTGAAACAACTTACGGCCGGCGCCGTCTTGGGCATTAGCGGTATGCCGCTGGTTGCGGCATCGGCAGACGACCGCGAGACCAATCCGATCGTTCGGGAAAACGCTCGCGGCGGCACGCGCAACTGGATGCTCAACAAGACGGGCGTTGACCCGTCCACCAAGTATCGTTGCCCATGGATCGAGGGCTACTGTTCGCACACCAGCGTGCGAGTTGGCGAGACCATTCGGTTTCACGTGAGTACCAACCCGGCGGCACGGTTCACGATCGACGTGTATCGCCTTGGTTGGTATGGCGGCGATGGCGGCCGGCACATGCAGCACATTGGGCCGCTCGACGGCGCGACGCAAACGGATCCGCCCGTGGGCGAGAAGCGGCTTCGCAATTGCCAATGGGAGCCGTGTGCCGAGCTGCGCGTGCCAAAGGACTGGACCAGCGGCGTCTACGTCGGCAAGTTGACCAGCCAGCACGAGGGTTGGCAAAGCTATATGATCTTCATCGTCCGCGACGATCGTCCGGCCGAGTTTCTATTCCAATGCAGCGACACGACCTGGCAGGCCTACAATCGGTGGCCGACGCAGTTCGCGCTGTACGACGACGGCCAGCACCAGTGGTATTGGGGCGGCGGGGTACAAGTCAGCTTCAATCGACCCTACGGCAAGTATTGCCAGATCCTCGACGCGCCGCTTTCGACCGGATCCGGCGAGTTCTTCCTCTGGGAGTTTCCGCTGGCCTTCTGGATGGAACAACAAGGATACGACGTAACGTACATCTCGAACCTGGACACGCACCGCGATCCGGCCGGCTTGCGGCGGGCCAAAGGTTTCTTGAGCGTGGGCCATGACGAGTACTGGACGATCGACATGTTTCGTAACGTCCAGTCCGCTGTGCAGTCGGGCACCAGCGCGGCGTTCTTCTCCGGCAATGCCGTCTGCGGCCGGATTGTGTACGACCAGGCGACGCGCGCGTTCGAGCGGATTGGCGTGTTCGGCCCGCCGGGTGGGATGGGCGATTTCGAGAGCATGAAGTCGTTGGAACACAAACGACCTTATGCCAACGAGCTGATCGGCGCGCACAGCACGGGTCCCGTGACCGGTGGCGCCGATTGGATCTGCACGATGCCCAATCACTGGATCTATGAGGGAACCGGAATGAAAGCCGGCGATCGAATTCCCGGCGTCATTGGATGGGAGAGTCACGGTGATCCGGCCCCGATTCGCGGTCTGCAAGTCGTGGCCGAAGGCCCGACCCAAACCGCTCCCGATCGGCCGAATGGCGGACACTACACCGCTACCGTCTATCCCGGACCACGCGACAACTTTGTGTTCAACGCGGCCACGTGCTGGTGGGCCGACGGCGTTAGTCAGCCGCCCGGCTACGTCCGCCCGAAGGTCTACACCGAGCCCCAGGGGCCCGACCAACGCATTCAGCGCATCACGCGCAACGTGTTGGAACGAATGCGATCGGCATGAGCCGATCTGATCGGGGCGCGCATGCGAAGCGCACGCGTGACAGACCCTACACCAATTCCTGCAGCGGAGCGTGCTGGTTGGTGATGTACTGCGGGCGGCCAGAAAGATCCGCAACCGTCGTGTTTTCAGCGCTGATGCCCAGGCGGTTGTACAGCGTGGCGTGGACTTCCTCGAATCGCACGGGCCGGTCCTTCACCTCCGCCGCCTGACGATCGGTCGAGCCGATGACTTGCCCGGTGCGCAGTCCGCCGCCGGCCAGCAGCGCGCACGACACGTTGGGCCAGTGATCGCGTCCAGCGTTGACGTTGATCTTCGGCGTGCGTCCGAACTCTCCCCACACGATCACGGTCACATCGCGATCGAGCCCGCGTTGGTGCAGATCGTCGACCAGCGCGCTGACACCCTGATCGAGTTGCGGCAGGTTCTCGCGTGCTAGCCGGAAGTTCGAGCCGTGATAGTCCCAGAAGCTGTAGCTGAGCGTCACGACGCGGACGCCCGCTTCGACCAGTCGGCGGGCCATCAGGAACTGTTGCATCAGCCGCGGCGCGCCGTCGCCCTGATGCTTGGGCGTGCCGTAACCGTAGCGATCGCGCAGTGTCTTGGGCTCGCGCTCGACGTCGAGCGCTTCGGCCAGCTTGCTCGAAGTCAGAATGCCGAACGCCTGCTGCTCGAACGTGTCCATTCCGGCCATCATGCCGCTTGAGTCGGCCGCGCGGTGGAAGTTGTCCAGGGAGTGGATCAGGCGCTCGCGGTCAGCGAGCCGCTCCACCGTGATGCCTTGCAGCACCAGGTCGTCCTTGCCGTCGCCGTTGGGCTGAAATGGCGCAAAGCCCGCGCCCAGAAAGCCGGGCTTACCGGAGTTGTACGGCGTGTGCTGCATGCGGGGCGACAGTCCGACATACGGCGGAAGCTCGCGCGTCGTCGAACCACGCAGCTTGCCCACGATGGAGCCAAACTCCGGCCATCCGCCTGGCGGCTGGCGTTGGTGGCTGCGCCCGGTCATGCACTGAAACGAATAGTGGCTGCCGGTGGCTCCGACCATCGAGCGAATCGGCGCCAGCTTGTCCATCATCCCGGCCAGGCGGGGCAAATGTTCGCAGATCTGAATGCCCGGCACGTTGGTGGGAATCGGTTTGAATTCTCCGCGCACTTCGACCGGCGCGTCGGGCTTCAGGTCGAACATGTCCTGATGCGGCGGCCCGCCTGGCAGAAAGATCATGATCACGGACTTGTTGGAGCGGGTGCCTGTAGCGGCTTCGGCCCGAAGCAAGTTGCCAAGCGACAGTCCGCCAACGGCCAAACCGCCGATTTGCAAGAACCCGCGCCGCGACAGGCGATCGCAGAACGGTCCGCTACGGTTTTGACCGAAGATGGTGAGCATGGGCGGGGGGCTACTTGGGATCGCAGGACGTGCACGCGGTCGGCGTGCGATTTGCCGGTTCTTGCTGCGTTGTGTGGAACACAATTAATCGGGCCAGCGGTTGGAAAAGTATCTTATCAAGATTGGTCGATTTGTTCCAGATTGGGATCAATTCACCCCGCCGCGAGACGCCGCTGTTGGCGGTAATACTTCAAGCCGGGAAAGAAGAAGCAGCCGGCCGACACCAGCCCAAACAGCGTAATGCCCAACGGAATCTGAAATCGTTGCAACACGGCCATGCCGATCGCCGTGGCGAACAGTGCCAACGCCTGAATATAGAACTGGCCGGTCAGCATGCCCGCTTTCACGAGAAATATCATCCCGCTAGTTAGCCCGAGCACGGGCGACAAGCCGAGCACCGGCATGTCGAGAATCATTTCCACGATAAACAACAGGCCGATCGAGATCATGCTCGCTGCCCAAACGTGGGCGATCTGTCGTTCGATGAACGTGACCGGACCGCTGCGGTGTCTAAGCTGCCAGAAAATCGCGGCCCAGGCGCCCAAGCCGGCCGTCCACAGCAACAGGTAGGGAAGCGGCGAAGTCACGCCACGCCACTCGAACACATTGGTCAACACGCAAACCACCAGCAGCGCCAGACTGTGCCACATCCACAACAGACCCCAATTCTCCAGCACCGTGGCGTGGTGCGTTTCGCGAAACGCGCGGGCGATCACTTGCGAGAACACGCCCGATCGGGCCGCCGTCGGTTCGTCGGCCAAATAGGCTTCCAGGTCGTCGGCCAACTGGCCCGCGGTGGCATAGCGCAACTCGGGCGGTTTCTGCAAACACTTAAGCGCGATCATCTCCAGTTCGCGATCGGCCCCGGGGTTGACCAGGCGCGGCGGCAGCGGCTCTTGTTCGAGCACCATCAACACGGTTTCCACGGCCGTGGCTGCCTGGAACGGAGGCCGGCCGGTGAGCATCTGGTACAAGACTGTGCCCAGGCTGTAGACGTCGGTTGGCGGGCCCAGTTCGCCCCGATTGCCGGCGGCTTGCTCGGGGGCCATGTACGAAGGGGTTCCCAGCACGGCGCCCGAAGCGGTCAGCCCGGCGTCGTTGCTGACGCGTTTGGCCAGTCCGAAGTCGGTGATGTGCGGATGGCCGTCGTCGCCGATGAGAATGTTCGACGGCTTCAGGTCGCGGTGCAACAAGCCGTGCTCGTGCGCGAACTGAATCGCGCGACAGATCGGCACCAGCAAGGTCGCAGCCTCGCGGGGAGGCATTGGGCCATCAGCCAGTCGGTGGCTGAGCGTCGTCCCGGCGACGTACTTCATCGTGAAGAAGGGCTGCGTGTTGTGTTGTCCGACTTCATAGATCGGCACGATCGCGGGATGGTCGAGCCGTGCGGCGCTTTCCGCCTCGCTGCGGAACCGCGACAAGTCCGACTCGGTGGGATTGGCACCGCGCAGCATCAGCTTGAGCGCGACGATTCGGCCCAGGCTCGCCTGCCTTGCCCGATACACGACGCCCATCCCGCCGCGGCCAACTTCCTCGAGCAGTTCGTAGTCGCCAAAGACCGACGGCGCATTTACCGGTGGCCCATGCTGGGGATCGTCCGGCGAGCTAGGCAAGGGCGTGGTGCGGCTTGTTGACTGACTGAGTGCGCCGGCCGCCACGCAATCGGTGACCAGCATGGTGGCCCACAATCCGCGCAATTCGTCGGCCAGTTCGGGGTGCTGGCGGACCAGCGCTTCGACGTCGGGCGACGTGCCGTCGGCTAATTGTTCGGCGAGCCGATCGGCCAGTTCGGCCAGTAGCCGATCGCGCTGACTGCCCTGTTCGGCGGCGGTGCCGGAATCGGCATCGTGGTCGTGGCGAATTTCCGAACGTTCGGCGCTCACCCTAACCTCGCTTGCGTATCAGGATCTTGCAGCAATTCGCGCAGCCGGCGCATCGCGCGCAAGTAGCGCATCCCGGCGGCCGCGGCGCTTAGTTCCAGCGCTTCAGCCACTTCGCTGTTGGTCATCTGCTCGAAGTGACGCATGAGGATCACTTCGCGGTCTGGATCGTCGAGCAGTTCGACGGCCGCTTGAAAGCGCTCCTCCAGTTCGCGATGCGTGGCCGCGGCGGCAGGCGTCAGCTCGCGATCGGCGATGAACGCGGCCAGATCGAGCGTCGAGCGGTCGTCGGCCGGCGAGCGTTCGAGCGGTTGTTCGCGGTCGGTGCTGCGCCGTGCGGCGCCGCGGTGCATCCGGTGCGCGTCGATCAGCCGATCGCGCGCAAGATGGCGCAGCCAGAGATGGAACGGCATCCGCGTCTTTTCCAAGTAATCGGCCAGGCGGCGGTTCGCCTCTACCAACACGTCCTGCACGATGTCGCTGGCATCGACGCGGCGTGAGATCTGCCGGTCCATCCGCACCGCGATCATCCGGCGCAACGCCTCGCGATGGCGCTCAAGCAACCGGTTGCGAGCATCGGCGTCGCCCGAGCGCGCCGCCGCGAGCAACTCTTGGGTTTGGGAAGAGTCGGGCCACATAGGCTCCAGTATAACGCCAATCGCCGGCGAGCAGGGGCACCAGTTTGATGCGGACCGTTGGGAATGTGGTCAAGCGAATCAGGGGCAGCTTTTGGCCCGACGATCCGTCACACAACGGTTCGGTAGTTGTACTTGCCTGGCAAAGTTTGCGGCGCGCCATCAGGACTTCTATACTCACCGCATGGGTGCGGCACCAAGCTCATGAGGCAACTGACGCAGCAGGAGTATTGCGCGATGAAGACAGAACAGTTCTCGCCCGGCACGTTTTCTTGGGTCGATTTGGCAACGACCGACGCGGAGGCAGCGAAGCGTTTCTACTGCGAGCTGTTCGGTTGGACCGCGGAGGATATGCCGACGGATGCCGGCAACGACTACACGATGCTGCAATTGGACGGTGATCTGGTCTGTGCATTGTGGCAAATGCAGGGCGAAATGAAGAGTCAGGGCATTCCGCCACACTGGCAGAGCTACATTACGGTCGACGACGTCGACGCGATGGCCGACAAGGCCGCCAAGTTGGGTGCGACGATCGCGATGCCGCCGATGGACGTCATGACGGCCGGCCGCATGGCCGTGATTCAGGATCCGACCGGCGCGATGGTGGCCCTTTGGCAGAAGAAGGACCATGGCGGCGCGCAGCGCGTCAACGAGCCTGAGTCGTTCTGCTGGAACGAGTTGCAAACGCGCGACATTGCCAAGGCCGAGGCGTTTTACGGTGAGCTGTTCGGTTGGACGACCAACCACAACGAGAGCCCCATGGGCGGCGTGTACGTCGAGATTCGGCACAACGATCGGCCGGCCGGCGGCATGTTGCCGATTCGGCCCGAGTGGGGCGACGTTCCGTCGCACTGGGGCGTTTACTTCGCTGTGGCCGATTGCGACGCCGCGCTGAAAAAGGCAACCGGGCTGGGAGCCAAGGGCCTGATGCCGCCGGTCGACATTCCCGGCACCGGACGGTTTGTCATGCTGCAAGATCCGCAAGGAGCCGTGTTTTCGGTGATCGCGCTGGAATCGCCGGACGGGGCCTAACCAGGGGAATTCGACGAACGATGCAACGAACCATGCGACACAACATCGTGCCGTTGTTGTTGGGCGCGTGCTGGATTGCCAACTGTGTGGCCCAGGAACCGGCGCGGCGGGCCGCGCGCGAATTTGACGCCGGTCGATCCGAGGTCTACAAGACGATCGGCGACGTCCGGCTCAAAATGTTCATTGTCCAGCCGGAGGGTCACAAGCCGACGGATCGGCGCGCGGCGATCGTGTTCTTTTTCGGAGGCGGTTGGCGCGGCGGTTCACCGGCCCAATTCGCGGAACACTGCAAGTATCTTGCATCGCGCGGCATGGTGGCCATGTCGGCCGACTATCGCGTCCGCTCGCGGCACGGAACGCTTGCCGACAGTTGCGTTCATGACGCCAAGAGCGCCATTCGCTGGGTCCGCGCGAACGCCGATCGTTTGGGAATCGATCCTGATCGGATTGTCGCGGCGGGTGGTTCAGCCGGCGGGCATCTGGCCGCGTGTACGGGCGTGATTCGCGATTTCGATGAGCCTGGCGAAGACACGTCAATCAGCTCGGCACCCAATGCCATGGCCCTGTTCAATCCGGCGCTTGTCCTGGCGCCGGTCGGCGACTACGGCAAAGACAGCCGTCGCCTGGCGGGCATGGGCGAACGAATGGGCGTCGAACCGAAGAAGCTTTCACCCTATCACCATGTGCGTGGTGGACTGCCGCCGACCGTCGTCTTTCATGGCACCGACGACAGGACGGTCGCGCTGGTGACCGCCGAGATGTTTCGCGACGCGATGCAAGATGCCGGCAATTCCTGCCAACTTCATGCCTATCCGGGGCAAGGGCATGGGTTCTTCAACTACAATCGAGACGGTGGCGCGATGTACCGCGCGACGCTGCGCAGCCTGGACGAGTTTCTAATCGACCTCGGCTATCTGCAAGGTAGCCCGACGGTTGCGCAGTGATTTGGCGTTGTTTGAGGCGCGCGGCGAATCGGCTGACGAATCGCGTGACTGAGCGCCGCTGAGCGCAATCCGCGGTCGCGCGGATTTACCCCGATTGTCCAGATGCCGTAGGCTGACTCGTGGAGGCACGAAATGTTGGAACGAAGCCGCCTGGCACTTTTGGCGCTGGTCGTGGTGCTGATTGTGGGTGCGCCGGCACGCGCCGAGGAAACAAACACCGCGCCGGACCAGCCGCCGGTGATGGCCACGTTGGACGCCGACGCCGCCCGGGCGGTCGCCGAGTTCTACGCGTATGACGCGACGATCCCGCTGGAGGCTCGCATCGTGGAGCAGAAGGAGCGCGACGGTGCGTTGCGGCAGAAAATCGTATTTCGCGGCGTGCAGGGCTTTCTGGTGCCCGGCTACTTGGAACTTCCCGTTCGGCAAGAAGGGCCCTACCCGTGCGTGCTGTTGCTGCACGGTTGGTCGGGTTCCAAGGAAAGTTGGTGGCAGGACGGCAACTACATCAGTGGAGGCAATGTGCGACGGGCGCTGCTTGAGGCCGGCTGCGCCGTGTTTGCATTGGACGCCCAATGCCACGGAGACCGAACTTCGCAGAACGACTTCGCGCCGGTCAACCACTACGAAGACAAGAACTCCGGTGCGCCGCCACGGAAGGGCTACTTCACGTTGCCTGAGATCTACATTCAAACAACGCGGGACTATCGGCGGGCGATCGACTACCTGGCGACCCGCGACGATATCGACGCGGAGCGAATCGGCGTCGTGGGTTATAGCATGGGCGGAACCCAGACCTACCTGCTGACCGGGGTCGAACCGCGAATCAAGTCGGCCGTGGCGGTTGCCGCGCCGGCCGAGCGGTCGCACTGGTCGCCCGTAGCACCACAGAACTTCATCCGAGCGATCGGCAGGCGGCCGTTCCTGTCGATCATGGGTCGCAATGATCCGATGTGTCCGGTCGAGCACGCCGAAGCGCGCCATTCGCTGCTGGACAGCGATCCGAAGAAACAAGTCTTTCTGGATGCCGGACACCGGCTGCCGGTCGACTACGTGCCGCACACGGTCGCGTGGATCAAGCAGCACCTCTAAACCGGTACGCGACGCGCATCGCCATGCCGGACGACGTGCCGCGCTACGAGCGAGGCCCGTCCATCCGCCGCCTTGCCTGCGCATCGATCGCCTCGAACACGACGACTTTCCGCAGACGGTGGTCGCTGGTCGGGTCGGCGTACTCGCGCACCATACGGTAGCGCTGTTCGATCTGCGCCATCCATTCGGGCCGATAGTCGTGCGCGCCGACGTGCAACACAACGTAGTCATAGTGCACGCTGTCGGCCCCCTGCGCTAGTGCTGCGTCAAGCGTGAGTGCGTCGGGCCCCAAGATGGTCGTGGGCAGCGTGCCGTAGTAGCCGACATAGGGCGAATTGCAGACGATGCCCGCATTGCGCTCGGCTCGAGCGTCGACCCAGCGCGTGGCCTCAATTACCGGCACGAATTCTCGATTGTATGAACGGACGGAATAGGGCACCACGACCAGCGTGCAAATCGCCAGTGTGGCAACGGCAACGCGCGGCGGCTTGATGCCGAACAGGCGCGAGACTTTCTCTTCCAGCAGCAGCACCCCCAACGCCGTAAACGGCATGGCCAATGCGACCAGCGGCAGCACGTGCCGGCTCGCGATGTAGCCGGACACGAAATACACCCACACGAGAGCGGCCATGTGCATGAAGGCCAGTGCCCAAAGCAGCGTGACGACGCGCGCCGACGTGCCCCGGCGAACCATTTCCCATTGTCCCAACAAGTACAGCGGAATGAAGACGTAGCGAAATCCGTAGCAAAAACATTCGGCAAGTTTCGCGACGGCCGACGCAGCCAGCCGAAGCACCAGACCGAACGTGTAGTGCCGCTCAGGTACGGCGGACGGTGCTACACCTGTGGGCGTTTGCGCGGCGGTGCTGGCAATCATTTCGCCGGGCAACTGCTTGGCTGTCGACGGATCCGAGTGCGCGTCGTCGTGCAGAGTTGGTTCCGCCTGCGAGCCGGTGCTCGCGGACTCAGCGATTGCCGATTCGGTCAGTTCCGGGTTCGGCGGCGGCGTCGCTGGTTCACGGAGCGAAGAATCGTTGGCCGAATCGGTCTCAGTCGTGGCCGGTGATGCAGCCGGACTCAGGTGTTGTGTCGAGTTATCGGGTGTGCTCGACGGAACTTCGGCGACTTGCGCGATGAACGTCGGCGCGGCTTGTCGCTTGAAGAACGGGAGCTGTTTGCTGGTGAGCTTGCCAGAAAGCAGCGTGTATGGTGCCACAATGACCAGCGTGACAGCGGCGAGCGTCGCGACGGATTGCGTCACCTTGCGCCAACCCCACGCGCGGTCGATGCCCAGCCAGAGGATCACCATGGTCGTGACCAGAAAGACTTCAAGCCCCTCGGGCCGAATCCAATAGGCGGTGGCACTGGCGACTCCGGCTCCGATCAGCAGCAACAATCGGCCGGTCGTGATTGCCGTCGTGGCGAGCCAGGCGGCTATCAGAAAGAACAACATGTGCGGAACGTCGCTATGCGCGTCGGCCGCGTGAGCCCGCGGCAACGGCAGGACTGCGAACACGAACGCGGCGATATTGGCCACGCGCACGTCGTACAGATCGCGCGCAAAGAGCCATACGACCCACACGCTTAGCAGCCCGCACACAAAGCAGACCGCGCGTCCGCCGATCATCCACGATTCGGGTTCGGAGCGAACGCCAAGCCACTGCACGGCCCGCGTCGCGACCAACATCGCCGAGGGATAGCCCGGATGCTGGTCATGTTTGCGCAGGGCGTCGATCGGATCGTCGGACAGATCGCGCGCGATGGACGTAAAAATGATGCCGTCAGCGCTGATAGTCGGCGTCCGCGCGATGAGGATCGACTGCAGGATCGCCGCGGTGAGGATTGCCAGCGCGAGCGGCACGTAGGCTGCGAATCGGCGCACGTTCATGACTCAACACGCGTTTCGTTCTACGAGGACACGCAACGGCGTGAGCAGCAGAATCCGGAGATTGAACCATACCGACCAGTGGTTGACGTAGTACAGATCGCACTCCAATCGTTTTTCGACCGAGGTGGCCCCGCGCCATCCGTTGACTTGGGCCCAACCTGTGATGCCCGGCAGCACTTGGTGCCGCTGGTTGTAAGCCGGAATGCGCTTCGAAAATGCGTTGACGAAGCAGGGGCGTTCGGGTCGCGGGCCCACCAGGCTCATCTCGCCGCGTAGGACGTTGATTAACTGGGGCAGCTCATCCAGGCTCAGCCGGCGCAACAGAATGCCGACGATCGTTCGACGAGGATCCTTGCGTGTGGCCCAGACCGGACCAGTGTCGGACTCGGCATCGACGCGCATGGTCCGAAACTTGTACATCACAAACGTTTTGCCGCCCAATCCAGTCCGCTCCTGGCGATAGATTGCCGGGCCGCGGCTCGTCAGTTTGATCAATAGGGCGATCACCAGCATTGGCAGTGCCAGCACGCAGACCAGCGGCGCCGTGATAGCGACGTCGAGCGCGCGGGCGACGTGTCGGGCGGCGGCACTCGGGGCCAAGGCGGCATGGGTTGACGTGCCCGCGATGCGTGTCGCGTCGGCATGGACGACGGTCACGGTGCGGGGGTTCGGCGAAAGGTGGTCGGTGCTCATTCGGTGTGTGCGCGATGCGGCGGACTACGTCGGCCGGTTGGGGGCGGTTATTGAGGGGGCGGACTGTAGCAAAGCGAGCCACCCGGGACTAGGCCATTGGCGGGTGCAAAAGATGGAGTCCCTGCGAGCCTATGTTTGCGACAGGAACGCATCCTGTTGGCAGTTGCGCGCGGCGCTGGTCGACGGCTTGCACAGGCTCGTGCATCCGGTGGGAAACGAGCCACGGGAAGCGACTCGCATCGACGTCCGGGCACAATTCGCCGGCGCGAGCTCGACCCTCCGCCCTAGTGCGTCGCGTGCCGCGATGCGCCCCATCACGGCATGCTTGCGCATGCTGGTAGCAGCAGAGCGCGGTGAAAGCAGTGTTGACGCGCTAAGCGAATCGCGTGTATAGCTTTGCAGTTCCTCGACATCGGCTGACGGCGTGCTGGTTGCCCTCGCGGTGGCCAGCCGTTTAAGGCCCGGTCGGCGATCTTCGGTCCAGGGGTGGCAACACGACCGAACCATCCCCCCGCCGAACGTGTTTTCCGGCTCCATGCTGCGAACGGATTGTGGCACGCGCGCCGGATTGCTCGCCCGCTTCAATGCCCTGCAAAGGATTGCGACTTTGAAGACAGCGGTGCCCGCCATGTCCGGTCACCACCGGACACTAGTCTATTACCGCGACCTGATCCTGGTCTTGCTAGCCAAGGAATTCAAGGTTCGGTACAAGAGCACGTTCATGGGCTACGCGTGGTCGCTGATGCACCCGCTCGTGCTGGCGCTTATCTTCTTTACGCTGTTCACGGTGATCGGCCGCTTTCAGGTACATGCGTATGCGTTGTATCTGATCGCGGGCTTGTTCCCCTGGCAATGGATTGCCAACACCGCGACTACGGCAAACTTCTACTTCCTGGGCAACAGCTCACTGATCAAAAAGGTGCGCTTCCACCGCGCCACATTGGTGCTGGCGGGTGTGCTGAACGAGAGCGTTCACTTCATTATTTCGATTCCCGTGATCGTCGGCTTCATGCTGTATTACGGGCACACACCGCGGGTCGACTGGCTATGGATGCTACCTGCGCTGGTGTCCGTGCAGTTGGCGATCACGTTCGGTCTGGGGCTGTTGATCGCGACGTGCAATTTGTTCTTCCGCGATCTGGAACGGCTGGTAACGTTGACCGTCCACCTGCTGTTTTACGTGACGCCAATCATTTACCCGGCCGATCACGTGCCGCCGGAGTATGGCTGGATTTTCATCGCGGATCCGTTCGCATCGATCGTCTTGTGTTGGCAAGGGTTGTTCTATCACGGAGCCGTTTCGCCGTTTTATCTGGGCGTGGCGATGTGTTGGGCCGTTGTGTGGGTCGCCATAGGACTAACGGCCTATGCAAAGAGTGTGTGGAGGTTTGCCGAAATTGTCTAACGACATGGCCATCCGGTTCGATCGCGTGACGAAGACCTACTTCGTCGACAGCCCCGTAGCCGGCGGCTTCAAGAATCTCGTTCTGCACCTGCCCAGCCAGATCGCGGCCATGCGCCGACGTCGCCCATTCTGCGCGCTGTCTGACGTTTCGTTTGAGATCGCAACCGGAGAGTGTGTCAGCGTGATCGGGCCGAACGGCGCCGGGAAGAGCACCACGTTGGGCCTGATTGCCGGTGTGTTGCGCCCCTCCAGCGGAACGATCGAAACCGTGGGCCGGGTTTGTCCGTTGCTCGAGCTAGGGGCCGGCTTCCATAGCGAACTCAATGGCCGCGAAAACATTGTGCTCAATGGCGTGCTGCTCGGGCTCACACGCGAGGAAGTCGCCGAGCGGGTCGACGAAATCATCGCCTTTTCCGAACTGGGTGAGTTCATCGACGCGCCGCTGAGAACCTACTCGACCGGAATGACCTCGCGGCTGGGTTTTTCCGTGGCGGTGCACCTGAGCCCCAAAATTCTGCTCGTCGACGAAGCGCTGGCTGTCGGCGACGAGGCATTTCGGCAGAAGTGCATTCGCCGGATGGAACACTTCCGCGAGCAGGGCACCACGATGGTCTTCGTCAGCCATGAGATGGAGAGCGTCGCGCGGATCAGCGATCGCGTAGCACTGATCGTGGCGGGCAAGCTCGTCGATATGGGCGAGCCATCTCGCGTCATCGAGAGCTATCGGTCCCAAGTTCGAGCCGCATGATTCCCGCCGACACCGCCGAAACACGAACCTGACTGGCAATACTATGTTGAAAGCGAATCCAGTAACCGCCTTCCGACCCGGTCCTCCGCCGCCGATGCCACGCACCGACAAACGGCTGGACATGGCCGTGATCATTCCGGAGCTGGCCAAGTATGGCGGCGCGGAACGGTTCTTGATCGAGTGCGTCGCCCGGTGGCAAGACGTCCACGACCTGACGATCTATTCGTCGATCGTCAACGAAGATCTGTTGGCCGAGCACGGTATCGGAAAGAAAGTAAAGTTCTCGAAGCTTTCGCCCTATTTGGAAGGGCAGCACTCGATTCTTCTCAACACGGCCCTGCTGCCGAAAATCTGGGAACAAGAGATAGGTAAGCACGACGTTTACCACACGCACCTGTGGCCGACGCATTTGATCAACGTGCATCCGATGGTGTGGTTTCCACACGAGCCCCTGCGCATCCTGCACGATCTGCGCTACGAACAACCGCTGGAAGACGTGGCCGCGACGCGGCAGCGCGAAATGCACGTCTATCCCAAGTACAACTACGACTGTGTGGCCGACGTGACCTACGAGGCGTATCTGTCGAGCATGGAACTGGTCGACAAACTGGGTAAGCCAGATCGGGTCGTCGCCAACAGTCGCTACTCGGCCGGATACCTGGAAGGCGTCTACGGAGCGGCCGTCAGCGACGTCGTCTATCCGGGCGTAAACGTCGATGACTTCATCTTCCAGCCGTCCGACGAGAACATCTTTCTCACGATCGGTCAGCTCTGGCCACACAAGCGCATCAAGCTGATTATCGAAGCCCTCAAGCTGGTTGAGAACGCGCAGCTCTACATCGTTGGCAGCGGGCCCGAGAAGCAGAAGTTGGCCCGTGTTGCTGAAGGCATGGGGCTCGAAAACCGAGTGTTCTTTCTCCACGGCTTGACGAACCTTGAGGTAAAAATCCTGTTCTCGCGGGCGTTGGGTGTTGTGTTCATGCCGGTCAAGGAGCCGTTCGGCATCGTGGCACTGGAAGCCATGGCCGCCGGCAAACCGCTGATCGCCGCCAACGAGGGCGGGTTCATCGAAGCGGTCGACGAGAGCTGCGCCATGCTCGTCTCGCCGGAACCCGAAGAAATCGCCGAACGCATGCGCTTCCTTCGCGACAACAAGGACATCGCCCGCAAGATGGGCGAGGCCGGCAGGCAACGCGTGCAGAAGTACACTTGGCAAGGGGCCGCCGAAAAACTGCTCGATATCATCGAGGACACTCATCGCACCTGGGTCGCGGAGCATACGCGACCGCGCGACGAGTCGCACGTACACACGACGCTCTTCGGGGCCCAATACTACTGCTGGTACGGAAACGGCATCGGATCGCACCACTGGAACGACACGTCGCACTCCGGCGGCGTAACCGACATGCCGAGGCTGGGATACTACGCCTCGTCAAGCTGTAGCACGATCGAAGCGCACTGGCGACAGTTCGATCAGATGGGTCTGGACTTCGTCGTGCTCAATCTCCACGTCGACCGCAACGGGGCCAATGCTTACGAGCAGGCTGCCGCCAAGAGCATCTTCAGCGTAGTGGACAAGATGGACACCAACGTCCGTCTGGCCATTCAACTTTGTCCGTACGATTGCACACGCAAGCAACTGGCTGAAACCGTCGCGGTAGTTCGCGAACACTTCGTACCGCGCGACAGCTACTTCCACTACGACGGCGATCCGGTGCTGTTCTACTTTTGGACCGGAGTTCAGGACGGCAACAAGCCTTGGATCAATTTCGTGGATGAGCAGACCGAAGACTTCTTGCGCATCGCGAGCAGCCTGCGTCTTTATTCAGACAAGGAAGAGCGCGGCAACTCATTCGGTCTGTTTCACGGTTGGAGTTTGTTCTCGCCGCTCGAACTGTCGGCGCCGACGAATTGGGAGCGCATCTGGACGCAGGCGTACAACAACAGCGGCGCCGGAACCCGAGGGCTGCGGATTCTTTCGGTGTCGCCCGGCTACGACGACCGTCACCTGCGCGATCCGAACCGCAAGAGCAATCCGCACCGCTCGATCGACCGACAGCAGGGTTCCACCTATCGACGTTCGCTGGCCCACGCATTGAGCGTCGATGAGCCGCCCGACATGGTCGTGATTTCGACGTTTAACGAGTATCACGAGAACACCCACATTGAGCCCTCGCGCAACCACGGTTCGCTGTACTTGGATCTGACGCGGGAATTCATTCAGGAAGGAAAACGGCGATGGACCCGATAACCGCGGAAAAGCCGGCGACCGAGACGCGCTTGCCCTATGTGGTCGTAAACCGGCAGCGGCTCGACCTGACCAGCGCCGACCGAGGCGAACTCGAGCTTTCGTTCAGCTCGTCGGTCTGGGATGCCGAGTTGTTCTTGGTGATCGACCTGTACTCAGCCGCCCATCAGGTTCATCCCCAAGGGCACGTGGGCTGGTGGAGAGGGCCGCTGGAAGTCAAATCGGACGTGACCGTCGCCGTGTGCAAGGGACCCGACGGATATAGTGTGACGCTCGACGGGCAAGAACCACAGGAGTTTTGGAAGAACCCCGACTACACGGGCATCGATGAGCCGGTCATTGCGCTGCACGTGGTCCTGCGTCCGGTGATCAGCGAAGCGGTGCGCTTCGACGACGTGCTCTACTTGTACAACGCGCCGCAATCTTTGGCGGCCCACACCGACCGGCGCGGGCAACTTGAGCAGCCGACAGGCTGGGTGCCGTCGTCTCCCTGGTTTGTCTGGCCGCGCGAGTCGACCATCCACCTGGTCAGCACCAATGCCTTCGAGCGTGACGCCGTCGGCAACTTCGCGCTTGGGTTGCATCGACTGATTCGCGCCAACGGCATTCCCTGTCAGCTCTACGCCAGCCAATTCGATCCCGCATTGCGCGAGACCGTTCGCCACACGTGCGAACTCTTTACACGTGCCGAGCGCGACGACGTACTGCTGGTGAACTTTTCGATCTTCGAGCCCTGGTTGCCACGTCTGGCGGAACTGCCGGCCAAAAAGATCTTGTATTTTCACAACATCACGCCGGCCCGATTTTTGCAAGTCTACGACGCCGAATATGCCGCGCATTGCACCGATGGACTGGCTCAGCTCGAGTATCTTGATCGCTTTGACGCGCTGATGGCCAACTCGACCAGCTCGGCCCAAGCCCTGGTGGCGGCCACCTTGGATGACGACCAAAACGATGACGATGACGACCAAGACAATGCGAAGCTCGATCGAGAGATCGCCATTGGCCCACCGATCATCGGGCCGAAGGCCTGGCACGACGTCGGGGCCGAACCCGTCGAACTGCCGCCACAATCCACGAAGCTGCTCTACGTGGGCCGAATTGCGCCGCACAAGCGGGTCGAGGATCTTTTTGCGCTGTTCGAGGAGTATCACGCGCTCGACCCCGACTCGGCGCTATTGATCATCGGCGCGGCCCGGTTCGAGGGCTACATCGGGTTCTTGCGCTACTTGCTCAAGAGCGAGTACGCGGCGTTGGCCGAGCATATCCACTTCATGGACAGCGTCAGCGACGGACAGCTCAAGACGCTATATCAGTCGTGCTCCGCGTTCGTAACGATGAGCGAACACGAGGGCTTTTGCGTGCCCCTGGTCGAGGCGATGACTTTTGACAAACCGGTGTTCGCCTTTGCCGAGGACGCGGTGCTCGAGACCCTGGGCCGTAGCGGTCGGGTCTTCTACTCGAAGGAGTTCGATGCGATCGCAGCCGATCTGCGATCGGTGCTCACCACGTCGTGGAAGCAGCGTTCGATTGTGGCGGCACAACGCGAACGCATGCAGCAAATCGTCAAGCAGTCGGACGGACAGGCATTCTGGGCCGCATTAGAGAAAGTGGTATACGGTGCGCGCGCTGTTTAATACCTATCCTGTTGCGTTTGCCTGTCCAGGCGGGGGAGAGATCCAGCTTCTCCGCTGCCGGGAATCGCTTGCCGCGCTAGGCGTGGACGTAACACTGTACGATCCGTGGCGGCCACAATTCGGCTCCGCCGACGTCGTGCACTACTTTTCGGTGCAAGGCGGGTCGATGAACTTTTGCGACTACGTAAAGCGTACCGGCCTGCCGCTATTGATCTCGCCCATACTGTGGTTGACGACGGAAAACCGATCGCGATTTCCGCTCGGCGAGATCCGCGATTTATTGCACCTGTGCGACCATATTCTGCCGAACTCGGAGGCGGAGCGAGACCAGTTGTCAGCCACGTTCGAGATCGATCCGGCCAAGTTTACCGTGGTGTACAACGGTGTCGATCCGGAGTTTGGCGTGTTGGGGGATCCCAATGCGTTCCGAGAGCGCTTCGACGTGCAGGGCCCGTTTCTGTTAAACGTGGCGAACGTCGAGCCGCGCAAGAATCAACGGTTGCTGGCCCGTGTGGCGCGGCGAATGGACGTCGACCTCGTTCTGGTCGGGCATGTGCGCGACGACAGCTACATGGACGCTTGCCGGACCGACGGCGGAGCGCGCGTGCGCCACGTCGGGTACCTCGACCATGACAGTCCGCTGCTCAAAAGCGCCTACCGGGCTTGCGAAGTGTTCGTCTTGCCCAGCCAGTTGGAAACACCGGGGCTTGCAGCGCTCGAGGCCGCTGCGCAAGGGGCGCGGGTTGTGATCACGTCCGAAGGCGCGACGGGCGAATACTTCGAGTCGCTGGCGGTCTACGCCGACCCGGCAAGCGACGAAAGCCTGCGCACCGCCATCGAAAGCCAATGGGCCGCACCCCGTTCGGACGATCTGCGTCGCCACGTACTTGACAATTTTACTTGGTCGCATGCGGGCAGAGCACTCGTCGACGCTTACCAGCGCACGCTTTTGGCGACTTCCACAGTTTGCTAGCCAACGGATTGCACAATGTTCAGGTTTTTCAGCGCGTGGGTCTTATACCCAATGGCCGAACGTCACTTGGGACGAAAGATACGGGAAAAGACGTCGCTCGTGCGGCGGCAAATGAGCGCCAGTTTCCCGGAGCGGCGGGCCAATGCGCGCACGTGCCTGGCGACGCAACTGGAGCGCGCGGCAAGCGACGTTCCCTACTACCGCGACTTGTTCCGCCAGATCCATTTCGATCCGCTCAAGCTTTCGATCGACCTGGCCTATTTACAGGATTTGCCCTTCCTGACGAAGGACATCATCCGCGAGCAAGGCGATCGGTTGTTGTCCGAGCGCTACGAGCCGGGGCAGCTTCATCTGCGCAGTTCTGGCGGATCGACCGGTCCCAGCGCGAAGTTCTACTACTCTTCCGAAGCGCTCGATTGGACCGCCGCGGTGAACCTGGTCAGCTTGGAATGGGCCGGCAAGCATCGTCACATGCGCGAGATGCACCTGGCAAGCCGTTTCCCGGAGACGTTTCCACTGCGCGATCGCCTGAAAGAACACGTCAAATGCGCCGTCTTGAATCGCACCAACCTGTTCACCGATCAGTTCGATCCGCCGGCGCTGGATCGGGCCTGGAGGCGGATCCGGCGCGCTCGCCCGTTTCTTTTGCAGGGCCATCCGTCGACACTGTACGCGATCGCGCTGCGGTTGCGCGACCGCGGCACCAAGGCGACCGGCGTGATTCGCGTCTTCGAGTCCACCGGCGAAGTCCTGGACAAGCGCAAACGCGAAACGATTGAGACCGTTTTTGGGTGTCAGGCCATCGACCGCTATGGCAGCGCGGAGTTCGGCGTCCTGGCCCACGAGGAAATCGGCCAGCCCGGCCGCCTCAAGGTGCTCGATTGCGTTGCCTGGCCTGAGGTGGCTGCCCGTGAAGGTCGTAGCGAACTCGTATTCACCGGCATGCTCAACGACGCAATGCCGCTGGTCCGGTATCGAACCGGCGACGTCGCTGAGCTGGAACTGACTGAGCAAGGGTATTACTTGCATAACATCGTCGGACGAACACACGACGTGATTAGGATCGGCGGGCACCAGTATCCCACACACTACCTCCAAGACGTGTTCGATCGGATCGGCGGCGTCGACGAGTTTCAGGTCGTTCAGACCGGCAACGCGTCGTTGCTGCGGCTGGTCGTTCCCGACGAGCAGCATCGCGAAGCTGTCGCGCAACGAGTTCATTCGTGGTGGGGCGACGACTTGCAGCTCGAATTCACTGATTTCGAGGGACTTGTGCGGCGTGGTTGGCGGAGCAAGTTTCGCCACCTGATCGACGCGTCGTCGGCCGACGACGCGCAACACGTGCCAGAATCCACGACAAAGCAGACCCAGGCCGCGTGATCGTCTTACGAGCCGCCATCGCCTTCGCATGTCGATTTCCCTGCCACACCGTGCCTCGCTTCCCATTCGCCGCCCGACGACGTCGAAGATCAGCGTCCGCTTCGCCGACGCGGACCGCTATGTTGCCCGGATCGTCGCGACAGCGTTGATCCGTTCGTTTACGCCGTCGCAAGTTGCGTCGGACGGCGACGCCGCAGGAATCGACGCATCCTGCTGCGTTGCATGGATCAATCCACCCGATGCGTGCAGCGGTGACGTGGCGCGGCTGTTGGAAACTGGGGGCAAAGCTCTGCTGCTCGGACGCATCGGACCGCGTATGGCCGAAGTCCTCGGCTTGGAGTTTCGCGGATCAATCGATCTGCCATCGGACTTGGGTCGTTGTCAGCCGAATCCTTCTTCGCACCACGACGAATCCCCGGCGGCCGTGCAATACGACGCGCGGCACGAACTGGCCCGCGTGTCGCCCATCAAGCGGCGGCCGCTCTGCCGGTTCGACTTTTCCAATGAGTGGAACAATTTAGGTTTTGGCCGCATCACGTTGGCCACAGACGCCTGGTCGCTACAGTCCGACGTGGCGGCCGACACGGCCGACGTGCTGGCGTGGGTTGAATCGCCCGACGGGCCAACGACCGTCTACGCGGCACTGCGCGACTCCTCGTCGGGCAGTGCGCTATGGTTCAATCGTTCGACTGGGCCGGTCGACAGCTTGGAGTGGAGAATCGTCGAAGCGTTCTTCGGCGACTATCGGGCGGATGAACTTCCCTGTTTTCCATACGTTGGTGAGATTCCGGCCAGCTATCAAAGCGCGGTATGTCCCCGTCTGGATTGCGACGAAGCCGTGGCAAGCGCCGGCCCACTGGTCGACTTCTATCACGAGCAAAACATCCCGGTCTCATTGGCCTTGCTGACCGGTCAGCGGATCGGAGAGGCGGATCTTCGTCTCATGCGGCGCGTAATTGCCGCGGGCGGATCGGTCGTCTCGCACTCAGTGAGTCACGAACCGAACTGGGGTGGCAGTTACCAACAGGCGGGACGCGAAGCGATCGTCTCGCGCGACTGGTTGCGGCGCCACTTGCCCGAGGCACTGCCGGTGCGATACGCGGTCTCACCATTTCACCAGAATCCGCCCTACGCCGTGTCCGCGCTTGCGGACAACGGCTATCACGGGTTTGTGGGCGGAATCATCGCCAACGATCCGGAGTATCTGTTAGGACGGGCAGGTCGGGTTCCATTGACAACGCGGCCGATCGTTTCATTCAGCGCGCAGTGCATGCTGCACGGCGATTGCTGCGCGCGGTACGGCGAAAATGTCGACGTCTATTGCGAAAGCTACGAGGCCCATCGATCGGCCCGGGCCGTTTTCGGCTATCTCGACCATCCTTTCTCGGATCGCTATCAGTACGGCTGGCCAGACGAGGCGACGCGTATCAAGGCACATGCGAGCCTGATCGCTCACCTGCAAACTGGCGGCGACGTCTGGTGGGCCAGTATCGGCGACGTCTTGGACTTTTTGTGGTGGCGCGATACGGCGTTGGTCTCAGTCGGCCCCGGAGGTAGGTTGGCTGTCGAAATTGACGACAACGCCTCGCCGCATTCCTTGGCGATCTTTTGGAAGGGGCGCGAAATTGCCGCTTGACGGGGCCCTACCGCGCGATGTGGTGCTGCTATCGACGGCCGATTGGGATCATCCCTTTTGGACGAACAAGCAGCACGTCGCCACGCAACTAGCCGAGCGCGGTTTTCGCGTCCTCTATGTCGAGTCCCTCGGACTCCGGCGTCCAACCGTTGCAGCCCGCGACGTGTCGCGCATGGCGCGACGCGTTCGTCGGGCCCTGGCACCGCCGCGGCACGTGGCCGAGAACCTGTGGGTCGCGTCGCCCCTGGCATTGCCAATGCACGCCCACCGTATTGTTCGGCGATTGAACAACCGATGGCTGGCCTCCTGGCTTAGCCGGCAGTGCCGTCAGCTTGGATTCGAGCGGCCCATCTTCTGGACCTATAATCCACTGTTCGGCGCGCTGGCTGCTGAAGTTGATGCCTCGGTGTTGGTGTATCACTGCGTCGACGATCTGGCGGCAGCCCCGCTGTTGCCCTCTGGCGCGATCGAGGAAGCCGAAGCAGAGCTGGCCGCCGCCGCCGACGTCGTGTTTGTCACCAGCACCGCGCTTGAAAGGCGACTGCGCCGAGCAAACCCGCAGGCAATCCACTACCTGCCGAACGTGGCCGACTACGACCACTTCTCTCGGGCACGAATGCCCGGACCGATTCCGGATGAACTGGCCGCGATCCCCGCGCCGCGGATCGGTTTTGTCGGCGCGTTGAGTCCCTACAAGGTCGACTTCGGGCTGATCGGCGGCGTGGCTCAGGCTCGGCCCGACTGGCACTGGGTCTTGATAGGCCAGTTGGGCGAGGGGCAGGGCGACGCCGACGTGCGGCCGCCCAGGCTACCCAACGTACATGTACTGGGCCCGCGCCGATACGATCAGTTGCCCGACTACTTGCGCGGATTCGACGTGGCGACCATCCCCTGTGTGGCAAACCTGTACACCGAAGCGATGTTTCCGATGAAGTTCTTCGAGTACCTTTCGGCTGGGTTGCCGGTGGTCGCGGCCAACGTGCCGGCGCTCGCGCCCTTCGAGCACGTCTTCGATCTGGGCGACTCGCCGCAGGCGTTTGCCGCGACGGTCGACCGTGTGTTGCGAGGTGGACGGGCGGACGTGGACAAGTGCCTGCGTTTGGCAAGCCGTTACACGTGGCGCTGGCGTACCGACGAAATGCTCGTTTTGATCGAGCAGATATGGCGAAAACGGTGCCACCAGCCATTCAGCAATGACGGACGGCCGCGCACTACCGCTTGGTCTGTGCCCACGGCAAAGGCCGGTTAGTTTTGGAAACGGCTACGTCGGGCCGACACCCGCCGTAATGAGTTTCCACAATTCGCGCGCCCAAGGCGACCTACGCGGCCCGCATTGGCTTGTTCGACGACGTGTGGCGCGCTTTGTCCGTCGAGTCGACAGCCGTCGGCGGATCGTTCGGTGGCCGATGTGGATCGCGCGTTTCGCCGCGAAGCGCTTCCAACTGGGATGTGGTGTGCTTCAGAAACGCGCACTGAAAGCGTTCGGTGCTGAATTGCAGCGCATTGGTGCGGCAGTTGATTGGATCGATGCGGCTTTCGTGCTGTTCAAAGCTGGCGACCGCCGCAACGACGGAGTCGGCGGTCTGCTGCTCAAACAGCACGCCGGTGGGGTTGGGCTTATCCAGCCCCTGCACGGTCTCTAACGCTCCCCCTTGACCCAGGGCGACAACGGGCGTGCCGGCCGACTGTGCCTCGACCAACACGATGCCGAAGTCCTCGCGCGAGGCGAATAGAAAGGCTCTGGCTCGGGCCAGCAAGTCGCGCATCGCGGAAAACCCCTGGTAGCCGACCAACTCGACGTTGGGAGCGGCCTTGGAGCGCAACCGCGGAAGCTCCGGCCCGTCGCCCACGACAATGAGCCGCTTGTCGGGCATCTTCGCAAAGGCGTCAACCAGCAAGTCGACCCGTTTGTACGGCACAAGCCGCGACGCGGTAAGGTAGAAATCCTCGCGCCGGTTCGACAACGGAAACGCGTCGGTATTGACGGGTGGGTAAATGACTTCTGCCTCGCGCCGGTACGCCTTCCAAATGCGCCGCGCGATGAAGCGGCTGTTGGCGACGAACGAATCGACGCCAGCACTGGTGCGCGCGTCCCAGATACGCAACTTGTGCAGCATCCACCGCGCGAACCAACTCCGCAGGCCGCGCCCGAAGCGCGTGCCCGCGAGGTATTCGTGCTGCGCGTCCCAAGCGTAGCGCATCGGGGTGTGTACATAGCTGACATGTAGCTGGTCGGGACCGGTGAGCACGCCCTTGGCGACGCAATGGCTGCTCGAGATGACCAGGTCGTAGTTCGATACGTTGAGTTGCTCGATCGCCAGGGGCATCAGCGGCAGGTAGCTGGCGTAGTGCTTGCGCGCCAGCGGCATCCTCTGCAGAAAGCTGGTCGTGACCGTCTTGCCGGCTAGCATACGGCGATCGGAGGGCGACAGAAAATCGATCAGGCTGAAGACTTCGGCCTGGGGGTAGAGCGCGATGAGCTGCTCGACGACGCGCTCCGAGCCGGCATAGGTCACGAACCAATCGTGGACGATCGCGACTCGCAATGGCCCGCCCCTTGTCGATCTGGGAGTGAAACTGGAGGGGATGCACGCTCGCGGCAAGCGATTTCTTCCGCGGCAACGCCCTGCCGGGGCCGCGAGACTAGCATATGTGGGCGGTATCGAGAATGGCGGTTTCCAGCCGGGCCAAATCGCCCGTCGGCTGCTTGTGTGCTGCTACGCCGTCCACGCTCGACTCGCGATCAGATCCGTGATCCGTCCCGCCGCCTGGCCGTCGCCAAATGGGTTGCTGCCAGGACCGCTTTCCGGCGATTGACGGCCGGGACCGTCGAGCAGGGCTGTCGCGCGCTCGACAATACGTTCGACGCACGTTCCGACCAAGTCGACCACGCCCGTCTCGAGCGCCTCGGGTCGTTCGGTCGTGTCGCGCAAGACCAGGACCGGCACGCCCAACGACGGCGCTTCTTCCTGAATACCGCCAGAATCCGTGAGGATCAACGTTGCGCGATCCATGAGCCAAACGAATCCTGGATAGGGTACGGGAGCCACGAGATGCACGTTGCTTCGGCCCGAAAGCATCTGATGGACCGGCTCGTGTACGTTTGGGTTCAAGTGTACCGGGTAAACGAATCGCGCATCGGGAAACCGCTCGGCCAATTCCGAAATGGCCCGGCAGAGTTGCTCGATGCCGGCTCCGAAGTTTTCGCGCCGGTGGCCCGTCACCAGCACCAGCGGCGCCGCGCCGAGGTAGGGGAATTGGGCCTGCCAATGCTGCGCGTTCGCACGCTCGCGGTCGACGGTCCAAAGCAGCGCGTCGACGACGGTGTTGCCGGTGACGTGAATGCGTTGTGGGCTCACGCCCTCGGCTGCGAGAACATCGGCCGCGCGCTGCGTTGGCGCGCAATGAACGGACGCGGTCAACGTCGCGATCCGGCGATTGAGTTCCTCAGGCCAGGGCGCTTGAAGGTCGCCGGTTCGCAAGCCCGCCTCGACGTGAACGACCGGCACGCGGCGATAGAAGCCCGCCAGTGCGGCCGTCATGGCCGTGGTGGTGTCGCCTTGCACCACGATGCAGTCGGGCCGCTGACGCTCGATCAGGACATCCAAGGCGTGCAGGCATCGGGCCGTCAGGTCAGGCAGCGACTGTCCGGCTTGCATCAACGACAAGTCTTCGTCCACCGCCAGCCCAAAGTAATCGAGCACCGGTGCGAGCATGTCGCGATGCTGACCGGTCGTACACAGCAGCGGTTGCGCGACGTCGTCGCTGCGCGCGCACGCGAGCACGACAGGCGCCATCTTGATGGCTTCCGGCCTCGTGCCGATCACGAACATGGGACGTGTCGCGCTCACCTACGGTCCGCCGGTGGAAGGGACATCCGGATCACAGTTCTTCGGCGATGCGCAGCAACTGATTATACTTCGCCAGGCGCTCGCTACGGGCAACCGAACCGATCTTGATGTAGTGGGCGGCCGTGGCCACCGCCAGGTCCGCGATCGTCGTGTCTTCGGTCTCGCCGCTACGTGCCGATACGACGTATTCGTAGCCGACCCGCCGCGCCAGGGCAATTGCCGCGAACGTTTCACTGAGCGTGCCGATCTGATTGACCTTGATCAAGATACTGTTGGCGGCGTTCAACTCCACGCCGTGCCGCAGGCGCGCGACGTTGGTCGTAAACAGGTCGTCGCCCACCAGTCGGGTCGACGCTCCCAGGCGCGCGGTGATGGTTTGCCAACCCGACCAATCCTCTTCGGCCAGCGGGTCTTCGATGCTCGTGATCGGAAAGCGGTCGCGGAGCGATGCCAGATAGTCTACCATCTCCGCGGACGTCATCTGCCGCCCGCCGGTCGCCGCCAGCCGATAGTGCGCGCCGTCGAAAAAGTGCGAAGCGGCGACGTCGAGCGCCAGAGAAAACTCGTCGCCCGGCCGCAGTCGTGCCGCGCCGATCGCACCGACGATGAACTCGGCAGCCTCGTCGTTGCTTCGCAATCGAGGACCGAAACCACCTTCGTCGCCGACCAGATGTCCCTCGTAATCGGCGGCCGCCAACCGCTCGCCGAGCCGGTGGTACACCCGCACGATCTCTTCCAGCGCCGCGGCGAACTCGACGCCCAATGGCGGAATGATCATGAAGTCCTGAAAGTCGATGTTTCCGCCGGCGTGCAATCCTCCCGAGATCATGTTGACCATGGGGCGCGGCATGGCCGGGCCGGGGGCGTCGGCATCGACCTGGCGAAACAGGTCATTGAGATGCCTGTAGAGCGGCACGCGGCGCGAAGCGGCTGCGGCGTGTGCGGCCGCCAGCGATACGGCCAGCAGGGTATTTCCGCCGAGCGTCTTCTTTTCGGGCGAGTCATCCAGCGAGAGCAACACACGATCCAGGCCGGCCTGATCCGCCGCATCGTGGCCGGTCAAGGCCGGAGCGACCGTGTCGTGCAATCGCGCTACGGCGTTGCGTACGCCACGCCCGTCATAGCGCGTGTCGTCGCGATCGCGCAGCTCCGCGGCTTCGGCACGCCCGGTACTTGCGCCCGATGGCACGATCGCGCGGCCGATCGCGCCGTCTTGCAAATGGACTTCTGCCTCGATTGTGGGATGACCGCGGCTGTCGAGCACTTCGCGCGCGATGATCTTGGCGATCTTGGTCATGGCCGCGCGTCCTCGGTTGACCCGAGTGCGGCCTCCCGCGCGCATTTCGCGAATCGCTCGCAACAGCGTGCGCGGACCTGCGACCAACGGTCGGGTGGTTCGGCGAACAGCTCGCGGCAAACATCGCGAATCGCACGGCGCCGCGGAGGATCGTCCAGATACTCCACCGGGCTCTTGCCGTCGAGCCGTGCCCAAGCGCATCCGGCTAGGTTTTGTAGCCCGCGCGTCCAGAGTCGAGCGAGTTCCTTCGTGCCAACGCGGGGACCGACAATCTGGTCGTACTCCAGGACGAACTCATCGGCAAGCACCAGGTACTTGTCATGGTCCGGCGCTTTGGCACACGCCTTGAGCACCAGGTGGCTGAGAAAAAAGCCCAGGTCGAACGCCGGGTCGCCGTAGTGGCCCGTCTCGAAGTCGACCATCATTAGCCCGTTTTCGTAGACAAGCAGGTTCTTGGGGCTGAAGTCGGCGTGAACCAACGCGCACGGATGGTGTTCCATTGATTGGATCAAGTGCTCGACTTTTGGGCGGACTTCAGGTTGTGTGGCGGCCAGCGTGCGGTAGTACGGATCCACTCGCAGCTCGTCGAACAACCTCCGGTCGCCCAGTTGCTCAGCGATCTGCGCGTCGAGCCAGCTTCGCGCGTGCAGCGTACCGAGCAACCAGCCGCACGATCGCGCGACCTGATCGTCGACTCGGCCGGCAAGCAGGTCGGATTTCCAAACCGAGTGCGGGTGTGGGGCGGCCTGAATGGCCAATATGTAATTGTCGCGGTCCTCGAATACGATCCGCGGCACGTTTGCCGCCGGGCCATCTGGCGGACGACGCTGTGCGTCGAGCAATCGCGCGCAGTGCCGCAACACGTCCGCCTCGCGCCAGATCCGGCGCACGTCGGCCCGCCACTCGATCCGCGTTCGCAACCGGGGTCGCGCTTGTTTCAACACGAAATCGCCGTCCAGCACGTCGGGCCGCTCGACCAACATGACCATGTTCGAAACGCCGCCGGTGAGCTCGCGTACTCGGATTGCTTCGTCCGGCGCGACCTTCTTGGTATGGCGCAAGTAGTCTTCGGCCGTCTGCGGATCGATCTCGCGCATGCCGCCAATATCGTTGTTGCATGGCGCGCAGGTCAAGCGAATCAATCGCCCGGAATACGCCCACTGGGCGGCGGAATCGCACCGAGGGTGCGTCATGAGGTATTTCGATCGGGGCGCTTCGCTGGGTGCTGCCGGTGGTCAACTTTGCGAATTCGTGGTTCTTGTCGGTTTCGTCGATGCAATTTGGGTGAGTCGGCTATAATGGCGACGGTGCGGGGAGCCGACATGCGTTTGCGCCCCGGGTTTGTCGCTCACGGTTGTCGGTTGCCTAATGTCAGCTTTTCCAATACCGCCGTTCAGGCCGCACGCGTTGTTCCGAAGCGGGCATTTGCAAACGGTTGTCGGCGCCTATTTGCCGTATCGGCGGCCAATGTATCGGGCGCGACACCACTTCGTCCGGTTGGCCGATGGCGATCAGCTCGTGCTTCACGACGATTGCCCGAAGGACTGGCAACCCCACGATCGTTCGGCATTGCTGATTCACGGACTAGCCGGTTGCCACGAAAGTGGCTACATGGAGCGCATCGCGCACAAGTTGTGCAATCAGGGAGTGCGGGCGTTTCGCATGGATTTGCGCGGCTGTGGGGCGGGCGTTCACTTGGCACGGCTGCCGTACCACAGCGGTCGCTCCGAGGACGCGGCCGCGGCGCTAGAGGCCATCGCCGAACACCTGCCGCATTCGCCGACGACCTTGATCGGGTTTTCGTTGGGTGCCAACATCACGCTTAAGTTATTGGGCGAGCTCGGACACAATCGGTGCGGCAACCTCGACAGCGCGGTGGCGGTATGCCCGCCCGTTGATTTGGCCGCCTGTTCGGAGAAGATCAGCCAGCCAAAGAGCCGCGTCTACGACCGGTACTTTGTCCGGCTGTTACTGCGACAACTCGAGCACCGCCGCAAGATGCTGCCGGAGCTGATCAGCGCGCCGTTCACGCGTCGGCCACGTACGCTGTGGGAGTTCGATGATTCGTTTACTGCCGTCGTTTGCGGCTTTGGCTCGGCCGACAACTACTATTCGTCGGCCAGTTCGGCGGGCTGGATTGCTCACATCCGAGTGCCGACGCTTGTTCTGGCGTCGCGCGACGATCCCATGATTCCGGCGGACTGCCTGGAGAACGCGGCCGCGCCCGAGTCAGTTCAAATTCATATGACCGATGGCGGCGGGCATCTGGGATTCTTGGGTCGTAGCGGCGTCGATCCGGATCGCCGTTGGATGGAATGGCGCGTGGTGGATTGGGTGATGCGACAAGCCGCATCGGCAGCCGACCGTGTGTCGCGCGACGATGATCGACTCGTTGGCACCGAACCGTAGAACCCAATTCGGCGACTCCGCGGCGGCGTTCGTTCATTCGGCGGCAGCCCATCTGGACGCGAACAGGTTCACGCACGCGTAGAAAGGCCCTAGTCGTGGCCACTTGGCGCGTCTATCGTAAGTCGTGGGCTGCCGCAGTTCGCGCACCGCGTCATCATCGTTCGGAGTCCGGTGGATGCAATCCTCGACGTTTCACTACCTGCCGCCGTTTTTCGGCATTTTGGTGCTGCTGTTCGGCGTGCTCATCGTCATCTTGCAGGTGGGCATTCTGGGCTACGCGTACGAAAAGATGGGCATCAGCCGGTTGGCGGCCTATTCCATTCTTTTCTTTTCGTTGGTCGGTGCATCGATCAATATTCCGGTGGCGGAAGTGCCGGGCGAGTCGAAAATCGTGATGCAGCAGGTCGACTTGGGATGGGGGCGCACGGGACAGATCCCTCGAGTCGTGCAGTGGCCCTCGACGTTCATCGCGATCAACGTCGGCGGCGCCTTAATTCCGGCGCTGCTCTCGTTGTACTTCGTCGTGCGGCACCGGATTTATCTCGTGGGTCTGCTGGGCGTTACCGTTGTGAGCGTGGTGGTGCACCTGCTGGCCGAGCCTGTGCCACAGATGGGCATCTCGGTGCCGATTCTCATCCCGCCGATTATCTCCGCCGCGGTGGCCATGTTGCTGTCGCGCGAACATGCAGCGCCCTTGGCCTATGTGTCGGGCTGTCTTGGCACGCTGATCGGGGCCGACCTGCTGAACCTGCACGAACTTGGACGATTGGGAGCGTCCGTCGCGTCCATCGGTGGCGCCGGCACGTTCGACGGCGTGTTCTTGACCGGGATACTGGCCGTTTTGCTGGCCGTCGTGCCGCGGCGTCCACAGCACGTCCAAGAACAGTCCACCGCGCCAGAGACGCCACCGCCGCCACAGACGTAGCGCGAGCGCACTCAGCCGCGCACACGATGCGTTGAACGCAGCGCGATCGCCCGCGGCGAGGGTAAGAATGCATGGGTGTGGCCGTGCCGAGTCGGCGGCACGTTCGCGCCAGCATCCCAATTCCGTCTACGAACAGGAACTCAATATCGACCGCCGCGTCCGCGATCTTCGCGGGGTCGCGCTTCGTTGACGGTCAGCGGCCGGCCTTCGTGCTGCTGCTCGTTCAACCCGGCAATTGCCGCCTGCGCTTCCTCGTCGGAGCTCATTTCCACGAACCCAAAGCCTTTACTGCGTCCCGTTTCTCGATCCTGAATCACTTGGGCACTTCGAACCGTGCCGAACTCGGCAAACATTTGCTCGAGTTGTGAGCTGGAGACCGAGTAACTCAAATTTCCCACGTACAACTTGCTGCCCACGGAAACAGACTCCTGTGCGAGCGCGAACTACGACCCATATTGCTTTCCGGGTCGGGCGGAAAGGGACCAACCGGATGGTCCGGCGGGTGGAAAGACGAAAGAGGCAACCGCCAAGCCAAGACGACTCAGACAATCGGCATGGACTCGCTCGACGAACCAACCGCCGGAAGTATATCATGTTTCGTCGGCCGGTACAGCAGGCCGGCCGCGTCGTCGTCGCGATACCATGGTGCGAGCGTTGTTTGTGAAATAAATCACATACCGCTCGCATTCCGTCCACGGATGGGAGGCCGTCGCCCAGAGTGCTGGTTTATCGGACCTTGGCACGGTTGATGTTCGACGATCGGAGCCGCAGTCAGGCACGCGAATCTGCCACCGTCGCATCGCCGTGCCGCCACCCAAATCATCAACTCACAACGATTGTACCAGGAGGAGTCTAGAACCATGACCGACGCATCTCGACCGCTTGTTGGCATCATCATGGGAAGCAAGTCAGATTGGGAAATCATGGCCAACGCGGCAGAGACGCTGTCTCGTTTCGACGTACCTCACGAGTGTCGCGTGGTGTCGGCACATCGCACGCCGGAGCAGGCCCGAGAATATGCAAAGAGTGCGGAGTCGCGTGGTCTGGAGGTGCTGATCGCCGGTGCGGGTGGCGCGGCCCATTTGGCCGGCGTTGTGGCGGCGTACAGCGTGTTGCCGGTGCTCGGCGTACCGATGCAGAGCCAGGCCCTGCAAGGCTTGGATTCGCTGCTGTCGACCGCGCAAATGCCGGGCGGTGTGCCGGTCGCCACGTTTGCCATTGGCAAGGCAGGCACGGTCAATGCCGCGTTGTTCGCAGTCAGCCTTTTGGCCGGCAGTCGGCCCGAGTTGCGGGACAAACTTCGGGCGTTCCGCAAGGAACAAGAGGAAAAGATCATGGCGACCACGCTCCCGTAGCCGAATCCTGCCAGTCCAAGAGAGTCCCGTACCAGTTCCACGGCCCGCGCGAATCTTTGCCCGATCTGTGCCCGACATGATTCTTGACGACCTTTCCAATGCGGAACGCTACGGCGACTTGCACCCTGGATTTCGTCAAGGTTTCGAATTCTTGCGGCGAACCGATCTGGCGGGGCTGCAGACCGGTCGCCACGAAATCGACGGCGAGCGGCTCTTTGCACTGATGAATCGCGACGTGGGGCGCCAGCGCGACGGTGCCCGACTCGAGGCGCATCGCCGCTACATTGACATCCAGTATCTCGTCGAAGGTCGGGAGGAGATCGGGTGGCGGCCGACAGCCGAATGCCGCGATGTACTCGAGCCCTACGACGAGCAGCGCGACGTGGTCTTCTTTCGCGATCACCCGCACGGGTGGATCTGGTTGCCCGTCGGAAAGTTCATGATCTTCTTCCCCGAGGACGCCCACGCCCCGCTAGCAGCCGGTGGGGCCAACACCAAGGCGGTGATCAAGATCGCGATGTGACGCATCGACGCTGGGCGAACGCGCGGTGTCTGGTGCGGCGCGGAGTTGGACCGGTCGTCCGGCGTGCGTACAATCAACGTGGACGTTGGCTGGTCGATTCCGGTGCTTTCGGATGCAACCCCATTCATGTTGCACCTTCGCGATCAAGACGATGCACACACGCCGGCGCTGCGCCCGCCGCGTTTCACGCTGCGCACCATGCTCGCGCTGGTGACAGCGCTCTGCTGTCTGTTCGCGGTGATGTCGGCGGTGGGACTGCTGTGGTCGGCCATGCTGGCCTTGTTTTTGAGCCTGATCGCGGCGCATGTGTTCGGCAATTCAGTAGGCACGCGGTTGCGTGATCACACAAGCCACCAGTTGGCCGAACGTAAAGTGGCTGGTCAGCGGGCAGTGCCCGTTGCATTGAATCTGAACGTGGCCGCGCCGCGGCAGTTGACCCAACGCACCAAACTAAAGCGGATCACGGCGTTGATGACGATCTGCGGCGCGTTTGTCGGAGCGCAGTTCGGCGGCGTAGCGCTGGCGGCGGTGCATCCGCAATCGTCGGTCGCCGCCGTGGTGTTGGGCGTTTGCTCGTCTGCCGTGTTGGGCGGGTTCGCCGGATTCTTGGCCAGTAGCTTTCTATCGGTCATCCGCCAGGCGCTGGCCGAGGCGCATCATGCCACAACGCCACAGGCGGGGCAGACGTTCATCGCTGAGCGCCACTGAGATTGCCGTCGTGTTGTCGGCATGTGCCACCGGACGCGGCCCGTTACGCCGCGACTACTTGCGTGGTAACAGCCGCGCAGTAAACACAATGTCGACCGCTGATGGCTCGCTTGGCGCCGTCGGCGGGTCACGCTGAATCCCTTGGGTCGTTTCAATGAGATCGGCCAGTTCGAGGCCCATGTAGCGCGAGCCGGACACGTTCTGACGAACTCGTTCGAACAATTCGACAGACCGCGCGGCGTGTCGTCGTACGCCGTCGGGACGCTGCTCGCGACACTTGACTCCTGCGGCAGCCAGCTTGATGAGCCCCTTCAGGAAGTCGGCCGTCGTGCCGCGCCGCCCACACGCATGCCAGACGCCCTCCCAGGCTTCGTGTGCTTCCCAGTAATAGCCATGATTGAACAGGTCGCATCCCCACAGATAGTCGCGCGACACGTGCCACTGTTGGGGATCGACAGACTGCGGAACGGCCGGCGGTTCGCCGTGGCTGTGGCCGTCAGGGTCGCGCACGGGATGGGGAAACCGCCCCGTGACGTACGAGTAGGGGGGAAACTCCTCGTCCGGGACGAGTCGACGCGGCTCGCGGCGAGGCTCTTTGGTACCGCCCATCGAAGTGCGGCCTTGTTCTAAGTGCAACCGGATAAATCCGCGGGTTCGCCGCTGCAATCGGCGATTCGCGGCCGATGGCCGCCTGTCAGTGCAGACACCCGCAGGTATCGTGAGGACGAACTAAGCTGTTGGGCTGCCTTCGATCGGTTCGACAACGACTGCCGTGCCATATGCCAATACTTCGGTTGCCCCGGACATAATCTCGGTCGCGTCGTAGCGAACGGCGATGATCCCGTTAGCACCCAACTGATTGGCATGTTGAATCATCAAGTCGAACGCGTGGGCCCGTGCTTGCTCGCAGAGCGTCGTCAAGATCGTGATGTTACCCCCGAACAGCGTTTGCAGTCCGGCGGCAAAGTTTCCGACAACCGACCGCGACCGAACAACCACCCCACGCACCACGCCCAGGTTCTGCACGACCCGATAACCTGTCAACTCGAGCGCCGTGGTACACATTGGATTGGCAGCGAGCATCGCCTGCGGGTGAAGCGACTGTCCGGGGTTCGGATTCGAGGCGTCCATGGGTATGACTCCTTTTCACTGCTGGGCGATGCCCCAGTCGACCGCCACGGCACGCGAGGCGGGTGCTCGATGCCACAGCACGCGACATCGCGGTCGGCCAACCCGCGACAACCGCGGCCGCCGAAATCGTGTCCGATCAGGCTGCGGAATGCAACAGCGAAACGCCGTCCGACCCGTCGACAGTGGAACCGGACGGGTTTTTCGATACACTGTGGTCCGTCGACCGTCCGGGGGTACGAAGTGAATCGCGGCGTCGCGGAAGTCCGTCGACAGGCGATTCATCCCGGCGCGCAAGTGCCGGCCGTCGGCGACGAATTCGTTTCGCGCCGATTTTGGGGAATGCAATGCCGCGACTGGCGCTCCACTGGCAAATCTTGATCGCCATGGTGATCGGCGCCTCCGGTGGGTTGCTTGCGAATTGGTTCGCCGGCGAGCGAACGCTGCGGGCACCCGTGGAGATTGCGGGCGGAGAACTTCAGCCATACGGCTTCGATTCGCCCGTCCGTGTTCTGCCGGGCACATTTTGGTCCAGCGATCGGCCGGACCGGATTCTGATGCAGATCGCGCATCAAAGCGGCGATCAGTGGGAGGTGCGCCGGATCTTCGTCGGTGCGCTGGATGCCGCCGCTCAAGACCGGCCCCGCGGCAGACGACTTGCCAACGTGGACGGGTGGCCCGAATTGCCCGAGCCGAGTTCGCAATCGCCCGTCGAGATCGTGCAGCCGAATCTATCCGAACTGCGGGGAGCTGACCCGGAGGCATACGTCCTGTTCCTGCGTCACGGGCGCGGCAGTGCGCGTGTGCTGGCCGATCGGATGAAGTTGGTCGGCGACTTATTCTTGCGGATGCTCAAGATGGTGTCCGTTCCGTTGATCATTTTCTCGCTCACGACGGGCATCGTCGGACTGGGAAGTGCCGAGCGGCTTGGAACGATGTTCGGTCGCACGGTCGCGTACTACCTTTGCACGAGCATGCTGGCGATTTTCACCGGCCTCTTGATGGTCAACCTGATTCGCCCTGGCGTGGGCGCCGTTGCGCCGCAGGCTGCGGTCGAGGCACATGGTGAACGGGGCAAGCAGTTGACGACCATTCTCTTCGAGCAGGTGGAGAACATGATTCCGCCGAACCCCGTGGCGGCGATAACCAACGGGGAGTTTTTGGGAATCATTTCCTACAGCCTGCTGTTTGCCATTTTCGCCGTGCTGGCCGGTGGAAAAACCTTGGCCGTGGTGCGGGATTTCGCCGCAGCGGGATTCGAGGTGATGATGCGCATGACGATGGCCATCATCAAGCTCGCGCCGCTCGGCGTGTTGTGCCTGATGTTCTATGCCGCCGCCACGCAAGGAGTGGGCGTGTTTGGCGATTTGGGCTTCTACATGTTGACGGTTGCTCTGGCGCTGGCCGCGCACGCGTTGATCACTTTGCCATTGATCGTAAAGTACGTCGCGAAGCGCAATCCCTGGCACTTCGCGCAGGCCATGAGCCCGGCGCTGTTAACCGCGTTTAGCTCGGCGTCGAGCAACGCGACGTTGCCGCTCACGCTGGCCAACGTCGAGCAACGGGCCGGCGTGCCGAACCGTGTTAGCTCATTCGTGCTGCCGCTAGGCGCGACGGTGAACATGGACGGCACGGCCCTTTATGAAGTCGTGGCCGTGCTGTTCATTGCCAACCTGACGCCCGGCGTCGACCTGTCGGTCACGCAGCAACTGATCGTGGCGCTGACCGCGCTGTTGGCCAGCATCGGCGCTGCCGGCATCCCTCACGCCGGACTCGTGATGATGGTGATCATCCTACAGGCGGTCGGACTGCCGACCGAATCGCAGGGTCTGATCATCGCCGTCGACCGGATTTTGGACATGGCCCGCACGTGCGTCAACGTGTGGAGCGACTCCTGCGGATGTGCCGTCGTGGCGCGCTTCGAGCCGGAGGCGGCCGGCTAGTCGCCTACCGCATGCCTGCGATGAAAGTGCGACGCGGCATGGCACGGCACGATCGGTTCTTACCGTGTCGCTAGTCGAATAGCGAGCCCTGTTTTCCGCCGGCGGCAGCCGACTCGATGCACTCCGGACCGTCGTTGCGCGGACTGTTGACGATCGTGCTGACCGGCGAAGCGATCATCGGCCCGGCCGGATAAGGGCGCAGCAACTCCTGCAACTGGTCCGCCTCGTCCTTGTCGGCCGATAGCCACGTTTGGCACGCATCGTCGTCGAGGATGACCGGCATCCGCGGATGGATGGGCCGGATCACGTCGTTGGCGTTCGTCGTGACGATCGTGCAAGTCTCGATCGGTGTTTCCAACTTGTCCGCGCGGGCCCACAGTCCGGCAAAGGCGAACGGCCGATCCTCCTTCAGGCGAATGTAGAACGGCTGCTTTGAACCTCCGGCGTCCTTCTGCCATTCGTAGAATCCGTCAGCAATGACCAGGCACCGGTGACGTCGAAAGGCTTCGCGAAAGGACGGTTTGCTGGCGACCGTCTCGGCACGAGCGTTGATCATGCGGTTCCCGATCGTGGCGTCTTTGGCCCAATGCGGAACCAGGCCCCAGTTCAACCCGACCAGTTCACGCTGGCCGCTTTCGGCATTCATCCGGACGACGGCAACCACCTGCGACGGCGCGACATTGAATCGCGGCGGCTGGTGCCAATCGCCCGTCGGGTGTGCATCGAACAGCTCCGCCACGCGCTTAAGCGGCGTTCTCAACGTATAGCGACCACACATGCGATTGGATCCCAGCGGCAAAGCGGTGTCCCGAACCATTGTAGGCCCTGATTGCTCTACCAGGTAGAATCCGAGGTTCATACTGCTTTGCGGTCCGCAGGGTCGAAGCATGCCCACGCTCAGCCGAATCAATGTGTACCCAGTCAAGTCGTTCGACGGCCAGTCCGTCGAATCGGCCGTTGTCTTGCCCAACGGTGCACTTGCGCAGGATCGCCGCTTCGTGCTAACCGACCGGTCCGGCCAGTTTATCAACGGAAAGCGATGCGCCGCCGTGCATCGCGTACGCTTGAGCTTTGATCCGGAATCCTGCCGGCTGACAGTCCGTTTCCCTGGATCGGACACGGCCGATATGTTCGACCTGAGTACCGACCGGGACGCGGCGGCCGAACGGTTCAGCGCGTATCTGGACCAGCCTGTGACGATCATCGAAAACACCGACGGCGGGTTCCCCGACGACGTAGAATCGCCTGGACCGACGGTGATCAGCACCGCCACGCTGGCCGAAGTGGCAAGCTGGTATCCCGGACTGACCGCTGACGAAACGCGCGACCGATTTCGTCCGAACCTGGAAATCGAAGCGGACGAGCCGTTTTGGGAGGATCGTTTGGTGGCTGATGGGTCGCGCGCGGTGCGGTTTCGCATCGGAGAAGCCGAGTGGGAGGGCAGCAACCCTTGTGCCCGTTGTCCCGTGCCGCCGCGCAACCCGTATACGGGCGAACCGATCCCACGATTCGCCAAGACGTTTGCCGAGCGGCGGCAGGCCACTTTGCCCGCGTGGGCAGCGACGTCGCGCTTCGATCACTTCTACCGGCTGACGACCAACACACGGCCGGTACGCTCGCGTCCGTGTACGATCCGCGTAGGCGACGAGGTCGAGATTCTGGATGCGCTGTAGTGCAGCGGTGCGCGCCGGTGCTGACTAGCGCGTCAAGAGCCCCGCATCAACGACGAATTGCGAACCGGTGATGAATCGGGCCTTGTCCGACGCCAAGAAGACGACGGCCGCGGCCACGTCTTCCGGATCGATCCAGGGCACGTCCAGCAAGTTGCCGGCCGAACGTTCCGCGATTTGTCGCGGAGTGGCCCCTTCCATCGCGGCCAGCCCGTCGTTCATCGGCGTGTCGACACCTGTCGGATGCAACGATACGACGCGCACGTTGTGCGGTGCCAGCTCGATCGCCCACGACTTGGTCAAGCCGACCAGTCCCCATTTCGACGCGGCGTAGTGGCTCAAGCGGGCCATGCCGCGCATGCCCGCGATGGATGAGTTGTTGATGATCACGCCTGACTTTTGGCGAATCATGTGCGGAATGACGTGGCGTGCCACGATCCACGCGCCCTTCAGATTGATGTCCAACATCGTGTCCCAGGCGTCTTCGGTTAGCTCGTGAGCCATCCCATAGGCGCAAATACCGGCATTGTTGAACAGCAGGTCGATGCGTCCCAGCCGCTCGATAGTCGTTTGCACGGCGTCAGCCACGGCCGGATCGTCGCGCACATCGGCTGCAAATGCGTGGGCTTCGACGCCCAGACGTCGGCATTCATCAACCAGCGAAGTCAGGTCTTCCGATGAGCCCATGCGATAGCCGGGATAGCCGAGCGTTTGGGCGACGTCGATCGCCGCGACGTGCATTCCCTCGCGCGCCAGCGCCAGCGCGGCGGCGCGCCCCTGCCCGTGGGCGGCGCCGGTGATCAAGGCCACGCGCGATGCCAAGTCTTTGCTCATCAGCCCGATCTTGTTCCTTTTTCTTGCGCGGCCGTCTGGCGGAATGGCGCGAGGTAATCATCCAGGTCGACTTGCAACGCATTGTTGAACAGATTCGTGGCCACCATCATTGCCCCAAAGGCGGTTAGCGCGACGATCTCTTCCGACGAAAGCCAAGATGCGAGCCGGGCGTATAGCGCGTCAGACACGGCGTGTGCATCGCGCGCCAGTTGGCGGCCAAACGCCACCAGATCGCGCTGGCGCTCGTCGAGCACCAGCGCGTCGGGATCGTCTCCTTGCTCGGAGAGCCAGCGGCGAAAGAACGTCGAGCAGACCAGGCAGTCGGTCTCGCTCGAAATCGCATGGCAAAACAGTGTGGTTCCGCGCTGTCCCAGCACCGGCACGACGACGTCGTACAACGCGTACCATTGCATTAGCGCCGTCAGGGCCGCCGGCGATCGGGCCAGCGTACACTTCATATTGGTCACGCGGCCATGCGCAGCGATCTGTTCCTCTAGCTCGGCTCGGGCGGCCGGCGCGGCTTGATCGACGGCAAGGGGCGGGATTCGGGCCATCAAGGATGTCCTGGTCGAAGGTTGTGGGAAAGCGTTCGCCCGCGGCGGCAAGACCGATTATGTTGTTTGCCGAGGCCCTGGTCCACTCGTTTTGGACGCTGCGCACCGCACGCAGTAAATCATGGACATTCAACCCATCACGCTGGAAGGACGCGCAGCCCGGCTCGAGCCGTTGACCGCCGACCATGCGGCTGGCATGGCCGAATCGGCCACGCCGGACCTGTTCACTTACCACTTTCCCCCGCGCGAGTTTTCTGCTGAAGGGTTTCGGGAATTGATTCAGCACTTGAACTCACTGCCCGGATTCTGTCCGTTTGCGATTGTGGCGCGCGAGCACGGCCAGGCCGTGGGAATGACGTCGTACCTCGACATTCGGCGCAAGGACCGCGGCGTGGAAATCGGATTCACGTGGATCGCCAAGCCATTTCAACGCACGCTGGTCAATCCGGAGTGCAAGTATTTGATGTTCCGGCACGCGTTCGATGATCAAGGCGCGATTCGCGTGCAGTTGAAGACTGACCTTCGCAATTTACAAAGCCAGGGCGCGATCGAAAAACTGGGAGCGGTGCGCGAAGGGGTGCTTCGCAAACACATGGTCCGGCCGGACGGTTATCTCCGCGACACGGTGATGTACAGCGTGACGATCGACGAATGGCCCGATGTCCGAAAACGATTGGAAGACCGGCTCGGGTACGTCCCGTGACACGAACTACTTTCCCGTCCGACCATGTGCGAAGCCAATTGACAAAGACGGAGGCCTAGTGCCATGAACGATCCAGACCGGTTTTTGCGCGAGCACATTGCTCTGACGCGCCGATTCTTCCTGCAAGTTGGTGCGGGCGGCCTGGCCATCGGTGGTTTATTGTCGCGAGTACGCGCCGGCGAGGCACCGTCGCCCGAGCTGTCCGAAGCGCTCGAGAAGCTGGAAAGCTACCTGACTATGCCCGACGATTTCTACGACGTTTCGCGAGGCAAGCCGGTGCCGCACTCGCTGGCCGAGGAGAAAAAGCGCGAAGTCGGACTGACGCGCGACACGTGGCGCCTGGAAGTTGTCTCAGATGCCGATCACAAGGTACGGCTCCGCAAGCCGATGAGCCAGGACGACGGGACGGCATTCGATTTCGCGGCCTTGATGCGGCTGGCCGAGACCCACGCGGTGCGATTTCCAAAGGTGATGACCTGCTTGAACATCGGTTGTCCCCTGGGAATGGGCATTTGGGAGGGCGTGCCGCTGCGCGAGATCCTTTGGGCAGCACAACCGCAGGACAATGCCCGCCGCGTCTACTACTACGGCTATCACAACGACGATCCGAAGCAGATGTTTCGCAGTTCGCTTCCGATCGGCCGGGTATTGGAAGATCCGTTTGACCTGCCTCCCGTGATTGCTTGCTACAAGCTCAACGGACAGTGGCTTTCGCCGGAGCGGGGCGGGCCGGTGCGCATCGTGGTGCCCGAGGCGTACGGCTTCAAGTCGATCAAGTGGCTTTCGCACGTCGTGCTCTCAAGCATGTCGCACGCCAACGACACGTATGCCGAGCAGGGCAACGACATCGACAGCCCGTTGAAAACGTTTGCAGCGACCCTTTCGGTACCGCGCAAGGTGGCGTCGGGCCAGAAGCTGCCACTGACCGGATATGCCCAAGTCGGCATCGGCGGTCTTTCCAAAGTGCAGGTCTGGATTCAACCTGAGGGCCAGACGTGGCCGCGGGACGATCGCTATTTCGACCGCGCGCCGTGGGTCGACATGCAGATTCTTCCGCCGCCCGATGACTGGGGTGGCGGATTGCCTGACGAGAGAATCCCCGCCAACACGCTCGGCTTCGAGTCATCTGGCACACCGGCCATCTGGCCCATGCGGTTGTGCAAAGCCCACTGGGCTGGTGTTCACGATAGTCTGTCGCCGGGCAAGTACACCCTGCGGTGTCGGGCCGTCGACGCGCAAGGCCACGGCCAGCCGATGCCGCGCCCGTTTCGCAAATCGGGACACGCAGCTATCGAGCAAGTCGAGATTGTTGTCCGCTAGTCTGGGGCGGCGTTCACAGCCGCGTGCGACAAGGGTGCCGCTAACGTGATGTGCCCACTTCGAGCACTTCCGGCTCAGCCGGCCTGTGCTCACCGGTTGGCAACGCCGGATCGTGCATGTGCAGAAACCAGCGCTCGATCACCACCCGACGCGCGAATCCGCGCGACGTCAACAAGCGCGCCGCAATGGCCCGCAACCAACTGCCGGGCAGAAGGTCGCTTGCGCCGCGACCGCGCGGAGGGCCGAATCGGGCCAGCACGGTTCGGCGGTATTGGTCGAGAGTTGACCGGTCGTAGTTGCCGTTTGCGTGGCGAATGGTCTCGGCTGCCAGCAATCCGGACTCGACCGCCGGCCGGATTCCCTCGCCGCTCTGCGGATACGCCAACCCGGCAGCATCGCCCACGAGCAGCACGCGATCGTCGCACAGGGCGGGCTGTGTCCGTTCGTACAACTGATAGGCGTGGCCCTGGAACCGGTCGGGAATCTTGCCGCACAGTTTGCCTCGCTTGCGCAAGAATGCGACGAATGTGTCGACGTGCTGGGTCAGGTTATCGGCCTCCGTTCGCCCCAGCCCGATGTTGAGATAGTCGCCCTTGCGAAAGCACCAGCCGTAGCCCGCCAGGTCGGGACAGAAGAACAATTCCGGTATGTTGCCCTCGACGCTGCCCGATGGTCGGCCATCGTTGGGCATTAGGAACTCCACCTCTTGGGCGCGCACAACCTGCGAACCGGCGATCGACCGGGCACCCAACCGCCGCGCGACGGGGCAAAAATGGCCGCCGGCGCCAACGAGCAGGCGCGCCTCAATAGTCCCGTTTATCCGCCAACCGCCCGTGGTGCGTTCGATCTGGCCTACCGGCTCGGCGTCACACACTCGGGCACCGGACCGATTGAGCAAGTACTGATCGAACTCGCACCGCCGGATACCGTAGCTGACCGGATGGTCGTACGCGTTGAACACCTCGGTCCCGCCGATCAGCCCCGTACGAAAACCAGTGATCGGTTGGCAGACTCGGTGCGCGCGATAGTCGTCGAGATCGATCCGCAACGCTTCGACGACCTGCGGCGTGATCCACCCGGCACAGACTTTGTGGCGCGGGAACTGCTTACGGTCCAGCACCAGAACGTCGAGCCCGGACTGGCGAAGCGCCCAGGCACAGGACGAGCCGGCCGGCCCGCCCCCGACGATCAGCACGTCGCAGGTTTCCATGGCAGCAGGCTCGCTATCCTGAGTTTGCGGCGGACACGGCGGCTGGAGCCGGTTGCGTTTCGGCGTATAGGTGGTCCCGCGTGATAGGCAGTTCGTTCACGGTGCCGCGGGCGAACACGACTTGGAACAACTGTAGGCTGCCGGTTTCGAAGGCCGAGACCGAACCGGCCAGGTACAATCGCCACATTCGCACGAAACGCTCGTCGAACATCTTGGCGACCTGGTCAATCGCCGCCTCGAACCGGCTGAGCCAGTGCCGGAGCGTCATTGCGTAGTGCAGGCGCAGGTTCTCCACGTCGAGGACCGAGAACTCGCGCGGCTCGAGCACTTGCAACATTTCGGCCAACGACGGCGGGTAACTACCCGGAAAGATCCGACGCTCGATCCAGCGGTCGACGGGTGCCGGCTTGTTGCGGCCAATCGAGTGAATGATGCCGCGGCCGCACGTGGTGAGCGAGCGATGGATGACTTCGCCCAGTCGACGATAATTCGACTTGCCCACGTGCTCGAGCATGCCGATCGAAACGAACGCATCGTAGCGCCCCTTGATGCGGCGCCAGTCGTCTTCGACGAATTCGACCCGATCGGCCAGCCCTGCCTCTCGAGCGCGCCGTCGGGCATACGCGATTTGCTCGCGTGATACGTTGTACGCCGTGACCCGGGCTCCGTATTGGCGTGCCATGTGCAGTGCCAGGCCGCCCCAGCCACAGCCCGCCTCGACGACAGAATCGCCCGGCCGGAGCGAGATCTTTCGGCAAACGTGATCGAACTTCGCGGTCTGAGCCTGTTCGAGCGTTACCTCAGGATCCGGAAAGTATGCACAGGTATACGCCAATTGCTCGTCGAGCCAGAGCCGGTAGAAGTCGTTTCCGATGTCGTAGTGATGATGCACGTTGTCGCGCGAGGCCGACAGTGAATTGAACTTTGGCAGCCGCAGCCAGTTCGTAAACATTTCGTACAAGAACTGCGCGGCCCGCGACGTGCGCAATGATTCATCCATCTTGGTAATCACGTCGACCAAATCGCCGACGACGTCAATCTGTCCGTTCGCGTAGGCTTCACAGAATTGATAGAAGGGATTCCGCGCCATGCGGCGAATGGCCCGGGCACTGTGAATCGCCACGGTGGCGACGGGCGGGGCGTCGGACGTGCGAATGACCTGGCCGTCCCACAGGGCCACGGAAACCGGCGGGCGGCCGACCAGCGTGAGCAAGCGGGTCATGAGGTAGCGGTGCCAAGGGCGTACCGGCCGGCCATCGGCTTGCGCCGGAGGGACCGCGGCAGGCACCGGCGATGCGGCACGGTTGGCCGGCGTAGGGCTCCGACCGCTGGCAGAGTGTGCCGACGGATCGGATGCCGGGGTTCGACGTTCGCTGGCCGACGTGTTGGAAGAGTAACGCATTGCTGACCCTCCAAGCTTCACGCGATTGATATGGGCAACGCGGCGCGCGGAGCGCCGCGATCGATTGCCTTGATGGTCCAGCCGACGTGCGACACCTCTCTGTTTACATCGTTGCCAATCCGGGTCAGGCCGGCGCGATGCGCGGAGCGACACTCCACCATCCTTCCAGCCCACGGCGCATTATAGCCGCCCCGATCGCGCGGCCGCCAACCATTTGCGTGCCAATTCGAGGTACGAAACGACGCACGGGCGACCGGGCAGTTCAGCGACCGGTGGCAGAAATCGGCGACTTCAACGATCGCGAAATCTGGATCGCCGTCGAATGCCGGCTTTGGACTGCGTGCCGCGGCCTCATGCGGCGGCACACGGTAAGATTGGTGGTTGTTACCTCGGCCGACTAGCCGGCGCGAGCAAACTTTGCGACACGCGGATGCTCTACGTTGTAGAAATCCTGGTACGACATCCGAATCGCCTCGGTGTGCGTGCTCCCCTCGAATACGATCTCTTCGTCGTCAACCAATGAGACGTCGACGATCGTCTCCACGTCGTACTGCGAACCGAACGGCGGCAGCACGCCGACTTCGCATTCCGGGCAGCGCTCGGAGACCTCGTCCTCGGTGGCGAGCTCGACGTTCGCTCCGCCCAGATCCTTGCTCAATGCGACAAAGTCGATGTGGTGTGTCGCCGGCAGGACGGCCACCACGTAGCGAAATCCCCGATCGACGCGTAACAGAACCGTCTTTGCCACTTCGCGACCGGGCGTGTGAGTGGCCTCAGCCAACCGCAATGCGTCAAACGCTTCTTGGTGCGACACGACCTGAAAGGGGACGCCGCATTGTCGTAGATATTCATCAGTCTTCATCGTCTAAGGCTCCTCGTTTCCGAACCCCATTCCGGCTACTTCGTTGGTCAGGTTTTGGCCGATACGGCCCGACTGCGCCGGCCCGAGGCCTGGCTACGAAACTGATGGTGCACATTTGGTGCCAAGTGCGAACTGTTCGAGGGTCGGGCCCGTGCAAGCGCTGGCGGCGCTTCTAATCGGTTGCAAATATCGAGCCATTCGCGACCGCGGCTCTCAATGGCACGCGGCGCGTCGGGCCGACTGCTGGCGGAGGTCTTGCCAGCGATGTGCGGTCGCAGGCCACATTGTGCGGTCCGGTGCGCTGGCGGCTGCCGACGTGCCGACCAGCGCTCCGGATCAACGGTTGGGCCGAGTCAACGCGCCGGGCGGGGCGGCGCAAGCGTCTGGCGAAAAGAAAGTACCGAAGGTGGGACTCGAACCCACACGCCCTTGCGGGCACTGGATTTTGAATCCAGCGCGTCTGCCATTCCGCCACTTCGGCATGCATCCGAACAGTGTTCGGTGGCAACGTACGAGTGTACGTCTTCAGCAGCCGCAGTCAACCGCCGCGATGCGCGGCGCCGCGCGGTAACCACGCCGGTTTCTTGACCTTGCGCATCGGACGGGCTAGCATGCCCGGCACGCTTCGGCGACCGACGCATTGGCTCCGCGCACGGCGCCGAAAGCTCCGGTTCGTATCACGGCATTTCCCCCAAGGCACTGCGACCATGGCCGACAAGAAAGTACGCGTGGCGATCATCGGATTGGGCTTCGGCGCGGAGTTCATCCCGATTTATCAGAACCATCCGCATGCTGAAATGGCGGCCATCTGTCAACGATCGCCCGAGAAGCTCAAGCAGGTCGGCGACGCCTTCGGCGTGGAGAAACGGTTTACGAAGTACGAAGACGTGCTGGCTGATCCGGACATCGACGCAGTGCACATCAACACGCCCATTCCGGATCACGCTCCGCAAAGCCTTGCGGGTTTGAACGCCGGCAAGCACGTGGCCTGCACCGTGCCGATGGCGACCAGCATCGATGAGTGCGAAGCTTTGGTCGCGGCACAGCGCAAGAGCGGCACAAAGTACATAATGATGGAAACCGTGGTCTACAGCCGCGAGTTTCTGTTCGTGAAGTCGTTGTACGATTCGGGCGAGTTGGGCCGGCTTCAGTTCCTGCGCGGGTCCCATCTGCAAGAAATGGCCGGGTGGCCCGGCTATTGGGAGGGGCTGCCGCCGATGCACTACGCCACGCACTGTGTGAGTCCCTGCCTTTGTCTGCCGGGCCGGCTGGCCGATACGGTGGTCTGCCGCGGATCGGGGCGGATCAGCAAGGAGTTGACGTCGAAATACGGCTCGCCGTTCGCAGTCGAGACGGCGACGTTCTCGATGCACGATTCGGACCTCTGTGCCGAAGTCACGCGTAGTCTGTTCGAAACCGCGCGGCAGTACATCGAGAGCTTCGACGTGTACGCGGAAAAGGTTTCGTACGAGTGGCCCCGGATCGAGCACGAGAAGGCGATCCTGCATCGCGGCGAAACGCCGGAGCTGGTCACGGTGCCCGACTTCGCCGATCGGCTGCCAGAAGGAATCCGCCGGTTCACGACCAAGGGTGTTTACGATGCCGACGAGGCACAGCACTTGTCGTTTACGCAGGGGAGCGGGCACGGCGGCTCGCATCCGCACCTGGCTCACGAGTTTCTCAGCGCGATCGTCGACGATCGCGATCCGCTGCCCGACGCGCCGACCAGTGCCAACTGGACGATGACCGGCATCTGTGCACACATGTCGGCGATGAAGGGCGGCCAGCCTGTGCAGATTCCGCGGTTCTAGCCGGCAAGTGCGTGTTTGCGAGCCTGAGCGGGCCGAATCACGATGGCCCACGCAATGGCGAGCTTCCCACAGGCAGGTTGCGCCAAAACCCGCTAAAACGGCGAATCCTGTAAGCTAAACTACAACAAGCCCTGCGTGCGCGCCGACTTTGGAGTTGTTTGCGCCACGCCGGGGTGTCATCTGGTTTGCCTTGCACAAGGATTTGTTTGCTGCCATGTCGCTCGTGCTCTTCGAAGACCGGCACGTCGCTCAATTGGATCCGGTGGCAATTGGCAAACCGGCTTTTGCCATCGGCTGCGGCGCGTACCGCCTGGTGGACGTGGCCAAGGCGTTGGATCGGCCTGTGCGGGCCTGTGTTCGACCTCACTTGGCAGACATCGTTGCGGCCGACTATCCGGAGTTTGGCAACGGGAACGCGAGGGGCCGGGGCAATGCTCTCTGGCTCAACGCGCGGACCGTTCCTTCGGTAGCTGTGCTTGGCCAACTGCGCGAACTGCTTGCCGCGGACAAGCCGGGCATCGTCACGACGGGCGACGTGGTTGCCGCCGCCATCGTTCCGGACGGTCGCTTCGAAGCGGATGCCAGCGCGCAAGCGACCGACAAAGTCGACGACCGGCTCCGCAGCCTTGAGCTGCCGCCACTCCAGGCGGAACTGCCGCTGTTGGAGTATCCGCACGACATCATTCGCTATCACACCGACATCCTGGGTTCGAACCTCGCGCATCGCCTTGCCCAGGGCAAATACGAACAACGGGCCGATGGTGTGTTCGCTGCGCCGGGCGCAACGCTCGGCCAGCACGTCGTCGCCGACACGCGCGGCGGGCCGATCGTGTTGGAAGCCGGAGCCACGATCGGACCGTACTGCTACGTGAGCGGACCGGTATACGTCGGGGCCGGCGCAAGGGTGTTGGAACATGCGGCGCTGAAGGACGGAGTGGCGATTGGCCACACTGCGAAGATCGGTGGCGAGGTCGAAGCGTCGATCATCGAGCCCTATACCAACAAGCAACATCACGGATTCATGGGCCACAGTTACCTGGGGAGCTGGATTAACCTGGGAGCGGGCACGTGCAACAGCGATCTCAAGAACACCTACGGCCAGGTCAACATGGAATATCAGGGCCAGAAGGTGGCTACCGGCATGCAGTTCGTTGGCGCGATCATCGGCGACTACGCCAAGACGGCGATCAACACCGGAATCTTCACCGGCAAGACGATCGGCGCGTGCAGCATGGTCTATGGATTCGTGACCACGAACGTTCCTAGTTTCGTGAACTACGCCCGACTGTTCGGGCAGGTGACCGAAGCACCGGTCGAAGTGATGGTCGCCACGCAGCAGCGGATGTTCGAACGTCGCAACGTGGAACAGCGCCCCTGCGACATTCAACTCTTGCACGACATGTACCGGCTGACCGTCGAGGAGCGCAAGCGCTCGGGTGAAGCGCTCTCGCTGGAACCGTTGTCGCTGTAGCAGCCGGCACTGGCCGCATTCTGAGCCAGGTGTTCTGCCCGGCGCGGCTGCAACAGGCTATACTGATTGCTTCAAGCGCCGGCTGTGCCCGCTAGAACATCGAGTCCTTTCCACCCGTGCCCATTTCCCTAACGATCAGTCTTCTTCCGTATGCGATTTGCAGAAGCGTATGGCCCTGGCAAATGTGGCCTGTCGTTCGAGTTGTTTCCGCCGAAGACGGCGGCCAGCGAACAGGAACTGTTTCACCACGTCCAGCGGCTGACAACCTTTCGGCCCGACTTCATAACGTGTACTTACGGGGCAGGGGGGTCCACAAGGCACAAGACGCTGGAAGTCGTTGAACAGGTGCAATCACGCTTTCGTATTCCAACCGCGTCGCACCTGACGTGTGTTGGGTCCACCGTCGAGCAGTTGCGTGGGTATCTGGCAGAAGCAGCGCAGCGCGGCATCGAAAACATCGTGGCCCTGCGCGGTGATCCGCCGCGCGGAGAGAGCAAGTTCACGCCGGTGGCCGGAGGACTGTCCTATGCCAACGAGTTGGTCGAGCTATTGCGGCGCGAGTTCCCAGACTTCGGCGTTGCCGTGGCCGGGTATCCGGAAACGCACCAAGAGGCCCCCAGTCCGAAGGCCGATCTAGAAAATCTTCGCCGCAAGGTCGACGCCGGAGCCGACGTCGTGATCACGCAATTGTTCTACGACAACCAGGATTTTTGGCGATTTCGGGATCAGTGCGATGCCATCGGGATTCGCGTGCCGATCGTGCCTGGCATTCTGCCGGTAACGAACCTGGCGCAGATCCAGCGCATCACGTCGCTGTGCGGTGCGGTGTTGCCCGAGACGTTTCGCGGCGCGCTAGAATCCGCCGGTGCCGACTCGGACGCGCAGTTCAAGATCGGCGTCGAGTTCGCCACCGAACAGGTGCGCGCGTTGGTCGAGCGCGGCGTGCCGGGGATTCATTTCTACGTGTTGAACAAGTCGCCAGCGACCGGCAGCGTGTTGCAATCGGTCGATCTGGCCCGCTCCGCCAGTTGACTGGCGATCGACTTGCGACGTCATACGATAGGCGCTGAGTCGTGCCAGCAACGGATGCTGGCGCGACATTGTGCCATTTTTCTCAATCTCGCGCAGCCGCGTGGCGCCGCGCCGTTCGGCGAACCAATCGCGAATCGGTTACGTCGAACTAAGTAGGGGCCGACTCCATTTCCCGGCTGGAATCCGGTCTGGGAATCTGCTCATCGCGGTGGACGTCGGCACCCGATATAGGAGATGAGCAGCAATAGCGAAGATCGCGTGTCAGCGCAATCGGGATTGACCACCGTTGGGCAATGGGATATTTGGTTTGTTCCATCAGGCGGTGGTGTCAAGGAAGACGTCGGTAAGCAGCAGCACGTCCCGCAACCCATTGAATCTGCCTCTTTGATTGGTCGTGTTGGTCCGAATCGGATCGCTTGCCGGTCACTGCAAGGAGGTATCGATGCCGAGACTGCCCGCATTGGCCGCCTGCCACTCGTCTGGCGCTTCGCGCCGGTTCGCCACACTCTTGCCGCTAGTGCTTGGGCTAGGGGCGATTCTGACCGCCGGGCTGGCGGTCGTATTGATTGGATTCCGCGTGCAACTCGCACGCAGCGAACACGTGCTCGTGCCGGCCGCGATTGTGTTGATTGCGTGCGTGTTGATTCAAGGGCGCGTCGCCTGGGAGCAATGGGCGGCGAGGCGTGCTTCGGCCAACGCGGTCGATTGGGCGAACGGTCGATTCCTCGGCCGGCTAGTCATCGGCGTGTTTCTTGCATACGCCGCGGCGACCATCGTCGGCCCCGTGCCACGCGTCGACGTGGCGTTTCTAACGGCGGCTGTCGCCTGGTATACCGTTCTTGTCGCGGCTTCGACGGGGATGGTTCCCCGGGTGGCCGGCTGGCTGCCGCCGACGCACGGTTTTCTGCCGCGCGGGCTGGGTCGTATCATCGTTGCCTCGATCATCCTGGTGGTCGCCGCTGAGGCTTGTCTACAAGGTTACAAGCGCATCACGACGAGCGAACTTCTGGCCACGATGGCCGTTTCACCCACGGTTGAGTCAGCCGGTGCACCGGCTCTGGCTGCCGGCCGCGACGTTGTGGATGAACGCGTTTCGCAGCTTGCCGTCGGTCCACTACGCGTCGCCGTGCTTTCCGACGAGCTGCCGACCCGAGGAGCCGCAGAAAGTGCCTATTTGGATCGGGTCGAGCGCGAGTTGCCAGGCGTCAGAATCGTATCGGTGGAATCGCACCAACCTTGGACCCGTCACGCCGCCGGTGAGATCACCGAGCAGCTAGTAGCCACACGGACCGATTTGGCCCTGATTGTGCTGTCGGTGTGCGATGATCTGACGCGCGAGGTTCCTGCCGCAAGTTGGTTCGACTGGCGTCAGTTCGAGTTGGCCCGGGCGTTGGGCGCATCATCGGCGGCGCCGGAGACGAGGACAACTGCCGTCGAGCCCGCGGACGACTTGGAATCGTTCTGCGAGACGATCGGCCCACAGTTGGCCGCCTGCCGAACGCCTATCGACGACACGATGCGCAAGCGCTGGGCTCGTACCTATCGAAGGGTGGACCGTCTCGTTGCGCAGTGCCGGGCCGCCGATCTGGCCGTGGCGGTAGTGCTCGTGCCGGGTGAGTTCCAGGTCAACGGTCAGTTGTGCGACACACTGGCGCGACGCAACGGATACACGCAGAAGCAGCTCGACGTCGACCTGCCACAGCGAAAATTCGCCTGCTACGCGGCCGACCGAAAACTTCCATTGATCGACCTGCTGCCGTCGTTGCGACTTTGCCAACAGTCGCCCTACCAGCGCCATACCGAAGCGTTCAACGAGCAGGGCCACGAAGCGGCGGCACAGGTCGTGGGCGGTTGGATTCAGAGCCGCTACAGCCACCAGTTGAGTCTATCGGCGCGGCTGACCAAAGCGCAGTAGACCGCCGAGTTTCAGGCGCCGCCCGCATCGGGCTGTAAGAGGACCCGGTCGCTGCGTCGCACCCGGTGGCCGATTCGCGTGCGCCGGCCGTGGGCAGGCACCGCCTCAGACTTCCGACTGCATCTCAACCGGCACGTCGGCCCGATCCAAAAATCCGAGCAGGTCGCGGGAGCGATATGGCTGTTGCAGTTTGCGGACGGCCTTGGCCTCGATCTGCCGCACACGCTCCCTGGTGACGGAGAAGATTTTGCCGACTTCTTCCAGCGTGTACGCGTAGCCGTCGGTCAGCCCGTACCGCATGCGAAGGATTTCGCGTTCGCGGTGATTGAGACTCGACAGTACGTCGGCCAACCGATCCTTGAGCAGTTCCTGATTGAAGCCATAGAGCGGATCGTCCTCGCGATGGTCTTCGAGGAACTCACCAAAGTAGCTGTCGTCGTGATCGCCGACCGGTTGGTCGAGCGACAGCGGCTGGCGAGCCATCTTCAGGATGCAGCGCGTGTCCTCCAATGACAGTCCAGCCGCCGCGGCCGTCTGTTCCACGCTCGGCTCGCAACCGTTTTCTTGTACCAGGTCGCGCGTCACGGTGCGCACACGGGTCATCGCGTCGATCATGTGGACCGGCACGCGAATCGTGCGGCTCTGGTCAGCGATCGCCCGGGTGATGGCCTGGCGAATCCACCAGGTGGCGTACGTCGAGAATTTGTAACCGCGCGCCGACTCGAATTTGTCAACTGCCCGCATCAGGCCCGTGTTTCCTTCCTGGATCAAGTCGAGGAAGCTAAGCCCGCGGTTGCGGTACCGCTTGGCGATCGAGACGACCAGCCGCAGGTTGCCGGCCGACAGTTCGCGCTTCGCGGCGTCATAGGCCTCTTGCAGCTCGGCAGTACGGTGGATACGCCGGTGCAGCGTGGCCGGGCTTTCGAGCGTAATCCGCATCAGGTAGTGCAGCTCGCGCCGCAGCTCGCGCGGGTCGGCCGTCGGAACTCCGTCGGCGCGCTCGCTCAATTGGGCCCGAATGGTAGCCATGCGATCGGAGATCTCGGCGATCTTGTCCAACAGCGGCTGCAAGCGTTGCGTGCGCAGATTGAGTTCCTCGATCAAGCGCACGGCTCGATACCGGCGACGGACCAATCGTCGCCAGGACTCGCGCCGCAGCGACATCGGATTGCTTCGGCCGATGGCCACGCGGAAATCACGCTGGTTTTCGCACAACAACTTGTTCAGCGTTGCAAGGTTCGGCACCAAGCGGCGGAGGATTCGCTTCTTCTCCGATGTGTTGGTTACCGACACTTCGATGGTTCGATCGAGCCGTAGCGCGCCGTCGCGAACCTTTTCCAGCAGTTGCACCGCGCCCTGCAACACACAATCGTTGGCCAACATGCTGTTGCGGAAACGGGTGCGCGTCTTTTCAATCTTTCGCGCGCTGGCGAGTTCTTCCGCGCGTGTCAGCAACGGGATCTCTCCCATTTGCATCAGATACATCCGTACCGGATCGTCGATGCACTCGGCAGAGCCGCTGACGATTTCCTCGACGTCGACGTTCTCCGCCGGGTCAATGGCGGCATCGACGTCGTCGTCGGCGATCTCGTCGATCGCCTTGCCGTTCACGTTTTTCGCTGCCACATCGTCAGTCGGCACGCCAGCTTGCTTATTCTTCGAGCGCGTGCGCTTGGATCGGTTGGCCGAAGCGGTCGCTTTCCGAGAGGCGCCTGTGGCAACGCCATTGCGGCATGATGCGGTCTTGCGGGCTTGCTTGGCCAAGGGCTCGCTCCTCGATTGCGGAAGGGACTGGTCGCGGGTGCGATGTTGGTCGGCCCAAAGGGAAAGCACTTCGGGTGCCAAAGGTTGGGGGAAGTCCGCGCTCATGGAGTCAAACCCATGATTTTCAAGGGGTTAGATCAGGCTGTTCCGCGGCCGAATGGCCATCTTGCGGGCCTGGCATGTTGCCGCCAGGCATCCTTCGCTGCCAAGAGACGTGGTGTTTTGGCAGCGCCCCTTCTTTGCGCCGATTCCTAACAAGTGCTTCGTTGGCTGTGCTGGCGACTATTCCCGGGAATATCCGCGAGACGCTGCGCCGCGAGAATGCTTGGATATTTGCACTCGTCGGGCCGTTGCGCGCCGGCTACATTCACTGAAAACGGTGCGGATTGCGCCACGAAATTTCCCGGAAAAAATCGCCTCGGGCCTCCCGAACGATCTCGTGCCGGCCGTTGCGAAAATTATTCGGGGCCACAGCCCCCTAGTCCAGCCAGTGCCGATTGTGGCGATCACGCAGCCTAAGTGTCTGATGTGTCGCTGGTGCGCCTGTGGCAAGGCATTTTCCATCGAAAAAGGTTCGCAATGAGTGTCGACGCCGACGCCACGCTGTCTTTGTTAGCCCAGCAGTTAGAAAACGACGAATCCGCCCTAGCCCAGGGTGGCGGACCCAAGGCCATCGAGCGTCAGCAGGCCAAAGGGCGACTCTTCGTGCGCGACCGGCTCAAATTGCTGCTCGATCCTGAGACACCTTGGCTTGAGCTTGGGCTGTGGTCCGGTTGGCGGATGTACGACGAGTGGGGCGGGGCGCCAGCCGCCGGCGTCGTCTGCGGTATCGGCACGATCGAAGGACGACGCCACGTTGTGATTGCGAACGACGCAACCGTAAAAGCGGGCGCCTTCTTCCCCGCGACGACGAAGAAAGTTTTGCGGGCACAACGCGTCGCCATGCAAAACCGTTTGCCGCTGGTCTACTTGGTCGACTCAGCCGGAGTGTTTCTGCCGTTGCAGGAAGATGTGTTTCCGGACGAAGACGATTTTGGCCGAATCTTTCGAAACAACGCCATCATCTCAGCCGGCGGTTTGGGACAGATCGCCGCGATTATGGGCAACTGCGTTGCCGGTGGCGGATATCTGCCGGTGCTCTGCGACAAGCTGTTGATGACCGAGGGTTCGGGTCTTTACCTGGCCGGACCGGCATTGGTGAAAAGCGCGATCGGACAAGAGGTGTCGAGTGAGGATCTCGGCGGAGCCGCAATGCACGCGCAAACCAGCGGAACGATCGATTATCGCGATCCGACCGACGAAGCATGCCTGGCGCGCCTCCGCCGTCTTGTTGCGGCGGTCCGCCCCGACTCGGCCGATCCGGCTTCGCCCTTTACGCGGCAGGCGCCAGCGCCGCCGGCTCGCCCGGGCACGGATTTGTACGATTTGGTCAGCACCGATCCGCGCGACGACTACGAAGTTCGCGAGGTGTTGGACTGCATTGTCGACCGTGACACTTTCGACGAGTACAAGAAGGAATACGGCCAGACGATTGTTTGTGGAACCGCGCGAATCGACGGGTTCCCCGTCGGGATCGTGGCCAATCAACACCATCGTGTTCGTCCGGCGGACGGGCCGTTTCAGTTCGGGGGCGTGCTCTACGTCGATAGCGCGGACAAAGCGGCCCGCTTCATCATGAACTGCAATCAAGATTGGCTTCCGATCGTGTTCTTGCAGGACGTGAATGGATTCATGGTCGGGCGGGATAGCGAACGGGCCGGCATCATCAAAGCCGGCGCCAAGCTGGTCAACGCGATCAGCAACAGCCGCGTGCCAAAATTGACGGTCGTACTCGGCGGATCGTACGGAGCCGGAAACTACGCGTTGTGCGGCAAAGCGTTCGATCCGCGGCTGATCTTCGCCTGGCCGACGGCCCGACAGGCCGTGATGGGCGGCGCGCAGGCGACCTCGACGCTATTGGACGTAACCGTCAAAAGCCTCGAGCGGCAGGGACACGAGGTCGACGCCCAGGAGTTGGCCCAACTTCGCGACAAGGTGAAGGCCGACTACGACGCGGCCACCGACGTGCGCCATGCCGCGGCACGCGGGTGGTTCGACGCGATTATCGACCCCGCGCAAACGAGAGACGTGCTGGCCATGTCGCTGGAAGTCGTCACCCGGCACGTACAGGAGCGGCCGTTCCAACTGGGCGTGTTTCAGGTCTGATCCCTGCCGGCCGATGGCCGCGTCGCCGCGTTGTCTAGCGGTTGCGGTGCTGCATTGGGCGAGCGACCGGCAACCGCCGCTTGTTGGACCAAGGTGGCCGCACCGGCTGCTAGGGCGGGCGGCCTTGTTGCGGTACAATGCGCGCATGTTCGAGCCCTGCGTCACGCCGAACGGGATGATTCAACCTTGTATGATCAAGCCCACATGGAACCGATTGTCAAGATTCAGGTCCACCAGCACACGGCTACCGTTACGCTGAATCGTCCGGACAAGCGCAACGCCTTGTCACGAGGTTTGCTGTCCGAGTTGCATCAGGCGTTGGACGACTTGCACCTGGAGCGCAAAGTGCGCGGCGTGGTTGTCACGGGAGCCGGCCCGTCGTTTTGCGCCGGAATGGATCTCTCGGAAATGCTCACCACGGCCGAGACCGACGATCCGCAAGCGCAATGGCATTCCGATTCGGTGGTCTACCACGGACTGATCGAAAAAATGCTACGCTTCCCAAAACCATTGGTGGCGGCGGTCAACGGTCCGGCGGTGGCTGGTGGTGCCGGAATCGTGATGGCGTGCGATTTGGTCGTGGCCGGTCAGCGTGCCATGTTTGGGTTTCCGGAACCCCGGCGCGGGATCGTGGCCGGGATGGTCGCGCCACTGTTGGCGTTTCGGATCGGCGGATCGCGCGCGGCGCAACTTCTGTTAACCGCCCGCGTCATCGACGCCCATGAAGCCCACGACTTCGGGCTGTTTCAAGAAGTCGTTGACGACGACAAGGTGTGGGCCCGGGCCCACGAGCTAGTCGGCGAAGTCGCGATGTCTGCACCCGACGCGTTGCAAATGACCAAGCGGCTTTTGAACGAGACGATCGGCGAGCAATTGCTGTCGCAGTTGGTGACCGGTGCGGCGGTGAGCGCCGCCTCGCGCACGACCGAAGCCGCGGCCGAAGGGCTCGCCGCATTTCGGGAAAAGCGCGAACCGGAATGGTGGTAGCTTTCGCTGCTCACTCGCCGGAACCCAGCAAGCGCTCATCATCGCCGGCAGTCCTCGGGCGACAGCCTACCATCGTGCAATGCCGAGGCAACCAACGCGGCGGTGCATCCGGCGGATTCTAGAATGCACAAGTCCCGGGGTCCGCGTACGCCACCACCGGCAATGATTTCCAACGTCGGGTCGTGGCACGCCAAAGCGCGGCACAGTTGGGTCGTTGGAACACCCCGCGACACGCCTACCGCGGCCAGATCCAGCACGATCATGCGCCGCACGCCCGCCCGCAGCGCAATCGTGGCAATCTGCATCGGACTTAGCCGCTGCCAGGAAGGTATGTTCGTTAGCGGCCTACCCGCCTTGAGATCGAGGCTGAAGACGAAGTGTGCCGTGCCGGTCGCCGCGCGCATCGCGGCCAGCGAACCGATCGAGCGGAGCGACTCCAGCCCGGCAACGATTGCTGCAATCCGCCGGCCGCACGAGTGGAAGCCTCGCATGGCGATAACCTGTTCGACGGTCGACGGCCCCGCGTCGACCATCAACTGCAATCCGCAATCGAGGAGTTCGGCGTAGATCGGCCAGGCGGGCTCTCGCCCGGCAATGGCGTCGAGATCGGCCACGTAGACGTCGCGAAAGCCGAGTTCGGCCAATGCGCGTCCGACGGCTGCCGGTTGCGCGCTGGAAACAAGCCGGCTTTGAATCGGGCGATAAATTTCACGTTGCCCAGCAACGCCGCGCACAACCGATCCATTTTTGAGGTCGATCACCGGGACCACGCGCATCGGGCCACTGCGAGCAGCAGCCGGGCCAACGGCGGCACCGCTCACGTTCGTCGATTCGGGCATGACGGCGGCGGGTACTATTCGGGCGGAGTTTGTGTGCTCTGCGGACGGTAGAGCGGCATGTGGCGATAGTACACTTCGAGCGTCATCGCGGCTAGCGCCGTGAAATACAGCCTACCGCCGGCGCTGGTGCCGTGGTCGGTTCCGTGAAAGAACCAACTGCCCGTCTCGTGCCCTTTGGTGGCCTGCGTCTTGATCAAGTACTCGCGCATGACTTCGTTCCAGCGCTTCCAGTCTGAGCCACCATAGTGGCGCATGACTTGCGTAGCGTAATAGTTGTAGTACATGTTATTGCGAAAGCGCGAATCGTCGGTCGACGGCCCCATCGTGGCAAGGATGTTGACGCCACGGCGCAGCGGGCGCTGATCGTGCGACCAGCCCAGGTACATGCGACACAGCAATCCGATCGCAGTCGTCGCGGGCCGGCCGCGTTCCGGGCGTTGATAGCCGTAGACGGCACCCCGATCGCTCTGCACGTGATCGAGAAAGTAGTTGGCTTTGCGCATGGTACCAGGTGGGACGCGGAGATAGGCCATTTGCGCACTCTTGAGCGCCATGAGTTGCCAGCCCACGACCGACGTATCGCCTGGCTGCTGCGGCATGTAGCGCCAGCCTCCGCCGGAAGGATCCTGAGCCTCGGCAATGTAGTTCACCGAAGCTTGAGCCGCTTCGCGCAGCGTCGGATCGCGCGTCATGCCGTACGCTTCGCACAATGCGATCGAGGCCAGGCCGTGGCCATACATTTGCCCGCCCTGTTCGTACAGGCTCCCCAAATCGCCTCGGATTTCGATCGACCGAACCAAAAACCGTAGCCCGCGATCGATGTTCGTGCGATACGTGCCGACGAGGTGCGTTTGGCCGCTGCCCAAGAAAGGAAGCAACGCCAATGCCGTGGCGGCGATCTTTCCGGGCGTGGTACCTGGTTCGGTGCACGCGCCGTGGCACTTCGGACTTTTTTGATGTTGGAATTGCCAACTGCCATCGTAGAGCTGGTGTTCGGCCAGCCAGTACAGGGCGCGCTGCACCGCCTCTTCGCTTTCGGGAGTGCCGCCTGCTTCGCGGAGCATTTGGGCGCGGATTGCGCCGTCCATCCGAAGCGCCAGCGAACTGCCGCCGGGCACGTCACCAACAGCCCCACCGACCGCTCCCAGATCGGTCTGGCCTAGCGCGTCGTCGGGGCGGACCAGACCGATTGCGTTTGACAGCGTATCCAGCTCCGAGTTGACGACGGTTTCCGGTTGAGCAATCTCGATTTCCTGCTGTAGTGAATCATCGGACTCCATCATCTGCTCATCGAGTTGCTCGATCGGAGTCTCGGTACCGCGCGAATCGACCGAGATCAGCAGCTCGTGCAGTCCGCCGCGCCCCTCGACCCCGAATGTCACTAGTGCCAATAGCAGCACGAGTGCCAAGTGGACGACCATGCTGGCCAGCCAACTGGGGAGCTGCAACAGCACGTAGTGGGCCGTTCCACGCGTCTCTTCCGGCTCCTCGCCGATTGCGGCATCCACGGCACTCGCCTGGGGCGCGGCGGGCGGGGCGCTAACGGGCGCCGAACCTGGAAGCGGAGGTGGAGCCGTCGACGCGGACGCAGGCGGTCCCTGTTTGGATTGTGCAGCTTGGGTGCGCAGGCGACTTTCGTTTGGTCTGGTCCGCTCGCGATCGACCGGTGGCGCCGAAGGCACCTCGGACGGCGGCACAGCGGGCGCGTGTTCGGACCCAGAGCGCGGTGCCAAAGAGGATTCGGAGTCTGGCGGACGTTCGCTCATTGCCGACCCTGAACGATGCGCACCGCTCGCCGACTTGCCGCTCCTCGGTTCGCGGTTGCCGGGCGAGTAGTCCGTCTAGGATTGAGCCACTTCTCGCGACGCGGAGCGCTTCCGCCGAATGGCGGACCAGCACCCCGCGCGACATTCCTCGGAGTCAACGGTCCCATCGGCCCAAAAAGAATACCAGCCGACGCCGCGATGCGTCGGGCGGCCCGACGTGTTTTCGTTTTCGATTGAAGTGTCCGGATACTCTTAGTGTACGCGATACGTCCCAGCAGGAGTACACGTAGCACGGGCGGAAATGCCCAAGCCGCCCGTCGCATGGACCCAGGCGGCCGAGAAACGGCGAAATCGGGCATCAAGGTTGGCGGCGGGAAGCCTCTGCGCGGCGGCGCGATGACCAAACTTCACATTGTCTCCGACCGTGCCAGCCCGCGGAATTCGCCTCTGGCCAGATACCGGCGGGGCAGGGTAGAATCGGTCCTTTCTATAGAGCCGTGGGTTCCGGCGACGGGGCCTGCCGGAACGCCCGTTTCGCGAGTGAGCGAGGAGTTTGCCGACGATGGCGAAAACTAAGAAGAAGGTCGAGACCGTTTTTCTCGTTTGCGAGGAGACGGGTGACTACAACTACACGCTGCGCCGCAAGACCGGTGGTGAGAAGCTGAAGCTCAAGAAATACAGCCCTCGCTTGCGGCGTCATACGATGCATACCGAGAAGAAGAAATAGGCGCATTGCCGGCACCTTTCTCGTGGCACGCGTCAGCCGGTGCCGCGCCACGTTGTTGCAAACGTTCTGTCGCGGTGCATTCGCTATTCGATTCTTCCGGTGGTGGCCGCCCCCATCAGTCGTTGCCGGAGATTCTTAGTTCAGGGACGACATGGCCAAGCAGTGGCGGATTCATCCGCATGACCAGGCACGAATCGGGGCCCTTGAGCGTGCGGCGAAGGTGCCGGCCGTCGTCGCCCAACTGCTGGTATGCCGGGGCATCTGCGATCCATCGGCGGCCCGCACGTTTCTCGACGCGAAGCTTGCCAGCCTGCGCGATCCAGAGGAATTACCCGGACTGGCTGAGGCCGCCGACCGCGTCATGGCCGCCGTTGCGGCGGGTCGGCGAATCGTGGTCTATGGCGACTACGACGTGGACGGAATGAGCGGCGCCTCGATTCTGTTCTTGTGCCTCAAGCTGCTTGCGGCCGACGTAAGCTACTACGTGCCCAATCGGATCGACGAGGGCTACGGGCTGAATCGCGAGGCTCTGGCCACGCTGCGCCAGCGCGGTGCCCAAATGATCATCACGGTCGACTGCGGGATTGCCAGCGTCGACGAAGCTCTGGCCGCGCGCGAGTTGGGTCTGGAGTTGGTCATCACGGACCACCATCAGTTTGGATCGGAGCTTCCTGATGCGGCGGCGATCGTGCATCCGGCGCTGCCCGGCTCGAGCTATCCTTTCGCCGGACTGTGTGGTGCGGGCGTGGCGTTCAAACTGGCATGGGCCCTGTGCCAACGCGCCAGCCAGGCAAAGAAGGTCAGTCAGCCAATGCGCGCATTTCTGATGCAGGCCGTGGGGCTGGTAGCGCTGGGGACCGTGGCCGACGTCGTGCCGCTGGTTGACGAGAATCGCGTGCTCGTGCGACACGGATTGATGAGCCTGCACGAACGACCCGCACTGGGCGTGGCCGCGCTTTTGAAACTGACCGAACTTGACAAAAAACCGCACTTATCGAGCGAAGACATCGCCTTTAGCCTCGCGCCGCGCATGAACGCGGCCGGACGGCTCGGACAAGCCGCCCTGGCGATTGAGCTGTTGACCACCGACTCGGCCGAACGCGCCTCGGCCTTGGCCGCGTATCTGAACGAGTTGAACAAGAGCCGCGAGAGCCTCGAACGCAGCATCTATCGGGCCGCCAACAAGCAGGCCACCGAACAGTTCGATCCCGAGAACGATCCGGCCCTGGTTCTGGCGGATCGCGGCTGGCATCCCGGCGTGATCGGCATCGTTGCCGCGCGGCTGGCCGAGAAGTATCACCGGCCGGTCGTGCTCATTGCGTTCGATTCGGTCGGGGTCAAGCCGGGCGTGGGTTCCGCCCGGAGTATCAACGGATTCAATTTACACGAGGCGCTGGCGGCCAGCGACGAGCACCTGTTGAGCCACGGCGGCCATGCCGCGGCCGCCGGCCTGAAGATCGAGGAAAGCCGGCTCGACGACTTTCGGGCTCAGTTCTTCGAGCACGCGTCGGCCGAGTTGGCGGGTGGACCGAAAGTGGCCGAGTTGCGAATCGACGCCGAGGTTCCCTTCAGCGCGCTGACGCAGCGCTCCGTCGCCGACATTGAGCAACTCGGGCCGTTCGGCCATGCGAACCCACGGCCGACGCTCTGTACCTCGGATGTGGAGCTGCGCGAGCCGCCCAAGCGGATCGGCGGCGGGCAGCGCCATTTGTCGCTGCGTCTGGCCCAACATGGGGTAGAATTTCGTGCCGTGGCCTTCGGCGGCGGTGACTGGGCCGATGAACTGGGCGCCATGAACGAGCCGATTGCCGTGGCCTATCGTCCCACGATCAATCACTTTCGCGGCCGCAGGTCGGTGGAATTGCAAATCTCCGATTGGCAGCCGGCGGCGGTTGCGGCAGCCGACGGACGTGCCGTCTGACCCGCACCCGGCAAAGACGCGCGGCGACCGAACTGGAGCATTGCGCGGCGCGCGATGCTCGCCGGTGTTGATTGCGGTCGCGGCGGCCCAGGTGACGGATCACGCTCGCGGGGACGACTGCGCGGGTGCCGTTGCCGCACTGGCATGCACCCAAAGGGACCAAGCACGCGATTGCCGATGAACTCCGAGTCGCCATTCGAAGACGAGCGGCGAGCCATGGTGCTCGACTTGCAGCAACGCGGCATTCGATCGTCGCGCGTGCTGACGGCGATCGACCGCGTGCCGCGCGAGCGGTTCGTGCCCGAGGGCGTGCGCCACCTGAGCTATGCCGATCGCGCGCTTCCGATCGACTGCTCGCAAACGATCAGCCAGCCATACATCGTGGCGCTGATGAGCGAGGCGCTGCAATTGTCCGGCGGTGAACACGTTTTGGAAGTGGGCACCGGCAGCGGATATCAGGCTGCCGTTCTGGCCGAGTTGGCCGGGAGCGTCGTTTCGGTGGAGCGGCACGCGGAACTCTCGCGACGGGCAAATGCGTTGCTATCCGATTTGGGATATACCAACATCACGACGGTCGTGGGAGACGGCACGCTCGGCTGGCCCGAGCTGGCGCCCTACGATCGGATCATTGTCGCGGCAGCGGCTCATCACATTCCACGGGCCCTTGAATCCCAGTTGGCCGAAGGCGGGATCCTAGTGATTCCCGTCGGTGGACCCAGTGGGCAGGAGTTGCAAGCATTGCACAAGGTCGGCGGCCGATTGCAATCGCGATGGCTTTCAGGCTGCCGGTTCGTTCCGCTGGTCGGTGCGCAGGACGAGCCGCTGTGAGGCGGCAGCATGGCAGGCAGGGGGATGGGAAAGGGTGTCGGCGCGGCGCGAGGATTTTGCCCGCGCGTTGGGCCGTCGCCGCAGGTCGCTCCAGTTGACGTGGCCCTCGCGCGGCGCGCTTCGCGGCGGCAGCGTGGCAGTGGACGTTGACCCGGCCTGTCGGGCCAGTAGAATACTTTCCTTCGCCGGTTTAACGGCGAGATTGCGGGGCGTAGCTCAGCCTGGCTAGAGCGCTGCGTTCGGGACGCAGAGGTCGCTTGTTCAAATCAAGTCGCCCCGATTTTCTCCAAAACCCTGCTGAAGTCTACGCTTAGACTCTCTGCCGGCGGTCGGCAGTGCGGCCCGTTTTTTTCGTGCCAAAACGGTATTTGCCGTTTTGTGAGCCTCGAACGGAGCCACGTATCATGCCGAAACTACGCCACGCCGCGCCCAAGTACCGTTTGCACAAGGCGTCAGGTCAAGTTCACGTGATCGGCCGATTTCCAGTGTTCGCGCGCAAACGCGTGGAACACTCGCTAGCGAGGCGGCTCGACAGATTCACTTTGATTGTTGCACTGACCCTCTGACCTGCCCCCATCGGCTTGGTGCAGTGGGGAGGTGAAGGTGATTGGCTAAAATCGCAACCCGCTCATTGCTTCGTCGATCCATTCTGAAGTGACCGGTACCGCATCGATAGCGGAATACCAAAGGTGCGAGCGTCCCTCAACAAATCCATGTAGCGACCCCAGCGAGGCTGCCAGATCGGCACGCCGGATAGCCATGTCGATCGGATGGTACTTCAGTCCTACCTCGTTCATGAACGCCGTAACCTTTTCCGGCTGGTTTTTTTGCAGACGGCTCATTAAGTAGACACCGAGTCCCACGATGTGACCGTGGATGAACGCGCGCTGCAGCCGCTCTTCGAGTTCGTAAAACACGTAGTGCTCGGAGCCTTCTTCCACGCGGTAGTGGCCTGCCGGCAAGCAGATCGTGTTGATTCTTAAGTAACCATCCACGATCGCTTGGAGACCGTCATCCGTACAGTCGCGAATCGCTGTTGCGTGCGCGATGGTGTCGTCCAGAATGGCACGCGCGGCGTCCACATCTTGTTGCGAAAAAGGGTACTCGCTTCTGCCGGCGCTTTCGGCGAGGCACCAATCGAATGTTGCCGTGTGGATGGATAGCAAGTCACCGACACCGGCAATGTTCAGTTGGGCCGGCGCTGTGCGCAATAGGTCATAGTCAATCACCAAGGGGTCCGGGCTCGTCGTGCCCACGTACTCGACGACGTGATTGCGGCGAACACCGGCCGCCGGCGTCACGAACGCGTCGACGCTAAGAACTGTGGGAATGCTGACGAGTCGCACGCCCAGTCTCCAAGCCAGATACTTGGCAAGGTCGATTGCCTGGCCTCCACCGATGCCAACGACCGTATCGCAGTCGGGCATGGCTGCAAGTTGGCGTTCGATGGCGTCAACCTCCATCGATTCGACCATGATCACTTCGACTGGGATGCCGCCGAGGCGGTCTCGGGACACGCGCCAGGGAATCTCCATCGTGGCCACGACGAAACGCCCCAATTCGTTGCCGAGCCCGTCCACACTGCCGGCACCGAATCGTCGCGTGCGGACGTTGGTATTGCCCTCAATCACCGTGACCCCTCCACCTTGCTTCTGTATGGCGCCCGCGTGACAGCTACGAAATTCCGTCGGATCGTGGTGGTCCTGCAGTTCCTCGGAGAATCCGGCTGCGAACGGTCAGCAAATAGATCGCCGCTCCAAGGCCGCACGCAACCAGGGTGCTCTTGGCTGGCAAATGCGCAATGGCTTTTGAACTGGTCTCAGCCTCCGGAATCGTCAACGCGGCGACAACGGTAATGGTCCAAACCAATGCGGCAACCCGTAAAAGGCCTTGCATACGGCCCAAGGAGAAACCCTTCGCTGGAGCACGAGCGCGAAACGAAGCCCATACGATGCCTGCATAGCCCAGAAAGCCCGCGGCGGCCGAGATACTGGTGATGATTTCGAGGCGGCGAAAGCCGAGAATCACGGCCGTCGAAGTCACCCATACCAGCAGGATAGCACCCGCTGGCGTGCGCCAGCGCGGGTGTACTGACTTCAACAAATCGGAGAACGGTAACATGTTGTCGCGAGCCAGCGAAAACACGAGCCTTGTGGTGGCCGCCATGCTCGCAACTCCGCAGGCGAATATCGAGATCAGCACGACCATCATGACGAGTGGCATCCACGTGTTGCCTAGCTGGTCACTAAGAACCCCGACCACCATGTTCTCCTGCTTGCTGGCCGTAGATGGGTCGTTGATTCCCAGAATCAAGCCTGCCAGCAGAAAGAAGCCACACACGGCCGAGCTAATCTCGGCAGTCAGGATGACGCGCGGGACCACTTCTCGTGGGCGATGCGTCTCCTCGGCGAGATCGGCGGCCGCCTCGAATCCTGTCAGACACCACGCCCCCATCAACATCGAGAGCGCAAAGCCGGAAACACCCGCCGAGATGCCGGTCGTGGGGTTGGTGGCGTCCAGCAGGTACGACCAGTCGCGCGTGCTCGACCAGAAGTATGCGGCCAATAGTGCGACCGTCAGTGCGAATCCGGCGACGAGTTCCGCAATCACACCCAGATCGTTGACAATGGAAACGAGCTTGATGCCGAACAGATGCACAAGGGCAGTCACGCTAACAACAGCTACCGCAACCCAAGGTGCCCAAGCTGCCGCAGACGCACCGCCCAACCACGTGCACGAAGTGGTTGCCAGCGCGTGACAAACGCCGGGGAAACCCGTCAGGAATTGCATCAGCAGCAGCCAGCCCACGAAGAAACCGTAATGCGGGTTGACGAGTCGGGTTGACCACTGATAGCCGTACCCAGAGAGGGGAATGCGGGCTGATAGGTCGGCCAGGATCAGTGCTACGAGTAGCTGGCCAACCGCCACCAAACTCCATGACCAGATCACGGCCGGGCCGGCCTGACGAAAACCGAAGGTGAAGTTGGCGAAGATGCCCGTGATGATCGAGATCAGCGAAAACGAAATTGCGAAGCTGGAAAACGCCCCCATCGAACGACGCAATTGCTGGACGTATCCAAACTGGCGAAGTTCGGCAGCATCTGCGTCGTTCGATTCTGCATCCCTTCGGGCGTCACCACGTGGTGCGTTCACGTAACTTTCCTCGAAGCACCGGTTCTGTGAAACTCAGTTTGGCACGAAGGCGAGTACCTGACCCTTCGCGCTTTGCAACAGTTTATCGCGTTAACCGTTCACATCGGGCGGCAATCAAGCGCCCCGCGCTCAAAGTGGAATCTGGTTTGCATAGCGCGGTGCCTACGGATTCTCGCTTTGGTCACCTGGATCGAGCCTAACCCTGCGATCGGAACGTGCCAGATCGGCGACCGGTCGCTAGGATCCTTCCAGATGATGTTGACTCCGCTCACGCTGCTGTCCGGGATCGACCCCGCGTGGATAGAATTCGAAACTCGGGTGAAGTTGCCTTGGGATTGACGGGCAACAACGGCTCTACTGGTCTGCCCGACGTGTCGCAGCCAGCCGCGATCGCGACGAGCAGACTTGAGACACACGGTCCACGCGACCAAACGACTAGCCGTGCGCTTCGCAAAGCCGCGAGAGAGACTGGTGCGTCCGACGGGGCTTGATGATGATCTTGGGGGCCGATCCCGTCAATGACCTTCGTCGAGGCACGCCACATTCACACCGGCGTAGTCTTTTTTTTCGCCCGTGAGCCGCTTAGACTCGCTCTAGACCAAGTCATCTGAAAGGGACCAATGCGACTCAGCGATCCACAGTGGTTTGCCACCGCCTACCGCCGCGCGGTGATCGATATGCACATTCCGGACTGGGATGAGCAATTCCTGTCCCAGTTTGACGGGGACAACTATGTTGAAATGCTGGTCAAGTCGCGAGCCCAATCGGTTGTGTGTTACGGTCAGTCGCACGTTGGGCTATTCAACTACCCGACGAAGGTTGGTCAGCAGCATCGAGGGCTCAAGGGACGCAACATTCTGGCAGAGGTAATTAATCGTTGCCATTCCCGCGACATCGCCGTGGTGATCTACACTAGCCTGATTTTCGACCGCTGGGCCGCCGACAATCACTCAGACTGGCGAATGGTCACACAGCAGGGGACCTTTCAAGGCGAAGGAGGTCGGCACGGGCTGGTGTGCCCCAATTCGCCATATCGCGACTATGTCCGAGCGTTTACCGAAGAGATTTGCGAGAATTTTGAATTTGAGGGCATGCGCTTCGATATGACGTTCTGGCCCGCGCTCTGCTATTGCAAGCATTGCCAAAAACGTTTCGCAAACGAGGTCGGCGGCGAGATTCCGCGCAAGATTGACTGGCTCGATCCGCGCTGGGTTGCCTTTGCCAGACGACGCGAATCGTGGCTGGCGGAGTTCGCGGCTGTGGCCACGGACACGGTCCGGAAGATCAAGCCAAACGCCACGGTAGAGCACCAGTCGTCGACCTACCCGCTCAACTGGCAGTTTGGAGTGGCCGCGTCGTTGGTGAAGCAGAACGATTTCCTTCAAGGCGATTTTTACGGCGACTCCCTGCAGGGTTCTTTCGTTCGAAAGCTGCTCGAAGACCTCACGCCTAACCGCCCGTTCGGTTACGAAACGAGTTTCTCGATGGAGCTGCGCGATCACACGGGCAAGAAGTCGGAGCCACTGTTGGAGGCCAAGGCCAGTGCTGCGATCGCTGACGCCGCGGCATTTGTGTTCATCGACGGCATCGACCCGATCGGCACGCTTAACTCACTAGTGTACGAGCGGATGGGACGCATCTTCGATCGGCTGATGCCGTACTATAGTGAGCTCGGCGGTGAGCGCGTCGCAGACGTGGCCATCTACTACAGTCTGGAGTCCAAGTTCGACTACGCAAAGAACGGGCGGCCGGTCAGTCAGCCTGATCTTTCCGACGCCCACACGGACAGCTCGATGCAGGCCGCGCGTCGGTTGATCGCAGCACATATTCCGTTTCGTGTGATTACCCGACAATCGCTGCCTGAGTTGGACGATGTCAAGCTGCTAATCCTCTCCAATGTCAACGCAATGGACCAAGCAGAGGTCGGGGCGATTCGCGAGTGGGTCAAGGCGGGCTGCACGCTGTTGGCTACTGGCGGAACGTCACTGGTTGACACCGCCGGACACCTACACAACGACTTCATGCTGGCTGACGTGTTTGGCGCGAGCATCGTCAATCCCGACTGGAGCGCATGGCAACATTATGTCGCCCCGACTGCCGCCGGCACGAGTTTCTTTGGCGATTTTAGCGCGAAATACCCGCCATTTGTCGACGGCCTGGGGATGCAGGTGACACCGCATCCACAAGCAACCGTGCTGGCTACCACGACGCTTCCCTGGCCCGCGCCGGACAACTCTAGATTCTCGTCCATACATAGCGACCCTCCCTGGCAGCCGACGGATCGCCCGGAAATCATCCTGAATCGTTTTGGCAAAGGCCGAGCGGTGTACTCTAGCAGCCTGCTAGAGAACGTCGAAGGCATGAGTGATACATTCGTCGGTCTCGCGCGAATGCTCGCCGGAGAGTTGCGCTTCGAGGCCGACGCGCCTGCCTCGGTCGAGATGACTGTGTTTCATCAGCCCGATCGACATCGATACCTCGTGAGCTTGGTGAATTTCCAACGTGATCTTCCAAACATACCCGTCGATGGGATCAAGATTCGTATGCGGCGGCGACGTGAGGCCGTTCGTCGGATCGTGCACCTGCCAGACAGACAGTCGATAGAGTATCGAGAGCGCGACTCGGTCGTCACTTTCGGTGCCGGACGACTGGCTACGCTGGCCATGTATGCTGTAGAAACGATGTAGTCGTCCTCCTTCGCAGCGAACCAAGAGCTCCCGCCGACGAATCCATTCCACGGCCCCTTGCAATGTCACCGCCCGCCAAATCAGTCGCGCTCGGCATCTGGCAGCAGTTTCCGCTACCCATGGTTTCGCGTTTACTGGGTCGCATGGGTTGGGATTGGGTGGTCCTGGACATGCAGCACGGCAGTCCCAACACCGAGACAGCCTATGAATGCGTGCACACGTTGCACGCCGCCGGCGCGCGGCCGCTGCTGCGTACCAGCGTGGACATGGTCAGCGAGGTCCAGCGGGCTCTCGACCTAGGTGCCCTCGGTGTCGTCGTACCAATGGTCAACAGCATCGACGAAGCACAGGCCGTGGCCCATGCCGCCAAGTACCCTCCCCTGGGTTGCCGCTCGGTCGGATCTGACGTTACTTGGCATTACGGCGATGACTACTACGAACGAGCGAACGAGCAGACGCTTTTGTTGGTACAGATCGAACATATCGATGCCGTGAATCATGTTGAGCAGATCATGGCTATTCCTGGTGTCGACGGTTGCTTTATTGGTCCTACCGACCTGGCGCTGTCGATGGGGCTGCCCCGCATCGGCTATGAAGACAATCGCGACCACCGCGCGGCGATCTCTCGTACATTGAAGGCCAGTCACACTCATGGAAAGCTGGCCTGCTGCAACACCTACACCATGCGCGACGCGGAGGACAGAATTGCCGCTGGATTCGACGCGATAACTTTTAAGTCGGAGGCCGACCTGTTCATGAGCGCAGGCACGAGCCTGTTGGCCGGGTTACGTGAGCGGGCACCCAGCAACGCACCTTGAGCAGCGTTTCATGACCAATGCGCCGTCAGAATCTCGCTTGCGCATGGCCGTCATCGGTTGCGGCCCGATCGGCTTGCTTCATGCTCGCGCGATAGCGGATTCACAAGATGCGGAACTCGTGGGGGTTTGCGACGTGGACGCGGCGCGGCGCGAGGACGCACAGCGGCGCTTCGATATACCGGCTTATGCAAGCATCAGGCGGCTGCTGACTAGCCGACAACCCAACGCGTTGACGATCGCAACGCCCGATCACCTGCACCTCGAGCCGGCGTTGGACGCGATTGAGGCCGGCTGCCACCTATTCTGTGAGAAGCCGCTCGCAGCGAGTGTGACTGACGCAGCAACTATTGTACATGCCGCGGCCGCACACAACGTGCTCTTGGCGGTCGATTACAACCGACGGTTTGCCTCCGGTTACGGAAGCGCGCACGAAATGCTTGTGACAGGTAAAATCGGGCACTTGAAACACTGCCTGATCAACGTGGCCGATCCCACGCCACCACCGCGGGTCGCTCGCGAACCGTTTGTCATCCTCTTCACGTTGCTGACGCACCATTTTGACCTGGTACGATGGTATGGCGGTGAGATTTATCGACTTCACGCGCGGGCGGACGAAATGAGGCGTGGGCTGTTGTCCCGCGTGAGTATTTCGTTGGATCTTGTGTCAGCGGCAAGCGCCACTGTCGTGGCTGCTTATGACGACGATCAACGGTGCACAGTGGAAAGGTTGGTTTTGAAGGGCAGCACTGGATCGGTTGTCGTTGACAACCTGGGCCACACTGTCACATACGGAGACCCGAAACTCGATGACACGGCCACTACGGCGTCGGGCCCTTCCGCCGAGGATGCGATTGCCGTTTCAATCCTTGCGCATGTCGGTGTGTTTATCAATTGCGCTGCTGCGGGTCGTCAGCCACCTGTGACCGGCCATGATGGTCTAGTTGGCCTCAAGCTGGCAACGGCGGCCGTAGAGTCAATCACGAATGGAGAGTCCATCGAGATAGCACAGTGAATGGCGCCATGCAAAACATAGTTGATCTCAGCCATCCGCTCGGACCACAGACCGCGGTCTTTCCTGGCGATCCACCAACAGAAATCAGGATCTTGGATTCAGCCACAGAATCAACCGATGACGGTCAGCGACATCTGAATTGCAGCCAGGTGACGGCCAGTCTCCACTGCGGAACGCATATGGATGCGCCGTATCACTTCTTTAGCAATGCACGAACGATCGACCAAGTGTCGCTCGAGCACTGCATCGGGCAATCCCTGTTAGTTCGCTTAGATTTTGAGTCATGCCCATCCATCGAGCTCAAGCACCTATTGCCGTACAAGTCGCGATTGCAAGACACACAGCGGATTGTCTTCAACACGTCGTGGTATCATCGCTGGGGCAGTCAGGGCTATTTCACCGACCACCCTGTGATTACCGGCCCGGCGGCCCAGTTTTTGGTCGACTGTGGCGTCGTCCTGGTCGGGGTCGATACGCCCAGCGTTGACCGCGACCCCTACGCGGCCCATTTGACGCTGCTCGGAAACGATGTCCTGATCATCGAAAACCTAAGCAACCTTGATTCGATCGTTGGCGATGAGTTTCGTCTAATCGCCACCCCGCTGGCAATTCCTGGACGCGACGGCTCACCAGTGCGTGCCGTCGCAATGCAATCGGCAGCGCGGGGTGAGAGCGGTGACGAACAATAAACTCAGTGCAATGGTGCGACTACATGTCAGCGTTGAGGCAATTGAACGCCATCAGGAAAGAACTCGGCTACCACCACGACTTCACGGGGCAGCCGATGGTTTGCACCGGCACTTACTTCTCTCCCCGGGGCTCTGAGCATCGCCCCAAAGGTTTGCTCTAACACCGTGACAAATAGTCATGTTCCTGGGACTCAACACCAATCGGAATAGGTTGTCCATTACCATTTGTCAAAGATGCATGGGAGTGAACTCGTAATGAACATTCGCAGAATTGCCTATCAGACGTTCTTCGTGGCGATACTCGTCGGAGCCGTTCAGCACGCGATGGCTGCATCCCCATCGGACGCGGTCAAAGCATCGCTGAACAACTACATCGAAGCTTGGCGCGAGCCTGACGCCCAGAAGCGAGAAAGACTATTGGAAACTGCTTGGGCCGAGAACGGCACGTATACCGACCCGACTGCGCACGTCGATGGCCGAAAGGCCCTCACAGCGCATATCGAACAATTCCTGACCAACCCAATGTTCAAGGGATACTCCATCGTCATGGCGTCTGAAATCGACATACATCATCACGTATTCCGCTTCGAATGGACAATGAAGGACTCCTCTGGAAAAGAAGTTACTGGTGGGATGGACTATGGTGAATTCAACAACGATGGAGCAATTACAAAGATCGTCGGATTCTTCGGGCCGTTTCCGGAATTGAAGTAGGCGGCGCCATTAGTTACAGGTCGACACTCGGGCGCTGCACTAATGTTGCACCTACTACGGTGCAGTTGAGTCACTGGAGCTGAAACATGAAACGAATCGCGCCAGGCCCAGGCCAAGAATCTGTGTGGGACTATCCACGTCCACCAACGTGGGAACCGTGCGATCGAGAGATCAAGGTAGTGTTCGGTGGCGAAACGATTGTGCGGACGACCAACGCAAAGCGTGTATTGGAAACGAGCCACCCTCCCGTCTACTACATCCCGATCGAAGATGTGCGGTCCGGAGCGCTCGTACCCAGTGATCGGCAATCGTTTTGCGAGTGGAAAGGCATCGCCAACTATCACCACATACAGGTCAACGATGCCATCGCCCAGAATGCTGCCTGGGGATATCGCGATCCGACTGAAGCGTTCGCTGCAATCCGAGACCACGTCGCTATCTATCCCCATTCGATGGACGCGTGTTACGTCGGCGGAGAGCTGGTCGAAGCCCAGCGTGGCGGATTCTACGGTGGTTGGATCACCAAGAAGATTGTAGGGCCATTCAAGGGCGAGCCCGGCACGCAAGGTTGGTAGAAACGGGCCCGGCGTGTGACGGCCCAGGATCGAAGCTGAGCACACCAATTGTACGAGTGACGAAATCGCGGCGCTTGCTAACTGAGCGGCAAAAGGTCACCGAATGGTGAGTCGGTCAGGTCGTACGGCTCGCGACGCGCAACGTGCCAAGTCCGCCATCGACACCGAATATCTGGCCTGTGACCCAATCGTTCTCGGGTTGAAGCAGCCAACAGATTAACGATGCCACGTCGCGTGGCTCGCCGAGCCGTCCCGCCGCGTGCATGGCACGCGACGTCTCGGCAGATTTCGGGTTGGCCCACATGCGTTCTGTCATCGACGTCTGAACGAGTCCAGGTGCGATGGCGTTCACGCGAACGCCGCGTGACGCGTAGGATGCCGCGGCAGATAGCGTCAGCCCTGCAACGCCAGCTTTGGCAGCCGCGATTGCCTCGTGATTCGGCAGCCCGATGCGGGCCGCGGCCGACGACAGCAACACAATTGACCCTCCCTCATCGCGCAACGCTTTCGCACCCGCGCGAACCGTTGCGAACGCAGACGTCAGGTTAACGGCGAGCGTGTCCCTCCATTCGTCGGGTGACGTCAGATGCGCTGGCTTAAGCAGTATCGAGCCGACACAGTTGACAATGCCATCGACACCACCCATCGCATCTGCGGCACCCGCCACGCTTGTTTCAACGTCTTCCACGCACGTCGCGTCGACTTCGAAGTAGGGCGCGTCGAGTTCGTTGCCTAGTTCAGCAAGCTTGGGCCGATTGCGACCTGCGATGGCTACTTGTGCATTGTCGGCACGCAAACGACGCGCAAGCTCCGAGCCAATGCCGCCGCTGGCGCCGAGAATCACAAAGCTTCGATTTTCAAGCATCTTCCGCCCTCCGTGGCGATTCTAGACGGCAGCCAAGCGGCGACAAGTTCTCACGTCGCGGGTGGCGCTGGCCAACTATCGGGCGGCTGAGTGCATTTCCCGGCGGCGGTTACTCACTGCCGCTGAATCGCTCCAGGTATTTGCTGAACTCGGCCTTGGTGGCCACGCCGTCGTTGTCGGTGTCGACGTCGTCGAACTGCGACTTGAACGCACCGGGCAGTTCATCCTTGACCAGTTGGCCGTCGCCGTTGCGATCCATCTGTGCGAAGAACGCGTCGGCGTCGAACTGAGGCCGGCCCGAGGCTCGCTTGGGCATCTTGTCCTTGGGATACACCTCAACATAGAAGCCGATCATCATTTCCTCGAACGTCTGGTCGCCCCAACCGACCTCAAGAGTCGGATCCGGGTTCGACAAGTTATCCATCGAGTTATCCCACCAGGCGGTACACAGCAGCGTGGTGCCCTTGGGCATCAGCTTTGGCTTCTTGAAGTGGTAGGTCGTCTGCCAATTGAAGTCGTAGCTCGGCACATCGAGCAGAATCTCCTTCTCCCCATCGGGGTACGTGGCTTCATAGCGATACGCCTTGCCACGAGTATGCATATGCGGTGTCATATTCGCGATGAGCGTATCCTGCTCGAACTTGGTCTTGGCCGTCGCTTGGTAGTTCGCGTCCCCTGGCGGAATGCTAAAAAAGGGATTGACGACCGACGTGCTGCGTGCCACGTATTCAACTTTCTTCGGATCGGCAAACGTGAAACCGACGTAGCTGCGGTCGGTGGCTGCCGTGCCGGTGGGCGTGTAGTGCAATTGGAATATTAGCTTTGAACCGGCAGGTACGTGCATGGCAGTTTTACCGTCGCTGTTGAGCAACGGATTCATGCCCGGCGCGTAACCTGCAATTAGGTTGCCGTCGCCCAGGCCCCCATCGCCCTCGCCCTCATCGTCGTCCTCCACGTCGTCGCGCCTGCGGCGACGTTCGCGATCCTCCTGTTCTTCTTCCGCCACGCGCTGGTCGAGGTCGTCTTGCGTCAGATCGGGCGGGGCCACGATGACCAAAACATGGTGTACCGTTTCCGGGCTGCCCGGCTTGGCCTCGGCGCCTTTGATCCACTTGTCCTCCTTCCAGCCCGGGTCGACCAAGAAGTGGTAGTAGTCGACCACGCCTTCGGCCGGCACTTCCACCGGCTCGTCGCGCATGTAGACGATCTGGTCGGGCTGGCCGATCGTCCAGCCTTCAAAGAACTCCTTCGGCGCCGGCAGATCAGCCGGATCGCCCTCGGGGCAGCCGGCCTCGACCCATGCGACGATCAGCTCCTTGTCCTTGCCTGACAGGCTCATGTCGTTGATAAACTCACCGTGCTGTGGATTGGCGTGCCAGGGTGGCATCCGCTTCTCTTCGACCACTTCGCGAATCATCTCGCCCCAGCCGACGACTTCGTCGTAGCTGGTCATTTCGAACGGGCCGATTCGCCCCGGGCGATGGCATTCCAAGCAATGGTCTTGGAAGATCCTTGCGATCTGGTTGCTGTACGTCACTTCGGAGTTCTCATCCGCCTCGCGCACGCGACCGATGTGGCAACCGAGTGCCTTCGTCGTAGGCACGCTGACTTCCTTACCCGCGAGCAATTCGTTGACCGCTTCAACCAGATCCGTGCGCGTCGGCTCGGGGCGCTGGAAACCGACGCCGTCTGCAAAGCCGTATTGATCGTCAATCCGTCCCCAATAGCGCACCACCCGATCCTTATCGAGCACGAATACTTCGGGCGTCCGTATCGCTGCGAACCGGTCGGCCACCAGGTTGCCAGGGTCTTTCAGGATGGGGAAGTCGATCTTATGCCTCTGGGCGTACGCCGCGATCTCTTGAATCGAGTCCTGGCGATTCGAGTCGATGCCGATGACGGCTACCTTCGAGTGGTCGAACTTTCTTTCCATTCGGCCCAGTCCAGGTGCGTACAGCTTGGCCAACGGGCACTCGGTTCCCAAGAAGATCACCACGACCACGTCCTGGTCGAATTCGTTCAGGCTGTATTCCTTCCCGAACTGGCTCTTGAGCGTGAAATCGTTGATCTGCCTGCCGACGCGGTTGACCTCGGCGGCCTGAACCGAAACGGCACAGAGACAGAGAATGGCAACGGCGGTCGACAGCGCTACTAGTGTCGAATGGCGCATGACTGACTCCTCGAATGACGCGAATGCGGTAGGAGGCCGCTGGGGGGATTCGCAGACTGCAGCGAACGCGGCGTCGGGCAATTATAGCCACCCATTCGACCGAGAAACAAGAGGTTTGGGCCGTTAGACGCATTGCCAAGTTGGTCCACTGCGATTCGCCGGCTACAGCCGGTGCTCGGCGTAAGGTCGATGGAACGCGTTGCGGTCGGCTGCCCCGTTTCGCGGGCCTGTGTGAGGATCGGGTGGGTTTCCCCGACTGTGTCGACGCTCCGTCCACCGCCGATCCGATCCTTTGGCAGCCGGAGTTGGACGCGCAGTGGGCTCCAAGTGCGGCCGCAATCAGACGACCTGGTTGAGTAAACCGGCCCGCCTGAAGTATGAAACGCTTGGATTGACCCATCGGGCATGGCAACGGGGCGCGTGCGAAGACGCGCCGGGATCAACTCGGACGCATTCGACTCGCAGACCGCGATTTCCGTTGCCTGCAATACTGCCACCAATGCACAACTCACCAACCATGCAGCAACGACGCTGCCGTGGCAAAGCAAGTTCGCGTCGATATTCGCGTTAGGAGTATCGACGGGACGTACATCGTAAAGAGGCATGGGGACAGGCTCTGTACACGACGCCGCCGTCGCGACGAGTAATCGTTGATCGTTTGTTGATTCGGGCTGTTGGTACGCGGACCCGACCGCGTTGATCAACTCTCTCGCAGCACGCACGTTCTCCGAAAGGCGCTTGGTTTGTAACCAATCCGAAGGTGCGTTATTGTAGAAATGCTGCTGCGGTATTGCCTCCAATTGAGTTACTGAGCCGTTCGTGAAACGACGCTGGCTGCGCGATTTAGCATGCAGTGCGTCGTTACAGGAGGGATCGCGGTCGCAGGGTATACTGTTTCGCTTGGCGAAAGCTCGTTGCCGTGACACATCACGTCCGATGCTTCGCAACGCCCGGCGGTTTGGGCGTTGAGCGGGTCTAAACACTTAGCCGACAACGTCGATTGTAGCGATAGGCATGAGACGAACCGTCGTACTCGCCGCGGCAATGATGACGACCTCAGTGGTCGGTTTCACTTCTCAGCTTACCAACGCATCAGACCAGTACGAGGCCAAGCCTGGCCAGACATTGGTGCGCCCAAGTCCCAATAGCGTGCCTTCGCGGGGCTTCGAGAAAGTCGTTCTCACACCGCGATACTACTGCGACGGAATTGATACGGGCGACATTAACCGTGACGGAAACGCCGACGTCGTGGCTGGGCCCTATTGGTATGCTGGCCCGAATTTCTCTAAGGCGCACGAGTTCTATGCTGCGAAGCCATTGCCGCCGGAGAAGAGCCCTTCGAACAGCATGTTCTCTTTCGTTTACGACTTTAGCGGCGACGGCTGGCCTGACATTCTCGTGTTAGGCCGAGTACACCTACACCCTGCGTATTGGTACGAGAACCCGCGTGACTTTGACAAACCTTGGCCGCAGCATTTTGTGTTTGAGCGCGTGCGCGGTGAATCGCCCGCGCTGGTCGACTTAGACGGCGATGGCCGTCCGCAGCTCATATGCCACTGGGAGGGGCGGTGGGGTTGGATCGAGCCAGAATGGGATCGGCCAACCAACCCCTGGCGATTTCAGCCGATTTCAGATCCTGGACAGTGGAAAGAATTCTACCACGGCACTGGCGTGGGCGAAATCAACGGCGATGGCAAGCTTGACTTAGTGATTAACGATGGTTGGTTCGCCCAGCCTGCTGAAGCCGGCCGGCCTTGGACGTGGCACGCGCGGCGATTTTCTAACGGCCGCGGTGGCGCACAAATGCTCGTCTACGACGTCGACGGAGATGGAGATAACGACATCGTCACAAGTCTCGACGCTCACGGCTGGGGATTGGCCTGGTTTGAGCAGTATGCACCGGATGGCCGCCGTGGTTTTCGAATGCATCAGATAATGGGAAGCCGAGAGGACGCCGATCGCTATGGCATAGCATTTTCGCAGCCGCACGCGTTGGACTGTGGCGATATCGACGGCGACGGATTGCAGGACGTTGTAGTAGGCAAGCGGATGTGGGCGCACGGGCCAAGCGGTGACGTTGAGCCGGGAGCACCACCCGTCGTGTACTGGTTCCGGCTGGTTCATGACGCCAACCGCGTCCGATTCCTTCCGCAACTCATCGATGATCGCTCCGGCGTCGGCGTACAAGTCACCATCGCCGACATCGATGGTGATGGCGCCAACGACGTTCTATCTGCATCGAAATTGGGGAGTTTTGTGTTTTTGAATCGGCTTGCCAAGCAGGCGACGCCAATGCCTGTTCCGCCGAACCGAGTCCCGGCCACGAGCGACTAAATCTCGGCGCCTTCGATGTCGTCGCAGGCCACCGGTTGCCCTACAACGCCGATCGAAGATGCAGGAGGTCCAACAATCTCGGTCAGTCGCGCCGACCGCCGACTTCGTCGTAGTTTGGTGCCAAAGGGTTGCGCGCTTCGTTGGGTCAGGTCGCAACTTAGTTCCTACCGTTTAGTCGTGCCCGACTATCTAATTTGCCAGCAAAAATGTGGCTCTGTTTGCAACGGTTTGCAAACGCGCTCATGTGCGATAAGATGTCGCCAAACACCGAAGAATTCGGGTCTTTCAGCCGGCTCTTGGCACATTCTCGGGACGCAGAGGTCGCTTGTTCAAATCAAGTCGCCCCGATTTTTGGCCGCGAGAGCGGCCGAGAATAGAGCAGGGGAACTGGCGAGCAGGTGCCGAGCAAGAACCCTCGCTGAACCGTGTCGCGCGAGATCATGCGATCATTCGATCACGGTGCTTCGCCGAACCCGGCACCGGACTCTGGCAGTTTCGCCCGCGGTGACCGTTCCAATTCTGTCGCCGCTGTCGGGTTATTCGTGATCGGCGCGGAACAGCTGATGGACAAGCCGTACGCTAAACTGACCCTACGCCCGACCCGAAAACAACGCGAAGCAGCCGATCACACGAACCGAAACATCCGAGAATCGTTTCGTTAGCTCCGCGGTCAATCCTTCGAGATCATCATCCGAATTGCTGAAGACGCCGGTGCGATTAAGGTGATTCATAGCCAGCCTTGTGAGCGCGGCCCGCTCGACTCCGCCCGATAACAGGGTTGCCCCGAACAGGACTCCTCCGGGGTTCAGCACCGTCTTCAGGTGGTCCAACGCAATGGCCTTGTCCTTCATCGCACCCGGCAGACAGTGAAGCAGTCCGCTCATCCCGATCGAATCGAAACCGCTTCCGCTTATCTTGAGCGGTTCGAGTACATTCGCGCGGCAGGTTTCGGGCCGGTAGCGCACCAGCCGGCGGGCGGCAACTTCAAGGGAGTTTGGGTTAAGGTCCAGAAGCATAAGTCGCGGCTGGGACGAAGGAAGCCGACAATGATTCAAGAAGTAGCCCGTACCAACGCCGGCATCGAGGTGGTTCGCCGTGGTGTGGCACTGATACAACCCGAGGATGTGGCGGCTCGGACATCGCCACACGAAACGACAGAAGAACCCGAGCACGATGTAGTCGTACACCGCCAACATCGGCTTGGTGTAGACGGCTTGCCCGGCATGGACGGATGGTGCTAAAGCTGGATCGCTCATTCACGGATTCGCAAAGATGCAGATAGCTTCAATCCCTCGCCGTCTGTTCGACGAATGCGTTGCGGGGTTCGTCAGGAGTTTCGGGATGTTGGCCCAGAGTTGGTGCCGCGGCTGTGGTGAGCCTAGAGGCCCAGGCTGCCGGCGTCAATCATCTGAGAAGAGCCAAGCCAAACGTCGTTGACTGGGGTATTGAGCGCCGTGTCGAGTCCGGTGCAATGAGTTGCTCATGCCGAAAGCCTCGGAACCCGTCGTCGCGGCGGTTTCTGGGCTTGCCCCGCGCACCGCGTCCACGTGAGCAGCGACTCACGGTACCTACGAGCGGCAGTCGCCGCGATTTCTTAGTTGCCGTGGCGGCCGCCGGTCGGTCCGTTTCATTGGCGCCCGCACTTTCCAGGCCCCGCTGCTGCTGTCGTTCGTGCCGGCTACTTCCGCGCGATGGCGAGTAAACTGAGCAGGCCCAGCGCGCATAGGACGAACGCGCTTGGTTCAGGCACCGGCTCGTAAGTGTACAGGACGTGAACCGAGCTGCCCCAGGAAAAGCCTTCATTGCCGGGCGATGTTCCAAGCGCCGGTGTATCAAGGGTGGTGCTACCCGAGTAAATCCAATTCATCGGATACGTGCCAACGCCAGTCACTGAATCGAAGAACGCACCGGAAGTGAGCGTAAGGTTGACAAGTTGTGCATCGTAATCATTGGAGCCAAGCAAGTTGTCATAAGTACCCGTAAAACCGACGGCGAGCGTACCCATAGGCACCCCGCCGACATCGGCTGGCCCGGAAAGATTGAGGGTCGAAGTTCCGATCGCGTCCACGGTAGCCACCCACGTGCCCGTGGCGGAGGCAGCGAATTCGAAATCCGCTTGGACCAGTGTGCCCAACGATCCGTCGAACCGCGGGACGATCGCTGTCATGGTGCCGGAGATGGGCGTCGTCGGCGCATAGACGAATTGTTGGCCTGCGCCGCTCGCGTCCAGGAAGTACAAGATGGTTGCTGATTGCGCAACCTTGGCGGCGAACATGCTGAGCGCCAGGACGGCTAGCGTCGCGAACAATCGCGTCCTGCCGACCGAGGATCTGATTCGAATCATTAGCGATCTCCTGTGTGAGAATTCCGCAACCACGCGGTGGCCTGGAGTCGGCGCGACGCGCCTCGACGTACGCTCAAAGTGCGACTGGGCAGTTTGTCGCACTGGACGCAGTATCACGCGTCCGCAACCGAGAATCCAGTCCCTTCTCCATTTTGGGTATTCCGGGAGGCGGTCGATGTGGCTCAGCGGAATTGGCGCGTTTTTTGGCACGTGAGAATCTGTAGAATCTCGCTGTGGCCGCCAAACTGGCGCCAACGCTGAATTTCTCACGATCTCTCAGCGAACAGGTCCGTTTCGCGATGTGCCAAGATTTCGCGATGCATCAAAGTTCGCGCCTGCACAACGAGCAACGCTGGATGGTCGCCGCGAGGAGCTAGACCACGTCTTCCGTTCTTGGCCGCTGCTTTCGCGACGTGCGGAACTAGTGCCGGGACGGCGTCACTGCCCATGCTTCGCCTGTCGCACGTTGCGCGGGGCTGCCGTATCACATTTCGGACTGGCGCTCGATGTAGTATACGTTCCACTCGTTGTGGTGCGCGCCACGTACGCGCAACGCCGGATCCTGGGCGAACAACACCAGCAACGTTTGAGCAAGTGCCGTGAGATAGGGGGGGACGGTAACGGAGTCTGCCTCTTCCAACGTTTCCCGTGCCAGGAGGATCTCGGCCAAGCTGTTCGCCCGCGGCTCAGGCAACCCGTCCAACAACGCGTCATTGCTTGCCGGTTCCGATTGCGGGTCGATGTCCAGCCCAATACATACCAGCAAGTGCCGTTTGTCGCAGGTCACGCGCAGCGACGGCGTGTCGCTGTACCACGACTGTTCTTGGAGCGATGCATACAGCTTGTGCCAATGCTCGTTCCAGGCGGCCAGTTGTTCCTCGACGCGCCGGTCCATGTTGGCGTAGAGCCGTGTTTCGGCACTTTCTTTGGAGGCCGCGCGAATCGCTCCACGCTGTTCATCGAGCTGTCGTTCGGCGACTCGGCGGGCCACCCTTCCGCGCAATCCTGGGGCCGAAGTCGAAACTCGCTGAACGGCAGATACCAAGTCCACAACCCCCTCCGGATCCTCGGCCGTGAAACCCTTTTGTTCGTGGAAGGCGATCGGAGTGCGCAGATCGAATTGCACCGTGGTCGTGCTGTGGATGGTCGCTGGCCCTTCCTGGCAAACGGTCCGCGCCACGCTAGTGCCTGCAAAGATCAGTTCTAGCCGCGCATCTTCACTCGATCGAGTAAAGTCCGGCGCCAAATGGCCAACGACCGTGGCCGTCCCGACAGCTCGCCGGCCCAATACGACGTCGTCCACTTTCACGCGTTCGGAGATTTCCGGTTGTGGAGATTGAAAGAGCTCCTCGGAGAGCCGAATCACGATCGGAAACTCGACGATCTGGGACGATTCTGAATCTTCAGCGTCCGGCGAATCGATCGTTTGGGCCACGGCACAACGGGGCGCCGGCACCCATTGCAACAGTCCGTAGCAGCAGGTCAGCGCCACGAGCGCTGCCATCCGCCGCGGACCCCTGGCCGATACTTGGAGGTTTGCCATCATGCTGCCTGGCCGCCTGGTTGTGGAACGTCAATGACCCCGGAAATCGCCATCTCACGCGTTGGAAGCACGCGCTTCGCCCTACCGCTCCATCAACTGTCGTGCTTCAGTCATCGACTGCAGCAGTTGTTTGGGCATGTCACTTACAACGTCTTGTAGTTCGGTATTCGTACCGTCAGCAAGTGTTTGCGTGGCGGCGCGCAGCTCCAGGTTCGAGACCAGCGCCAACCCTAAGTAGGCCTGCTCCAACTCCCTGCCTTCGTATTGCGCCAGCTCGTCCTGTTTTGCTTTCAGCACATGGTCGGTGATTTGCTGTTGCTGTTTGAGCCACTGCGCATTTTCGCCCGCACCATCGTCCTCGATGGCTTCGGCGACCAGCGCCAAGATGGCTGGCAGATTCTTGCGCAACGCGGGCAGCACGACCCGCAGGCGATCGCGTGCCGTCCCTTCGGGAGCGTCACCGACTCGGTCCAGCAGGCGGCCGTCGCGGCGGCGTGCTTCTTGCTGTTCATCCTCAGTTGCGACGCGGTTACGCAAGGTGGGCGGTTGGGACGGCTCTCTCTTCACTGCTCGAGCCTCCAAGCGCTGTTGTACGGCTTGACCGATTTCGCCGACCGTTTCACTCAAGTCCTGGCCGTCTTCGGCACCCGTTTCGACAGGAGGCACGGTTTGGTTCAGTCGGTTCGCCACCTGCTCAAGCTTGCCAGCCGCTTGCTCCGCCAGCATGGCGGAGTGTTTAGCGTAGCGACTCACCGCCTCATTCTTCACTCGTTCGCCGGCGAATTGATGCAACTCGGCGGCCGTGGCGTACTGATCCGCCAGCCATGCGATTGCCTGCGCGTGGCGTCTGAGTTCCAATGCCTCGCCCGGGCTGAGACCTTTGTCGTCGGCCACCGTTTCTTGCACGGAAACTTCCAGAGCCGCTGGCTCGCGTTGGTCGCTGTCCGACCGCTCTGGTCGCTGCGCAATCGCAGTATTGTCCGATGCGGCTACGAACCCAACCACGGAACACAGTGCGAAGACTCGAATCGATTGTAGGGGCTGCGATGCGTACATGGTCGAATCATCTCCTCTGATAGTATCCCTTCCAGGACAGTACCTTACAGTTACGGCATCTCGCTGCTTCACGTTTTATTGGCTGCGCTGGCGGGGTCACCCCCTGTCCGTCTTGCTAGATCGTGCAGCTTCACCCGAGGATTTGCCGCGCGCCCTTACGCGAGGTACGCGGTCGTGGATTGCCCAACGGGCCGTAGGCGGGAATGAAGCAATTGGCGTGCCGCGAGCTTCGCCCACCAGGGAGGGGGAGAAGCGGCTTTGGCCCCGTCGCCAATCAAAGAGTACTAGATGTTCCGCTAGAGAAGGCGCGACCGCGCACCAAGTCGGCCAGCGCCAGATCGATCGATCGTGTCGGGCATGACTGGCGACGACCGTCACCAGGTTACGTGTCCAGTCGAAAGACGTCGTCCGTTTTTTTCCCGAAGACTTTGGCGATTCGCATGGCCAGCGCCAGCGATGGCGTGTACGCGCCGCCCTCGAGGGCGACGATCGTTTGCCGCGTGACGCCGACCAAGTCGGCTAGCTCTTGCTGCGTCATCGCGTTCGCCTCGGCCCGCAACGCGCGCACAGAGTTGACCAATGCCGGTTCCCTCTTACGCGGCATGCCGTTGCCTCCGGTACAGCACGACCGACGCCAGGCCCTTGACCGCGATGCACAGCGCGAATTGCATCCAAATCAACCAATTTAGAAATGCGATTGGGACGGCGGGCCGCTCGTAGTAGCTGGAAGAAACGACGGCCGCGACCAGTGCGAGCATTAGCGTCATCCAGCCGCAGGTCACGCCTAGCCGAATCGCCGTCGCTTCGATTTCTCGATCGCGTTCGTCGACGGTGACTCGCCCGGCACGCGGGCGCACGAAGAATACCGTGAAACCCACCAAACCCAGCAAAGCAAATCCACCCGTCGCGCCGGCGCCGAGCCACGGGTAGAGTGCGGCCACCACACCAACGGCTGCCAGCGACACGAGCAACTCGGTCCAGGCGATTCGTTCCATGGCGGTCATGGTAAGTCCTCCCTCATGAAGTTCACGTCTTAGCCCTGTGGTCACGATTGCGATGTATGATAAACTAGACATTCGAAATGTCAAGTCTATTTGACATACGGTGAGTCGTTGGTTGGCTGTGGCGAGAGCGGCCGCGGCTTGTGCACGGAAGGCATGCCTGGCGTACGACGACCCGCTCGTATGCGGGCGGCGGACGGGGTCTCGATCTTCCGAGCGCATCCGGTCGCTCTGCGCGCAAGCGCATGGCATCGGCCTGAGTACGCGTCAGTCGTTGCCGGCGACCAGATGGCTCAACCGATGATCTATGGCTCCATGCCAGATTCGGCGATCTGCGCACCCGTTAACGGATCGCCGACGTCGGACTCAGCTCCGTCGAAAAGATCGTCAACGACCCATCCCGCATAGATGTCGTCGAGGATGGACTGCGGACGTGCGTCGTCGTCGGACGCGGTGTGATTCAACGCACTGGCCGGCACCGCCACAGGACTTTCGTCCGCGGCAGATTCGCCGAGCGGCGTGCCAGACCGTGTCAACAGCGACGCGTTCAATATCGACTGCGCCGCGAAACTTCCCAAGGCCTCGTACGGTCCTAGTGCGCGCAGCTCGTAGTCTACGGCAGATATCTGGGACGCCGACGCGGGCGAGGCAGTGGCCGCCGTTGGATTTGCCGGCGGATTGTTGAGAATCAGGTAGTTGATCACGATGAGCGCGTCGATCGGGAATAAGAAACCATCGTCGTTGACGTCGACGAACGGCGGTGGCTCGTCTGGAGGAGCCGGGGCGGCCGGCAACTCGTGGGTGCCGAAGAGTATCAACCGATTGATGACCTGCAGCGCGTCCAGCGGTTGGACGGCGCCGTTGCGATCGACATCTTCTCGCATGAACGGGTTGTGCCAGAAACGTTCGTCCGGATCCAGCAGCACGTAAAACGTGTACTCGGGCGACGTGTTTTGGTCTGTGTCAAACGGCGCGCCGTTGTCGGTTAACACGACCGTGACTTTCGCCATGTCCGACTCGCTGGGCGCCACGGTATAGGTCAGCGTGCCGTCGGAAGAAATTGACGGCACGTCCGAGAACATCGCGTCGTTGTCGGTCGATACCTCGAACGTAACTTCCTGTCCAGCTTCGTCCGCCGGACCGGGTGAGATGTCGGTCGCCCAACCCGGCACCGTGACGGCGCCCGCCGCGCTGCGCCATTGGCCTGGACCGGGCACGAACGAGGGCGCATCGTTGATTGCGGTGACGTCGATCATGGTTGTCACGGCTGCTAGTGATGCGCTGTTTCCGTCGAAGGCCCTGATGTCGAAGGCGCTGATCAATCCATTGGCATCCTCCGGGGGAGTCCAAACCCACGATTCTCCTGGTGACAACAGTGTTGCGCCGGGCGAGACTGGCGTGCCGCCCTTGGTTAGCGAGCCGGCCGTTACCGATTCAACGCGAAAGCTGATTGGTGATGAATCCGGATCGAATTCGTTCGCCGCGTCGGCCAACGTTGCGTAGTCGATTAAAAACTCCGTGTCCTCAATCGCGCCAGTCAGCGTGTCGACGTCGGTGAGCGTGGGCCGAATGTTCGATAAGTTGATGTCGATCGATGCGCCAACGAACTGAATATCCGACAACGGCGTGCCAGACGACAACTCCCACAAGACAATCCGACGCTGGCTGGCTTGTGCCAGGTTGGGTACCAGATCGAAGTCGCCGTCCGTGTTGGCATGGAACGGCACGCTGAACAACAGCAGCTCGACGTTGCCCGGCGACGGCTGCACCTGGTCGGTGTCGATACCTCCGGTCTCGTCGATCAGACCGGGCGTATTGGTGTCGCCGAACGTTGCGGTCGAGAACGCGGGCCCGTGAACAATCGAGCCGTTGGGCGTAGCCAGTGCCTGCGGGTAGCCAACATCGAGATATGCTTGAAATAGTCCCTGGGCGTTTTCGCGGATGTCCTTGACGTAGACCTTTAGCCGAAAGTCCTCGCCCACGGTGATCGCGGTCAACGGAGTGTCGGCAAGGTCGGTAAACTCGAATCGAACCTGGACCGATGCAGTCAGTGCCAGCCGTTGCTCCAGCCATTCCAGACCTGCGGTTCGCTGCAGCGGACGGCTGAGACGCCGGTGGCGCGCCGGCCGCGCACCGCCACGGTGCCGAAAGCGCGAAATCCAGTTTCTCGGTCCAGGCGGCATCGTTAGCAACTCGGGTGGTGGGACTGTGGACTAGAACGAAGCGGTACGGCCACCACGTTCGGCCAGGCACGAATAAATTGATCCGAGCATCGTGTTTTTCGGCGGTGTACGCAGCGCGTCGTGTCGCGCATCGCTATCGCCACAAAAACGACTTTCCGAAACGCAAAGCGTATTCTGCTTCGACCCCGGGTGAATTGCAACTTGGGCCCGGTTTGGCAGGTAAGCCCAGCAGTGGTGCGCCGATCCGGGACAAAACGACGGTGTTGGGTCGAATGTTCGGATGCGAATCGCTCGACCAACCACTTGCCGGCACCGAACTACGGCACCGGGCAGGCGTCTGTAGCGGGATAGGTCAGATTGCTCCTCTCGGCCTAGGGCAGTATTTCCTCGAAGCCGAGGGCACCGGCCAGCAACGCGTCGGTGTTGGTCGTGTCGACTCCGTCGCCGCCGTCGATGTCGATCAGGCCCAGCAATGGATCGGGCCATTGGGTGACCAGATCCACATTGGACAACGTCAGCGTGTCTTCGCCTTGGTCGAGCATGATTTCGACCGCAACGACGATTTGAGAGTTGTCGATCGTGACCGTGTCATCGCCGATTCCGCCTTGGAAGTACAGGGCTGCCATCGCCGAGCTGTTCAGGATCGAGACGACGTTGTTTCCGTTGTACAGTTCCGAGAGATTCAACGTGCCGCCGAGGCGCGTCTGGTCGAGCAAGACTTCATCCTTGGCGTTGTCACCAATGATCTGCAACGCGTCGCCGTCGTTGTCCAACGTCGGGCCAAACGGATGCTCGCCAATCGAACTGTTGATGATCGTCGTGTCACTGCCCCAGTTCGTGTCGGGCGAGGAATATGCATTGTCGACGAACAGTCCCCAGGGCATGGTCGAGTCGGTGATCCGCAAGCTGTCGAAGCCGTTTTCGTTGCGGATTTCTACCGGCCCGCCAATCTGTGGATCGTCGACCACCAGATGGCTTCCCAACGTCGTGTCGGTCACGACCGATTCGGTGTCGCCGTGACCGTTATGGATCATCACGTGGCCCAGCACGTTTGTGCTGTTAAACGTCACGATGTCGAGCAAGCCGGGCAAGTTGGTGCCGTTGTTGATCTCGAGCTTTCCGTAGACCGTGGTGGTGCCGGGCCCGGCTACCTGACCTGCACCGGTGAAGCTGGTTCGGCTTCCACCGCCGCTGTTGTTGATCGAGACGATCGGATCGGTCGGATCGAGAAACGATCCGGTGCCAAGCTGCGACTGGCCTTGGACCTCGGTGATGTTGTTTCCTTCGGCGTTGCTGATCCATAGTGCCCGGCGATCGCCGCCACCGGCGTGCAGGCTGCTGTTGTCGACGACGGTTCGCGAATCGCCCGTGCCACCGCCGAAGTTGTCAATAATCGTGTCACCGATGACCGTCGAATTGACGATCCGTAGTTCGGCGTACCCGCTGCTGCCGCCGGCCTTCGTGACGCGCAGATCGCCGTTGACGATCACATTCGAGACAAGATTCGTATTGCTGCCGTCTTGGTTCATGATCTCCAGATTCGCCGGAACGTTCGACGGATTGTCATCGTCGATGCCGAGGAAGCTGAAATTATCGTTTCCGTCACCCAAATTGACGGCGATCTGATTGACGATCCCGTTAATCGTCGCCTCGGGCACCGTGACGCCCGCGCCGTTGATCTGGAACAGCGTACTGTCCGGGCTGGAGACGTGAAACTCGTTGGGATTGGCCGTTTGGCGGATTTCGACTTGGTTGTTCGAGCCGTCGCCGGTCAACGTAAGAAACCCGTCCGCGTTGTTGGGAAAGATCTCGATATTGACCAGGCCGGCGAGCACCGTGCGCTCTTCCAGTCCTTCGAGCGAGAGTCGGCGTGTGCGCTTCGGCCGTGCGGCGACCGAGCGAGCGGGGGGCGATTGATCGAACTTCGAATGGCCGCGACCGTTGGCCGCACGTCGCACGCGCCAAGACATGATGTTGCCCCCACGGATTCAAGATGAGCACGGACCGTCCCTGGCAGGGTTACGCTGACTCGCGTCCGTGTGAGCTGCGAAGAGCTACGCAGCGTTTCGCCGAAGAGGATCGTGCGACGTGCTACTCAACTCAAGAAGTGACGATAGTGGTTGACTGCGCGCGTGTCAAGCAAGTGGCCGCCCTAACGACCGGCGGGCGACTAAGTCGTTGTTCCTTGGACGTGCTTTGGTGCTTTCCTCGCGGAATGGACTATGAACGGGTTCGATCGCAATGCCGTTTGTCGCCAATAGATTGCCCGCTTTGCTGGCAACTGGCCGCGGTGGTTGGCAAGATAATGGTCAACCGGATGGTTGGGTCCGCGCGCGCCGCGTACCGACCAGCGCGGCCAACACCACCATGCCGGCAGCCAAGAGCGCCATAGTCGACGGCTCAGGCACTGGAATGAGCAAGTAGGCCCGGTTGACCGGAAACGTTTCGCCGGTGAAACGTCGATCGCCCTGGCCCACGATCCAGCCGTCGTCGTTGATGCCCCAGGCGGCTCGGAGTCGTTCCCAGTCGCCGAGCCCTGCTATGGGCGGCACGGTGAGATCGACGACATGATCTTCAAGTATATAGCTGGTGCCGTCGTCGGAGACATAGACGTAGCCACGCGCTTCGCCGCTCAAACTCGGGGAGCGGTCGCCTTGGCCGACGACGTCGCCGTCTTCATTGATCCCGTTGGCGTTCATTCGCAACCCGGTGCCGATCTGCGGCAGTATGGTCACCGACGAGTCGGACGTGTCATAGACGAATGCTTCATTCGTGGCGATCGTCGAGCCGCTGATGAGTCCTGCTTCGTTGAGGTCGGTTGCGACCGAAGCTTCGCCTGAATAAATCGTTGCGGCCAGCAGCACCGTTTCACTTGCTCCGCTGAATAGCGTCGCCTTGCCGGCCTCGTTCGAGCCGGCAATCAAGCCGGCATTATTGATCGCGCGGCCAAAGTCGCCGCGCGTGGCGACGGTAATATCGCCGTCGATGTCGGATATGGGTGACGCCGTGCCCGTGTAGACGTCAATGTTGTCGAACTCAGATGGTGTCGTGCCGGCGCCGGACGTTGCCGTGCCGGTGGCGACGCCGCTGGAGTTAATGTCCAAGGCGTCGGACGAAGGGCGGATGCCGCTGGGCGTTGCGCCGGCAAGTGTCCCGAGATTGGTGAACGTTGTGCCGTTGTAGATAAAGCCGCGCGCCTCGGGCACTCCAGCGGTAAACCGGGCCGTGCCCGCCACAAGTCCGCTATCGTTGATCGCTGCCCGTCGGAACCCTGTACCCGTGATCGAAGGACGTGGCTCGACGATGCCAGCACCAAAGATCGTTGAGATGCCGGTCGAATGGTCGTAGTAGAAAAAATGCTCCACGAGCGACCCGCTCGGAAAGAAGCCCGCAATGCCGACCGCGTCACCATCGGCATTGATGTCGTAGGCCACCGACGTAGTGTAACCAGCCGGTGTGAGATCCTTGATCGCGTAGAGCGGAGCAGCATTGAGCATTCGCGCAGCAAAACAGCACGACAAAGCTGCAACCAATCCGGCCGACTTGCAAAACATGAGCAACTCCCTGGATGCATGTTACAGGTCGCGTGGAACCGCTTTGGTCGTGGATTCTAGCACGCCAGACACCCCGCGAACACAATTCTCACAGTTCTTTTCGACGATGTCGTTGGCCGGTTCGACGCCGGTCCACCTTGCGATGCTACGCTATCGCACCGACCGCCTACGCCAAATGCAGTCTGCATACGACATTCGGCGTAGATGCGCCGCGCCACGTGATCGACAGTCCCACCGCCGATCACTTCCACTTCACAATTCTCGGTTCCCAGCCTTGCTCGATGTTTGCAAAGGCGATCAGGTAGCCGCCTGTGCCGGCGGCTTCGGCGGCCTCGATTTGCGCCGCCACCTGTTCGTCGGTCACGTCCCAACCTTGCAGCACCGCGATCAACCGGTCGCTCGGGATCGGACCGCGCTCGTAACGGGCCGGCATTGTCTGAAACGATCGCGCGGCATGGCGAATCCATCCGGCCGGTTGGCCGTAGAGTGCCAGATCGCGTTGAAATGCGCGATACGGCAGCAGCACTCCGAGTCGCGGATTCTGTATTGCCACGGGCATCAACTGCTCGGTATACGCCTTCCAGCAGATTCCCTCGAAGCAGCCGACGCCGGCACACAACCCATCGTCAGTGGCGTCATGTTCTTCGCACTCGGTGGTCCAGACCGGGATGACTTCGGCCTCCGGCACCAATCGGCGCACTTCGGCCACGAACGCCGCTGCCGCATCATGGCCCAAAGGCGTCGTGGTTCGGATCGGCCCGTAGTCGGTGGTCCAACGACAAAGATGATTGCCGCATCCACAGGCGGACGGCGCGCCTTGCAGATCATTGAGAAACAGGCCATCGGGCCTTGGCAATGCGTTCAGCACCGCGGCGACGCGGGCAAGCTGCGCCTCGAATGGCTCTTTGTTCAGGATTGGTACCCAGGGGAACGTCTTGACGACTTCCCCTTCGCGCGGCTTGGGTGGATCGTTGAACAGCCGCCGCCACTCGCCGTGGCCCTGCAAGCTGGCCATCCATTGCGGATGAGAGTCGGCTAGGCTCGGGCAGCGAGCGATTTCAATCCAATAGTACAGCGGCAACTTCGCCTGCCGAATCCGGTCGCAAGCTCGTCGTTCGGCAGGACGCGCGTCAGCGTTGTCGTCGATCTGCAGTGCAACGGCCCGTATGCCTGCCAACCTCAGGTCGGCCAAACGCGCATTGCTTGCCTTTTCCGGCCGCAACAGCGCGCCGCGAAACGCTTCGGGCGGGGCAGCAGGCTGCCCGTCCGTCGGCTCGGCGGCGAGCATGATCGTTGTCAGGCACTGGGCGAGCGCCACGCAGCCGAAACCTACCACGCGACTAATTCGAGGCGTCATGGAGGAGCGTCTCGGGGTATTCGGCGGACCAGGCGTACCACCGGCATTGAATTCCGTCGACCCAATTCAACTCTTTGCCGCGCAGCGGTCCGTCGACGGCCCGACCCGCCGGTGTCCAGCGCGTGCCGGTTTCTCGGTCTTTGAACGGGGCCGACTCCGGCGAAATGTCGTCGGCGTACAACGTCAACGTTTGGTCCCCAAGTTGGCAATCCAAAGCAACCGCGGTCCGCGTTGGCCCGTACCATAGCACGGCGATCCGACGATCGCCGACGTCGTCCAAGATGCAGTCCCGATCGGCCAGGCCGTCCAGCGGGTACGCCCTCGTGGCTTCGACCAACTCGACGCCCAACACATTCGCCAGCGGCCCGAGTCGCGGATCGACCTCGCCCATCGTTCGCTGGGCTTCGTCGCTCACTTGCGCAGTCAACGGCGTGGTGGCGTAAGTCTTGCCGTCAAACAAGTCATAGGCGGTCGACTCCGGGTGGAGCATCACCCAATACCCCCAATCGGTAACCAGGCTTGGGATCCGCTTCAGCTTTTTGCCCTTCTTGGGTCCGTCGAAGGCAATTCCCGTTAGCGCCGACCATAGCGTACCGTCGCGGCCGCGCACGACCATGACGCCGTTGCGCCAGCCGTGCATTTCGTAGCCGTAGTCCTTGCGATACGCCGCCACGTAGCCACCGTCGGGATCGTAGAAGAACAGACCGTAAGTGTCATTGACCACACGCGGGCCGGACAGGAAGTGTCGCAACGGGACGGCGCCGCCGTTGTGCGCGGCCCTGAGCCAGGCGATGACGCGATCGTCTTCCCGGATCAGCCCTTTACGATGCTGCGTCGAGCAATAGGAGCAAGGCGGCTCAGTGAGCGACTTGAACCTGCCGGCCGCGACCGTTTCGATCAGGTCACGGTCCGCGGTTTGTGCGAAGACAGACGGCGGCAACAGCAGGCTCGCCGTGAGCAACAACGCGCGGAGTATGCGGCGCGTCGTGAATTGGCCGAGTGAGCTCATCGGAGACCCGTCGTTGATCCGCGCTATCCGAAACTGGCTATGTGCGGCGTCAAACGTCCCGCTGTCCGAACCCTTTGCGTCGAACCGTGCGCCGCGGCCCGCCGCGTGGCAGGCGTGGGCTGATCGGGTTGTGAAATTTTCCCGATCTGTCCTCGGACCATGATAGTTGGTTTGCGTCGACGAGGCCACAATTCTATCGAGCACGGACAGCGGCGGTGGGGCGAGAAGACGGCAGTCCCTTCGCGTGCCTGATGCCACCTCGCTTGTTGACGACTGCCACGGACCGTGCATCCTGATGCTGGCGTGAGCCGTCGGATAATGGTCCAATCGTTCCGTGAGAATGCTCGTCCGGGCGGAGGCGGATGCTCGTCAGTCCGCCATCGGCCGGCGGATGCCGTATTCGCACGTGCGATCTGCCGCGCGCGGCGAGCTCGAGCCGCATCGGCCGAACCGAAGAAAGGGCTGCACATGAGCGCGCGCAGCGCACCAGATTTTCTTGCGCCGGCCGAGTGGGTAACGAAGGACTACACCGATCGGGTTCGAATCGGTACCGAAGCTTATCTGCTCGGAGGACTTGGCTATCGCATGCGCGACTACGGGTTCCACGCGGTCAAACTGCTGGTGTTCGTGCTCGGCTGGATTTTCTTCTGTCGATTTACACCCGGTCTGGGAACGGTCGCGGGGTTCACGAGTTGGATATTCGATCCGGTCGCCTTTCAGAAAGCGTTTCTGTGGGCCTGCTTGGTTGAGGTGGCCGGCTTTGGTTGCATGTGCGGACCGCTCGGACTGCGAATCTGGCCGCCGTTTACCGCGTTCTTGCACTTTCTTCGGCCGGGCACGACGAAGCTCGCGCCCTTTCCGCGGTTGCCACTATTTGGCGGTATCAGGCGCACGGCGCTGGATGTCGTGCTCTATGCCGGCTTGTTGGCGTCGCTGGTTTGGACACTGGTGCAAGCGGAGATTCACACCGAACACCTGGCGGCGGTCGTCGTTTTCTTCGTGTTGGCCGGGCTATGCGACCGAACGATCTGGCTCGCCGGCCGCGTCGAACATCACTTTGCGATGATCGTGTGCTTTTTGTTCGCGGGCAATTGGATCGCCGGCGCGAAGTGGGTGCAACTTGCGATCTGGTTTTGGGCAGGCGTTTCGAAATTGACGCCGGCGTTCCCATATGTTGTGGCGATCATGGCGACGAACAACTCGTTGGTCAAAAGCGCGGCGGTGCGTCGCCAAATGTACGTCGCTCCGCCGGACGACATGCGACCTTCGCGCGTGGCTAAGGGTATGTCCTATGCCGGTACGTTTCTCGAGTTCGCCGCGCCGCTGACGCTATTGTTCGTGACGCACGAAGGCCCGTTGTTGTACGTGGGCATCGCGTGGGTCTTGCTGCTGCACGGGTTCATTCTGAGCAATTTGCCGATTGCCGCGGTTTTCGAATGGAACGTGCTTAGCATCTACGCTGCGTTCTTTTTGTTCGTCGGCCATCCGAGCGTGAGCCTGTTTTCGATCGACTCCGCGCCACTGGCGGCCTACCTGGTCATTGCACTGTTGGTGCTGCCTCTGGTGGGAAATCTGTTTCCCAACCACGTTTCGTTCCTCGTGGCGATGCGTTACTACGCCGGCAATTGGGCGTGGAATGCGTGGTTGTTCCGTGACGAGAGCTACCGCAAGCTCGATCGGCTGAAGCGGGCCGCGCCGCTGCTGTTCGAGCAACAGCGGCGTTCGTTGTCGCCAGAGGGTGCCGTCCGTGCCGACGCCGGGTTCTTGGCCTTTCGCGCGCTCCACCTGCAGGGCCGCACGTTGGGTCTGCTGATTCCCGAGACGCTCGGCGACGAACCGTTCCAGCGATACACGTATGCCGACGGTGAAACGGTTGCCGGCTCGGTGCTGGGATGGAATTTTGGCGAAGGGCATCTGGCCGACGAGGAACTGCTGGCGGCCGTTCAAACACAGTGTGGTTTCGAGGAGGGGGAACTTCGCGTGGTATGCGTCGAAGCCCAGCCCTTGTTTGGCTCGACGTTGCACTGGCGCATCAGCGACGCGTGTGCCGGTAAGCTGGCCGAGGGTTACGTTACGATCGCCGAGCTTGCCGCGCGCGAACCGTGGGACGTCGGGCCAGTCCAGGCATGTGCTCCGGCGGAAGAGCGGTGATGCTCGGCTGTCCTGTCGCTGGCGGCGTGCGGGGGTTCCCCTCAGGGCTTAGAAGATTCCTCGCGGACCCGTACGGCCGCCTTTAATTCCGCTCGATTCTTCGCGGTCATGGGAACGTCTTTTAAGACCTGCGTTTTGGACGAAGTCAGCGGTTGCACGACCAACGTAACGGTTTCCTTCGGCGGATGGCCCATGCGCGAGAGCACCTCGACCAGGTCTTCCTCGAAACGCATTTGCCATCGATCGCCGTAGGTCTTTTTACTGAACGCCACGATCTCGTCCGACGGAATGTCGTCGAGCGACACCAGCTTGTACCATTGCCCATCGATTCGGATCTCCGGCTGCGATTCTTGCCAGCGGACGGCGGAATAGGGCGCAAGCCTGGGATAGCCGGTACCGCCGCGATCCACGGACAATTGGTACGCGAGCCGAACGGCCATGACGCACACGAAGCACAAACAGGCGAAGATAACCAGCCGTTTGAGCAACCCGGCCGGCTTGACGTCAGCCGCTTTGTCCGACTGTGCGCGGTTTTCTATCGGATCATCGTAAAGACCGGCAAGCAGTTCTAGCAGCTCCTCGCGGCGCGGCGCGAGTTGGCGGCGCACAGCCCGTTGGTTCAAGCAGTAGATCAAGTAGTACAGCGCGACAATAAAGCCAACCAACGGCACAGCTACCAGCGTCTCGAGCCAATTCGTCGCGGATTGCCAGGCAACCTGGATAAAGAAAGCAGCGATGGCCGCGCCAAGTGGCAGCAAGTACCACCAGAACACGTTGCGCAGCAGCCAGATCTGGTTGTCGAGTTCGGTCAAGGCACTCTCGGCACATTGCACCAGTGGTTCGTCTGGCCCCAGCGGTTCTACGTGGAGACTCCAGCGGTACACCACGATAAACCCGCCTACCCAAATGAGCGCCGGCACGGCCAGATACCAAGTCCAGGGCAGCGCGTGCGTGTGGCCGGCGTAAAACCAGTAGGGCAGCAACAACAGGACGACGACGACTTCGATCGTATCGCGGCGGAACACGATCGCCCGAAGATCACTTTGATTGCGCCGAACTTGTCTCAACAGTAGGTCGGCATTGACCGTGACACGGGTCTGCGATGCTTCCGCTTGCCAAGCTTGTTGGAGTTCATCAGGTGCCATCGGGTGCTCCGTTCATCAATGCGCTCAACGTCTTTTTCGCCCGATTCAGCTTCACGCCCACGTTACTCTCCGAAATACCCAATACGTCGGCTATTTCGCGATAGCTCAATTCGTCGAGGTACAACAGGACCAATGCGGCGTCGGCTTTGGGCAACTGGCGGATGGCCTGGTAGAGCTGCTCGACGGTTTCCCGATGTTGGGTCTGTTCAGCGCCGTTCGGCACATCGGGCCCGGCGACGTGAACCTCGAACAGTGGTTGTTGCTTCGCTCGACGTGGTATGTCTTTGCGTTGCCAGTTCATAGCCGTGTGCAGCGCAACGCGGTAAAACCACGTTGCCGCGGATGCCTTTCCCTGGAACGACGGCAGCGACCGCCAGGCTTGCAACAAGATCTCTTGCGCCAAATCCTGGCAGTCTTCACTGGTCAGCGTGTAGGCGCGCGCGACCTTCATCACCGACGAGCCATGCTCGCCAAGCCACGTCAGGAACAGCGTTTTGCGTTCTTCGTCAACCAACACCGAAACCTGCTTCCAAAGGTATTGGTAACGCAACGCACGGTCGACTTACAAAGAATCTCGGCAGCCGCGTGGTTTTGCGGCGATTCAGGCGATTCAGCAGACGGCGTGCATGCCGAGCGGTTACTCGTGCCGAGCTCAGGATGGGGCCGCGTCGACGAATTTGATCCTTGAACCGCCTTCGGCCGGCGCGTGCAGAATTCCCGAATCTAGCCGCCGGGTGAATCGATCGCCGGCTTGCCGAACGCCATCGCAAAGACGCGCGGGTCGCGCAATCCCAGGGCAACCCAGGCCACGACGCCAATGATGATCGGCACGAAGAATGGGTCGCCGACGCGGACGTGCGTCGCGGTCGCGCCGCCCAGGTACGCCGAGAGCAGGATCGCGCCGACAAACGCCGTTCGTGGAACCAGAAACAGGATCGCGATTACGACTTCCACGAAGCCGATCTTGAACACCACGTCTTCGGTGTAGCCGATGTGGTCGAACGCCTCGGCCCTACCTTCCCAATCAACGAATTTGCCGGAAGCGCTTCCCAGGATCAGGAAGGCCGAAAGCAGAACGCTGAGAATCCAACCGGCAATTTTCGTCTTGGATCGTGCCATCGCGTCGATACCTCCAATTCGAGTAACCAGAGTTTATCCGGTCACGTTACGTTGGGCGAACGAGTATTCGAACGCCGTCCGCCGGGCAGCAACAGGCTAGCCACGTAGCCGGTAATCAGATTCACAGCTAAAGCCACCGGACCGATCCATTGGAAGCTGATCGGATCCTCGGCCGTCATCCAAGTATCGCCGGTTACTGGGTCGGTCTTCGAGATTAGCTCGACGCCGAACGACGCGGGGTCAACGCCGGCGTGGGCGTGCAGCAGGTAGACCAACGGACCAGAGAAGGCGATTGCCGCCGCCGTCAGCGTTCCGAACAAGGCCCCAATGCAGACGCCAGCCGGAGTCGCCCGTTTGACGAACATGGCGAAGAAGAACAGGGCGAAGATCGGTGTGGTCAACAGGTTCACGGTCTTGCTGGTGACGACCGTAATATTGCCTTCGATGTATTTCACGAACGAGCTGCCTAGGACGACCACCGCCCCAATGCCAAAGGCCAACAAGCGGGCGACGCGGACGTGCCCCTTTTCGGTTTGAGGTTTCAGGCCGAAGCGGTCGAGAAAATCGGTCATCACGACGGCGGTGATCGAATTCACGCCGGAGTCAATGCTTGACATGGCCGCTGCAAACATGGCCGCCACGACCAGCCCGGAGATGCCCAAGGGCAATTGATCGGCGATGAAGATCGGAAAGAGTTGATCCGCGTTGTTGCCGACCGTCAGATCGACGTGAAGCTCCGCGGGATGCGCCTGGTAGTAGCCCAATAGTGCGAACCCCACGACGTATAGCGTTAGGTTGACGACCGCACCGACGCACAACTGCGTGCCGAAGGCGCGGCGTGCCGCTTGTGTGTCGCGGGTGGCCATGAATCGCTGCACCGAAACTTGGTCGCCTCCGGCCGTGGCCGTGTACCAAATAAACAACGTAAGGATCGTTCCAATGACCGTGATCCGAGTTTTTGGGTCGGTGCTGAAGATCGGCTGTGTATCCCAGTTTGGCTGCCACGTCGTGGGAAACCAGCCAAAGCCTCCGAAGTTCCAAGTGACCGTGCCGATCACCAGCAGCGCCCCGCCATAGAGCAAGACGGTTTGCATGAAGTCGGTGATCACGACGGCCCGCAATCCACCCAACGAAGTGTAAACCAATGACACACCGCCGGTGATGATCACGATCAAGGGGATCCAACTGGGGTCGACGCGCATCATGTCGGCCAGCGCTTTGGCCGCCAGATAGACCAGCAGCGTCATCCAAACCAAGCGCAGCGCCAGGAACATGGTCGCGCCCAACAGCCGGACGCTTAGCCCGAGCCGCGTCTCGAGCAGCTCGTAGGCGCTGGTCGCACGCTGTCTCATGTAGACCGGGATGATCCACACCGCCACGGTCAGGTAGACAAAAGGCAGCGACAACAGCCCCAGTAGGTGAACCGGCCCTTTGCCGGCCGCTTCGCCCGGCATAGAGAGATACGAAATCGTGCTAAGCAGCGTGGCGAAAAGCGAGACGCCAATCAGCAGCGGATTCATATTGCCGCTGCCGATGAAGTATTCTTGCGTCGAGCGCTGCCGCCGGCTGAAGTAGACACCCAGCGCGATCGTCGAAACGGCGTAGATCGCGACGATTGCCCAATCGAGCGGCTGCAAGCCTGGCGGGCGTGCCGATGTGCTGGCGACATTGCCTGTTCCGTCGGCGGCCAGTGCCGCGGGCGCGCGGAGGAGTACGTAAAGCGCCGCAATGATCGCCACGCACGCCCGAAACGATGGCACTTGCGCGTCGCGGTCGAGTTGGACGCTCAATCGGCCACGACGATTGGACGCGAACCATTTTGCTAGGCGTTGTACGTTCATGCCGGTTATTGCCATACTGCATGCGGCCGGGGTTGGCCATTCCTGGGCGATCATGACTTCAATTGGTCTAACGCCTGTTGCACGATATCAACCCCGACCAACTCGCTCCATGCGGCCAGCAATTGCTGGGTCATCGGGCCAACCCTTCCGTCGCCAACCGGTAGCCCGTTGAACCGCGTGGCCGGCATGATGCAATATGGCGTGCTGGTGAAGAAAACTTCGTCGGCCGTGTACAAGTCGTACGGTTGCAGTTGGGTCTGGCAGGTGGGGATTCCCAACGCTTGGGCCAGCTCGAGTACCGTTTCGCGGCTGATTCCGGCCAAGCAGTTGGAGGCGGTGGGCGTCTTCAACGTGCCGTCGGCGACCAGAAAAACGTTGCCGCCTTTGTTCTCCGCCACGTTTCCATGGACGTCCAGAATAATGCTCTGCGCTTGAGGGTCCACCAGTTTAGCTTCGAATTCCGCCAACGTGTAGGATAAGCGGCTGCGATTCTTGATCCGCGCGTCGAGCGACTGCGAAGGAACTGCCCGGCTCATCGGCGTGACCGCGTGACATCCTTGTTCGTAAAACGTGGCCCAGCCGCGCAGGTCCATTGGCAGCGTAAAGATCATGACAGTCGCCGAGCCGTGCTGCACCGTTGGGTCTGGGCCGGGCAACGAAATGCCGCGAGAAATGTTGTGCACCAACCAGCAATCGTCGCGCGGGCCGAGCGTTGCTTCGTTGGCTTCGACGACTTGACGCGAGATCTGCACCATCTCCGCGGCCTGGCAGCCGGGATCGATCCGTGTAACTTTGAGCGACTTGAATAAACGCTCAACGTGTTGTTCCAGCTTGAACGGTTTGTGTGCAAACGTACGGGTCGATTCGGTGACCGTGTCGCCCAGCAGCACGGCGCTGTCGAAGATCGAAATCGTGGCCTGATCTTCCGGGACCATCCGGCCCGAGATGTAAACCTGGCGTGACGGCATGACGACAGTCTCTGGGTCGAAATGGGTCCGGGCGCCAATGGAACGCGTCGGCCTGGCATTCGGTCGGCCGCGAATCGCGATTGGCGAACGACTTGCAGCCACGTTCTTGACCGCGCACCGCGGTTCGGTGGATGATACCGGACTACGCCGTCCGACTGAAACCTGCAAGACACAACTTCGTCGAAGGGCTTCGTCGGCGAATGGAACCGGCGAACTATCGACTGACTCATCCTCGAAGAGATACTCCATTGCGCACCAGCAAGACCTTGGCAAGACTGCGGGCTGGCCAGCCCGTACGCATGTGTACGCTCGGACACTTCATCCCTGCTTACATCCGCCACGCGGCCCACTTCGGCTACGACTGCATCTGGCTCGACTTGGAACATCGCGCGTTGAGCGAGCGCGAGGCGCAAACGCTGTTGGCGTATTTTCATTTGCACGACATCGACTGCATGCTCCGCGCGCCGACGCTGGAAAAAACTCGCCTCTATCGCTACTTGGAAGACGGCGCGACCGGCCTGATGATCCCGCACGTGTCCACCGTCGAAAAAGCCCGCATGCTGGTCGACGCGGTCAAGTTTCCGCCATTGGGTGATCGGGGTCTAGATGGGGCCGGCCTGGATAGCGACTTCTACTTGCAAACCGGCGACGACTACGTCGAAGCGGCGAATCGCGAAACGTTTCTCGTTGTGCAGATCGAAACGCCGCAAGCAGTCGAGAACGTCGATGAGATTGCCGCGGTCGACGGTGTCGACGGACTATTCATCGGGCCGGGCGATTTGGGACTGCGCATCCGCAGGACCGGCACCGATTTGACGATGCAGCAGGCATACGAGCGCGTGGCCGCCGCCGCGCGACGGCACAAGAAAGCGTGGGGTTGCCCCGCCGCGACGCGCGAAGACGTACAAACGCTGCACGCTCAGGGCGCTCAACTTATCGCGTACGGTGGAGATTTTTCCGCGTTCATGACAATGCTCAAAGGACATGCCTCGGATCTGAACGAGGTTTACGGTTCTTAACTTGCTTGGATCACTCCAATGAATCTGACCGGCAAGTCGGCACTGGTCACCGGCGCTGGCCGCGGGATTGGCAAGGGCTGCGCGCTGGAACTGGCTGCCGCCGGTGCCGACGTCGTGCTCAACGACCGTCCAGGCAGTCCCGACGTCGGCGCGACCGCCGAGGCGATTCGCGCGCTGGGGCGGAAATGTTCGGTCGTCGAGTCGGATGTATTCAACCGCGCCGGATGCGAAGCGCTGGTGGCCAGTGCACTCGGTTCCGCGCCGTGCATCGACATACTCATCAGCAATCCGGCGTACGGCGTGCGGGCCGACTTTCTGGACTATGGCGCCGACGACTTCGAAAAGGTCGTGCAGGCGACGCTCGTCGCCGGGTTCCACGTCGCGCAGCTTGTGGCACAACATCAGGTAGAACGAGGGGGCGGCGGCAAGATCGTGTTCATCTCGAGCGTGGTCGCCGAGATGCCGATGGCCCGCAGCATCGCCTATGGCGCCGCCAAAGCCGGTCTGAACTACATGGCCCAAACAATGGCCGTCGAGCTGGCCGGCCATCGGATCAACGTGAACGTCATTGAGCCGGGCTGGATCGATACGCCGGGCGAGCGCGAGGCGTTTGACGCGACGGTGATCAAGACCGAGGGTTCAAGACTGCCGTGGGGGCGCCTCGGCACGCCGCAAGACATCGGCCGCGCCGCCGCTTTCCTGGCTTCCGACTCCGCCGACTACATCACCGGGGCCGTGCTCGCGGTTGACGGCGGATTCCGATTCAAGGACGGACGGGCGGCGGCCTTGATTCCCGCGCGGGACTAGATCATGTCCGATGAAGCCGTCCTTCGCACCGAGACGTTCGCGGCCAGCGAACCGGGGCCCAAGCTATTGATCACCGGCGGTGTTCACGGCGACGAGTTCGAGCCGATCGCGGCCATCTGGCGACTGATTGCTCAGTTGGGCGGCGACGAACCAGAAGCGCGGTTGACGGCCGGCACCGCGACTTTTGTGCCGACCGTAAACGAAGCGGCGTTTCGCAACGGTGCCCGCACGGCCGAAGACGGGTTGGACTTGGCACGCGTTTGCCCTGGTAAGGCGGACGGCAGCGTCACCGAGCGGACGGCGCACGCCCTGAGCCGGCTGATTCTTGCAAGCGACTACTATATCGACCTGCACTCCGGCGGAATCGCGTTTTCCGTGATGCCCATGACCGGGTACACGCTGCACGCCGATGTGCGAATCGCCGACAAGCAACGCGAGATGGCCCGAGCGTTCAACCTGCCGATTGTTTGGGGCACGGCTCCCACGCTCGATGGCCGCTCGCTTTCGGTCGCCCGCGACGCAGGCGTGCCGGCGATCTATGCCGAGTACCATGGCTCTGGGCTTTGCGATCCACGCGGCGTCGACGCGTACGTCGACGGCTGTCTGAACGTGATGCGTTGGCTGCGGATGATGCCCGGCGAGTTCGACCGTTGCTGCGTCGAGTTGACCGTCGAAGATCCGCGACCCGACTCCGGCCACATGCAGGTGTGCAACCCGTCGCCGGTGAACGGATTCTTCGAGCCGTCTGTTGAGCTTGGGCAGCAGGTGCAGTCGGGAGACTTGCTCGGCGCGGTGATCGACCCGACCGACCGTGCACGCCACGAACTTCGGGCACAAGAGACCGGAGTCGTTTTGGTGTTGCGCACGTTTTCGCGCGTGATGGCGGGCGAGAGTGTCGGCGTTGTGCTAGCCACCAAGCCAGACGGCGCCCGTGCAGCGTTGTAGTCGCCCGGGCACGGTGGGCACCGGCGACTACGGCCGCTCGGACCGGCTGCGGCACTCTAATCATCACCAAATTGAAACGCGTACAGATCCGCGTCACGCAGGGCGACGCGCAGCCGTACCGGCATACCGCTCAACGCACCGACGTCGGGCCCGGTGTTCCACGTGACGACCCGATCGACCGAATCGCCGAACACTTCGTTGCAGTCATCCAGCGCGAACCCTTCGATTGGTTGTCCATCGGGACGCTGGATTTCGACGCGCATGCCGCCGGCGGCCGACGAGGCGAAGTTCAGGTGTAGCCGGTTACCGCGAAACGTGAACGGCTTCGTAATGAGCTCGCCGCCGTGCATCGGCGCATGCACCGAAACGAAGCCGTCGAGTCGCAATGTGTAGCGCCTTAGCGCGCTGCCTTTGCCGGTCCAGTAGCTCTCGCCGGCATACAGCGACAGCTCGTTCGGCGCGCCCTCCAACGACGAACGGGTCTCGACGACATGCCAGGCGACGTACTGATGGCCGTAGTTCCAGGCATCGGGCCGCTCGATGCCGGGCCGCAAAAAAGCTTCGTTCCAGCGCTTGAAATGCACGCCGTCTCGCCCCGCCATCAGCAAGGATTCGGTGATTGCGGTTCCGTAGCGCTCGGTCGACGAGGCTCGCAGCCGGCGATGCTCAAGCTCAGGCAGCGCCTTGGTCGAGTCGGTCCAGCCCCGTTCGACATAGCGCGTTGGAAACCCAATCAGAATATGGGGCGCGCGATAGTACGGCTTGATTTGATTCGTGTAGAGGTGTTCGGGCGGAGAATCGACGTAGGTCAAATCCTGGTGCTGGCCCCAGTGCAGCAGGTCGTCGGACGTGGCCGTGCGAATGGCTCGAACGCCGGCCGGTTTCCAGACTTTGTCGGTCGTTTCGCCGGCAGTGAAGATCCGCCAATAAGCGCGATACTTGCCCAGCGTTGGATCCCAAAACGCGAGGTTCTGCGAATCGAATGCGCCCAAGCCACCGAGAATTGGCGTGTCACTCATCGGCGACCAGTGCAATCCGTCGGGCGACTTAAACGGCAGCAGCCCGCTCTTGCCGGACGATCGAAGGATTGCCTTGTAGCGGGCTTCGGCCGGCGCGTCTGGATTGTCGTCCTTGAACACGGCCGGATGTCCGGCATCGACGCTCAACGGCCCCATCGCGCCGCTGACCAGCACCACGTTGTTGTCCTTCGAGCCGTTGATTTCGTGCAGGCCCAGGTTCGGCTTTCGCCAGTGAATCCCGTCGTCGCTCTCGGCGTAGCAGCAGTACAACGGGTGACGACCCGTGCCGAGCTTGCCCTGTTGCACGTCCAAGTGCCAGGCTTTGTAGTACATCCGATAGCGATCCCCGTCACGGAACACGCTGTGATAGCCGCTGCCGGTCCCTTCCCAGGGAGCATCGTGGACCAGCGCGATTTCGCGTGGCGTCGGATGATGTAGTTCGAGCCGTGCTTCCCCGGCCAGTTGCCCGACCAGATAATTGTCGACAAACAGCTCGCGACGCGATCCGACGTCGGGCATACTGGACTTCGCGTCCTGCTCTTGGGCCTGCGCGAGTGCGGCTGTCAGGAAGACTAGGGCAGCAAGTGCCGCGCGCCCGGCAGAGGAGGGCAGAGCGGCGAAGTGCGTTCCGCGTCGGGGCGCGGGACGCGTGCGGTTGGCTGTCGACTTGATGGTCTTCATCGTTCGCTTTCCTCGGGTTTGACGCGGGGGGCACCGCGGCGGCCGCGGACAACCGCGATCGACGGCAACGGATCGAAACTATTGCGCCGCCGGACCCAGCAGTTGGTCGATCGCGCCCAGAAGAACGCCTTCCACGCTCGGCGCGACGCGCGAAGCCCGCTCGCTCGTTTCGTAGCCGCCCTGGCTATACGCGATCTCGGTGCCGATGTACCCCGGCCCGTAGTCGCCGTAGGCCGCCATCGCGACGAACAGATCCGGCCGCTGCTTCTGCGCGGCCAATTGGTACTCAACGAACAACTCGCCCGGCATGAATAGCACCCGGGCGTTGTCGAGCGCCAAACAAGCCACGTCGATCGTGCCGCCTGCGCGGCATCGTCGCAGCCAGGCAAGATTGGCTGCCGCGGCGTAACGGGCCGCTTGGTCTACCTTGTCGTCGTCAAGGATTGCTTGTATCGATTCTTCTTCGAGATGATCGGCCACCGGCAGCGCGACCGGATGCACTTGCCAGCCGACGTCGCCGGCGGTAATCGGCTGTTTCTTTGTGTCTTCCCAGGCACGCTTCATTCCGGCCGCGACGCGATCAGCCAGCACCTGCCGGTTTTCTTTCGATCCGTCGTTCCACTTGCCTGCGCCAATGTTGCCGCCGGCACCGTTGAGATGAATGTGCGGCACGCCGGTCGCTTCTTGCCGCGCGTTGCGGGCCAGTCCGGGAAAGTCGGGCGTGGCCAGGCCCGTGCGGTAGTAGCTTTGCGGATGCGTGGCATAGAACGACACGCCCGCGATCGATTGCTGCTGGTTACAACAGCTGATCATCTTGAATTGCGGATGAATCGTGCCGGCCGGAGAGGCGAGAGTCTTCGGATCGCTTGTCGCCGTGTATCGCGTGTGCAACACCTTGCCATCGGGTCCGAGAATCCGGCGATTCGACGCGACTTTTTCGACCGTGCCGCTGCCCAAGCCCAGGTGTGTTACAGGCGTGGCCCGCGCGATCGCTTCGCCGACGGCCGCTGCGGTACGTTGGATTACTTCGCGGGCGTGAACCACGTCGAACCCCGTGCCGGACAGCCCATGGTGGCTCAATAGCGCGTCAGCCGAAAAGTCGCACCGGGGAGCGTCGTGCTGGTGCAACGTGTGTACGACAACGCGTTTTGGGTCGGTGTTGGCCGTTTGCGCAATCCGTTTGCGAAACTCGGTCTGCCCGTCGTTGCCGATCCCGATCCAATCGACGGCACACACGACGATCGGCTCGCCGGCTCCAACCAGCACAAGCCCGCGACAGCTCAGCGGCGTCGTGACACCTTTGGTCGGGTTGTATGCCAACGGGCTGCCGATCGGCGGCGAAGCGTCGACGTCGAACGTGCCGACGCGCAGCACATCGGCCCCCATCAGGGGACACACCAAAAAAATCGATGCCAATGCGGAGAGCAGTGTCGTTCGGATCACGGCGAAGACCTTCGGGTGACGGGTTGGCGGGAAGGAAGTCTGGCGGGAATGCAGCGCGACGAATTCAAGCCGGTTGTCCCGTTGCGCGGGCGCCGCTCTGTGGCGAATTCAATTATCGACTGTTGGGACCGACCGGTTCAAGCTGCCACTTGGCACGATTCGCGCGGCCAACGCACTAAGAAATTGGGTCAAGACGGCTCGGTCGCCTGAACGAGCGCGCGAAGGTACCCGAACGCGAACAGACGGCCCCTCATTGTGTAGCCTGGCTCGCCGTCGTCTTCACCGACAAGCTGCGGTACGTGGTCGGGCCGGATCGGGCCGTCGAAGCCGATTTCGCGATAGGCCCGCACGGCGGCGACCATGTCGGTCGGTCCGTTGTCGTGGAACGTTTCGGCGAACGATTCGGCCGTGCCGCGGACATCGCGAAAATGAACGTAACGGATGTGCTTGCCCAGCCGCCGGATCGTGGCCGGAATGTCAACGCCCATCTCGGCAAACGTTCCCTGGCAAAAGCAGATCGCGTTGCTCGGGCTGGCCACGATCGCAACCAGCCGCTCGAATGCTTCCACGTTGTTCATGATTCGGGCCTTGCCCAAGAACTCGGGCAAAGGCGGATCGTCGGGATGCATGGCCAGGATGACGCCCGACTGCTCGGCCTGCGGAACCATCTGTTGCAAGAATACGGTGAGGTGTTGCCAAAGCGCTTCGGCAGAGAGCTGCTGGTCGTCGGGTGGTTCCATCGTGCCGGCGCCGTCGTGACCCAACAGGACGGCTTGCTTGGCTTCGGCCAAATCGAACGCCGTGACCTTTGCTCCGCCCCGTTCGACGACATTGAGCCGCGTGCGGACCCAATCGGTGCCGGCCATGAAGTTGTAGCAGAGGATCGGCACGCCGGCGGTTCCCATGTGGCGGACCAGTTGTTGCATGGCGGCCAGCTCGGTGCCGTCGTCACGACCTGCCTTGATTGTTTCGAACGGCAGGTAGCCTTCGATCGCGGCCAGCCGAAGCCCGAAGGACTCGATTCGGCGCTTCACGGCCAGCAGATCGTCTAACTTGGGGCCGGGATAGCGCGTGACAATGTCGCTCACGCCACACTGCGCGGCCAAGGCGAGGTTTTCGTCGGACATCGGCGTGAGGACGGTGGCCAGGCGCATTGGCATTTTCCAGAGAGTTCGTCGTCATCATGTGGCCGCAAACACTGACCGTGGCACGTTCGGAGTATGCCACGATCACAGCACAACGTCGTGACGTAGTGAACATACGGCCCACGGCCGGCATCATGCCAGAATCTCGCGAATGGGCCGCGCCGCTTCGACGCCGGTGAGCCGCATGTCGAGTCCTTGGAACGGCACGCTGAACCGCCGATGGTCGATCCCCAACAGGTGCAACATCGTGGCGTGCAGGTCCCGGACGTGGACGACGTTTTCGACGGCGTTGTAGCCCAACTCGTCGGTGTTTCCGTGCGTGATGCCGCCCTTGACGCCTCCGCCGGCCATCCACATGGAAAAACCCTTGATGTGGTGGTCGCGGCCCGCGCCGCCCTTGCCCTGAAACATGGGCGTGCGGCCGAACTCACCACCCCAGATGATTAGCGTATCATCCAGCATGCCGCGGGCTTTCAAGTCGGTGATCAGCGCCCAGGTTGGTTTGTCGGTCAGCCCGCAGCAGATGTTCATGAACCTCGACAGATCGCCGTGGTGGTCCCATCCGCGATGATAGAGGTGGATGAACCGCACGCCACGTTCGGCCAGCCGTCGCGCGAGCAGGCAATTCGACGCGTACGAACCATCGCCGGGCGTCGCGCCGTACATGTCCAAGATGTGTTTCGGCTCGTCGGACACGTCGACCAGCTCCGGCACGGAGGTCTGCATCCGGAACGCGAGTTCGTACGCCGCGATCCGCGTTTCGATTTCAGGGTTGGCCACCGTGCGATTCCGGTGCTCGTTTAATTGGTTGATCGTCTCGACCAGTCGCCGTTGTCGACTCATCGAAACGCCCGGCGGATTGCTGACGTAGTGAACCGGGTCGCCGCTGGAATTGAATTCGACGCCCTGAAACCGGCTGGGCAAAAAGCCCGATGACCACTGCCGGGAGGCGATCGGCTGCGGATTGCGCCCGCCCTCGCTGGTCAGCACGACGAAGCCGGGCAGATCCTGGCTCTCGCTACCCAGCCCATAGTTGATCCATGAACCCATCGACGGTCGACCGCTGATCGCGGTGCCGGTGTTCATAAACGTGTGGGCCGGATCGTGATTGATCTGCTCGGTGACCATCGAGCGGATGATGCAGATGTCGTCGGCAAGTTTCTGGTGCCACGGCAGAAAGTCGCTGATCTGCTGCCCGTTGCGGCCGTACTTGCCGAACTTCACCAGCGGTCCCTGGCACTTGAGTTCCTTGCCTTGCAGTTGGGCGATGGGCTGCCCGGCGGTGAACGACTCGGGCATCGGCTGACCGTCCATTTCAGCCAGCTTGGGTTTGTAGTCAAACGTTTCCAGGTGCGACGGTCCGCCGGCCATGCACAAGAAAATCACGCGCTTGACCTTCGCCGGGTGATGCGGCAAGCCGGGCAGTCCGCCGTGCGCAGCGCGCGAACCGGCCAATGCCATTTCGTCGTGCAACAACGACCCCAGCGCCAACGAACCGAGCCCGACGCCAGCGTTCGAGAGAAACGATCGACGATTGATCGGCTGGGAAAACTCGTGCATCGTCATCTCAGTCGTGGATCATTCACAGCTAGTTGCGGGTATAGACTTCGCTCAGGTTCAGCACTGCGCGCGTGACACTGGTCCAGGCGGCCAACTCCGCCGCATCGGCCGCCGCGGCGACCGGTTTTTGCCCGATACCAATCAGTTCTCGGGCCGCTTCGAGATCGTCTTGGAACTGTTGTCGGCTTTCGGCCAACAAATCGGCCAGCAGCGCGCGTTCCGCTTTGTCCGGCTTGCGCGACAGGGCCCGCCGAAATATGTATTCGATCCGAGCGTCGAACGTGTCTCCACCGGCGGAAACCGCCTGTTCGGCAAACACGCGGGCCGCTTCGATGAACGATGGATCGTTCAATAGCACAAGCGCCGCCAGCGGCGTGTTCGAACGCGACCGCTGGGCAGTACACTCCTCGCGACTCGGGGCGTCGAACGCCTTGAGCATCGGGTGCAAGAACTGCCGCTGCCAGTGGACATAGACGCCGCGCCTCCACTGTCGGTCGTCGGCGTGGTGCTTGTACGTGCGCGTGGGGAAGTTCAGATGCCGGTAGTAGCCAGCCGGTTGATACGGTCGAACGCTCGGGCCGCCGCTGCCCGTTACAAGCAATCCGCTGGCGGCCAACGCCGTGTCGCGAACGGTCTCGGCCGGTACGCGAAAGCGCGACTGCCGCGCGTAAAGTCGATTGAGCGGATCGCGGGCGGCCAGCGCGTCTGGCGCCGCCGACGACTGGCGATACGCGCGACTCGTGACGATCAGCTTGAGCATGTGCTTTACGTTCCAGCCGCTGTCGACGAACTCGATTGCCAGGTTGTCGAGCAACTCGGGATGGACCGGCGCTTCGCCCTGTCCGCCGAAATCGTCCAGCACGCCGGCCAGTCCGGTGCCGAAACAAAGGTACCAGAACCGGTTGGCCATCACGCGCGCCGTCAGCGGCCCGGCCCCGTCGGGCGACGTAAGCCAGTTGGCCAGGTCGAGCCGCGTTGCGCGTGGTTCTTTGCTGGGAACCTGGCCCAGGAATTCTGGAATCGCCGGTTCAACGATCGGCCCGCTGTCGTCCAGCCAGTTGCCACGCGGCAGCACGCGCGTGACACGTGGCTCGGCCAGCGCTACCGTGATCATCGTGCGACGGATGTTCTTGCGAACTTCGGCCTGCTGGCTCTTTAGCTGGTTGATTTGGTCGTCGAGCGCTTTGATCGCTGCTTTTTCGTCTTCGGCGACGCCTCCGCGCTCTGCTTGCACCTCGTCAATTTGCGCGGCCAACTCGGCGAGCCGGCGCGCCTGGTCCTCGGTCGGCAGTTCGAGCTCGGGGTGGCGTTTGGTCGGTAGGTCGTTGTTGCCGTCGGTGAAATGGCGTTCTTCGTCGACGTCGGCGAAGAAGGCGGCCATCGAATAGAAGTCCTTGGTGGTGTACGGATCGTACTTATGATCGTGGCACTGGCAGCACCCCATCGTGGCGCCCATCCAAACGGCTGACACGTTGCGCACCCGATCGGCCGCGTAGATCGTCAAGTACTCCTTGGGCTGAACGCCGCCCTCGTGCGACGTTTGCAGCAGGCGGTTGTAGCCAGTGGCCACCTTTTGCTCTGTGCCCGAGTCGGGTAGCAAGTCGCCGGCCAGTTGCTCGCGCGTAAAGCGATCAAACGGCCGATTCTGATTGAACGCGTTGATGACGTAATCGCGATACGGCGAGATGCTGTGGTCCTGGTCGCCGTGATAGCCGACCGTGTCGGCATAGCGGACCAGGTCGAGCCAGTACATCGCCATCCGCTCGCCGAAGTGAGGCGAGTCAAGCAGGCGATCCACCAGCCGCTCGTACGCACCTGGCGTGTTGTCTTGCACAAACGCGTCGACCTCCGCCGGCGTCGGCGGCAACCCGATCAGATCGAAGCTCAACCGGCGAACGAGCGTCACGCGGTCGGCATCGGGCGACGGGCCGAGTCCCTCGGTTTCCAGTCGATCGGCGATGAAATGATCGATCCAATTGCGCGGCCACGCTGCATCGGCCGCCTTGGGAACTTCATGGCGGTTGGGCGGCACGTATGCCCAAAAGGGCTGATACGCGGCGCCCTGCGCTATCCAGCGCGACAGCAGCGCAATCTCGCCTGACGTGAGTTGCTTGCCGGAATCCGTCGGCGGCATTCGCAGGTCGGCATCGTCGCTCGTGATCCGCGCCACCAATTCACTCTCGTCCGGCTTGCCCGGGATGATCACCGAGTCTTTGGCCGATTGCTCGTCGTCCAGCCGCAGGTCGGCTTCGCGATGCGTCGCGTCGGGACCGTGACACGCAAAGCAACGATCGGAAAGAATCGGACGGATGTCGCGATTGAATTCAATCTCGTCGGCCGACGATGGCGCACCGGTCATGCCGACAACCGCCAGCGAGCCGAGCAACGCGGTCGACAACAGACGCAACGGGTGGTTCAAGTCGCGACGAGCGAGACGGATCACGACGAGTACGTCCTTTCTTAAGAAGCGTGGCGTGACTCGGTCGGGGGCGGGTTGCGAGGACCGGCAGGAACCTTTGATTGTACTAGCCAGCCGCGAGCATGGGTACCGGCTACGGCGCCCCGCGGCGACATCGTCGATCCCGCCACACGGTCGACATGTCACTAACCGCGTCGAAATGCACACTCGGATTCGCACACGCGGCTGACGCTTTGGGAATCTTGCATTGCGATCTGGAATGAAACTGATTCTGCGCGACTCTTCCCGTCGGTGCGGCATCGAGGCGCATGGCTCCGTAGGATCGTTGCCGTGCCGCACGAGCGGCCGTGCGCCGTTCGGCGCCGCACAAGAACGTCGCCTTCCCAGCGGCACTCGGTGTCGTTGCCCGCGCCACCTTCGTGTCGCAGCGCCGCGACATGCGGGCTGCAGGCGCGCTGCGGCAACCCGCACCAGCTCGAACGGCAACTGCGAGAACTGGAATCAGGCCGAGCGGCGAAAGATTGATTGGTGAATTATTTTCGCACCCCTGTTTCTAATTTTTCCGTTACTGGCTGCCAACAAATGTCCGCAGATTGATGCGTACGGTCGGCCACGGTGCCATCCGCCGTGTCCGAATCGTTGACGGCAAAGCAGGTTCCGCATCCCTGGCCCTCTGTCGTGGGTAGGGCATCTATGTGGGTCGTTGCGTTGCAGCAACCGCCGTGCCACCCAACACGGTCGCGTGAGAAGTCGTCGACTGCCACGCACGGGCAATCGGCATGGTGCTAGCAGTCTGTTGACACGAATCGAATCGCAGTTCTAGAATCCACCGCGCACCCGGCAGGGTTGTGGGTCGCGGTCGCGGCGGCGCAACTATGCCTGGGCGCAGGAATCTCAGGGAAGACGAATTCTTTCGCAAAGGCTCAACATGCAACAGCTCGGCGGTTCGCAAGAATTGCTGAGTCCCGCCCTGTTACTGAGCTATCCACGTTGAAGCGGCCTATGCCCCATGAGACGAGTTCCGCGCCTGCAGGGCGCAGTACCAAACGCTAACCGGACGTGGAATTTGGCATCGATTGGCCCCATCGTCGGCGTGGATAGACCGATTCTGAAAGAGTCCGGCAAGGAAGCCCGATGAGCATTGCGATCATCATTCCCGATAGTTGGGAGCCAGGTGAACTGGTTCGGTGGTCGTCGACGCTTGCTCGCTCGAAAGACGAGCACTTGCTGGTCATCCGCGCCAAACGATTGGCGGGGCGCGGCAAGCGCCGCAAGACATTGCTCGAAGCCGCCACCGACCGCAGTCCGTTGATGGAAGCCATCCGCGAGCACGCCGGAGATTTTGTGCCGGCCGACCACCGCGATCCGCGGTATCAACGCGGCCCTAAGTCGAAGGCGCTGGGCACCGAGCCGGTTCCACGGAGCATTTTCCTGATTGAGTTGGACCATGCGGAAGTGGCGCCCGGCGTGTTAAAGGCAGTCAAGGCATTGCGGGTCGTGCTGCTGATCGTGCCGCGCCGTCAAGGCGTGCGGATTCGCGGTGACGAGTCGGAATTGCACCGACAATTGTTCACCGAAGTGCCCTGCGAGATCTTGCAGCTTCGGCCGGGCAAGCGGTTTACCAAGTCTCGCGAGTCGATCCTCGTCGCAACCGACGGAAGGCAGCAGGCCGCCTCACCAATGAACCTGGGCGCGGCATTGGGCAAGGTCGACGACAGCCAGGTATCGGCGGTCTACGTGCGCCAAGACGCCAACGCCATGGCTCGCAAGAAGCGCAACCGCGCGACCGAACGCCGAACTCGCAAGCCGCCACGGACCGAGAGCGAACCGGCGCCGCTACGGCTGACTGCCGATGTGCCGGACGAAGTGCAAGATTGTGGCGCGGGAACCCGACAAGACATGCTCGTCGTCGGCTCGGGTGATCACTTGACTGACGACCGCCAGATTCGTGCGCGAGTGCCCGAGCAACTGTTGGCCGAAGTATGCGACTCGACGATCGTCGTGGTCCGCGGCGCCCTGCCGCTGCGTGGCCGGCTGATCCGCACGATCGAAGATCGCAAGCGCTCGCTCGTCCCGCAGCTGGATCGGGACGGGCGGATCGAAGTCGTTCGGCGGCTGCAATCTTCGGCCGAATGGGATTTCGACTTTCTGATCCTGATTTTCCTGGCAACCTTGCTCGCCGCGTTGGGACTGGTCGTTGACTCGCCGCCAGTCGTGATCGGGGCGATGCTCGTCGCGCCACTCATGTCGCCCATGCTGGGAATCGGAATGTCGGTCGTACAGGGCAACCGGCACATGGCGGACAAGTGTTTGGGGACGGTCGGGCGCGGTTTTCTGTTGGCGTTTGCCACCGGTTGCATCGTGGGAATCGTGCGCATGCTCTTTGCCTCCGGCATCACGCAGGAAATGTCGAATCGCGGCGCGCCGAACGTGCTCGATTTGGCGATCGCCTTTGTCAGCGGGATGGTTGCGGCCTATGCCTTCGGCCGTCCGCACTTGCTGTCGGTGTTGCCCGGCATCGCCATAGCCAGTTCGCTGGTGCCACCGGTGGCGGCATCGGGCCTGTCGTTGATCGCGTTTAACTTCGACGTGGCGATTGGCGCGATCCTGTTGTTTCTCTCGAACTTTGTGGCGATCGTGCTGGGCTCGGCCTTTACCCTGTGGGTGGTTGGCATGCGCGGTCCGCGCGAAGTGAACCCATTTACCGAATGGGCGCAGCGCTGGATGTTGGGCTTCTTCGCCGTGGCCGTTTGCCTGGCCGTGTTCTTTAGTTTCAAGAGCGACGGATCGGAGCTACGGGCCGCGCTAGTCGCGCTGGACGACAAACCAGCGGCGCAATCTCCGGCCGGTACAGCGCCGAACGCCGCGCCCCAGGCCGCGGCTCCGCAGAACGCAACGAGCCTTTCGGCTGCACAAGAACCGGCCGCACAGCCACCGGTTGCGAACGCGCAGTCGGCTGCACCAGCGGCGGTCGCACCACCGCGGCCTGCCGCGCAACAACCGGCGGCAGCGCCTGCCGCAGCCGGCGAGAATGTGCACGTTGCGCACAGGCCGGTGGCCGCGACGCCGCAACCCAATCAGCCGTCCGAGCCAGCGCAAGCAGGAGCGGGTGATCCGACCAAACCGACCGCGGCGCCGCCTCCCAGCGTGACCGTCGTGATTCCGCAAGAATCGCGCTCCGACCGCCCCAACGCCAGCGTGCAGATCGAAGGGCTGCCCTCGGAGGACGTTGCCGAGTTGCTCGGCGAAGTGCTCAGCGAGGCGCAAGGCCACAACGGTTCGCGCGGCACGACGGTTCTCATCATCGCCATCGGCCTGGTGGCCATCGCCTACATGGGCTGGCGATCCCGGGCGCAACAGTAACCTGCGGCCGCGGCCAAGCGTCGGGCGACCGGCTACGCGTCGTTGCACGGGTCGGCCTAGCGTATGCGGTCCATCTGCTCCTTGCCGCCACCAGCAATGCGTAACAGCCGTTGGATTGGCTGTTGGCGGCTCGCGAGGTATACAATGCCTCGGATAGCCCGTGAAGCGATGTCGGCCGCATGCTGGTGATTCGGGCTGCAACGAGGTGGGCCAAATGAGTAACTCGAGCTCGTCCGTACTGTCTGACGGATTGCTGTTGGCGGTGAAGCGCGACTGCCCGACTTGTACGATGATCGAACCGGCGGTCGGCCAGTTGATTGACGCCGGCGTGGCACTCACCGTGATCTCTCAGGACGATCCGGCGTTTCCGGAGTGCGTGCCAGAGGTGGTCGACGACCGACATCTCGAACGCTCGTACCGCTTGCGGATTGAGACCGTGCCCACGCTGGTGCGCATTGCCGGTGGGCGCGAAGTCGAGCGGATCGAAGGTTGGAATCGCCAGGCGTGGCAGTCACTAACCGGCCTGTCCGGATTGGGGAGCGAGCTTCCGGAGCATCGGCCGGGTTGCGGCGCGCTAAACGCGATGCCGGGAATGGCCGAGCGGCTTGCCGTGCGATTCGGCGACGCATCGTTTGCGTCCCGAGAGCTGTCGATCCCGGAACACGATGACCCAATCGAGGCGTGCTACGAACGGGGTTGGTCCGATGGCCTGCCGCTGGTGCCGCCGACGCGCCAGCGCGTATTGAGAATGCTCCAGGGAACCAAGCGCGCGGCCGGCGACGTGGTGGCTGTGGTACCGCCCGACCTGGTCGAGTGCACCGTCGAAAAGGTGGCCATCAACGCCGTCATGGCCGGATGCCGGCCGGAGTACCTGCCGGTGGTGCTGGCCGCGGTCGAGGCCGCCTGCACCGATGCGTTTTGCATGCACGGACTATTGGCCACCACGTGGTTCTCCGGGCCGATGGTCGTCGTCAACGGTCCGATTCGCAAGGCGATCGGCATGAACTGGGCTGGCAATTGCCTGGGCCAGGGCAACCGAGCAAACGCGACGATCGGTCGCGCGTTGCAACTGGTAATCCGCAACGTCGGCGGCGGCAAACCGCAGGGCATCGATCGAGCGACGTTGGGCAACCCGGGCAAGTACACGTTTTGTTTCGCCGAGGACGAGGACGATTCGCCGTGGGAGCCGCTCTCGGTGGAGCGTGGCATTCCGCCAGGAAAGTCAGCCGTGACGCTCTTTGCGGCGGACGGGGTGCAAGGCGTTTTCGATCAGCTCTCGCGCGATCCGGAATCTCTGGTCAAGACGTTTGCCCGTTGCTTGCGGTCGGTGGCGCATCCGAAGATCGCGATGACGTCCGACGCGTTCTTGATTGTCTCGCCCGAACACGCTCGCGTGTTTCAGAACGCCGGCTGGGACAAGGCCCACGTGAAAGAGGCGATCGGTCGACACCTGATGTTGCCCGGCGCGGAGATGGTTCGCGGTGCGGACGGCATTGCCGAGGGCGTACCCGAGCAGTTCCGCGAGCGAACCATTCCGAAGTTTCGGCCCGGTGGGTTGAACATTGTCCATGCCGGTGGCAAGGCTGGATTGTTTTCGGCTATCATCGGCGGTTGGCTTGCAACAGGCACGACCGGCAGCAGCCCGGTGACGAAGGAGATCTCCGAATGAGCGATGACACCGTCCTTCTCGATCCGACTTCCGAACGCGCGCCCGATCAGCGCGAACGAATCGCCCCGCTCGAAGATCTTTCGGGCAAGACCGTGGCGCTGTTGGACATCAGCAAGGCCCGCGGCGACGTGTTCTTGAATCGCATCGAAGCGTTGCTTCGCGAGCGGGGCGTTGCCGTCGAGCGTTTCGCCAAGCCGACCTTTGCCCGCGTGGCTCCCGTCGACGTGCGTCAGGAGATCGCGGTTCGATGTCACGCGGTGATTGAGGCACTGGCCGACTGAGGGTCGTGTACTTCGTGCAGTGTGCACGACATCAACGATCTAGACGCGCGCGGTGTGCCCGGCGGTTTCGTGGCCAGTAGCGAATTTGTCGAGGCGGCCAATGCGCAAGCCGCCTCGCTGGGCTTCGCGCCGGGTGTGGTCTTTGTGCCGCATCCCATTCAAGATCGGACCGACGCGGAGATGATTGCACTGGCGGAGAATGCCTTTGCCGACATCTTGCGGCTGATCGCGCGGTAGGCAACTGATTTCTCGCGACGCTGACGGCGCAGGTCCACCAGCATCGGCATGGCGCAAAAGGCCGTTTTCATGTTCGAGCGCCCCACGGCGCCCGGGTATACTGGTCGGCATTCGGACCAAATTGCCAGTGTACTTGGAAGCGGAGAATACTCGATGCGCAGCGGATTGCCGATAGTCGTGTTGGCCTGGTCGACGTGCATGGCGCCCGCACTCGGAGCGGACAGCTTCGAAGAGGCGAAGCTGCAGAATTGGCATCAGTGGCGCGGTCCGCTGGCCACGGGCGTGGCCCCGACCGCGACACCGCCGCTCACGTGGAGCGAGGGAAAGAACGTCGCGTGGAAGGTTGCCGTCGACGGGCATGGGAGCTCTACGCCCATTGTTTGGGGCGATCGCGTTTTTCTATTGACGGTGATCGACACCGGAAAAGTCGACCCCAACCTGACGCCACCCGACGAGCAGCCGCAGCGTCCCTTTGGCATTACGTATCCGAACACGGTACACCAGTTCGTGGTGCTGTGTCTGGATCGCACGACGGGCAAGGAACTTTGGCGACAAGTGGCGATAGAGAAAGTACCCGACGAGGGCCACCACGGCGACAACAGCTTTGCTTCCTCGTCGCCGACCACCGATGGCCAGCGGCTTTACGCCTGGTTTGGTTCGGCCGGCTTGTACTGCTACGACTTGGACGGCGGGCTGGTTTGGAGCCGCGACTTGGGCAAGGTCGAGACGCGGCTCAGTTTCGGCGAAGCGTCGTCGCCCGTGATCTACGGCGATCGGCTCCTGGTCGCCCGTGATCAGGAGCAGCAGTCCTATTTGACCGCGTTGGACGCGGCCACGGGCAGCACGGTGTGGCTGGTGAATCGCGACGAGCCGAGCGCTTGGGCGACGCCGCTAGTGGTTGAGCGCGACGAGTCAGTCCAGGTGGTTACCAACGGCAAAACCCGTGTGCGAAGTTACGCGCTGGGTGACGGATCGTTGTTGTGGGAGTGCGGCGGCCAGGTGTCGAACGTGACGCCGTCGCCGGTCGCCACGGCCAACACGGTAATCTGCATGAGCGGCTATCGCGGCTCGGCCCTGTTCGCGCTGCCATTGGACGCCACAGGCGACATTACCGACACGGATCGCATCCGCTGGTCAATGGCGAAGGGCACACCATACGTCCCCTCGCCGCTGCTGTACGATGGGCTGCTATTCTTCAATCAGTCAAACAACGCGATCATGTCGTGCGTGGATGCCGAGTCGGGCGAACTGCTGATCGAGCGCACCCGGATGCCCGATATCAGCCGGATCTACGCGTCACCGGTCGGCGCGGCGGGACGGGTCTATTTCGTGGGGCGCGGCGGCACAACGCTGGTGCTCGAACGGGGCAAGACGTTTAACGTCTTGGCAACCAACAAGCTGGACGATCCGATCGACGCCTCGCCCGCCTTGGTCGGCAACCAGTTATTGTTGCGCGGCAAGTCGCACTTGTATTGCGTTTCGGAGGGCGATTGAGCCAGCCGTCGCGCCGCCTGCTGCCCACGAACCAAGACCGTCCGCGCATGAGCTCATCGCCCACTCCAGAAACCTCGGTATCGCGCGTCGTGCTGGCTAGCTTCATCGGCACGACGATCGAGTGGTACGACTTTTTCTTGTACGGCACGGCTGCCGCGCTGGTGTTCAATCAGCTCTTCTTTCCCACGCTCGACCCGAAGGCAGGGACAATGGCCGCGTTCGGCACGTATGCCGTCGGTTTCTTCGCGCGCCCGGTGGGTGGAATCGTGTTCGGCCACTTTGGCGACCGGATGGGTCGCAAGTCGATGCTCGTCACGACGTTGATGTTGATGGGCTCGGCGACCTTCCTGATCGGTGTCTTGCCGACCTACGACCAGATCGGTGTCGCGGCGCCGGCCATGTTGGTCTTTTTGCGATTCGTGCAAGGATTTGGCGTGGGAGGCGAGTGGGGCGGCGCCGTGCTGATGACCGTCGAGCATGGACACCGGGGCCGGCGCGGGCTGTATGCCAGTTGGGTCCAAGCCGGAGTGCCCGCGGGACTACTATTGGCCACCGGCGTGTTCAACGCTTGCACGCTGCTGCCCGAAAGCGCCTTCATGTCGTGGGGCTGGCGGATTCCGTTTCTGCTGGGAATTGGTTTGTTAGGCGTGGGGATGTTTATCCGCTTGCAGGTGTTCGAGAGCCCGCTGTTCGCTGAGGTGCGCGATCGGCAGAAGCAAGCCGGTCTGCCGGTGCTTGAGGTACTGCGGCAGTATCCACGCAATCTCTTGCTGGCGATGGGGGCGCGGTTTGCGGAGAACGGCAGCTTCTACGTATTCACCGTGTTCATTCTTTCGTACGCCACCGAGCAATTGAGTGTGTCGCGCACGGTTGTGCTCAACGGTGTGCTCATTGCGTCGGCCGTCCAGTTTTTCGTGATTCCGGTCTTTGGCATCCTGTCGGACCGAATCGGGCGACGGCCGGTCTATTTGTGCGGTGCCGCGGGCCTGGCCGCGTTCGCATTTCCGTTCTTCTGGCTCGTCGATTCGACCAGCAACGGATTGATCATTTTGGCCATCGTCAGCGGCTTGATCGTACACGCCGCCATGTACGCCCCGCAGGCCGCATTCTTTTCCGAACTGTTCGGCACGTCGGTCCGCTATACCGGCGCGTCGATCGGCTACCAGTTGGCGTCGCCCTTGGCCGGCGGACTGGCACCGCTAATCTCGATGGCGCTATTGGAATGGGCAGGCGGGCGGCCGTGGCCCGTGGCGATTTATCTCATCGTGCTATCGGCGATCACGCTCGTCTCGGTCTGGTTGGCGGCCGAGACGCATCGTGCCGAGCTTGGAGAACATCGGGCGGCGACGAGTCCGTGAACGTCGCGCCCCCGGGCAGCGTGCCAGTCTCGAAATGCCGACACCGGGCGAGCGGCCTGACAACCTATTCCGAGAGCGTCGCGCGGTTGGGCAGCCGCTCGAATTCTCGCCGCCGCTTCCACCGCGAGTGGGGCCGTGAGAGCCGATAGGCTGTCGCGCCGACTGCCAGCGGCAGCGACGACGCACTTGCCAGTTCGCTGGACCTGTTCAGATCGGGACACCGGTAACCAAAAACATCGCTTGCAGCACGTACACAGCGGAGGTTGTAGAGGGCTTTGACCTGCCCGGCGTTGATCAGGGTGCGCCACTTCTCATCCAGAAAAATCCGGCGATGGCCCGCGCGATAGAGCTCGGAATTCATCCCTTCGAGTTCTTCGGTGTGCTCGACACTGGTGAAGTGAGTCGCCGTTCCGGGGTTGCCCTTGATGTAGTGTGGCGGGTCGGTCCACTCGGCCTGCCGGCTGATCGGGCCGCTGCCTGACCAATTTTCCACGTCGAACAGTGTCTCGTCGGGATTCCGCGCAAATTGGTTGTAGTCGACGTGCAGGTACTTGATCCTGCGCGCTCGGCAGTAGTCGACAATCCGCAGATTCTCGTCCGACCAGTGCTGAGCGCAATAGCCGAGGTTGAAGCGTGCTTTCTCCCGATTGACCAGGGACGCGAGAAATGCTTCGACCGGCTTCGTTATGTGCAGCACGCAGGTCTCAACTGTATGGCACAGCCCCGAATCGATCCAACGCAGGTTCTTTGAGGAATCGACCAGTCGCGTCGAACCCTCGGGCACACGTCGATTGAGAATGTCGAAGTACAGCTCGGGCCGCGCGCGCACAGCGTGAATCACCGGGCGGCCCCAGATCGGACATTCGGTATCTGCCGGATCCAGTTTGCACGCCGTACAAAAGATCTGATGCCGCCAACGGCCAGAGGCGTTCCTGCGAAAGATCAGCGCCGGTTCGCCGACGAAATAGGCATTGGGGCTCGAGCCCAGGATGGCCGAAAGAATGGTGGACCCCGAGTACGTGCTCGACATCACGTAGATGATTTGTTTAATCACGACGCCCTCGGGCAGGCCGAGAACACGACGGGATGATCGCCCAATCGACGGAGGATTGACGCGGCCAAGATCACCTTCGTGCAGCGGCTCACGATGTCACTTTGCAGCGGCTGCTAAAAAGCAATCTCGCATCGGCGCGCTAGGGAATCATGAAGACTGCGCTAGAACCATTCGCGAAACGTATGAGACCTTGATGCGCGGTTGGATGTATCGTTTTGAACGGTTCGTGGGTCCCGTGAATGGGATTCCGATGACCGTTCGCGCGGTGGGGCGAAGGCAAGAATGACGTGCACGCAGTTCCCTTGAGCGGGAGGCCACGCGGGTCGGCCAGCGAAACTAGGCGCACTGGCCCAATTCCCGATTGTTTCCAATGCGAGCTGGCGTAAAATGTGGGCTACCCGACGGGTGACTGCACACCTAGTCGTCCAGGTTGCGGGACTTGTTCGGGCGGAATGCTGCGACGGCCCAAACGACTTCACGGCGCGGACGGTTCAAGAGTCTGGCAGGTGTCATCCCAGATCATGATTCGCAATCGTACCGTCCTCTGTCCCGGTCCTGTGAATCGCCGGGAGTTTCTTCGCGCGGGCGCACTGGCATTGGGCGGGCTCACGCTGTCGGACGTATTGCGTGCCCGTGCGATCGCCGGCCAGCAATCGCGCGACACGTCGGTAATCCTGTTTTACATGTGGGGCGGTCCTTCGCACCTGGAGACGTACGACCTCAAGCCGGACGCACCGATCGAGTATCGCAGCCTGTTTCGCCCAATGGCTACCTGCGTGCCGGGCATGGACATTTGCGAGTTGTTCCCGCGCCAGGCAAAGCTGGCCGATCGCTTTTCGCTGATTCGGTCGCTCCATCACGAGATCAACATTCACAACGACGCCGCGATCGAAGTCCTGACCGGAAAGCGGCCCAGCCAGCTCGATCCTACTTCGCAGGCCAAGAGCGAGCATCCGGACGTTGGGATGATTGCCAGCCGGCAACGCTCGGACGGTGGGACGGCGATGCCGCCGTACGTCGCCATTCCCAACGCGCTGCACATGACCCGGCCGACCTACTTGGGTGTGGAGCATCAACCGTTTGTCGCGGGCAACCCGGCCAACGAAGATTACGCACCGCCGCATTTGAAGCTGGCCGCGGGGATGGACGCCGAGAAGCTATCCGACCGGCGTTCGTTGATCGCGCAGCTCGATCGCTTGCGGCGCGGGCTCGATTTGCACGCGGCGCTCGAGGCAACCGACAAGTTCCGCGATCGGGCCTTTCAGCTCCTGGCCAGTCCGGAAGTTGCCAGCGCGTTTGACGTCTCGCGCGAGCCGGACACGGCGCACGACCGCTACGGGCGGAATACGTGGGGCCAGGCGTGCCTACTGGCCCGACGCCTGGTCGAAGCCGGTACCGCCGTGGTTACCGTCTATGCCAACACGCCCAAGAACGGGCCGGAATTCACGAATTGGGACGACCATCCGGACAACGCAGGACGGCCGGGTCACTTTGCCGGGTTCATGCGAACGCGATTGCCGTACATGGACCAGGCGTTGTCGGCACTGATCGAAGACATCTACCAGCGGAATCTTGACCGCAAGGTGATGTTGGTCGCGGTGGGAGAATTCGGCCGCACACCTCGGATCAGTCATCGCACGGCCACCGGATCGACCGGGCGCGATCATTGGCCGCAGGCCTACTCAGCGCTGGTGTCCGGCGGAGGCTTACGCACCGGGCAAGTCGTTGGCGCGACC
>CALFYT010000085.1 GCA_937952415.1 uncultured Planctomycetaceae bacterium | reverse complement strand
CGATCTTCCGGCGTAGTGAGTTTGCGATTCTTGGGATTCTGTCCGGGAATCCAGTCGGTAATATCCACGCGCGGCGGATACTTCCCGGTCATGATCGCCGCCCGCGTGGGCGAACAGACGGGGCAGGCGGCATAGGCATCGGTAAACCGCATCCCGGCGGCGGCCGGCCGATCGATGTTCGGCGTCGGAACCTTGGACGACGGGTTGTAGCAGTGCGGGTCGCCGTAGCCGAGATCGTCTGCCAGGATCAGCACGACGTTGGGCCGGGATGGGATCGATTCGGCAGTGTCGTCTGCCCTCGACGACACAACGCAAGCATTGCCGGCAAGCAAGACAAGTGCGGCGAGTAGACGATTGGCCATGGTGCCCCCAAGAAAAGGATGACTCGTGCGGCGCGCCAGCCGGCAGGGTCGAACGATAGCACGGACAGTATCGTTGTGGGATGCGAGCGGGTCAAACATGGCGGCGTCGGTTGCGCCGGGCCGCGGCTTTTCTACTGTGGCGCACGCGCACTCGGCGCTGAGCCCATCGTGATGCGCGCCGTGCCAGCAAGCCCATGGCAGCAACGCAATTGTGATCAAACGCACCGCTTTACTTGGATATATTTCAACTACCGAGTCCACTCATACCGATTACTGCGCTGGGGTAGAAGAAAGGAATCTTTCCATGACTCGAACGCTTGTACGCGAAGTAGAACGAACGGCGGCACGTCGGCTGGCGTTGGAAGGACGCCCGTCGCCGATTGTCAAGAAGCCGCGGTTTGCCGAGGAATTGTCCGAGGTCGAATCGACGGTCAGCCGCCGGGCCTTGCTATTGCGCCCGACACTGCGTAGCGCCGCCTGAACCACGCCGGACCGGCCGCGTGCGAACGGAGTGCTGTACGTTCGTTGGCACGGCTTGAAGAATTGCTTACGCGTCGATGCTGCGACGCGCGGCGGCGCCGTCGCTTGGCGCCGCGACGAACCGAACGAGCGCTTCTCGATGCCGGTGCGCGACCCTTCGCGCTGCGGGTGCGGCGCGGGCCGGCTCTCGGCGGCTCGCCGATCGGGCTGTGTTTTCGCGCGAAACGAGCGAACGCAGCGCGGGCAGCCTGCGTAGAACATGAAGCATCGGCAAAACGATCATACGCCCTACCGTGTGAGCGTCTCTTCTGCGGAACCGGGAAGCTGCGCAGCAACACGGACCGCAATCGAGGTGGGTGCAACGCCCGCCGTCAGTTCGTTTGCGCGGTAGGGTTCTTTTCTCGGGCTGGCTCCGCTGGCTCAGGCCGCCCGTCGCCGTTCGGGTTGCGGCGGATCATCGGCTGGAGCAACCTCGCTGGGCAACGGCGATGGCTGCGCGTCGGCCGCCCCGCCTCGCAGATGTGCGGCCAGCATCCTGTAGTAGTGCCGCACGCGCCGCGGCAGAAAGCGGTGCCCATGCGCAACGACGTACAGGGTCCGCTTCAGGTGCTGTAGCCAGGCGGGGTCGGACCGCAGCGCATCAAGGCTCAGCCCAATGTAGGGCTGCCAATTGCGTCGGTAGCTGTTTCCGCCTTGAATCGGCTGATCACCGGAAAAATCCGCCGGACATCCGGCAACGTCGTAACTTTGCTCGAACGTGGCGGGCTTCTGTTCGTAGCGGTGCGCGAACTCGAAATCGATCAGCTTCAGACCCTCGTGCCGGTCGACCAGGATGTTGTCGATGCTGGCGTCGACAATGGCGTAGCCTGCGTCGTACACCTTGTCGAGCGCGGCAACGGCCTGTTTGGCCACGTCGAGCGGCAGCAGCTTGCCCGACGAACGCTCGTAGTCGAGCACGTTGTCGTAGTACGGAATCGTCAATGAGGACGGTTCGCGCTCGAGCACCGGCGGTACCTCTGGCACTCGCGCGGAAAGTTCGCACAGGGCCGCCGCCTCGCGCTGGCAGAACCGCTCCTGGTGCGGCTTGAACGTTTTCTTGACCACCAGCCGTCCGTCGCGCCGCACGACTTCGATCTTCGCTCTGCGTCCGGCCCGGGTCCGGATGGCCACGACCGGCTCGTCGGTTCGGTAGCCCGCGCGGAGCCGTTCGACGTCGGCCAGGATGTCGTCGACGGCCTCGGGCAGGATCGCGCGGAGATAGTCCGACGCCTCGCGCCCGTTGTCGCTGGAGTGGATCGTGTTGCAGTGTTCCGCGGGCGGGCGGTCCTGGTTGAACGCGTCGCGAATCTTGTCTTTGCACAGCAGCCGGGCGTTGGCCAAGAACGGGAATTTGCGCTTCTGGCGGCGCGACGGTTTGACCGGATCCATGTCATAGGCCACGATCACCGCGGCCGGCGGACCACCAGAAATCGGCCACGGGCCCCGGCCCCAGTTGCCGCCGCGGATCAATCGCGTCACGCTGCGCGCCCGATCGCCTTCGATCGCCGCGGTGCGCAATACCGAGAAACCGTGGCGCTCGATCAATTGGGTCGCGCGATCGATGCCGCCCCGGGCCAGCGCCTCTTGCCGCAGCACGAAGACCGCCAGTCCGGTATCGCCGGCTTCGGATCCGGCGCGCTGCAACAACGACTTGAGCCAATTGTTGTGGCGCGCAAGACGAACCAGCATGTCGTGGGGCGGGCGCCAGCCGCGCTCGTCCAGCAAGGCGTCAAGCGCTTCCAGCTCGATCGGGACGTCGATGCCCAGCCGCCGCGCCAACTTGCCAAGAATGGACGCATAGTCGTGTTCGGGTCGCAGACGACTTGGCCAGTTGTGGATGCGGCTGGGAATCGCGGAGCGAAAGCCTTTGTGATATAGCGCGTGGTACGCCAAACTGAGAAAATGGTCTTCCGACGACGGTACCCAGCAGAGATTGTGGCGGGGTCGGGCCCGCTCGAGAATCTGCTGCGAGACGTGTGGGGGAAAATAGGGCATCGCGCGATAGTCGGCGCCGGGCAGTCCGGTCACCGAATAGAGATCGATCGGTTGCAGCCCGGGACCCTCGTCGAGCAAGGCCGCCAACGTGGGCAAGTCGTCGTCTTGGATCAACAGGTCAAGGTCTTCGCCCGGCGGCAGCATGGGCAGCGCCTCGAACCATCGCAGCGCGACGTATCCGACGCGTTGCCGATTCAGGCGCCGCAAGAACCGCTCGATGCCCAGCGCATGTGGGATGTATCGCCGCACCGGAGGCACGTGCCGGCGGCGTACGCCGAACGTGATCAAACGCAGCGCCGGACCGTCGTCGCGATTAACGTGGACGATCGTCGGACGCGATAGCCGCCCAAACAGGCAGTGGACCAAACCGGCCAAGAGGGCCAGCGGCAGCGTCACCGAAAAACGCAGCGGCAGAGCCACGTAGTGGGCATGGCGAATCGAGCGAAAGCGGATTGCGTGCAGCGCGGTCCGACCGCCCAGGATCAGCACCTCGGCGTTGTTCTTGCGTACCGCCGAAGGTCCGGACAAGGCCAGCCGCGCTTGCAACCGGAGATGCGTCTCGCCGATCTTTTCAGAAAGCCGCTTGTTGCCGACGACCGCCAGGTAGTGCTGGTAGCCAGCACGCACCAGCGCGTCGCCCAAGGCACCTTCGGCGGTGCCGAATTCGATGATCCGCAGTCCGGGGTGCCAAATGTTCGTGATATGCATGCTCGTGGCCACCGCAACTGGCAACTGCCCGATCGGATTGCCTCGTTGGAGCTGGGACGAAAACAACCCATTGGGCAATGTTGGGGTTTCAGAAATTGGGGCAGGACAGTAACAGAAAGATCGTCGGGCGGTAAGGCCACAATCGCCAGCGTCGCTGGCTGCGCGGTAGGCGAGTAGAGCGGTTGCGCGAACCCCAGTTTTGCGACTGCTAGCGTCCAGAGCGTTCGCACTATGTTCGGCAAACCGGGGTAATCGAGCCGATTCTTCTGGTTTGGCAAAGATTGACGAAAGTCTCGGGTTTTCCCGAGCCGAATCATTATGCCGATGGACTCCGATGCAAGGAAACTCTCGGCAGGTGGTCAACCGATGCGAGTCAAACTAACCGTTCTCATTCCGTGCAAGGACGAGCGTGCGAACATTCATGCCTGTGTCGAATCTGTCCGGCCCATCGCCGACGAGATTCTGATAGCAGACTCAGGCTCGACCGACGGCACGCTCGAAATCGCGCGCGACATGAAGGACTGCCGCATCATCGAACGCGAGTACGTCCATTCGGCCAACTTCAAGAATTGGGCCATTCCGCAGGCGAAGTATCCCTGGGTGCTGATCGTCGACGCGGATGAACGGGTCACCGAGGAACTGGCCGCCGAGATTCGCCAAGTGCTCGATGCGCCTGAGCCCGAGGTCGACGGATACTGGATCGGCCGAAAGAATCACTTCCTGGGCTATCACATCGCGCACTGCGGCTGGAACAGCGACGACGTGTTGCGGTTGTTTCGCCGCGACGAGGGTCGTTATCGCGAGCGGTGGGTTCACGCCGAAATCGAAATGGAAAAGGCCCGCACGCGGCGCCTGAAAGAGCCCTTTCACCACTACACCGCGTGGAACTCCGAACAACACTGGGCGAAGCTCAATCGGTACGCCACGTGGGGCGCGCTCAATCAACGCGACGAAGGACAACGCACGACGATCTTCTCGATGTTCTGCCGCGCACCGCTGCGATTCTTGCAGCTCTACTTCCTGCGGCTAGGCTTCCTGGACGGCATCCCCGGATTACACGTCTGCGCGTACACGGCGTTCTACGTGTTCATGAAGCAGGCCCGGCGGTGGGAGCTGGACCATGCGAAGCAGCAACACGAAGTCGATATCACGGGACAAGGAGCGGGCCGGGATCCTTCGGTGCTCCGCTTCCCCGATTCCGAGAATCGGTCCAACGAGCGCCGGCAGACGCGCGCGGCATAGCATCGCGTGCTGATCGTTTCTGCCAACAGCCGCGACCGCCGCGAAGCCGACCGCGACTGGCGTCTTCTCTGCCGAGCTTACGGGCTGGCCAGCCCGGCGACCTCGCTGTCGGACAGGGCCCGGTCGTAGATCCGCACGTCGTCGATCGCGCCGGTCATGCCGCGGTAGCCGTTTTCGCCCGCTCCGATTACCAGCGGCAGATCGTTCGTGGCGATCTGGAAGTTGGCATTGGCGCTGTTTTCCAACTGGCCATTGATATAGATCCGGATCGTCGAACCGTCGTACGTGGCCGCGACGTGGATCCAAGTCTGACCGTTGGTCGGATACCTACTCGACGAGTCGACCCGATAGTCGTTGCCGGCGGAGTCCTCATTGAAGCGGACGAACACCGAGCCCTTGTTCGACAAAGACAGCTCGAAGCCGTCGACCGCGCCCTTCTCCTTCTTGGTCAGGAAGTATTGCGTGCCCCGGTCTTCCGGACGAATCCAGGCGGCCAGCGTGATCGTGTTGCTGATGTCCAGCGAGCTGTTGTCCGCGACGACGAGGCGGTCGCCGCTGCTGGCTAGCAACATCGCGCTGCTAATGCGCCCCGCACCATACGACGCCGACTCAACCAGCGTGCCGTTGTTTCCATTGCCCGACTGGTCGGTGCCGTTGCCGTCGAGCGTCCACCAGCCAACCAAACCATCCTCGGCCTGCGGCGGAGCCGGATTAACCTGCACGGTCACGTCGTCGCTGGATTGCAGCGATCCGTCGTTGGCCGTCAGACGCAGGACGTATGTGCCGGCCTGGCTGAACGAAGCCGTGGTGGTCGTGGCGCCGGCATTTGCGAAGTTGACCGTTCCAGGTCCGCTGACCTTTGTCCAAGTCGTGTTCAACGTGCCGTTCGGCTGACCGTCGTCGCTGGCCGAACCGACCAACGAAGCGCTGTTCGGTAGCGTGATCGTTTGATCGCTGCCCGCGTTGACCGACGGAGCCGTGTTCTGCGGCGGAGCCGGATTGACTTGCACGGTCACGTCGTCGCTGGATTGCAGCGATCCGTCGTTGGCCGTCAGACGCA
>CALFYT010000084.1 GCA_937952415.1 uncultured Planctomycetaceae bacterium | reverse complement strand
TACCAGACCATTTGCAATTCGGGCCGGCTGTCGGTGGACGGGAAATCGTAGGTGATGATCGACCACTTCGGGTAGCTGTCGCGATTGTGGCCCGAGGTCTCGGCCACCACCGCGGACGGATCGCGCAGGTCGAGGGCCATGAACGGCATGTTCACCGTGTGGCACGCCATGTCGCCCAGCGCGCCCGAGCCAAAGTCCCACCAACCACGCCAGGCAAACGGATGGTAGCCAGGTGCATAGGGTCGGTACGGAGCGCACCCGAGCCAGAGATCCCAGTGCAAGTTGGCCGGAACCGGTTTCTCTTCCGGTCGCGTTCCGCCTTGTGGCCAGATCGGGCGATTCGTCCAGACGTGAACTTCCTTAACGTTGCCCAGCACGCCAGATTCCACGACGGCCGACGTCTTGCGCAGCGGCGAGAACGACGTGCCTTGGTTGCCCATTTGGCTGGCGACGTTCATTTCGCGAGCGATCTCGCCCAGCTTGCGCGCCTCGAAGATCGTGCGCGTAAGCGGTTTTTGCGTGAAGCAGGCCTTGCCCAATCGCATGGCCATGGCCGACGCCGGCGCGTGCATGTGGTCGGGCGTGCTGACGGTGACCGCGTCGATGCTCTTGCCCATCTCGTCGAGCATCTTACGGAAGTCATTGTACTTGGCCGCGTTCGGAAAGCTCTTGGAGCCGGCCTTTTCGAGCGTGTTGTCGTCGACGTCGCAAATCGCGACGACGTCGCCGGCGCTCTTGGCGTCTCGCGAGTCACTGCCACCCTTGCCGCCGACGCCGATGCATCCGAAGCGAATCACTTCGTTGGGCGACTTGCTGTCTTCGGCAGCCGCAGTGCCCGAGACGAACACGCCCACGCCCGTCAGAGCGGTGGTCTTGAGAAATCGGCGACGATCGGTCAGGTACGACATGGCAAGGGGCTCCTACGTAGGATCGGATTCGATGTTGATTCGGTTGCGGTCCGCTGCGCCTGGCGGCGATTGCGAGACGATGGACCAGGCCGGCGGTTGGTCAGCGGGGTGGGAGCGCGAGACACACGTCGGGCTCGCGCCGTAAGCAAGTTGCGGCCTGTACTATAGACGATACTCTGTGCGGAAGTCGGTCGCAATCGGCTGGGCGGCTGGAATTTGCGTAAAAACGGGCTGGCGAACCACGCTCCTGGGGAGCAGCCACCGGCGCGGCGGAAACGGCCCGCCCGGCGGCCGCTCGTTGCGACGGCGCAAGCCAGCGGCGATGATGCTGTCTGACGACTCCGCGGCCGCGGCACCGCTTCGCACGGCGGACTTGGGCCGCCGGAAATCGCGCCAAAACCAATCCCCTTGCACGACCCCTCGGAGGAGAGCACTCGATGAAATCGCACCCCATCTTCACGGCCACGCTGTTGGCCGTGTGCATCGGCTTTTGCACGCCGGCCGCCGCGGGCGACAGCCAGGGAACGGGCGACGGCCTGGGCTATCGCGCGGAACTTTCCGCCGGCAGCGGACTCGACCAATGGCAGGTCACCGGGTGCGAGGCCGAGCTGACCGATGGCCTGCTCGTGCTGCAAAGCGGCGATGGTCTGGTGCGGACCAACGAACGCCACGGCGACTTCGTGCTCGAACTGGATTGGCGACCCCGGCGCAAGGAGCAGTACGATTCGGGTATCTACATTCGGGCCGAACTGCCCGACGAAGGACGGCCCTGGCCGCGCCGCTATCAAGTCAACCTGCAACAGGGGCGCGAGGGCAACATCGCCGGATTGAACGGCGCCGAGTCCAGCGGCCTGATCAAGCCGGGCGATTGGAACCATTTTCGGCTGACCGTCATCGGCGCCACGGCCGAACTGGAAATCAACGGCCAGCCGGCGTGGAAGGCCTCGGGCATTGAAAACCCGGACGGCTACGTGGCCCTGCAATCCGAAGTGGACGGCGGCGGGCAGTTCGAGTTTCGAAACGTCGTGCTGACGGATCTCGATTACCGGCCGTTGTTCAACGGACGCGACCTGACCGGCTGGACGGGCGACACCACCGGCTATCGCGTGGAAGACGGCTCGATCGTTTCGCCAAGCGAAGGCGGCGGGCAACTTTTTACGGCCGACCAGTACGCCGACTTCTCGTATCGATTCGACTTCAAGCTCACGCCGGGTGGCAATAACGGCATCGGCATCCGCGCACCCCTGGACGGACATACGGCGTACGACGGCATCGAGATCCAGGTCTTGGACACTCCGGACGAGCGCTATCGCGACATTAAGCCATGGCAGGCCCACGGTTCGGTCTATGGCATCGTGCCGGCCAAGCGGGGGTTCCTAAAGCCGGTGGGCGAGTGGAATCACGAAGAGATCATTGCCGACGGACGCCGCATCCAAGTGATCCTCAACGGCACGACCATCGTCGACGCCGATCTGGACGAGGCCACCAAGTCGGGCACCATCGACGGCCAGGACCATCCGGGACAAAAGCGCACCGCCGGCCACATCGGTTTTCTGGGGCACGGCGCGCGGATCGAGTTTCGCAACATGCGAATCAAGGAACTCAACAAGTAGTCGACGGCGATGCTGCCGGCAGCGGCGTTCGCAGAATCGATCGCATGGCGCACGACAACAATCGCCCGCGGCACCGTTTCAGCAGCAAGCTTGGCTGGGCGCTGCGCGGCGTTGCCTGGGGCATGCGGACCGAGGCGAACTTCAAGATACATCTGGCCGCCGTGCTGGCGGTGGTAATCGCCGCGGTGCTGTTGCGCGCCACGTTGATCGAGTGGTGCGTGTTGGTAGTGTGCATCGCCGTCGTGCTGGCCGCCGAGTTGTTCAACACGGCGCTTGAGCACCTGGCCCGGGCCGTGACCCGCGAGCCGAACGAAGAAGTGCGCAACGCGCTGGATTCCAGCGCCGGCGCCGTGCTGCTGGCCGCCAGTGGAGCGGCGATTGCCGGAGCAGCCGTCTTTGTAAACCGGCTGGGCGTTTGGCTGGCATGGTGGGGCGGTTGACGGGCCAACTTGCAGAAGATGCCCGGCGCCGGCCGCTTAGTGCGCTGCTTGCGGCAGCGGGCTACTTGCCCTGGTCTTCGCGCTCGTGCAGCGCCTCGTGCTCCTGGGCGTCGTGCGGCCGATTGTCCTGACCCGGCTCGGCAGAAAACTCCATCCGGTCGACGAACTTCACGTTGGCACATTCGTCGATCTCGTCGGTGTGGCACGCGGCAAAGTCGGGAATGAAGAACCGCACAGGCCCGCCGGCGGAGGGCGGCAGCGGACGACCATCGAGCCGGTAGATGACGATCGCCCGATCGCGCACCGCCTCCAGCGGGATGCTGGCGTGAAAGTCGTCGCTCGAGGCGTGCAGCGTCAAGTACTTGGCGGCCGGTTTCGGGCGCACGCGATCGAGAATGCCGGCCAGGCGAACCGCGTCGCCTGATCGCTTGGAGTCGATCCGGCTGACGTCTTCGACTTGCACCGCGGCGTCCATGGCCGCCAGGTCGTCGAACGACAAATCAGCGGGCGCTTCAACCGCGCCGTCGATCGATAGCAGGGCTTGCGACATGGTGCGATGGTTGGTTGGAGATTGCTGCTTCGCCGTGGCTCCCGCTGTGCGCCGGACAGCCAGCGAGATCAATAGTCCGCCTCTTGCAAACCAAGCGAGAAAGCAACGTATTCTGAAAACGCGCCGGTCGTGAGGATGTCGGCCTCTGGGAACGCGGCGGCAACCTCGGACCGACTGATGCGGTTGCCGGCGGCCGGGCGAATCATGACCAGGTCGACCGTGTCATCGCCAAGCAGGCGGCGCACCCACGTGATCCGCGGCGACTGCCCGATCAGATCGTACGTCAGGCCGCTGGCAATCGTGGGCTGTCCGTCGGCGGCCAATGGAAAGACCTTGGACTGCCGCTGCACGAACACCACGCCCCCGTCTTGCAGGATCAACTGCCGGGCTTCCAGGCGCCGCTGCACCACGCGATGATTCCAGCCGAGCCACAGCGCCACCAGCGTCGTCGCCAGCAGCAGTGTGCGGAGGCTGAATCGGGGCGTGAGCCAGCGGAAGGGTAGCTTGCGGATCATGTGCCCGATTATACGCCGGTCCGCTCGGGTTCGCACGGTCGATTCCGGCGCAGGAAAAAACGGGCGCCGCGATCGATGGTCGAACACGACGCCCGTCAAAAGGTTTTAGGGGGTTGCCCGCGGGCCTCCGGCCCGGCAATCCTTTACGAGCAACCCATACTGTTGCCACAGTTGTGGCACAAATAGCAGTTACCGTTGCGGACGGTGATCGCGCCGCAGTTGTCGCAACTGGGCGCGTCGGTCTGGAAGCTGGCAAACTGGTCGGCACGGCCGCCAACCCCGCCACCGTTGAGGTCCACTTTCATCACACCGGCCCGTTCCAACAGGTTTGCCGCGTCGTCGGTCGCACCGTTCTGTGCCGACGGGGGCGCAGCGCCGTTGGTGCCGGTGGCTGGCTCCGCGGGCGGTTCGGCCACGGCAGCGGACGCCGACGAAGCAAGTTCGCTCGACGGGGCCGACTTCGACTCGCCCCCGTTGGCGTCGGCAGCGGGCGAAGCGTCCTCGACCGCGGCGTGCCCCAACATCGCCTCGCGATAGCCGGGCAAAAACGTGATCCCCAGCCAGCGGAAGATGTAGTCGACGATGCTCTTGGCGATTCGAA
>CALFYT010000083.1 GCA_937952415.1 uncultured Planctomycetaceae bacterium | reverse complement strand
CTGACTCCTAACTCCCAGTTCATACCATGAAACGTTTCTGGTGCCTCTTTTTCATGTTCTGGCCGCTGCTGGCGCTCTACGTCTGCTGGATCGCGCCGGAGCAGGGCTGGTGGTTCCCCGGAACCGGTCCCGCCACGAAGAACTACGTTGGTCCGCAAGGGGGAAGCGCCATGTCCCCGCTGGGCCAGCGGATCGACGATCTGTTCTACATGATTCTCATCGTCACGACCGCCACGTTCATCTTCACACAGATCGGTCTCGGCTACGTCCTGTGGACCGGCGCCAAACGGACCGATCCCGGAAACAAGACACGCGCCTGGTTCTCTCACGGCAGCCACAACCTGGAAGTGATCTGGTCGATCGTTCCCGCCGGCATCCTGTTGTACATCGCGCTCTACCAGATGGACGTCTGGGCCGAGTTCCGCATGCGGCCGTTCTTTCCGAATCAGCAGATCAACTCGGTTCTCGGCAAAGTCGGCGTCAACGCCGAAGCGACGCCCGGCGCGACGCAGGCCCTCGCGGAAGTCACGGCACGGCAGTTCGAGTGGCGAATCCGGTATCCCGGCTTCGACGCCGACGGCAACCTGCTGCCGCTGTTTGCCGTGCCTCATCCGACCGACCTGTACACTGTCAACGACCTCCATCTGCCCTCCGGCGCGCCGGTGATGATCAACCTGCGCTCCGACGACGTGCAGCACTCCTTCTTCCTGCCCGAACTCCGAGTCAAGCAGGACGCCGTACCGGGGCTCGTCATCCCCGTCTGGTTCCACGCGACCGAAAGCGACACCTATACCCTGCTGTGCGCCGAGTTGTGCGGCTGGGGTCACTACAAGATGAAAGCCCGCTTCGTCGCCGAACCGGCCGAAGACTGGGTCGAATGGATGCACGAACTGCAAGAGGAACAGAACTTCGACGGCCTCATCGATGAAGAGGAGGTCGTGGATAGCAATTAGTGGGTTGGGGGCAACTGTCGAAGCCCCTCCCTGCCTGCACAATGACTGGTTGTTGCTACCTACTGCCAACTGCCCACTACCTACTGTGATCCCATGAGCACCATCTCCCCCACGGCCGACGCTCTGCATGGCGACGGGCATGATGCGCACGCGCATCATCATGAGCCGAGCTTCATCCAGAAGTACGTTTTCTCCACCGATCACAAGATGATCGGCATCCAGTTCCTCATCACCACGATGCTGATGCTGCTGGTCGGCGGCGCCCTGGCGCTCGGCGTGCGCTGGCAACTGGCGTTCCGCTGGGAGGCGATGCCGTTCTTCGGACAGTTCTTCGGCGCCGAGGGCGGGCAGATCTCGCCCGAGTTCTACACCATGCTGTTCACCATGCACGCCACGGTGATGATCTTCTTCGTGATTATTCCGGTCCTGGCCGGCGCGTTCGGCAACTTCCTGATTCCGCTCATGATCGGCGCCGAGGACATGGCCTTTCCGACGCTGAACATGCTCAGCTACTGGTTCATGTGGCCGGCGTTCATCGCGATCGGGGCCAGCTTTTTCGTGGAAGGAGGTGCCGCCAAAGCGGGTTGGACCTCGTATCCGCCGCTGGCGCTCACCGACCTCAACGGGCAAACCCTGTGGTTGATCGGCATTACGTTCGTCGGCGTCTCATCGATGATGGGCTCGATCAACTACATGACGACGATCATCCAGATGCGCGCGCCCGGCATGACGATGTTTCGCCTGCCGCTGACGATCTGGGCGATGTTCATCACCGCCATCCTGCAGGCGTTCGCGCTGCCGGTGCTCACGGCCGCCGGCTTCATGCAGTTGATGGATCGCACGATCGGCACCGGATTTTTCATCCCCGACGGCTGGACCGCGAACAACGCGGCGATGGCCTCCGGCGGCGGACAGCCCCTGCTGTGGCAGCACCTGTTTTGGTTCTACTCGCACCCGGCGGTCTACATCATGATCCTGCCGGCGATGGGGATGGTTTCGGACATCATCGCCTGTTTTTCGCGCAAGCCGTTGTTTGGCTACAAGCCGATGGTCTACTCGATCGCCGGCATTGCCGGGCTGGGCTTCATCGTCTGGGGCCATCACATGTTCATCTCGGGCATGAATCCCTGGCTCGGCATGACGTTCATGGTCTCGACCATGATGATCGCGCTACCCAGCGCCATTAAGGTGTTCAACTGGATGGGTACGGTCTGGGGCGGCAACATCCGCTTCACCACCGCCATGCTGTTCGCGTTGTCGTTTGTTTCGATGTTCATCATCGGTGGGCTGTCGGGCGTGTTCATGGCGGCCACGCCGGTCGACATCTTCATTCACGACACGTACTTCATCGTCGCCCACTTCCATTACGTGCTGTTTTCCGGCACGGCGATGGCCGTTTTTGGCGCGATCTACTTTTGGTATCCCAAGATGTTCGGCCGAATGATGGACGAGCGCTGGGGCAAGGTTCATTTCTTCCTCACATTTTTGTTTTTGAACGGCACATTTTTCACCATGCACATTCTGGGTGTGGTCGGCTTTCCGCGCCGCCTGGCCGATCCGTATCACTACGCCACGTTCCACCACCTGCGCCCGATGAACGTGTTCATGACCTGGTGCGCGATTGGAATGGTGGCCACGCAGGTCATCTTTGCGGCGAATTTCATTTTGAGCTTGTTCTTCGGTCCGAAAGCCGGCCGCAATCCGTGGCACGCCAACGGTCTGGAATGGCAAGCGCCCAGCCCGCCGGGCCACGGCAACTTCGATTTCCAGCCGGTCGTCTATCGCGGTCCGTACGAATACGGCTCGCCGGAAGTCGACACGGACTACTATCCACAGAACCAACCGCCGCCGGAGCCGAAGCACGCCGACCAACCGGCGAGCACGCCGGCGCCGCAACCGGCTTGACCGTAATCGGCGTTGCGGCGCAATGCCGGCCGAAACGCCTTCACCCCGTCGTCTCGAATCCGTGAACCAACCGCCGCTTTACGCCGACGAAAGCCCCTGGCCCCATCGCTGGGCCGTGACGTTGGTCTGCGCCACGTTCCCGCTGATTTGGATTGGCGGACTGGTCACGACGTATAAGGCCGGCATGGCCGTGCCCGACTGGCCCAATACTTACGGATACAACCTGTTTCTCTACCCGTGGCAGACCTGGATTTACGGTCCGTTTAACTTGTTTATCGAGCACGGACATCGGTTATTTGCCTCGGTCGTCGGCATGATCGCGATTTGCCTGGTGATTTCCACCTGGCGGAGCCAGAAGAATCCCTTGATCCGCTGGCTCAGCGTTGTCGCGCTAGTCGCCGTCATCGCTCAGGGACTTCTCGGCGGGTTGCGTGTCATTGAGGACGAAGTGCTCCTGGCCAAAATACACGCCTGCTTCGGCCCGGCATTCTTCGCCTTGTCGGTGGCCGTGGCCTTCGTTACGTCGAAACTCTGGCGGCATGGCCCGGTTCTGCAACGCGCCTCATTAGACAAAGTCGAGCGCTACGCTGTGCTAACCACGCTGTTGGCCTATTGCGCACTGGTGCTCGGCTCGCAGTTGCGGCATTTGTCGGCTACCGCGCGGCCGGGCGATTTCCGGATCGCGCTGGTGTTCCACCTGGCGGTCGCCGCGGCGCTACTGGTCCACATCATGCTGCTGGCCGTCGAAGTCTATCGCAAGCATCGCGGTGAACCGTCGCTATTTCGTCCGGCGATGGCACTGGCCCTGTTGATCGCCGTACAGCTCGGCCTGGGAACCGGGACTTGGATTACCAAGTACGGCTGGCCGAGTTGGTTTGGCGACTATCAGTTCGCCGCCACCTACACGGTCGTGGCCGACAGCCGAGCCCAAGCCTGGATCACCACCGCGCACGTCGCGACCGGCTCGCTGATTCTGGCGACCAGTTTTCTGGTGGCGCTGCGTTCGGTCCGGTATGCCTGGCGTGCTCCGCGCGCAGCCGAAGCTCCGAAGTCGTGGCTCGTGGAGGTGGCGCGATGAGCATGACGACGCTATCGATCGAAAAGCCGCGCAGCACGTGGCTGGCCCGCGCCGCCGACTATCTGGAGCTGACCAAGCCGAAGATCTCGCTGTTGGTTTTGGTGACGGTGGCCGCCGCCGCGCTGGTCGCCGATTGGGGACCGCCGGACGGATGGTTGTTGGCCCACACGCTCTTGGGCACGGCGCTGGTCGCCGCTAGCGCAAGCGCCTTGAACCAACTGCTCGAGCGGCATTCCGACGCGCGGATGGCCCGCACCATGGATCGTCCGTTGCCCGCCGGGCGACTCAGCCCAACGGAAGTGGTGACGTTTGGCTTTGCGGCGCTGGCCGTGGGACTCTTGGAACTGGCGCTGCTGGTGGGTCCGATCACTGCGGCGCTCGGACTGTTGACCTGGGTGCTGTACGTCGGCGTCTACACGCCGCTCAAGTCGCGCACGCCCTTGAATACGGTCGTCGGCGCCGTGGCCGGTGCCTTGCCCGTGCTGATGGGTTGGACCGCGGTCGGGGCGCCGCTCGACTTGCGGGCATGGTCGATGTTTTTGATCGTGTTCCTGTGGCAGTTTCCCCACTTCATGGCCATCGCTTGGATCTATCGCCGCGACTATGCGGCCGCGGGGCTCAAGATGCTCAGCGTGGTCGATGCCAGCGGGTATCGGGCGGCGGCACAGGCCGTGATCACCGCGTTGGTGCTGATTCCGGTCAGCCTGGTTCCTTGTCTGCTCCATCCGGCGGCCGAAGTGTATTTCTTTTGGGCACTGTTGGCCGGTGTCGCACAATTGGCCTGTGCGATTGGATTCATGCTGCGACTGAGCGACGCGTCGGCCCGCCGATTATTGTTGGCATCATTGATCTACTTGCCGGCCATCATGGGCCTGCTCTTGTTGGGTCCGTTGGCTTGAGAAACGAACACCGTTCATCCTGGAAGTGAAAGAAAGTCGAGAAACGTAGCTATGGCCCAAGCCGCTGCTCATGACGCTTCGCACGAAGCCGAACACGAAGGGCTCCAGTACCATCCCGGCCTTCCGATTCCGAACGGAAAGCTGATCGTCTGGCTGTTTCTGTCGACCGAGATCATGTTCTTCTCGGGCTTGATCGGCACGTACATCGTGCTGCGATTCGGTGCGCCGACGTGGCCCACCCCGCCGGAAGTTCACCTGAGCGAACCGATCGGCGCGTTCAACACGTTCGTGCTGATTTGTTCCAGTGTGACCGTGGTGTTGTGCTTGGAAGCGGCCCGGGCCGGCAAGTCGGGCGCGGCCAAAGGTTGGCTGCTGCTGACGCTCGCCCTGGGGAGCGTGTTCTTGGGCGTGAAGATGTACGAGTACAACGCGAAATTCTCGCACGGAATCTATCCCCAGTATCCGCACAGCCAAATCTACGAAAAGGCCGACCTGCACTACGCCTCGGCCGTGCGCGTGCGACTGGAATCGCTCGAGGCCCAACTCCAGGCCGAAGAGACGGCACTCCGCTCCGAATTGGAAGCCGGAGGCACGCCGGTTGACGACAACGAGGAAATGGTCGAAGTGCGCGAGCGCTTGGCGCTGGTCGGCAAGGAACGGGCCCACGCCCGCGAGGTCGAAACGCTGGCCGCCACCACGAGCAACCCGACCGAAAGCCGCGCCGAACTGCTCGCCCTGGCCCACCACATCATGCCCTTGACCCACGCCCACGGCGAGGAAGCGCACGGCCTGAACCATGAACATCCCTGGCTCAAGCTGCCGATTCGCATCCCTGGCGGAAACATGTGGGCTAGCACGTATTTCCTGCTGACCGGGTTTCACGCGATGCACGTGTTGGTCGGGCTGATCGTCTTTGCGATCATGATCCCGATGACGCTCGGCGTCGCCGCCGCGGCATTCGTCGAGAACATCGGCCTGTACTGGCACTTCGTGGACCTGGTGTGGATCTTTCTGTTCCCGTTGCTCTACCTGTTCTGACGAAACGAGTCGGCACCCGCCGCTTGATCATGCGGCCCGCCGGCTCGAGCAGACAACACGCACGATTCAACCATTAAGCAAAACATAAACGTCCCGAAACGGGAGTGATTTCGATGTCCGAGCATGCTCACGACGATGGCCATGGCCACGAAGACCACGGCGGGATCGCACAATATGTGTACGTGTTTGTCGCGTTGTGCGTGCTGACGGGCGCGTCGTTTTTTACTTACTCCGAAGCCTGGCCGTTCAAGGACGAGCCCAAGATCGGTTGGGCGTTCATGATGGCCGTCTCGTGCACCAAGGCGATGCTCGTCGTGCTGTTCTTCATGCACGTCAAGTACGAGGCCAACTGGAAGTACGTCCTGACGATTCCGGCGGCGTTCATGTCGATCTTCCTGATTCTCGCCCTGGTGCCGGACATCGGGCTGCGAGGCCATTGGGTGTCGGAGGAACGTCAGCAATTCATGGCCGTACCGCGCAGCGCCGACCAGTCCGCGCGGCATGACGGCGATCACGAACGGACCCCGGCCGGCGACGAAGCGGGTGCAGCCGACCACTAACCGCCCCTGCGCAACCCGAAACGCACCATGATCGGTTCATCGCTCAAGTACTGGCTGCTGCTGGCGTGCCTGCTGGCCACGATGTATGGCTCGTTCGTCGTGTGGCGTCGCGATCGGGATACGGCGCCCGCGCCGGCCGCACAGACCCGCGCGACCGAAACCGCAAAGGCCAAGACCGCCGAGCCGCTCGAAACGTTTGTCCTGACCGATCAAGAGGGCAATCCGTTCGACTCCGAGAGCCTTCGCGGAAAGGTCTGGGTCGGCAGCTTCTTCTTCACGAATTGTCCCGCCGTCTGCTGGCGACTCAATCAAACGCTGGCCGCGCTGCAAGAAACCGATCCGTCGAGCGAGACGCGATTCGTCAGCATCACGTGCGATCCAGACAACGACACCCCGCCCGTGCTGGCCAAGTACGCCGAGCACTTCCGGGCCGATCCAGAGCGATGGACCTTTCTGACCGGCGACATGGACCTGATCCGCCGCATCGGCAATGAGAAGTTTCAAGTCGCCGTCGAAAACGAAACGCACTCCGATCGGGCCTTTGTGGTGGATCGCAACGGGGAAGTCCGCGGGCGTTTCCGCCTGACGCAGCCCGACCAGGTCGAAATGCTCAAGAAGCTGCTGGCGGCCGTCGAGTCCGAGCCGCTTGCCGAAACGCAGGCCGCCGACGGCGAGCCACCGGCCGAACCATCCGACGTGACAACCAGCGAAACACCGGCCGACGCGTCGCGGACCGAAAGTGCGGCAGAAGCCGCGGCGGACAGCGAGTAGCCGACGCGTACCCGGTCTTTTGGTTTCGCGCGTTCGCGCCAGCAATCGTTTTTGCAATGATCGGTCCGACCCGCCCGGAACATCATCGTGGACTTTACTGTCGAGGACTTGCCGGCGGTCAACGCCACGCTCAACGCCACGGCCGCGGTGCTGTTGGCGACCGGCTGGGTATTGATCAAACAACGTCGCGAGCGGGCCCACAAGTGGACAATGCTTGCGGCATTTGCCGTCTCGTGCGTGTTTCTGGCGTGCTACCTCGTCTACCACGCGCAGGTTGGCAGCGTTCGGTTCGAGGGTCCGCCCAACGTCCGCATCGTCTACTTGATCATTCTTTTCACGCATGTCGTGCTGGCCGCCGCCGTGCCGTTTTTGGCCGGAGTGACCATCTACTTGGGCCTGCGCGATCGACGACACCGGCATCGTCAAGTTGCCCGGTGGACCCTGCCGATATGGCTCTACGTTTCCATCACCGGCGTCGTCATCTACGCGATGCTCTACCATCTCTATCCCCCGGCCGAGTAAGACGATATAATGACCTCAGTGGCCCGCTCCGATCGGTAGCGAATCTCCGACCGGACGACTCGAACGTGACCAACGGGCCGTGGCGGTCTTGAGCCGCCGCGAAACGCCCGTCAACAACACGAGGCATTCAGACCATGTACCGTACGCTGTTTCGTTCCGCCTTGGTGGCCGTCACCGGTGTGGCTCTTACGTTGGCCATGGTGTCGATTGCCGAAGCATGCCCCAGTTGCCAACAAGCCGTCGGCACCGACGTCTCGCAGGGCGACTTGCCCAGCGGAATCTACTACAGCGTGTTGTTCATGATGTCGATGCCGTTTGCCATCGTCGGCACGTTCGCTGGCCTGGCCTATCGCGCCGTCAAGCGCGAACAACGCCGTTTGGCCGAGCTGGAACAACAGGAACAGCTCGAGCGTCTCGAAGAAGGGCGTCGCGGCTTCGACGACTAGCACCGCACCGGCGACTTTGCGTTCGCAACTGGACGGGCTTGAGTGCGCGCTTGCCGTGGATCAAGCACCATCGCAATCACTCGGACGCGCGGCCCCTTAGTCGTCCATCAGGCTCTCGCCCGGAAACGGATCGTCCGTCGGCGGATCCCAATAGTGGTCAAAGCCCAACCACAGACTCCGGGCATAGCGGAAGAACCAGATCGGAAACAAGATCGCGAACGCCGCCACGCACCAGAAGGCCGCCTGCGGCGACAGCGCTTCGCTAAAGAGCAGCGTCACGTAGCCGATCGTGACCAGCATCGCGGTCAGCCCGTAGTTGACGTAGATCGAACCCAGAAAGTAGCCGGGCTCGCGTTCGTACTTGAATTCGCACCACGGACACTGCGGGTACATCGTAATCCAGTTTTTGAACAGCCATCCCTCGCCGCAGCGCGGACAGCGCAGCCGCCAAGCGCGCCAGAGGGTCGTCCGATAACTCACACGGCGCGTCTTGTTCACCAGGGATCTCGCGTGTAGGGGTCGCGCCGGGCAGCCATCTCGGTCGAGCCACCCAACGAAGCCGCAAATCGGCAATCTGGCCGAATCGTTCGAAGACCATTATCATAAGCCGGCGTCATCGTTTTCACAGATCGGCGAATATCGGGCCGCCATGCGAAGTATTGGTCGTGGTCTTCAGTTGTTGGGGTTGGCCGTGCCGCCGCTGGCGATCGTCATGCAACTGTCCGAGACCATCAGCCTGGGACAGATGCTCACGATGCTCGTGGCCGCCGTGTGCCTGTTTGGGATCGGGCGAATCCTCGAAGGGTATGCCGCCTCCTGATCGGCGGACGCACCTTGCGGCGACAGGTGGTCTCGGGACCGGGTGTCAAACGCCGTTTGGCGCATTTGTGGTGTTTCCTTGACCGCGGTTGGCAGCTTGGCGAACGCTCCACACGCCGCTTCGGGTGATTTCGTTCTTTCCGCAATCTGGCCCCGGTTCTATAATTGGCCGTAGACGTCTAAATCGCGGCCGTGTCGAGGGTTATCGATATTGCCCTCGAGCCCAGTCGAGTTCGCCGTCCGGCACTTTGCCCGCGGGCGGCTCGATCGGCGGTCGCTTGCGCATGGGGCCAAATGCATGAGCCAGTCCTGCCGGGCGATTGCGGCAGTTTGGTGGTTGGTCTTCGGGGCCGTCGCCCTATCGCACCCATCAATCACGCTGGCACAGTTTACCAGTGCCCCGGAAGAACTCTCCGACTCGATCGATCTGGACGAGGCGGACAGTGCCGCCCGAGCCCATCTGGAACGCGTGCGGGCATATGTGGGCGACGGGCAATGGGACGAGGCGGTCGAAACGCTCCGCCAAGTGATGGAGACCCACCGCAACAAGGTTATCCGTCTGCACGACAGCCGATTCGTCAATCTGACCGACTATTGCCACCTGCGAATCGCGTCGCTTCCGCCCGAGGCTCTGGCCCTCTATCGCCAGCGCGTCGATGCCTTGGCCCAGACCTGGTACGAACAGGGAAAGGCCGATCGCAGCGCCGCGGGGCTGTTCGACGTCGTGGATCAATTGTTCTGTAGCTCGTCGGGCGACGACGCACTTTGGGCCCTGGGCGAAATCGAGTTGGAGCAGGGTGATTACGGAGCCGCACGCCTCCATTGGGAGCGGCTCATCGAGCTGCCGCCCGCGCGGGTGGCCGCCGAACAATTCGAGGCGGTGCGCGGCCGCGAAGGCCTTTTGGCCGAAACGGCGGCCCTGCTCGACAAGTGGTACCAGCGCGACGCTGTCGCGCAGCCGCCGCGATACGAGCTGCACGCCGATGGTATCTTGCCCGACGACGTTGCCGAGCGGCTGGTTGCGATTTGGAAGCACGAAGGCTTGCCGCTGGCGCGACTCTCCTACCCCGGCACGACGATTCCAAGGGCCGACATCCGCGCACGATTGATCCTTGCCTCGATCATGGAGGGCTCGCTCGCCCGGGCACGCGACGAACTACAAGCCTTCCAAACATTGCACCCCGATGCCGAAGGTCGGCTGGCCGGGCGAACACAGAAGTACGCCGATGCCCTGGACGCGATGATCACCGCGGCGGCAAGCTGGCCGCGACCGACGGCTCCGGACGACTGGCTCACGTTTGCGGGCAACGCCCAGCGCGGCGCGATCGCGAAGCGCAACTTCGATCTTGGCCCGCCGGTGTGGGGACCGATCGACTTGGGCGAACCGCTTTCGGCCGATGCCTCGAACGCCCGCGCGTACAGTTTGCGGCGCATCGGCGAAGACGCGCACCGGCTGCTGAGCTACTACCCGTTGATCGCCGGCGACCTGGTGCTGATCAACAACCAGAGCCAGATCTTCGCCTTCAACCTGCACACCGGCCAGCCGGCCTGGCCCAGTGCCGACGCGACGCGGCCGGCCGGAGAGATCTATGCCGACAAGTCGCCTTCGGGCTACCCGGGACGCGTCAGCCGGGGCATCGGCGTGCCCCGGTTTACGATGACGGTTCACGATGGGAAGTTGTTTGCCCGAATGGGCACGCCGGTGACCAGCCGGCCGCTGGAGTCGCTCGACAACCGCGAAGGCTACCTGCTGTGTCTCGACTTGGAGTCGCAGGGCCGCGCCGTTTGGAAACCTGACGGGCGTTTGCTGCCCGACGACAAGCGGTGGGCGTTTGAGGGTTCGCCTCTGGTCGACGGCGACAATCTCTACGTCGCGATGCGCAAAAGCGACGTCCGGCCCCAGGCCCACGTTGCCTGTTTCGACGTCGCCACGGGCCGGCGGCGATGGCGCACGATGGTCTGTGCGGCCGAGACCGCGGCGGGCGGACAGTTCGAGGAGCTGTCGCACAATCTGCTGACTTTGGAACAAGGCACGCTCTACTACAACACGAATCTTGGCGCCGTGGCCGCTGTGTCGGCCCGCGACGGGCGGCTGCAATGGATTAACCTCTATCCTCGTGCCCGCAAGGCGACCGCCGACGGCCGCGACAAGCGCACGGCCCACTTCTACCGCGATCTGAACCCCTGCGTCCACTACCGCGGCACGCTGATGGTCGCGCCGCGCGATTGTGAATCGATCTTCGCGCTCGACGCCGGCACGGGCGAAACCCTTTGGCAAAGTCCGCTGCCCGAAGACGTCGTTCACTTGCTGGGCGTGGGCCACGGCAATCTGCTGGCGAGCGGCGATTCGCTGTGGTGGATCGACGCCCGCACCGGCAAGGTCGTCAGGCACTGGCCCGACACCACGCCGCTGGGTTATGGCCGTGGGCTGCTGGCCGGGGATCAGGTCGTGTGGCCAACGCGCGACTCGCTTTACGTCTTCGACCAACAAGTCGTGCCAGGCGAGCTGGTGCCGCGCGATCCGATTCTACTTAGCGCGACGCTGGGCGCGACCGGCGGCAACCTGGTCGCGGCACGCGGGATGTTGTTGATTGCTGCCGCCGATAAGCTGTACGCGTTCCGCCAACAGGGTCCCGATCCGCGCCAGGATCAGGCGTCGCGCGCCATCCACTTCGAACAGCGCACCGCTCAAAACAACCAACCAACCGATACCGCGGCGCCGCGCCGCACCGCATCATCCGATCCCTCCGGCCAACCCTGAGGCGGCATTTTGCCGCAGGTTCGCCACCCGATACGACACGATCCCCCGCTTCTGCTTGTTGACCAACAAACCACTCTTCCATTTGGAAACGACTCATGGCTCAAGACGACGACGTCCAAGCAGTGCGAAAACTGAACGAGGCCTATCGGCAGATTACCTCGGAGCTGGGCAAGGTGATTGTCGGCCAACAGCACGTGATCGAAGAGCTCTTGATCTCGATGTTCGCCCGCGGCCACTGCCTGCTGGTGGGTGTGCCCGGTTTGGCCAAGACATTGATGATTCATTCGCTGGCCGACGCGCTCTCACTCAAGTTCAGCCGCATTCAGTTCACGCCCGACCTGATGCCGGCCGACATCACCGGCACGGAAGTCATTCAAGAGGACAAGGCCACTGGCACGCGCGAGTTTCGTTTTCTGGAAGGACCCGTGTTTGCCAACGTGATCCTGGCTGACGAGATCAACCGCACTCCGCCCAAGACACAGGCCGCCCTGCTGGAAGCCATGCAGGAGCATCAGGTCACCGTCGGCGGCAAGCGTCACCGGCTCGAGGAACCGTTCTTCGTGCTGGCCACGCAAAACCCGATCGAGCAGGAGGGTACCTACCCGTTGCCCGAAGCCCAGCTCGATCGGTTCATGTTCAACATCTTCGTCGACTATCCGGATGAGGATGAGGAGTTTCAGATCGTTCGCCAGACGACGGCCGACGTGCAAACAAACATCACGGCCACGCTCAACGCCGAAGAAATCGTGGCGCTGGGCCACATCGTGCGCAAAGTGCCCGTGGCCGACCACATCGTGCGCTACGCCCTGCGGCTGACGCGCCTCACCCGGCGCGAAAAAGGGGACGTGCCCGACTTCATTCAGGACTACGTTAGCTGGGGCGCGGGGCCGCGGGCCAGTCAATTCCTGGTGCTGGGTGCGAAAGCCAGGGCCGTGCTGCACGGGCACAACTTCGTCAACACCGAAGACATCGAGGCCGTCGCTTATCCCGTGCTCCGCCACCGCATCATGACCAACTTCAACGCCGAGGCCGAAGGAATCAAGCCCGATGACATCATTCGCCAGTTGATCGACGTAGTCGAGATCGATGACACCGAGGCCGCCCACAGTGGAAAGCAACCTCAAGTATTTAGATCCGCAGACGCTGGCTAGGCTGCAAGGCCTCGAGCTGCGCGCGCGATCGATTGTCGAAGGCTACGTGTCGGGTGTTCACCGCAGCCCGTACCACGGCTTCTCGATCGAATTTGCCGAACACCGGGAGTACAGTCCCGGCGACGACTTGCGGTATGTCGACTGGAAGGTGTTCGGCAAGACCGACAAGATCTACCTTAAGCAGTACGAAGAAGAGACCAACCTGGTCAGCTACCTGCTGCTCGACACCAGCGAGAGCATGCGCTATCAAAGTGCCGCCGCGCCGATGTCGAAGCTGGAGTACGCGCAGTGCATCGCCGGGTCGTTGGCCTATCTGATTCTGCAACAGCAGGACAGCGTGGGCATGGTCACCTTCGACAACGAGATCCGCGCGCTGGTCCGACCCAGCAGCAACCCTTCGCACTTGAAGCAGTTGTTGCACATCATGGAAAACACGGTGGCCGAGCGCAAGACGCAAACCGGCCCCATTTTTCACGAGCTGGCCGAACGGCTCAAGCGCCGCGGTCTGGTCGTCATCCTGAGCGATCTGTTCGACGACGTGCACGGAATGATGGCCGGGCTGAAACACCTGCGCCATCGGCGGCACGACGTCGTCGTCTTCCACGTCCTCGATCCGGCCGAACTCGACTTTCCGTTCCGGCAGACGACCATGTTCCGCGGCATGGAGCAGATGCCCGACGTGTTGACCGATCCGCGAGCATTGCGGCGTGCGTACCTCGAGGAGTTTCACAAGTTCCTGCAGGCCGTCAACAAGGGCTGCCGCGGACAATACATCGACTACGTTCAACTCCGCACGGATCAATCGCTGGAAATCGCGCTGTCGAGTTACCTGGCCCACCGGATGCACCGAGTCAAATAGTTACGTGATGAATCTTGCCACGCCGCTGGTCGCGTTTGGGTTTGGCAACCTCCTGATGCTGGGATGGTTGGCAGCCGCGGCTGCGCCGATTCTGATCCACCTGTGGAACAAGCGCAAGTACCGAGAGGTGCCCTGGGCGGCGATCGAATACTTGCTGGCCGCGATGCGCAAGAACTCGCGCCGGATGCGGCTCGAACAGTGGTCGCTGCTGGCCGTGCGGACGCTGATCATCGTGCTGCTGGTGCTGGCCGTCGCGCAGCCGTTTCTCGAACAGGCCGGTTTTAGTTTCTCACCCGACGGCAGAACGCTGAAGGTCCTGGTCGTCGACGGTTCGTTCTCGATGGGCTACAAGCCGACCGACAAGAGCCGCTTCGATCGGGCGAAGCAGTGGGCCGCGCAGATCGTCGACGAAAGCTCGCAAGGCGATGCGTTCGCGCTGGTGCTGATGGCGTCGCCGCCGCGGGTCATTGTCGGATCGCCGGCCGCCGAGCCCGAGGACTTTCAGGACGAGCTGGAAAACCTGGCGCTGCCGCACGGCGGTGCCGACTTGCCCGCCACGTTGACCGAAGTCGAGAAGATTCTTAACACAGCCGGCGACGGCGGATGGTCGCGGGCCGATGTCTATTTCCTCACGGATCTCGGCCGCAACACGTGGCTGCCCGACTTGAAGGACGACGGTCAGCAGAAGCATGCCCAGCGATTGGCCGGTCTGGCCCAACGGGCTTCGTTGATCGTCGTCGATTTGGGGCAGGACGGCGCCGAGAATCTGGCCGTCACCGAGTTGACCACCAGCGAACCCTTTGCCACCACCGCACGCGAAGTCAGCTTCACGGCCCAGGTGCGCAATTTCGGTGTCCAGCCGCGCAATCAACACCTGGTGGAGTTTCACGTCGACGGCCGCCGCGTGAAGGAGACCTACATCGACGTTCCCGCCGGCGAACAAGCCTCGGTCGCCATGGCCCATCGGTTTGACACACCGGGCGACCACGTCGTGGAGCTCCGACTGGGTCCGGATTTGCTCGACGTCGACAACCACCGGTGGCGCTCCGTCGGAGTTAAGCAACAACTGCGCGTGCTGTGCGTCAATGGCAAGCCGTCGTCGGTGCCGATGTCCGGCGCGACCGATTATCTGGCCTTGGCCCTCAATCCGGAAGCGGACCAGATCGGCACGACCAGCGTCGTCCAACCCGAGGTCATTCTCGAAAGCGCGCTCTTGGAGCGCGACCTGATGGACTACGACTGCGTGTTTCTGTGCAACGTGGCGCAGTTCACGGCCAGCGAAGCCCGCGTGCTGGAATCGGTGTTGCGGCGCGGCGGCGGCCTGGTGTTCTTTCTGGGCGATCAGGTCTTGGCCGATCGCTACAACCGTGAACTGGGCGGCGAGCAGGGCGTGCGCGTGTTGCCTGCGCGGCTAGGCGACGTCATCTCCGAAGCTCAGTACCGATATTTCGATCCGCTCGGCTACCAGCATCCACTGCTCCGCGCGTTCGAGGGTCGCGAGCAGTCCGGACTGCTCACCACGCCGGTGTACAAGTACTTCAACCTCGAACTCGAACCCGAGTCGCGGGCCCGCGTGGCGTTGGCGTTCGAGGGGGGCGAACCGGCGATCGTCGAAGAATCGATTCACGCGGGCCGCTGCGTGCTGGTCGCCACCGACGGCTCGCTTTCGTCGGTCGATCCGGCAACCGGCAATCCCTGGACCACGATGCCGGCCTGGCCCAGCTTCGTGCCGATCGTGCAAGAGATTCTCGCGCTTGCCGTGCACGGGCAAATGAGCGAGCGCAATCTTGAGGTGGGGCAAACGTTGGGCGAGTCGCTGCCGGCCATGTCCACGCGCGCGTCGGTCGACGTGACGGCTCCCGACGGAACGCAAACAGAGATTCGCATGACGCTTGACCCCGGGGCCAGTTATTGGAGCTACGGCGACACGCAAACCAGCGGCGTCTACGCCGTCGACTTGCAGGAACCGGTCGGCCGCCAGGAGGCATTTGCGGTCAACGTCAACCCGGCCGAGAGCGACCTGACGCGGCTGCCGAGCGACGAGCTGCCCAAAGAATTCGTCACGCATCGTCACGAAAACCTCGACGACGCCGACTTGCCTTCGATCGGCCAGCGTAGCGGGCTGCACAAGCTGTTGCTGTACGGGGTACTTGGATTGTTGTTTCTCGAATCGTTGTTGGCCTGGCGCTTTTCGGGCCCTGCCGTATGAGCGGAATCCTTCCAACCTGGCTTGAGCAATGGCTCGGCGTCGAACCGGTGAGCCCCGGGGAAGGTACGGTCTGGAGCCTTGAGACCACCTGGTCCTGGGCCCCCTGGGCGACACTGCTGTTGGTGTTGGCAGCCGTGGCCTGGTTCACGTTCTTGTACGCTCGCGAAAGCACGACCGCGGGGCGCGCGCTCAAGGCGCTGCTGATCACACTGCGGTTGGCGCTCGTGGGAATCATCCTGCTGATGATCGCCGAAATCACGCTCTCACTGCGCCGCACCGGATTGCCCACGGTGGCCGTGCTGGTTGATGACTCCGCCAGCATGGGCATCGAAGACCGCTACGACGAGGACCGGCTGCAGGAAGTCGTCGCACGCCGGCTTCAAGCGGCTGAATTGGAAGCGCCACACCGGCTAAACCTGGCCAAGACCGTGCTGATCGAGAAGGGCACGAACCTATTGTCGTCCGTCGGACGCCGCTACCGGCTGAAGCTGTATTTCGTTTCCAGTGCCGCGCAGGCCCAAACCGGTGCGCTCGACGAACTGCGCAATCGCGTGCGCGATTTGGAACCCCGCGGCGAGAGTACCCGGCTGGGTGAGGGCATGCGGCGCGTGCTTGGCGACTTGCGCGGTACGCCGCCGGCGGCCATCGTTTGTCTGACCGACGGAATCAACACCGACGGCGAAACGCTGCCCGACGCCGCTCGCTATGCGCGCCGCAAGGGCGTGCCGCTATTCAACGTGGGACTGGGCAGCGAACAGCCGATTCGCGATCTTGAGCTGTCGGACTTGTTGGTGGACGAAGTGGTGTTTGTGGACGACGTGGTCAACTTCGAGTTCAAGCTGACCGCCAGCGGATTTGCCGGCAAGACGGTCGACGTCGTGCTGCGCGAAAAGGACGACGAGACCGTATTGGCGCGCTTGCCCGTCACGATCGAACCGGACGGCGCGCCACAGCGCCTCCGCTTGCCGTACCGGCCGACCGAAGTCGGGCAGTACGAATACACGGTCGAAGTCGAGGGCCAGCCCGAGGAAGTCCAGCAGACGAACAACGCCCAGCACCGGTTGGTCAACGTGCGCAAGGAGCAGATTGGCGTGCTGCTCGTGCAGGCTTATCCTAGTTTTGAGTTTCGCTACTTGAAGAACATGCTCGAGCGCGACACCACGATTCAGCTCAAGACGGTGTTGCAAGACGCCGACCTGGAGTACGCCGAGTTGGACGAAACGGCGCTGCGCGTCTTTCCGGTGCGGCGCGAGGAGCTGTTCGCTTACGACGTGGTCATTTTCGGCGACGTGAACCCGTCGTTTCTCAGCGCGAGCGTGTTGTCGAACCTGAACGACTTCGTTGCGCAAAAAGGCGGCGGGCTGGCATTCATCGCCGGGCCGCGTTTCACGCCGCAAGCCTACCACGATTCGCCGCTTGAGCCGCTGTTCCCGATCGACCTGACGACCACCGTCAGCCCCACGGCCGACGAGCTGCGCAACGGGTTCGTCATCGAGCCGACGGAATTGGGCCTGCCGACGCCCCAGATGCAGTTAGGGGACACGCTGGCCGACACCGCACAAATCTGGCGCGAGCTGCCACCCGTCTATTGGCTGCTCGAAGCCTCGCAGGTCAAGCCCGGCGCCCGCGTCCTGGCCGAACATCCCGATCGGCTGGACGACAACGGGCGGAGGCTTCCGGTCTTCCTGATGCAGTACGTCGGCGCCGGCAAGGTGCTGTTCCATGCCACCGACGACACGTGGCGCTGGCGCCATCGCGTGGGCGACGTGTTCTTTGCCCGCTACTGGATTCAAGCGGTGCGCTACCTGAGCCGCTCGAAACTGTTGGGCCAGGATCACTCGGTCGAGCTCAGCGCCGACCGGCGCGAGTATCGCCGTGGCGAGCCGGTCCGGCTGCGGGTGCGCTTTATCGACGAACGTCAGGCGCCGGTTGCCGACGACGGCGTGATCGTCGTGCTGGAGCGCGAGGGCCACAAGAACCACCGCGTGAACCTCCACCGCAATGCCACCAATCGCGGCGTGTTCGAGGGAACGTTCCAGGAAGCCCTGGACGGCCGGTATCACGCCCGAGTCGTCGTGCCGACCTTCGAAGGCACGGCCCCAGCGACCGACTTTTCGGTGGTGGCCCCGCCGGGTGAACTGGAACAAGTGCGAATGGACGCCGAAAGTCTCAAGCAGGCGGCCGAGGAAACGCGCGGCCGATTTTATCGCATCGACCAGGTCGATCGCCTGCTGCGCGACCTGCCGCCCGGACGACAAGTACCCATCGAATCGTTGCCGCCGAAAAACCTGTGGAACTCCTGGTGGCTGCTGTCTGCTTTCTTAGGACTGATCGTTACGGAATGGATTCTTCGGAAACGAAAGGGGATGCTATAATCGCGGCGGATGGCCGTCGCGACGGAAGCGAATACGCGCGACCCAGTCGCGCATCGCGGTAACTACCGCCGAACGAGGAAGCCACCATGGCACATCCACTCCAACAACGCGTTCGCCGTGTCCGGCGATTGGCCCGCTGGCTGCTGGCCGTGTACGCGGTGTGTTGGATCGCCACCAGCGTCACGCTGGCCGTCCTGGTGCTCGCAACGGCCGACTACTGGATCCGGTTTCGCGATCCGGGCATCCGGCTGATGTCCAGCCTGGCGGTGGTCGCGGTGGCCTGTTGGGCGGTGAATCGATTCGGCTGGTGCCTGTTTGGGCGGTCGTTGGCCGAAGTTCAAGTCGCCCGGCGCATCGAGCGATTTTTCCCGGCGCTCACCGACCGGCTGGCCAGCACGATCCAATTCCTGGGCCAGGCCGAACTCGACCCGCAAGCCGGATCGGCGGCGCTGCGCCGCGCCGTGATTCTGGAAACCGAATCGGCGGCCGAGGATCTGGATTTTGCACAAGCCTGCGAGCCACGTCCCGCACGGCGTGCGCTGGGCGTGGCGTTGCTCACGGCGGCCGCGGCAGCCGTGATTGCGCTGGCCGCGCCCGACAACACGCGAATCGCGTTGGCCCGGCTTGCGCGTCCGTTGGGCGACGACGCCTGGCCTCGCGTGTACAACCTGGCGTTCAAAGACGCGCCGACCCAACTGGCCGCCGGACAGACGTTCGAAGTGGAACTGGTCCAAGACGCCGCGCACCGCGTTCCGGACGAAGTGCAAATTTACTATCGCTACGAGACCGGCTCGACCGTCGAGACCGAAACCGAGACGATGCAGTTGCTCAATGGCGTCGTCGTGGCACGGAAGCAACAGGTCAATCGTCCGTTTTCGTACCGGGCCGAAGGCGGCGATGACCAATCGATGGACTGGATTCCGCTCGAGGTGGTCGAGCCGCCGCGGATCGAGTCGCTGGGCGTCACGTTGCATCCGCCCGAGTACACTGGGCTACCTGTCGAACCCGGCGAGAAGTCGATCCACGCACTGCGCGGCACGCGTGTCGCATTCGCGGGCAAAGCGACCAAGCCGCTCAGCCGCGCGACCATTCATCAGGAACACGGCGATCCGATCGAAGCCGTGCTCACGCCCGATGGCTATGGCTTTGCGCTAGCGGCCGACGCCGACGCGCCGTTCGTCGTCGAAAAGACCGGCACCTGGTGGATCACGCTTGAAGACAAGCAAGGGCTGATCGGCGGGGCCGATGACCGCTTCGACCTGCGGGCCGTGGCCGATCGCGCGCCCACGCTGACGATCGAGCAGCCGTCGGCCAACATCTTCGTTACGCCACAAGGCACGGTGCCGCTAAAGATCGTGGCCAAGGACGATCTGGCGATCCGGCGGATCGCGCTGCATTTCAGCCGGTCGGACAATAGCGAAGTCGAAGACTTCGCGGTGCCGCTCTACGAGGGGCCGCAGCACGTCGAGCCGTTGCAGGGCACCGGCCTGTTGGCCACGGGCCGATTGGCCGAGAGCCGCGCCGTGGACCATGCCTGGTCGTTGGCCGACTTGAATCTCGCAAGCCAGACGCAGATCACCTTCTGGGCCACAGCCGGCGACTATTTGCCGCAAAGCGGCAAGAGCACGGTCCGCCGGCTCACGATCATCTCGCCCGACGAGCTGGAAGACCGGCTGGCGCAGCGCCAGTTGCTCATCTTCCGAGAGCTGCAACGCGTGCTCAAGCTGCAACAAGATGCGCGGGCGCAGACCAAGTCGCTTGAGATTCAGGTCGATCAGGTCGGCCACATGAAGAAGCAGGACGTCGATCACGCGCAGGCGGCCGAGTTGAATCAGCGACAGATCACGCGCACTCTGACCAGCGACTCCGAAGGCATCCCGGGTCAGATCCGCGACTTCCTGGCCGACCTGCAAAACAATCGAGTCGACAGTCCCGACATGCGGCGGCATGCCGAAACGATCGCCGACAACTTGCGCAACCTGGGCCAGCACGAGTTGCCCACAATCCAGCGCGAGCTGACCAGCATGATCAAGGCGGCGCAAGCCGGGCTGCCGCGCGGCGACGACGAGGCAAAGCCGCCCAGTCCGGCCGATCCACGGATCGCCAAGTCGCTGGCCACCGCGGGCGGAAGCCAGGATCAGGTGATCGAGTCGCTAGAAGGCATGATCGACGACTTGCGCAAGTGGGACAACTATCGACGATTCGCGCGCGACGTGTCGCAGTTGAAACACGCGCAAGAGGACTTGGCCAACGCGACCCGGGAGACCGCACGCAAGACGCTGGGGACCGACGCCAAGGATCTCGACACGCAACAACAGGCGGATCTGAACAAGCTGGCCCACGAACAGTCTCAATTGAGCCGGCAACTTGAAAAGACTCAGCAGCAAATGGCCCGCATGAGCAAGTCGCTTGAATCGAGCGATCCGCTTGCCGCGGCCGCCATCGCCGACGGACTGCACCACGCGCAGCGCCAGGCCACCAGCGGTCGGATGCGCAACGCCAGCCAGCGCCTCGCCGACAACCAGTTGGCCCAAGCGGCCAGCGAGCAAACGCAGATCGCCAAGGATCTCGACGAGATGTTGGCCATCCTTTCCAATCGCAAGGAGCAGGAACTGGCCCGTCTGGTCGAGCAACTGCGCAATGCGGAAAAACGGATGGCCGAACTGCGAGCGCGGCAACGGGGGCTGCAAAAGCAAATGCAGCAGGCCGCGGCCCAACCCGAGTCCGACGAAAAGAAACTGCAGCTCCAGCGTCTGGCCCGGCAGCAGAAAGAGGTGCAAGAAGAGGCTGCTCGGTTGGCCCGGCGGCTCGAACGGCTTCAAGCCCAGCAGGCCGGACGCAGCACCGCCAGCGCGGCCGGCAAAATGGATCAGGCCGGCGGTGCCAGCCAGCAGGGCGACGCGCAAGCCGCGGTCGAACAAGCCCAAGCCGCGGAAAAAGATCTTGAAGAAGCGCAACAACAACTGGCCGAACGCCGCAAGCAGGCCGAACAAGACCTCGCTCGCGAACAGTTGGCCAAGCTGGAGGACTCGCTCAAGAGCCTGCACAACCGGCAAGAGGAACTCACGCACGAAACCGAGCGCCTCGAGCAACTTCGGGTCGCCAACGGCAAGTTGACCCGCGGCCAGTCGAGCACCGTATTCGACCTGGCACGGCAGCAGAAGTTGTTGCAAACCGAAACGTCGCTCTTGGCCGAAAAGCTATCCCTGGCCGAAGTGATCAACATGGCGCTCGACGGCGCTGCCCGACACATGGCACGGGCCTTTGGATTGCTCGAGCGGCAGCGCACCGGCGGCGAGACCCAAACCGCGCAAGAAGCCGCCCGACGACGCTTTGCCCAATTGCTCGCCGCGCTTCAAAACAAGCCGAAGCCCGGCGAAGGCAAGCAGGGCGAGGGCGGCGGTGGGGGCGGCGGCTCCGGCGGACGCCCGGATGGCGCGCAAGTGCTGACGCAGTTGAAGCTGCTCAAAATCCTGCAAGAGGATCTCGGCAGCCGCTACCGCGCGCTAAGAGAATCGGGCCCGCCATCCGACTCCACGTCGCGCGAGCTGACCGACCTGGCGGTCGAACAGGGCCGGCTTGCCGAACTGGCGCTCGAACTTGCCAAGCCGCCCGAGGACAATCCAGAGGACGATCCCGATTCGCTGCCCGACGTACGCCAAGACGGCCTGGATGCCGAACTGGTTCCGGACTTGCCCGAACTGCTCGAAGAGACCGAAAAGGAACCGAACTGATGGCAAGTACCAAACGGCATTCGTTTCGACTCCTGGCGCTCCTCGGCGCGATCGCCTGCGCCGCGGGACTGATCGGCGTGCCGAGCGCGCAGCGCGTCGCCGGGGCCCAGGAAAATGCAAACACTGACAAGGACGGAAAACCCGCCGCAAGACCTTCCTCGCTCGACGACGCGTTGCTGGATGACCTGGACAACGAATTGCTCGACGGCGCTGGCGACTTGTCAAAGCCGCGCACCACGCCGCGTCGAACCGGCGACCAATCATCGGACGATCCGGCCGGCGAAAACGCCGAGACCGAGGTTATCGACGACACGGTCGCGACCGAGGCCGCCGATCCGCTGGTGCGCATCGGGCTGGAGATGCGTAAAGTCGAGGAACTGATCCCCGAGGCAAGCCGCCGCGCGCACGCCGAACAATTGCAAGAGAGGATTGTCGACGATCTCGCTCGACTGATCGAACAAGCCGAGTCGCAGCAATCGCAGTCGTCCCAGTCGCAAAAGAATCAGCAGTCGCAGTCCGTGGCCAAGCGTCAAAAGGTGCAGCAACCGAAAAAGGCTCCTGGCGAATCCGGCGAAGACTCCAACAAGCCTGCCCAGGACAGCACGAATCGCTTGGGCAGCGCCGAGTCGGCACGCCCCGATCCCGAGTTGTTCCGGCAAATGATGAAGGACACATGGGGCCATCTGCCGCCGCGCGATCGCGAACAAATGCTGCAAAACACGCCGGACAAGTTTCTGCCGAAGTACGAATTGCTGATCGAGCAATACTACAAGCGGCTGGCCGAAGATCCGCGCCCCTAGCGCTGGGAAAGGGTTCATGGAAATGCCGGGCACAATTGCGGCCAACCGCACCGATCGCCGTGGCGCGCTGCGCATCCGCGGCCAACGATTCCTGGGGCTGGTCATCGGCATTGGGCTGGCGCTCCACGTCGCACCAAAGCCGGCTCTGGCTCAGCCGAACAATCCCGAGAGAACGGCCGTCGAACTGGTCACCCCGCAAGCCACGCAGTCGATCGAACGCGGACTGCGCGTTCTGGCTCAGCGTCAGGACAAAGACGGATCGTTTCGCTCGGGCGGCTACAGCCGCAACGTTGCGATTTGCGCACTGGCCGGAATGGCCTGGATGGCCGGCGGCAGCACGCCGGGCCGCGGCCCCTACGGAACCAACGTCGAACAATGCATCGACTTCATCCTGGCCAATACCCAGGAAAGCGGCTTCATCAATGTTTCGAATGCCAGCAGCCACGGGCCAATGTACGGACACGGGTTCGCCACGCTGTTTCTGGCGGAATGCTACGGCATGACGATGCGCGACGAGATTCGTGAGAAACTCTCGAAGGCCGTGCAGTTGATCGTCAACACGCAAAACAAAGACGGCGGCTGGCGCTATCAGCCGGTCCGCCGCGATGCCGACATTTCAGTGACCATCTGCCAAGTGATGGCGCTGCGCGCCGCGCGCAACGCGGGCCTGTTCGTGCCACGCGAAACCATCGACCGCTGCACCGACTACGTCAAGCGCAGCCAAAATGCCGACGGCGGGTTCATGTACATGATCCAAGGCGGCCAAAGCGCCTTTCCGCGCTCCGCCGCGGGAGTCGTGGCGCTGTACAGCGCGGGCATTTACGACGGACCGGAGATCTCCAAAGGGCTGGCCTACCTGATGGGCTACATTCCCAAGCCCAACCAATTCAATCGCGAAAGCCACTACTTCTATGGCCACTACTACGCAGTGCAAGCCATGTGGCACGCCGGCGGCGACCATTGGACCCGCTGGTACCCCGCCGTTCGCGACGCGCTGATCGCGCGCCAGGGTGATGACGGCTCATGGAGCGACGCGATCTGCGTCGAATACGGAACCGCCATGGCCTGCATCGTGTTGCAAATGCCCAACAACTACCTCCCGATCTTCCAGCGCTAGATGAATCGCAGCGTTTCGCGCTATTGGCTGTTTGGGGCCAGCCTGCTGGCCGCGCTCGCGGCATGCTCGGCAAGTGGCCAAGATCAAACCGCCGTCGACGCCAACGCGAATGATTCCGCGACCGAAGCGCAACAGGCCACCGGGCCGCTGGCGGCAGCGTCCCTGGTGGTGTCGGCCATCGGGGAACCGTTTCGCGGCACGCTCGTCGCCACAACGGCGGAGCCGGATTGGGCGTTTCAGTTCGAGTCGGCCGACGGACCGCGCGAAGTTCGCGCTGACCAGCTTGTCACGTGGGGCCAGTTTGTCGATCCACGCGACGGCGTGCAAGTGGTGCTCGCCGGCGGCGACGTTCTGGTTGTCCAGCGTGTCAAGATCGAAAACGAGCAACTTGTTTGCACGCGGCCCGACAACGAGCCGTTGGCGTTGCCGATCGGCCTGGTCGCCGGCCTGATCTTGCAGCCCGCGCCGGATGCTGCCAAAGGCGATCGATTGCTGTCGCGGATTCTGTCGCTGGTGGGTCAGGACGATCGCGTCATTCTCGAAAACGACGACGAGCTGACCGGGACGATTTCCACGTTCGACGGCGAATCGCTGCAACTAAAGTCCGAAGTCGGGGCGCTGCGCCTGGCGCGCGGCAAATTGGCCGCGGTGATCTTCAATCCCATTTTGGTCAACAAACCCCGGCCGGGCGGACTCCGCGTTCTGGTGGGCTTGAAAAATGGTAGCCGCCTGACGGCAATCTCGGCCCACAGCGACGAAGGACAAATTGCCATCAAGCTGCCCGGCGGCATCGCGCTTGACGTGCCGATCGAATCCATCGTGGCGCTGCAACCGCTGGGCGGTCGCGTCGTCTACCTTTCCGATCTCGAACCGGCAGGTTACCGGCATATTCCGTTTCTGGAACTCGCGTGGCCCTATCATCGCGACCGGAGTGTAAACGGCACGCTGCTTCGCGCCGGCGGAGCGCTGTTCTTGAAAGGGCTCGGCATGCACAGCCCGTCGCGGATCACGTACGAACTGGATCAGCCCTACGAACGGTTCGACGCCGACGTGGCCGTCGACGGCCAAACCGGCCAGCGCGGCAGTGTTGTGTTTCGCGTCTTTGTCGACGACGGCACCGGCGCGTGGCAGGAACGGGCCCGATCGGAAATCGTACGCGGCGGCCAGCCGCCGACTCCGCTCACGGTCGACGTCTCCGGTGCGAAGCGAATCAGCCTGCTGGTCGATTTCGCTGACTGGGGCGACGAGCAGGACCATGCCGACTGGCTGAACGCGCGACTCGTGCCGCAGTAGCGCGACGATGCGTGACGATGCGTGACTGGGCGCGCACGCGCAAGCGGCCCCGGCTCAGGCACCATACTTGCCCAACCGCTGGGCGTTGGCCAGCGCCAGCGGCATCAGATACTTCGCCTCGAACTGACCCAGTCCGCCGGCCAGTGCCGCGTTCTCGCCAAACGTCGTACAGCCGTCGGTGCGACACGCCCGGGCCACCAGCACCGTGGGCACCGGATGCCAACTGTGGCTCCGCAGAAAGCTGGGCGTGCTGTGATCGCCCGTGACGATCAACACGTCGGGCTGAAGCGCCGTCACGCGCGGGATCACGGCATCGAACTCTTCGATCCGCTGCACCTTGGCGTCGAAGTTTCCATCTTCGCCCGTGCTGTCGGTGTACTTGTAGTGCAAGAAAAAGAAGTCGTAGTTGTTCCACTGATCTGTCAGTACGTCGATCTGCTCAGAAAGCGACTGGGCCTTGCCGACGATCTCCATCCCGACCAATCGCGCAAGCCCCTTGTACATCGGATAGACCGCGACCGCCGCGGCTTTCAGTCCATAGACTTCTTCGTAGGAGGGGAGGGCGGGACGCGCCGAGAATCCGCGCAACGTCAGCCCGTTGGCCTGCGGCTGAGCGGCCAGGATCTTTTGCCCTTGAGCGACGAACTCGGCCGCGACTTGCGCCGTGAGCTCGCTGGCCACACCGATCGCCCGGGGCGCCAACGGCGGCACGCCGATGGCTTGGGGATCCGTATCGTGGACGTCGCCTCCCAAACCATCGCCCCGAAACACGACCACGAACCGATGCTCCTTGACCGGCTCGACAAAAACCTCGACGCCCGGAATATCGACGGCGCGTAGCAGTTCGGCCAGCGGCTGGCTCTTTTCGCTCTTGATCCGGCCGGCACGCCGATCGGCGATATTGCCCTGGCGGTCCAACGTGCAATAGTTGCCGCGCGCGGCGACGTCTCGCTCGGTCAGCTCGAACCCGATGCCGGTGGCTTCCAGCGCCCCACGACCGATGCGGTAGACCAACGGGTCGTATCCAAACAGTCCCAAGTGCCCCGGTCCGCTGCCGGGCGTGATGCCAGGCTTCACCGGGATGCTTCCGCCCGAGATGCCGCGCCGGGCCAGCTCGTCGAGATTCGGCGTGCGGGCCGTTTCCAGCTCCGTCTTTCCACCCGGCTCCAGCGGCAAGCCGCCCAAGCCGTCGGCGACCAGCATCACGATTTTCGAATCGTTGCGAATCACCAGCTCTTGGGTCAGTTCGTGCATGTCCATCGCGGTCGTGCCTCGGTCGTTCGGCATGAATATGGCGCCTCTTCGTATCAAAAGTTCCGGCCGCCACACAAGGGGCCGGCACGAGATTCTCATCCGGCCGCGCGGCGTCGGTTGCGGCCTTGCGGCAGCTTGGTACAACATGCGTAGGCCGGCACGGATCGCGTGGTTCGAACACACCGCGGCCGACGTGCTGGTTCGCTGGCGGCGCGGCTGTGCGGCATCGCGCATCACAGCCACGCATCAAGAATCTTCATCCCATGGCAAAGGATCCTCACTCCATGGCAACCACGCTCCGCTGGCTGGGGCACGGCACCTGGCTGATTAGCACCGCCGGCAAGACCATCCTGCTCGATCCGTTCCTAAACGACTCGCCCACGGCACCCGTCAAAGCCGACGAAGTCAAGCCGGACGTCATTTTGATCTCGCATGGGCACTTCGATCACGTGGCCGACGCGGCAGCCATCGCCAACCGTACCGATGCGACCGTCGTGGCGATCTACGAAATCTGTGATTGGCTCGGCAAACAGGGTGTCAAGAACCTGGAACAAATGAACATCGGCGGAGCGATCGACCTGCCGCCGATAGGCCGCGTCAAGATGACGATGGCGCACCACAGCTCGATGTTGCCCGACGGCAGCGACGGAGGCAATCCGGGCGGGTTCTTGCTGACGCTCGAAGACGCCACCATTTACCTCGCCTGCGACACCGCGCTATTTCGCGACATGCAATTGATCGGGGCCGCCGGACTCGACCTGGCAGTCGTGCCCATCGGCGACCGCTTCACGATGGGACCGGCCGACGCGGTCGAGGCCGTCAAGTTGCTCAAGCCGCGCCGTGTGGCGCCGGCCCACTACAACACCTGGCCGCCGATCGAACAAGACGCGGCCGCCTGGGCCAAACTGGTGAAAACGGAAACCGAGGCCGAGCCAATCGTCATCGAGCCGGGTGGAACGATCACGCTGTGAGTTGCAGTCCGCAGATCCAACGGCAGCCCACTAACGCGGGCGTGGTTCGACACACACCTGAATCTCGTCGTCCACCACGCGCACCTCGAACGCGTCGGTTTTGATCTTCGGGTTGTCGCACCACGTACCGTCTTCCACGCGAAATCGCCACGCATGCCACGGGCACGTGACAACCCCCTCGTCCAAATCCCCCTCGGCCAGCGACGCGCCCATGTGTGGGCAAAGATCGTTCACGGCCCGATACTCGCCGCCACCCACGTTGAACACTGCCACAAGCCGATCCTCGACCGGAAAAGCCATGCCCGTTCCCTCGGGAATCGCTCCCACCTTGGCGATTGTGACGAATTCGGACATGGAGGTACCAGCAAAATCACGGGGGGCGAGTGTAAGCGTTGGGACAATTCACGGCGTCGCGAGCGGACCGCCGAACCCAACCGCCGAGTTTTGTATCTTAGGAACGGCCAGCCTCGTTGAAAAGTGGCCCGCCGAGACTCGAATACGCGCGGTCGCAACCGGCGGTCGTGGCCCTGTCGAATCGGTCGATCGTTTGCCATACTGGGACTTCCTGTAACCAACCGCCTCGCGACGCCTGGTGGATCTGACACGAGCACGGCGCGTAAGCCGTCGTGCAACGTCGAGCGATCGACCAGCACGTCGCGCCGGATACCCGGCCGAAAACAGATGCCACGATTCCGCCTTTTGGCCGTCGACGTCGACGGCACGCTGGTCAACAGCAACCACGAGCTGACCGAACGAACGCGCCAAGCGCTGCTGCGGGCCAAACAGGCGGGCGTCGAAATCGTGTTGGCCACCGGTCGCCGCTACAGCCGCGTGCTGCCGTTGGTCGAGCCCTTGGAGCTGAACGTTCCGCTGATTACCGCCAGCGGAGCATTGGTCAAACGCGCCGCCGATCACGCCACGTTGTTTCGCGCGGCGTTCAACCCCGGCGCACTCGAGCAGTGCCTGTGCGTGATCGACGAGAGCGGCTACGAAGCCGTGCTGTACGCCGACACGTTCGAACAGGGCTACGACTTCTACTGCGCAACGCTCGATACGGGCAGCGCCGCCCTGGCCGAATTTCTAAACCACAACCGCCGCTTTGCACGGATTCATGCGGGCCTGATCGCGCAACCGCCAACGGGCGTGTTCGGCGGATTCGCCATGGGATCGAAGAACGAAATGCTCGCCCTCAAATCAGAGTTGGAGCACCGCCTACCCGAGCAATTCTACATCCACGTTCTGCGCAGTCCGCGCTTCACCGGATTCATGTGCGAGATCGCGCCGCACGGCGTGAGCAAGTGGTCGGCCGTCAGTCGTCTGGCCAGCCATTGGGACATCGGGACCGATGCGATCTGCGCCGTCGGCGACGACGTCAACGACGTGCCCATGATCTGCGCCGCCGGATTGGGCATTGCCATGGACAACGCGCTGCCGGAGGTCAAAGCCGTGGCGGATCGAATTGCCCCTGGTCACGACGAAGACGGCCTGGCCACCGTCGTCGATTGGCTGCTGGACTGAACCATTTCTGGGCCGGCCGGGCATGCGAACGACCGCAGCCGGGCTTGAACGTCCGGACCGGCTGCGATACGGTAAACCTAGTAGACGGTTGTGGATGCGCGTTTCGTCCGGGTCCCGCGGCCCCCACTTTTCCAAGAGCCCGACATGAAACACCACGTCGCGTCCGGCCTGTGGGGGGCAGCGCTGCTGACGCTGGTTCTGGCTGCCGCCGCACCCGCCGCCGAGCCGGCCGACGCTTCGCCGCTGGTCGCGGCCCACCGCCTGCTCGAACAAGGCAAGTACGCCGAGGCCGAAGAGGCATATCAGGCTTTGTCCGCCGATCACGGCCGAGAGGCGGCCATTGGGCTGGCCCGTTCGCGTGAAGCGTCCGGACATCGCGACGAGGCCGCCAAGGCACTCCAAGCTGCCGCCGAGAAGCACCCGAAGGCTTCCGCGCTATCGGCCGAATTGGCCCGGCTCGCGCTTGCCCGCGGCGACCTCGATCAGGCGCGCACCCTGGCCGACGAAACGCTGCGCCGCGACGACCAATCGCTTCCGGCCCGTTGGGTGCTGGCCGAAGTGCTGGCCGCCCGCGGCGAGCTGACGCAAGCCGATGCCCAGTATGGTCGACTGGTGGCCTACTACAACGAACACCAACCGCGCGATCCGGAATCGCTGCGCTGGATCGGCCTGGCGGCGGCCGAATATGCCCGCTGGAACCGGCTGAGCGACCAGTTTGGTTTTCTGGTCAACGAATTCTATCCGGACTTGTTGACGCTCGATCCGACGAACTGGCGCGCGCACTACGAGGCGGGCCGTCTGTTCGCGGAAAAGTACAACCAAGCCGACGCGATGCGCGAGTGGAACGCCGCGCTGGCCCTCAATCCGAACGCCGCGGAAGTTCACGTTGGATTGGGGCACTTGGCGCTGGATCGCTTCGAAATCGATGCCGCCAATGCCTCGGCCGAGCGCGCTTTGGAAATCAATCCCGAGTTGATAGCCGCGCGCCATTTGAAGGCGGACATCGCGTTGGCCAACTTCGACCCCCGCGGCGCCGCTGGAGTGCTGACCGATTCGCTCAAGCTGCACCCCGATGACGAGGCGACGCTGGGGCGCCTGGCGGCCGCGTACGCGTCGGTCGACGGAGTGACCGAAACCGGACCGGAAACGCGATTCGGCAAGCTGGTCGCACAAGTGACGGCGCGCAATCCGCATGCCGGCCGGTTCTACGAAGCGCTGGCCGACGGGCTGGACCGCCTGCGCCGTTGGCCGGCAGCCGCACAGTACTATCAACAGGCCGCCGAACAGATGCCGCAGTTGATTCGCCCGCCCGGACAGTTGGGCATGATGCTGATGCGGCTTGGGGACGAAGACCGGGCCCGCAAGATTCTCAACGACGCGTTTCAGGCAGACCCGTTCAACGTCCGTGTCAACAATACGCTGAAAGTCTTGGAAGTGCTGGACGGCTACGAGACCTTGGAGACCGAGCACTTTCGCGTCCGCTTCGACCCCAAGCAGGATGCGCTGGTCGCCCAGTACATGGGCAAG
>CALFYT010000082.1 GCA_937952415.1 uncultured Planctomycetaceae bacterium | reverse complement strand
GGTGTTTGTCGCCATGATTGGCCAGCAGAAGCGCAAGTCATTTGGGAAAGCGGCGGCAGCGGCGATCGGTGGCTTTCGACGCGTCAGTCGTTCGATTGGACGCCGGACGCCGAGGGCGATTGGATCCAGGCGACGTTCGATCTGGTCGACGACAAAGTCGATTCCGATGGCCCTGCCGCGGCGCGGATCGCCTACTTTGTGGCCCTACACGATTTTGATGACAGCACGGCAGTCACCGGTGGCAACCTGCTGGTCGACGGAAACCCGGCCGGCGGAGCCAACCTCCATCTCGACTATCCAGGCTCCGACGCGCGTATCCTGGGCACGCTCGGTGGCGAACCGTATGTGCCGGGCCGCAACTACGGAGTGCGCATCACCAACGTCGGCGAGGGCAAGTACCGGCTGGAACATGTCGTCGATCGGGCGATCGACGGCGAGCCCATCGAGCTAACGGCCGACGACTTGCCGGACGGTGGATTCGGGTTCGAGTATTGCTGCGGGCGCAGCTTCGTCGTGGACAACGTCACGGTTGAACAAAGTCCGACGAACGAGGATGACAAGCGCCGCGCCACGCAGTTGGCCGACCAGTACGAAGCCATGAAGAAGGAACTGCTCGGCGGTCCCACCGTGCGGCAGAAGCGGCTCGGCCCGCGGCCGGGCAAGATCGCCTGCGTCTTCGAGCGTTCGGCCGATGCGCCCGACGTGTTCCTGTTGGCCCGCGGCAACTATGGTTCGCCGACCGAACGTGTCGAACCGGCTCCGCTCGCCGCGCTGGCTGAGCTCGGAGAGTCACTCGCCGTCGAGCCGATCACCGGTGGCGCACAGTCCTCAGGACGCCGACTTGCCTGGGCGCGTTGGGTAACGCGCCCTGGTTCGCGCGCTTCTGCGCTGCTGGCGCGCGTGCAGGTCAATCGCATCTGGCAGAATTACTTGGGCACCGGCATTGTGGCCACGTCCGACAATTTGGGAGCCAGCGGCGCGGCGCCGTCACATCCCGCGCTGCTCGAACACCTGGCCTGGCAATTCGTCGCCGGCGGCTGGCGGGCCAAGGCACTACATCGCGAAATCCTGTTGTCGGCCACCTACCGCCAGTCCAGCATCGTGATCGGCACCGAGCGCCACGAGGCCCGCCGCATCGACCCGGATAATCGGCTCTTGTCGCGGTTTGGCGTGCGTCGACTCGATGGCGAAGCGCTGCGCGACGCAATGCTGGCGGTCAGCGGCTCGCTGGACCGGCGATTTGGCGGGCCCTATGTGCCCACGCAGCGCGACGCCGCGGGTGCCATCATCGTCGCCGCGGACCAAGACGGGGCGGATCGGCGCTCGCTCTACTTGCAACAACGGCGTACCCAAACGTTGAGCTTCCTCGGCGTGTTTGACTCGCCCAGCATCGTCTTCAACTGCGTCAAGCGGCCCACCTCGACCGTGCCCCTCCAATCGCTCAGCTTGTTGAATTCCAGGTTCTTGGTCGAGCAGGCGGCCGGATTCGCCGAGCGCATCTTGCGCGACGAGCCCGACGACCAGCAGCGGCGGATCCGCCGTGCGTTCGTGCTGGCTACTGCCCGCGAGCCGACGCCGCCCGAACTATCCGCGGCGGAACAATTTCTCGTGACGCAGTGCGAACTGTATGCCGGCGCGGACGACGCCCAGCGCAAGACTTGGAGCGACCTGTGCCAGATGATTCTGGCCAGCAGCGCTTTCTTGTACGTGGAGTAGCCATCGCATGTCCAGCCACCGGTCCATCGCGCTTTCCCCCGCCGAAGCTGCTACCGCGCTGACCCGGCGCCAATTCTTGGGCAACTATGCCGGATCGTTGGGCGGACTGGCCCTGGCCCACTTGCTGCAAAAGGCTGCCATCGCAGGCAACGCCGTCGGCGAAGGTCATGGCGCCGCCCGCCGGCCGACCGCCAAGAACGTGATCTGCCTGTTCCAGCATGGCGGTCCCAGCCAGATGGACCTGTTCGACCCCAAGCCGGCGCTCAACAAGTATCACGGAAAGCCTTATCCGGGCGGGCAGGTCGAAGCGCATTTCGACAAGCAGCGCGGCAACGTGCTCGGCTCGCCGTTCCAGTTCAAACCGTCCGGTAACTCGGGCATGCAACTGTGCGAGCTGCTGCCACACACGGCCCGCGTTGCCGACCGCCTGACGCTCGTCCGCTCGATGAACACTGAATCGGTCGACCACGAATCGGCCCTGCGACTGATTCACACCGGGCGTTTCTTTGCCGGCATGCCCACCTGGGGCGCGTGGGTGACGTACGCTCTGGGCACCGAGAACCAGAACCTGCCCGCGTACGTCGTGCTGGGCGATCCGGGCGGACTGCCCATCGACGGCGAACGCAATTGGTCGGCCGGTTGGCTGCCGGCGCTCTACCAGGGAACACCGTTTCGGTCGGGCACGTCGCCCGTGCTGAATCTGCGCACGCCGGAATCGATTTCCGCCGACGCCCGCGCCAACCAGATGCGTCTGCTCGATGCATTGAATCGGGCCCATCTGGAGCGCCATCCGCAAAACTCCGAGCTGGAAGCGCGACTCGCCAACTTCGAAACGGCCGCCCGAATGCAAACGACGGTGCCCGACGCCATCGACCTTTCCGACGAAACGGCCGAGACTCGCAAACTGTACGGGCTGGATAACAAGACCACCGCGGAATACGGCGCACGCTGCCTGCTGGCGCGGCGCTTGGTCGAGCGCGGCGTGCGGTTCGTGCAGCTCTTTCTCAAGAGCCAACCGTGGGATACGCACAACAAGAATGCCGACAGTCTCAAGAGCTTGTGCGCGATGACCGACCAGCCCAGCGCCGCGCTAGTTCACGACTTGGATCGCCGCGGCTTGCTCGATTCGACGATCGTGCTGTGGACTGGCGAGTTCGGTAGGCTGCCGATCTCGCAAGGGGCCGACGGCCGCGATCACAATCGGCGCGGCTTCTCGCTGTGGATCGCCGGCGGCGGGTTCAAGCCCGGCTATGTCCACGGGGCGACCGACGACTTTGGCTATGAAGCAGTGCAGGACGTCGTCACCGTTCACGATCTACACGCCACGTTGCTGGCCGCGTTGGGGCTCGACCACCGGCAATTGGCCTATCCGCACGACGGGCGGCCGACCAGTCTGACCGATGCCGACGTAACGCACGCTCGCGTCGTGCCGGAACTGCTGGCATAACCCGCGCTGTGGCCGATCCGGTAAAAACGGCGGCCGTGCCGGCAGCAACGTTTGCGGTAACACTCGGCGGTCAAGACAAGCCGCGCCGCAAGCCACGGTCGGCGGCCAAGCCTACAGCGGCTCGTCCAATCCAGCCAACACGCTCTCGAGCTCGTCGTCGGCATCCTCAGGCGAATCCAGCACGGCGTCGGTCCAAGACCAATCGTCGAACAGTGCCGCCGTGGCCGCGTCGCGCACGGTAACAGCAGGTGCGACGGTCGCCGGAGCGGCAGTCGCATCGCCACTGGTCGACGACTTCGCGACCACCGGCGCGGCCGGGGCTCCCAGGCCAAAGGCCAGGTCGTTCTGGTCGTCGGAGGCAACCGTCGGTGCGGCAACGTCACCGTCGTCGGAATCATTCGTGGGCATGAAGAACGGCCACGGGTTCAGCGGAATGTTGCTCTGGACGCGCACTTCGGTCGTGAAGATATACGGGTTGCCCGCCAGGAAGCTGGGATAGGTCATCTCGACGAAATACGCCGTCGCACCAGTGCCCGGCACCGGCACGTTGCCCAGGTAAACCCCGCCTCCCTGATCGGCCAGGACCGAACTGGTCCACGTCAACCCGGTGAAACCGTTGCGGAAGTCGCGCGTGCTGGAATTGGTGGCCTGCCACAGCTTCACGGTCGTGGGCGCCGTGACCGTCGTCATGCGGATGCCGCCGTCCTGGTCGACCGTCCACGAGTAGTTAGGCAAAGTGCGATTGAACAGAATCGCGTCGGCCCACGAGTTGCTGCTGTTGATTACTTCGGTGTCGTTCAGCCCGTGGCCCGTGTTGGGAATGTACCGCACGTAGGACGGACCGGGCAGGTCGCTCATATAGAACTGGCCCGAGTCGGGCACAAAGAACTCGTCGCCTGGCGAGTTGATGAGAAACTTCTTCATCGTCGTCAGGTTGCTGTTGAACAGGTACGAGTACGGATCGACGATGCGGCCCAAGTCGGTATTGGCCGGCATGGCGATATTCTCGATCAGGTTGAAGTCCTGATAATCGCCCACGTGCGGCGCGAAAAAGCCGTAGAAGTTGTAGTGATGGACCATCGACTCATCCATGTTCAACAAGTCGATCACGCCCGGAACGATCGACGTGACACGGCTGTCGACCGCGCCGGTCAGCCATGTCGTCCAACCGCGCTTCGAGTAGCCGCTGACGATGAAGTCGGTAACGTCGACCCCGCCGGGCAATGTCGTGTCGCGCGCCTGTACGGCGTTCATCGCCTCGACGGCGCTTTTGACCATCGGCAATAGTAGCGGCCAGGTGTCGTTGCCCGGCTGACCCTGGTTGTTGACGTACTTGTCGAATGTGTACGCGATGATCTCGTCTTCAGTGCGCGGGTTGTTGACCTCGTCAGTAAACTCCAGCGGCTGATTCGGCACGGTCGGTAAGATAACACCGATCATTTCTCGCGCCGCCGCGATCGATCCCACTGCGAACATGTCCCCGGTGAGACTCGTCGGAGCGCTGGCACTATTGCTGCCACCGTCGATCAGCATCAATGCCGTCGAGTGCGATACGGTGCTGGGCACGATGATCTGCAGCCAGTGCTGCCAGAGCGGCTTGTTCACGTCGGCCGCCGAGCGCCACGTTTGGCTCTTCAGATCGAATACGTAGACCGTGAATCCCGGGCCGGCGATCGTGCTGGCTGGCGTGGCGCCGACCGACGTGGTCGGGTCGACCGCATGCACATAGTCCGACAGGATCGTATTGGTCAGGTTGTCGATCGACAGCGACGACAGCGGGCTAACGCCCTCGTTACCGGCGATGTCGGTCACCCGGGCACGCAGTTGCACCAAGTAGGGCCCGTCGATCGGGTTGGTCGACGGCAGTGCCGGATCGACTTCGAAGTATGAGCCGCCGTTGAACAACGTCGACTGCGTGCGGTTCGATTCGTTCGCGCCCAGAAAGTTGCCATTGTTGTCGACGTCGACGTCCAGGCGCACCTCTGTGCCGTTGGCCAATCCCAAGCCGCTCGAGGCCGATACGGTGACGTGCGGCGTCAGGTCGTCGGTAAACGTGAGTAATGTTTCAACGCTCACGGTCGGTGATGCCGTGTGAATCGTGATCGGCAGCGCGGAGCTCGTGCTGCTGACGTTGCCGGCGCCATCCTCGGCGGTCGCCGTGATCGACTTCACGCCGTCGCCCAACGTGGCCAGCGTGAAAACGGCCACCGGGCCGGCCAATTGCGTCTGCACCGGCGAGGCATCGACGTAAAGCGTCACCATCGAACCGTTCTCGGCGATGACTTCGATCGTCGGTGTGTTGTCGTTCGTGATGTTGTCCACGCTGCTAGCGCCCGAATCGCTTCCGCTGGTCAAATCGGGCAAGCTCGGCGTGGCAATCGATCGCTTCAGCGTGAATGGCACGTCGAAGAACGTCATCTGACCGAGCGAATCGTCGGCGCGCAAGTGCAAAACGTGCGGTCCATCCGGCAGCGGTCCGCCGTTCATTGTTTCCATCAGGGCTTCGGAGATGGTGAACGCCCCGCCTGGCCCGACCAACGGCAGCACGTCGGTCGTGAGCGGTCCGGCGTTCAAGCCCGCCACGAAGTCGGTAATCGTGTCCGTCGTGGTCAACGTGCCATCGACTTCCGGATCCTGCGTGATGCCGTCGCTGTTGGGCACTCCCCCTGGGCCCGTGTCGTTGGCCAGCGCCGCGCTCAGCGCCGGCGGCGCAACCCCAACCACGTCAATCACCGACAACTGCGTCGAGAAATTGGTGGAGTTATTGCGCGAGATGATCTGGTCCGTCGCGTTGACAAACGTGTCACGGTTGTAGTCGAAGTCGTCGTCAATCGTCGCCGGATTGCCAAAATTGTGTGGATTGTTGCGGGCGCCGATCTCGTCGGTCGCGTTGACTGGCATCCCCGTTGGCGAGTTGCCCGTGCCGGATTCGCCCGGGGCGCTGCCAAAGTAGAAGACGTCGGCCGAAGCCAGCCCTGTGTTGGCGGTCGCCAGGACCTCCACCTCGAGCCACTGGCCCTTCACGTTGTTTGCCCACGTGATCGAGACCCGATCCGACCCGCCTGCGCCGGCACCGGTGCGCACGACGACCGACGCCGGGGCGGGCGCCGCTGACCAACTGCCGGGCGTGTCGTTGTTGCCCACCTTGAACGAGAAATCGGCCGCCGTGATCGCGGCGTGGTTGCCGCCGGCGGTCAGGTCGACCATCACGCCGTTGATTCCC
>CALFYT010000081.1 GCA_937952415.1 uncultured Planctomycetaceae bacterium | reverse complement strand
CGGCACGCTGTGCCTGACGGAGGAACTGTACTTGTCATGCACGGCGTGCATGACCTACGGCCTTAAAGGAGCCACCCATCATTGGCCGATTCGGCCAGATGCGTTGGCAGTTCTTCGACGCGTGACGCAATCAACTCTTGCCGCTCGGCAAGCTGGTTCCGCATCGGCGCCGCACGGCTGAATTCGGGTTCATCACGAAGTCGCTCGATGGCTGCGTCAACCTTCGTGTTGACAAAGTCGACGGTCAGTACATTCTTGAGAAACTCGATGTTCTGCGGCAACCAGCCTGCATCGTAAATGCCAGAGTCGTTATTCCAAAGATACGGGCTGCCGTGATGTTCTTCGCCATGCCGGACGTCAAAGAAGGGATGCTCACCATGGAAATACATGAGGCCCGAACAGTATTCAAGTGCGGCTACCGCTTGACCGGCCGACTCCATCGACCACCAGGAATCCCAGAGCAATGAGATGTGTGGCATGATTAGTCCGACCGAATTGAAGCGAGCCATCAATCCATACGATGTTCGAGATACGAATCCGCGTTCTTGTTCCAGCCGATCAAGAAAGCTGTCGCGAAAAAACTCGTAGACTTGCTGTCGCTGCGTAGGGCTCAACATCCGATCGAAGACTTTGCCACGGTGAACGCCGAGGTGAAACTCGGAGTCGCCGTGCTGACACGCTTGATTGTTTTGCAGCGTCAAATGCCAATCCATCAAGCAGATCGGGAATAGGTAGTTGAACAAGTCAGGTTGCAACTCGACAAACGCCAAATCGTGGTGATAGTACCACAAGTCCTCGAAATCAAACTCTTCCCAGTGAGTGGCTGCGATCCGGCGGAGTTCGTTGTCGTTGTGGTCAAACTGCTGCTCCCACACCTCGGTAGGCGGTTTGGGGTAGTCGAAGATCGCGCGGGCTCGGTTCCAGTTGATTCGCATAGTAGTGACGATCACCGTTACCGAAGCATGGTGACAACCGTTCAATCGTAGTGAAAAGGGGCTACTCGTCCAATGGTCGGGCGCGGAGCGTGCTTACGGAACGACAGCCGCGTCGTGTCGCTGGACGGCCTGACTCACCTGCCCGTCCACCGAGGAAACTTGACACGCCTGGCTGCGCGATCGTTGACGATCCCTAGATTTCGCGCGGGGTTGGTGTGATCCCGATATCGCGCCACGCACGTCAGGACGAGATTCACCCCACTGCACGTGTCATGCACGGGAGTGCATGACCTACGGCGCTGCACCGAACGAGCGGCTGGGCAGTCGCGCGAAAACAATTGATCCGTGGGGCTCACGTGGTAGGCTAACGATTGGGCAGGGATGCGTGGGCACGAACGGGGCGATTACGTGAACCCACCTGAGGGGAGATCGATGAGCATCGTCACCATCGAAGCACCGGGCCCGCGGCCCTCGCAACGCGAGCGAGATACGCTGGTCGAAGCTGACGTGATCACCGGGATCGACACCTCGACCGAGCGCGAGTTCACGCTGTTTGGCACGCCGCCGCTGGAAAGCACCGTCACGCTGAAGCGGCCCAACGCGATGCGTGTCGTCAAGGTGCGGATCGACGGATCGCCGTCGTCGCTGGAGCGGATCATCAAGCTGGTCCGCGAGCTGAAAGGCCTCGGCGGCTAGCGGCCGCGGCGTGGCCACCATTTCGGCCCTGGGATCCGATGGTCGCCCACGCACCGCACTGCCCCGCCAGGGCGCGTCGTGCGTTCGTTGGCTCGCGTGCGCTAGAGCGTCTTGAGATACTCCAGCACGGCCCGTTTCTCGTCGGCCGACAGCTCGTCGGGAAAGTCGTGGCCCGCGGCGCTCTTGCCTTTGAGCGCCGTGTTGAAGTAGCGGCGCTTGTCCTCGGGCGACTTGACGTCCTCGGGCAGGCGGTCGAACTCGGCGACTTCCAGGCCGACGCGCTGTCGGTCGTAGCCGTCTTCGGTGCGGAGCCAGACGGCGGGCCGCTGGTCGGGATGCAGCACGTGCCACAGCGTGGGAACCGAGCCGTTGTGAAAGTACGGCCCGCTGGCCCACACGCCGTCCAGCGGTGGAGCGACGTAGCCGTCCGGCTGTTCGACCACATGTATCTTGCCGCATTCGCCGCACCAGCTTTCACGATAGACGCGGCGATGTTCCGGCGGCATGCCGACCAGGCGGGTGTCGTCGGTGCCGACCACGTCGATCGGAACGCGCTTCTCGGGATAGGTGCCGTCGGGACCGTACGTGCCGTGGCAATCGGCACAGGCCTGTTCGAAGGCGACGCGGCCCGCTTCGGCCAGAGTCGTGTCGACTTCCCAGGGATACGCCGGCGGCTCGAGCGATTCGATCCAGGCCAGGATGTCGCGAAAGCCCTCTTCGTTCTGCTTGAACGATGCGGCGTCGTTGGTCGGCACGAGCGCGAATTGCATAATCACGCGGTGGGTCTTGGGCACAAAGCCGTCGATGTACAGGTTCTTCTTACGCTTGACGTTCCAAAACGGCGGCGCATCGAGATCGTGGTTACGAAACTTGGGAAACTTCGGCGTCTTGAGCACGTTCAGGTCGTTGTCGCGCAACGCCGAAAGGACGATGCTGAAGACCTGGGCGTTGGTCGTGCCGTTGGAATTGCCCAGCGGAACGAAGGCTCCCATCGAACCCGAGCGGCCCTTGCCGGCGGCGCGGCGGGCCAAAGCGACGTCTTGGGTCAGGGTCTGAAAGGCGAAGTGCGAGTTGCCGACGCCGGGGATCACGTGGCCGGCGACCTTGCCCTGATGACAGGCCAGGCAGTTCATGACCCAGCCGCCGTTTCCATCGTCGACCACGCCCAGCGGAGGGCCGGTTGGATTGTCCGGATCGGCCACCAGGCCGTAGCGCGACAGGGCCATGCGGCGGCGCTGGTCGGGCGAGGCGTCGGCCGCCTGTTGCCGCAGCGGCTCGGGCCAGACTTGCCACAGGCTGTCGAACAGCGCTTGCTCGAAGTCGGCCGGCGAATAGGGCTGTGTCTTCAGCCGTTCGAAGCCGCGGGCCGCCGCGTCGGCGTCTTCGGTCGCGGTCTTGTCGTCGGCGTCTTCGGTCACGGGCGCGGCGTCCGTCTCGGCGCCGGCTGCGGGGGCTAGATCGGTGGCACCGGTACCGAAAGTCGCAGCAGCGATCGCTAAAACGGCGATCCGCCAGCCGGCATACAGCGCGGCACGAGAGCGGGTTTTCGAGCGAAGGACCCACGGGCGTAAACGATGGACGGACATGACGGGAACTCACTGCTGGAAGTTGGTGGCGAACGTGCCGCGATGAACCGACGACCGCATGCAATTCGCCATGGTTGATGCAGTTACAACTCGGCGACGATTTCCAATTGTATTGAACGATTCGCGGTCACGGCGGTCGTTTACGAACCAGAACAAAAGTCACTGTATATAGTCGCACAGCGGCCAATCGGTTGCACGCTCACGTGAAGCGCTGCTGGCAATCGGGCAATCCGTCGTGCGGATCCTCCGCGTCAATCATCATTGGCACGAGCTTTGCACTTCCCCCAATCATCATGGCACGCCCATCCGACGTTCGGTGGGTGCGCGATTTTTCAATTTACCGATGCAAACGGAAAGGGACTGACCATGGGCAAAGAAGATCAAGCCGCTGGCAAAGCGAAACAAGTCAAGGGAAAGGCGAACGAGGTTGCGGGCGCCGCAACGGACGACACTTCGCAAGAACTGAAGGGCAAAGCGCAGCAGGCCGTTGGCAAGGCGCAAGAAAAGGTCGGCGAAGCGACCGACAAGTAGTTGTTGCCCGCTCGCGGGCAACGGAGGGGCGGAATCGCGGTTTCACGATTTTGTCCCAACTAACCACCGAATCCCAACACCAATCGAAATAGAGGAAATCATGCGACGCTATGTTTCTGTCCTGACCGCCGCCTTGTTGGCGATCAGCATCACCGGATGTGATGTCGATGTCAAGGACGAAGGCGAACTGCCCGAAGTGGACGTGGAAGGCGGACGACTGCCCGATGTTGACGCCCGCGGACCCGACGTTGATCTCGAAATGGAAGAGAAAACCGTGACGGTGCCCGACGTCGACGTCGACATTCCTGAAGAAAACGAAAACGAGCCCGCGGCGGAACCGCCGGAAGAGTAGAGTCCAAGCGCCGCCGGTCAGCCGCGTTCGGGTTGGGTAGTTTCCCGGTCCGACGCGGCCAGCACGAATGGTGCTAGACGCCGCGCAGGCCCGCGGAAAGGTAACCGGCCGGTCCGTAAGGCGAGTTGACCGCTGTGCGTGCGCAGCTACTTCCGGGCAGTTCGGACGCTGCCGGCGATCGTGACGCGGCGGGAAGTCGTCAGTCGTTCAATCGTGTGAATTTAACCGAGTGAGGAGCAGTGCAATGTCCCCGGTTCAGGCCGAAAAAATGGACGTGGTGCGTATCATTTTGGCAATCTTCATCCCGCCGCTGGGTGTGTTTCTTGAAGTGGGCCTCGGCTTGCAGTTTTGGTTGAACATTGTTTTGACCCTGCTGGGTTACATTCCAGGAATCATCCACGCCTTGTGGGTAATTCTGACACGCTAGCCGATACGCCGTTTGTGGGAGAATCCATGATGTCGATCCAAACTGATCACGCAGCCGTAGCCGAAGAGGCCACCGTCGTCAAATCTCCGCCGTTCGTGCTGATCAGTTGGGGAGCCTTCATTGCCGGGTTGATCTTTATCATCGCGTTGTCGTGGCTGATGCTCTTGTTAGGGTCGGCAATCGGCGTCAGCGTGGCCGATGCCAGCGACGCGGAAAGCATCAGCCAGGGCTTCACGATTGGTGCCTCGATCTGGATGTTGTTGACCGCGCTGATTTGCTACTTCTTGGGAGCATTGCTCACGGCGCGGTTGGCCGGCAGCGACAATGAAACGGTCGGCCTGCTGCACGGGATCACGCTGTGGAGCGTCGCGACTGTCATTACCGTGCTGATGACCTACTGGGGGATTACCAGTGCGGTGCAAACGGGCATATCGGCCGCGACCTCGGTGGCCGGCGCTGCCGGTAGCACGCTTTCGTCGGCGGCGCAAGCCGGCGGTACGGCCATCACTCAAGGGGGTCAGGCGCTGGCCTGGGCAGGAGATCAATTCGCCGAAACGCAACTCGCCGATAGCATCGCCGCTCGAGTCAGGCGGCAAGCGGCCGAAATGGCCGCCGAAGTCGAGGCTTCTGGCGGCGCGGAGGTGTCTCAAGAAGATGCTCAGGAAGCACTGTCCAATCTCAACGCGGAAACCCTTCAGAAGGTCGCCGCCAATTTAATCGCGGGCGATACCGAGGCGGCGAAACAGGCGATGGCGGACGAAACCAACCTGTCCGGCGAGCAGGTGGATGAGCTTGTCGAAGGCGTGCAACAATCGATCACCGAGTCGACCGCCGCCGAAGAGGCTCAAGCACGATTGGATCAGGCCGCGAAACAAACGGCTCAGTGGCTTAGCAGCCATGGCGGATCGAACGTGAGTCAGTCGGAAGCACGACGCGCCGTGGAGCAACTCGACTCAGCGACAATCCAGCGCGTGGCCGTTAACCTGATCAGCGGCAACGTGGAGGGTGCCAAGAGCGCACTCGCGGCGAACACCACGCTTTCGGAAGAGCAGATCAATAGCATTGTCGACAGCGTCAACAAAGAGTTCCAGGAACGTGTCGACCAATTCCAACAACAGGCGGGCGAAGTCGTCGAAACTGCGTCTACCTATTCGCAAGCGGTTTTATGGGGAACGTTTGTGTGCAGTGCTCTGGCGCTCGTGGTTTCGATCGTGGGCGGCTGGATCGGCGCCGCCAACGTGCATCGCAACATGGTCGTTAGCGCGCGGCGAGAATTCCGCGTTTGACACGTGCATTTGACACGGTGCGGTGACGAACGCCCCCGTCCCATTCCAACGCTTCGCGGATCGGTATCGCCTTTGTGATTACTAGCGAGAAAGGATAACAACTCATGCGGTACGGTATCGTTGGTTTGCTCGTGGTCGTGCTACTCGTCGCACTTGTGATGCGGAGCCTCGCAATTGGTGGAATCGGCGGGCTGCTGTTGCTCATCCTGCTAATCTTGCTGCTGACCGGACGGTTGTAAACCTCGCGCGATCGAGCCAGCCGCTTACGTCAGCCGGCCCGTGGCGGCGGGTCGAGCGAGCAACTGCCGACGGCCAAACCGCAGCGCTAGACGCTGTCGCACATCCGCGCGATCATCATCCGCGCAGACATTTCGGCCCGGTTGCTGTTACGCGCTGCTCGGCAGCGGCGCGGGCGGGTTCGCCGGATCGGAATCGTCCAGATGCGACGTGCAATTCGGACACCGCGCCGCCTGGTAGGAGATCGTGGTGCGGCAGAACGGGCATTTCTTGCTCGACGGCGTTTCGGCTTTCTTCTCGTCACCAAATGCCTGCTCGAGCGACCGCTCCACGCGGGCGATCATCCGTATCAAGACGAACATTGCAATCGCCACGATCAACAAGGCCAAGACCGCGTTGATGAACTGGCCATAGTTGAGCGTCACGGCGCCAGCCTGGGCCGCTTCGGCCACGGTCTGGTACGGTCCCTCGTCTTCCGTGCCGCGTTTGAGCACGATAAACAGATTGGAGAAGTCCGTGCCTCCCAAAAGGAGTCCGATCGGAGGCATCAAAACATCGTTGACCAGTGACTTGGCCACCGTGCTGAACGCTGCCCCGACGGTGAAGCCGATTGCAAGATCGACCAGGCTGCCCCGCAGCACGAAGGATTTGAAGTCGTCCAACCAACTCATGATGGCACCTCAATTCACGTCGAATGGAATGGCGGTCTCGCCGTGAGCAATGTGGGAGGCTAGTCTACGGTGGCCGAGACAAATGGGTCAACCGCGCTCAACACGAGCGTAACGTTCGGCTGTGCTTACGGTCGGCGCGACTCGGCGAAAGCCGCTACAATCGTTCGGATGGGCGCGCGGCGGACATGACCGCATGCTGGTGAGCGAGGTCGGAAGCTGCGCGACTTGGCGTGCCGCCGCACAACCCGTCGACACGCGAGAGAGCCGTTGTCGGTTTCTATTTTGGAGTGACGCACGTGAAGAACTTGTTGGAAGGCATTCGGGTCCTGGACTTTGGCCGCTATATCGCGGGGCCGTACGCGGCGATGGTGCTCGGCGATTTCGGCGCGGACGTGATTCGGATCGAACGGCGCTCCGGCGGCGAAGACCGCTACACCGGCCCGGTGACCGACAGCGGCGAAGGCGGGCTGTTCTTAAACCTGAACCGTAACAAGCGCGGCATCACGCTCGATCCGGCGCACGCCCGCGCCAAGCCGATTCTCGAGCGATTGGTGCGTAGCGCCGACGCGGTGATCGTGAACCTGCCGATCGACGTGATGAAGCGGCTGGGTCTGGACTACGATTCGCTGCGCGCGGTCAAGCCGGACATCATCTTGGCCATGGCTTCGGCCTTTGGTCCGGACGGCCCGTATCGCGAGCGACTGGGTTTCGACGGGATCGTGCAAGCCATGAGCGGCATGATGGGATTGAGCGGGCATCCCGACGCGCCGATTCGTTCGATTGTGCCCTGGGCCGATTACGGCACGGCGCTGCACGCCGCGTTCGGCGTGATGGCCGCACTGTATCACCAGGCGCAAACGGGCGAAGGCCAATTGATCGACGTCTCGCTACTGGCCACGGGCGTGATGTTCATGACGCCTCTGTTGGCCGAGCGCGCCACGACCGACAAGCGACGCGTCGGACAGGGCAACACCGGCTATTGGTCGGCGCCGAGTGACGCCTATCGAACGCGCGACGGATGGCTCATGGTGCCCACGGTGGGCGGGCCGATGTTTCGGCGCTGGGCCCGATTGATGCAGCGCGAGGATCTGATCGACGATCCGCGCTGCGCCGATGATACGATCCGCGGCGACAACCACGCGTTGATCAACGAGGTGATGTCGGCATGGACCGCCGAGCGGACCACCGCCGAAGCGATGGCCGAGTTGGAAGCCGCGCGGATCCCGTGCGGGCCGGTGCAAACGTTGGACGACGTGCTGGCCGATCCGCAGGTGCAGGCCCGGCAGTTGATGGAAGAGATCGCCTGGCCCGCGTCGCGAAAGCCGGTGCCCCTTTCGCGTCCGGCCGTGCGGCTGGGCGGAACGCCAGGACGGATTGCCAACCGCGCACCCAAGTTGGGTGAGCACACCGATGCGATCCTGAACGAGCTGGGCTTCAGCGGCGACCAGATCGCGCAGTTTCGCCGCGACCAAGTGATTTGAGTGGGAGCATGCGGCGCGGTAGAGCGACTTGTGAGCGACGGCCACGGCGGCCAGTGATCCGCGCGGAGGCGGTCACTCCGCATCCGCACGCAAGTCCAAACAGGCCATCTCGCGATGGTTGCGCAAGAATGCCCGGCCGGCGGCCAGTGCGGGCGTGTTCCACGTGCGGCCGTCGAACACCGCAACCCGAGCCAGCTCGCGGTATTCGTCCGGGTCGGCGGCCACCACGGCAACGTCGCCGTCTTCGGCCTGGATGAATAGCACGTCGCCGGCCAGCAGCAGTTGCCCGTGGCCGTAGCGTCCGCGCTTCCACAGGCGTTTGCCGGTTTCCGGATCGATGCAAACCAAGACGCCTTCGTCGAGTCCGAAGATGGCCCCTTCGGTGATGATCGGCGTGCAGAACTTTCCGCGCAGCGAGCGCTCTTCCCAGAGTGGCTCGGCGGACCAGCCTTTTTCCGGATCGTCGTTGATTTGCAACATCGTGGATCCCATGACGTAGCCGGCGGTGATCAGCACACGGTCGTTTCCGGCCGGCTGCGGTTGGCTGCAGTTGATGCCGCTTTGGGTCTCCCAGGGATAGCGCCACAGTTCGCCCGATCCGTCGGCCGCATAGCCGGCGGCGCCGGAGGCTTCGAGCGTGAGGATCTGCGGCACGCCGGCGATTTCGGCGTAGACCGGCGAAGCGTAGGCCGCGGCCGAATCGCCCACGCCCCACACCAACTCTCCAGTCTTTCGATCGTAGGCGACCAGGGCCTTGCCGGCCGCGCTGTGCGGCGCGCCAGGATTGACGATGACCAGGTCGTCGAGCACGAGCGGCGAGCCGGCCATGCCCCATTCGAGGTTATTTGCCTCCGGATCGGCCAGGATGTTGGTTTGCCAAATCTTCTCGCCGGTTTCGACGTCGAGACAGGTCAGATGGCCGTTCGCGCCCAGCGCATAAACGCGATCGTCGACCAGGGTGGGCGTGGCCCGCGGACCGTCGCCGCCCATCGCTTCGCTGAAGCGCGTCGGATAGTCGTAGACCCAGCGTTCGCGACCGGTGCGGGCGTCGTAGGCGACGATGGCCTCCTTGTCGCCACGTTGCTCGATCGTGATGGCGAGATTGCCGGAGAGAACAATTTGGGCGTAGCCTTCGCCGACCGGCTGTCGCCAGACGGTCTTGGGCGGCTCGTCGTCCCAATTGGTGCGGATGGCCGCGCCGTGATACACGCCAGATCGGTCGGCGCCGCGGAAGGCGGGAAAGTCGGCGTTGAGATCTTCGGTCGGTACATCCGGTGTGGGCGCCTTGCTGGCCTGAAGGCGATGGGCCTCGAGGATGTCGAGCGGATCCGGATCCCAACGAAACGTGAACGACGGCACGATGTCACCTGTGAATTCGACACTGCGGACCAGAGTCACCGGGATGGCGAGGATCGCCAAGGCAGCGACGATGCCGAATGCGCGGCGCCGCGCGCCGAGCCGGGAGAACAGAGCGAGCCAAACAAGCAGGCCCACGATTGCCGCGGCGCTGACGACGATCGTCAGGAAGTTGCGGAACTGGTCCGGAAACTGCTCGCCCGGCGTGAACTGCAATAAGCTGATGCTTACGGCGGCCAGCACGAGGATCGCGATCGCCGGCCAGCGGCGCATGCCGGGCTGGGTCGCGTCGGCCGGCGCGGTCTCGCCGCGAGCGGCGTTGTCGTCGGACGGCGTTGGGTTGGCAGTGTTCGGGTCGTCGTCCGGCGACATGGTTGACTCCTTACCGTAGGGCCCAAGCGGCGCGTCCCGCACGTATGCTCATTTATAGGCGGCCGGGCGGTGGCGGCCAAGCGCCGAGAGCCGGTGTGCATGGTGGCAGGAGCTCTCGCGCCAACGCAGCACGAGGAGCACCAGCAGAATCATGCCTTGTTCGGTTGCAGCAGACCGGCCCGTATCTCAAGCAAGTCACGGGATGACTGGGCGTGTCGGGGGATTGTCGGCGGGCCAAAAGCCGATCCGCAGCACCCACCGCAACATCAGGATGCCTGGGGTAACAAACGGCCTTGGATCCATCCCGACCGACTCGAGCAACGTCGCGCGATCGATTCCCACCGGCGCCCATATCGGCCGTTGCCAGTCCAAGACTCGATAGCCATCTTCGCAGACAAGGACGTTTCGGCTTAGCAGATCGTTGTGCACGTATCCTGTAGGCGTCTTGAGCGCCTCGTAGGTCTCCGCAGCGCGGCCGCGCTCGGCCACCAGCTCAAGAATCTCGGGCGTAAAGTTCGGCCGATCTTTGGCGGCCACCAGGGCGCGGAGGTTGGTAAGCAGAAGCTCCACGTAGGCGTCCCAACCTTCTTTCGTGCGAATGTCGTAGAGCGCAGGGACGTCGCCTTCGATTTGATTGATTCGGGTCAAGACATCGTCGACGATCTCCAAGCGGCGGGACTGCGTCAACTCTAGATCGTGCAGGCACGGCGCGCGCAAGTCTTCCAAGACGAGCGCCGCCGGCCCGTTCGGAACGGGAAGGACCCGCGCTGCCGGCAACAAAGAAGAACGGGCCCGCTCGTAGAACGTCGGCTCGACCGTGGGCGGCGCTTGTACCTTATAGATATACGTCGCCCCGTCCGCACAATGGAGTCTCTGTACGACTGGCAGCGGCCATTGTTGAATGTCAAAGCGGCTAGTGACCGCGCTGCCGAGAACCGCGGAAAGTTCGGCGTCGTCATGGACCCAAAAGTCGAACGCTTCGTGGTGATGCATTCCTGGTCATATCTCCGAAAAACCGCGACGACACGGGTGGATCAGCCGAGCACAACGTCTCTGTTGGCTTCCGTCGAGCGCTGATCCAGAGCGATCCAAGCGACCATTCTTGCACGGCGTCCACGTGGTGGCCAGCGCGACGGGATTCAACTCCGGCCGACGGACCCTACCTGGCCGCCGGATTCGAATTGGTCGACTTCGGCGATCAGTTGGATGAACAGCACGGGGCGCTGATGGATTCGGCGGCCATCATGAAGCACCTCGACCTGGTCGTCACCAACGATACGGTGATTGCTCACCTGGCCGGCGCGCTCGGTGTGCCCGTCTGGGTCGCGCTGCTCTACTCGGCCGAATGGCGTTGGCTCGTCCAGCGCGCTGATAGCCCTTGGTATCCGAGCATGCGGCTGTTCCGCCAGCCGCGCCTCGAGGACTGGTCCGGTGCATTTGATCAGATGGCGGCCGCGCTACGCCCGCTGGTGGCGGCGCGGCAGGACTAGCTGGCTGGCAGCGTAGTGCCGCGGGCTCTTTGCGGCCGCTCTAGGGCGCTCGTCGACGGCGCGCCGCTTCCCTTATTCCAAGCGCTCGACGGCTCGGAAAATCGATCCGCTAGCATGGCCGGCCCGGTACTGTACACCCGTTCACATTTTGCGTATAATACGGGGTGGAAGCCTGGCACAATGCGACATGCAACTCCCGACAACTGACATAAACTCCCGACAAGTTGAGGCGAGGCAGACATGACGATTTCCAACGCGAAAATTGCGGCCTACCTGGACGAGATCGCGCGGCTGCGGCAATTGCGGGGCGAGAGCTCGTTTCGCGTGGCCGCCTACCGCAACGCGGCGATCACGGTCCGCAACTGCAAGCGATCGCTGGCCGAAATCTATCAACAGGAGGGCCAGCGCGGACTGCGGCAATTGCCGGCGGTGGGCACGTCGTTGGCCCGGCGGATCGCCGAGATGGTGCGCACCGGGCGATCGCGGTTGCTCGAGAAGCTGTCGCATCCTCAGCCCGACGACCTGCTGGCGACGCTGCCCAACGTGGGTCCGCGGCTGGCCGGCCGCATCCAACAGTCGCTGGGCACCGATTCGCTCGAGGAACTGCTGCGGGCAGCGCACGACGGGCGATTGCGGCGGATCGAGGGACTGGGCCGGAAGCGTGTGCAGGCCATTCGCGAAAGCCTGGCCTCGCGGCTGGGTGGCGCGCGGAGCGGACCGGTCGAAACGTCGGTGCTGGGCGAGCCGCCGGTGGAAGAACTGTTGGACGTCGATCGGCAGTATCGCCGCCAAGCGGCGCGCGGTACGCTGTTGCGCGTGGCGCCGAAAAAGTTCAATCCGGCTGGAATCGCCTGGTTGCCCATCCTGAGGACCGAGCGCGAGGGTAAGCACTACTGTGCCCACTACACGAACACCGCGCAAAGCCACCAGTCGGGCAACGTGTACGACTGGGTGGCGGTGTTTCGAGAGGACAAGCGGGCGTTTGGCCAGTGGACGATCGTCACGGCGACGCACGGACCGCTGCGCGGCAAGCGCGTGGTGCGCGGGCGCGAGGCGGAGTGTGCCGCGCATTACGCCCGCAAGGGCCAGGTCCAAAAGAACTTCCTTGCCGGCGAACCGGCCGACGCGCGCCGCCGGGCAAGCGGATAGCCGACTCGGCACCGCCGCCGAAACATGGCCACAGACGGAAGCGTGCTGCCATGAGCTCGACTGATTGCACGCTGCGAGCAATCCGGCCGGCGGATCAAGCCATCCTGTGGGACGCGATCTACCACGCGATCTTCGTGCCGCCCGGCGAGGAGGCACCGCCGCGCGAAATCGTGCGCGATCCGACCATTGCCCGCTATGTCGCAGATTGGGGCCGGCCGGACGACGTTGGACTGCTGGCGTGTCGTAGCAACGGCGCGCCGCTCGGCGCCGCTTGGCTGCGCTGCCTGCAAGGTGCGCAGCGAGGGTTCGGCTACGTCGACGACGCGACGCCCGAGCTGTCCATTGCGGTGTGGCCCCACTGGCGAGGGCGCGGGGTTGGCACCGGGCTGCTGCGAGCGTTGCTCGAAATGGCCGACGAGCGCTACGCGGCTGTGTCGTTGAGCGTCTCGGGCGAGAACCCGGCGCGGCGGCTGTATGAGCGGTTTGGGTTCGAGACGGTCGCGGAAGCAGGGACGTCGTTGACCATGCGGCGAAAGAGTAGATAGCGTCGTGAGCAGGCTAGCGAATTATCCCGGGTTGATGGTTTAGCGGAGAGCAACGGGCTTGGAGCTCTTGTTCCTCACATGATCACTCCGCGAGATTCTGGATCTGCGACCAGCTACGCCCGTACATCGCAAAACACGCCAAGAGCACTCTGCGATTTCTCGCGATCTTCCACGGCACCCGCCGCGAACCGCCTGATCAGTTCGTGTCACGATCGTTGGCAAACCAGTTTAGTGCTGACAACAGCACGACGATGAATAGTCCAAGAATAATGCGATAGCCGGTGAAAGCATTGACCGCATAGTGGAGGCCCGATGATACCGTCAACGCCCGTAGTAGTCCGGCCACGACATGGCGATGTCGAGCTACTCTCATGAATGTAAATGCTGCCACAGCAGTGAGTGAGGCGTGTACGATCACCGGGAAGAAGAGGATCCGTTCGAACACTATCCACATACTGCGTAGCACATCTCCAGACCCCACAAGTTGGTAACCTGAAGAGGTGCGTATGGACTCAAAGCAACCGAAAGTGAGTA
>CALFYT010000080.1 GCA_937952415.1 uncultured Planctomycetaceae bacterium | reverse complement strand
GTCGGCAGCATCGCGATCCGGCGATGGAGCAAATCCGCGCCTATCGGGCGAGCAGCGCGGCGGACGAAGCGGAGTGATTCGTAGCGCCGCGCACCGCCGGCTGTCGCCAACAGTCCGGCCGAAATGGCGTGCATTCGTGGCAGTGCTATCGGGGCGGCAAGTTTTCGGACGCCACGTGCAGTTCGATTCCTTCCAGCACTTGGTCCGGTTCAAGCTCGACCACGACCGACGTTTGATCTGGCGCCCCGGACGCGCGAAGCCAGAACGGAGCTACTTGAATGTAGTGCTTGCCCGGCCGGATGAATTTCAGCTCGAACGAACCATCTTCGCGAACCTTGACGGTAGGATCGTAGTAGCGGTTACCGCGTAAATCCGCAGCGTGTGCGCGAACTTTGCGACGGTTGCCCACCGGATCGTCGTCGCCGACGATGCGTCCGCGCACGGTCGCGCCGCGGTTGAGCGTGATGTCGAGATCTTCGACGCGTTGTCCCGGTTGCGTCTTCATCGGCGCGGTGACGGCATTGGCCCATCTGCGCCATTTGGAATAACCGCCGTCATGCGCGATGAGATTGTATGCGAATTGGTTTCCTGCCGGCATGACCACGCGATAGCTGCCGTCGCTGTTCGTTTTGACACTGTATCGCGTGTCGCCGGTCAGCGAGTTGCCGCTGCCGGTCTTGGCTGGTGCAACCGTGGCTCCTTCGACCGCATTGCCTTCGGGATCGTAGACGTGACCGGAAAAGACGACGCCTCGCTCCACCTCGATCGTGACGGGCTGCATGCCCAGCGATAAATCGAACGTCAGGCGGTCGAAGTTGCGTTGCCAGCCACTGTTTTCGATTGTCTTGTGCTGCCACGGCTGGATGGCGTCGGCCGACCACCAGCGACCTAGCTTGCCGTGTTTCCAAACGGTTTGCCCCCGGATCCTTTTTGGTTTTCCGGATCCGACAGAAAACTTGTACTCACCTGGCAACATGCCTTCAATCACGATCTTGCCCTCTTCGTCCGACACGCCGTGCACATTTTCGTCGCGCCAGTCGAATAAAACGAACTCTTCCACGGGTGTGCGAGAGTTGGCATTGACGACTCTCGCCTCGAAGCGAACACCAGGCTCAAGTTGGATATCAAGCGGCTGCGCTTGGCCCGCTGTTACGATAACGTCCGAAATCCGCGCCACCCCGGTTCCGGGCTGGGCGACGTGTATGTCGTAGGTCTGCGGGAACACGTAAAGTCGGTAGTGGCCGTCGGCACCGGTCGTCGTCGACGCGGCCGGGCGGTCTCGCACGTTCGGCCATCTCCAGTGGCCTCGCATCGCCTTGATCGTGGCGCCGGCCACCGATTTTCCGTCGGGCCCTCGCAGTGTACCTTCGATGTACGTCTTGTCATCGAGGGTAACTACGAGCCCCTTCTCGCCCCTTGGCTGCTGTGCGACGTAGTGTGGAGAGTAACCCTCTTTGCTGAATCGCACCTCCACGTACGGCTCGTCATCGTCTTCCGGCGTGAGCCGAAACACTCCGTTGTCATCGGTCTTTGTCTCGTCGCCGGTGAACCAGGTCCAAGCATCGACGAGTACTCCAGCCAACGGCTTGCCCTGAGCGTCGACCACAACGCCGGCAATTTCATTAGGGCCCACACCCTGGGGCCGCTCTGGCTGTTCGCCGCTCGGTGGCGGATTCTCTGCCCTAGTAGACTTCTTGAAAAGGTCGGATTCCGTCGCAGAAGCCGCTGGCTTCGGTCGTTCCTGAGCACGTGTTGGAAACGAACAAAGCAAAACGGCTGCGCAAGCGAGCGTCGTCCAACCCGTCTTCGATACTTGCGACTTCACGTTGCCGTTGGCCACCATCGCAATTCTGCGCTTCAGAGAAGCGGATGCACCGAATTCGATCGCCGTCGCCGGTCGCAGCATCGGTACTTTCGTTGCACGGTCTGCCATGGAAAGAAGCGTGCGCGCGTACGTCTTCCGCAATCGGGGAAGCCGTTCCAGCACGAGCGCATCGCAACACTCTTCGGCTGCCGTGCGCAACTCGCGACGAGCCAACCACGCGCACGGGTTCCACCATTGAAGTCCCGCTACGAACAGCGCAAATATCTGTGTCCAGCCGTCGCGCCGAGTCAAGTGTGCCAACTCGTGGCCAATGATGCTGCGCAGCTCATCGTCATCTGCCGAATCGGCAACGCACCGCGGCAACACGATCGTCGCGTGCCGCGGCGCTGCCCAAAGCATGGGCATGATCGGTTTGTCGATGACGACCAGTGCAGGCTTCCAGCGGTTCCCGAAGACCGGCAATAACTCGTCCACTATCGCAGCAGCGCGTTTGGACTCTCCGGCCATACTCCGGACGAGCCGACCGAGGTATCGGGACTGTCGAAACACCGCCAACGAAATGATCGCCGATATCAACAGGCTAGACACCAGCAAAGCAAGCAGCAGCGTGTCGCGTCGCCCCGTACTGGGCCTGAAGTGAGGATTGCCCGCGATCCATGATGTCGGGCGATGTCGCTTCGCGACCGGAAATGCGGGACCCGCCGCGTGGGACAATGACCCATCGGGAGTCGCGTCGTGCGCGAGTTGTTGTGCGTGGTCGTCCGACTTATCGGCCGGTGCACTTGCCGTCGGCTCGTATCGGTCCGCAACTGCCGCTGACGATGCAGGCAGTACGGGGATCGGAACCAGCGGCGGTGTCACGAGACTCAGTAACACCAAGATCCACAGTCCATGACAGAGTGCCGGTCGCGTACGAAGGGCGCGAGTGTGGGATAGCAGCCAGGCAACGACGGTCATCAAGGCCGTGACAATTAGGTTCCAACCAACCAAAATGAAGAAGTCTCTCATGGCACGGTCCCTTAATCCCTGATGTTCTCGATCAACTTTTCTATCGCGGCACGATCCTTCTTCGAAAGAACCGCTTGATCCACCAGCGACAACAGCATCGGAGCCAGCGAGCCGCCGAAGTGGCTCTCTGCGAGCCGCTTGAGCTGGCCTCCGACGAATTGCTGACGACTGACGGTTGGAAAAAAGCTGTGTGCAAATGCCGATTTGTCGACTCTCACATACCCCTTTTCCAGCAATCGATCGAGAAAGCTCTTCACACCGCCGTGCAGGGAATGTTCGTGCCGGCCGTAAATGGCTAACACGATTTCGCGAACCGTAGCGCCGCTATCGCGGTTCCACAGAACTTCCATCACTGATAGTTCCGCCTCGGTGATCTCGTCAGTCGGTTTTTGCATGAACTTCGATTCGCTTTCGGGTTAAGTTAAGCCATTGAGTCAGCCACCTGCGACTTTCATGCAATTTACCTGAGATTATAATGCAATCTGCATTACAGTCAACCTCGTTAACCGACATCCGCACGATTCCAGACATCCGACCGGAAACGGCCGCCTACTGGGGCGCGGCACCCTGAATCGCTAAAATGCCCGTTGGACTTGCCTCTCTGACGGACGATTCGAGCATGGAGAGCTGCGATGAGCGCGCCCCCGTTTGTGCATTTGCACTGCCATAGTCACTTCAGCCTGCTGGACGGCGCCAGCCGCATCGACGGCCTGGTCGAGCGGGCCAAAGCGCTGGGCATGAACGCCCTGGCCCTGACCGATCACGGCAACCTGCACGGCGCGCTCGAATTCTATCGCGCGGCACGCGACGCGGGCATCAACCCGATCATCGGCTACGAGGCTTACATCGCCCCGGAAAGCCGTTTCCAGCGTGACGCGCGGGGGATGAAGGAAGCCAGCTACCACCTGACGCTGTTGGCGCAGAACAAGACCGGCTTCGATAACCTGCTCAAACTGGCCAGCAAGGCCTTTCTCGAGGGCTTCTATTTCAAACCGCGGATCGACAAGGAACTGCTCGAAGCGCATAGCGAAGGCATTGTTTGCTTGAGCGGCTGCGTCTCCGGCGAGTTCAGTCGCGCGATCCTCCGAGGCCACGGCGACCAGCCGGACCTGGCTGCCGCCCGGGAAACGGCCGCCTGGTTCCACAAGGTGTTCGGCGATCGCTACTTCATCGAGATCCAAGACAACGGGCTGGAGATTCAGCAGCTTGCCATGCAGGGAGCCGTCGAAGTGGCCAACAGCATGGGCCTGCCGTTGGTTGCCACCAGCGACGCGCACTACGTGCATCGCGAAGATGCCGAAGCGCAAGACGTGCTGCTTTGCATCAACACAGGCAAGTACCGGACCGACACGGATCGAATGCGGATGGAAGGCGATCAGTTCTTCCTGCGCAGCGCCGAAGAAATGCACGCCGCCATGCCGAACTACGAGGAGGCGCTGCGGCAAAGCCAGGCGATCGCCGATTCGGTCGACATCCAATTGGACTTAGGCCAGCGCCACTTTCCCACCTATACGCTGCCCGTCGGCAAGTCGGCCGAAACGCTGCTGCGCGAGCTGTGCATCACGGGCTTGCAGGAGCGCTACGTTGACGATCCCGAGCGACTACGTGACGGCCAGCTATCGGAAGACGTGCTTCAGCGGCTGGAGTTCGAACTGTCGGTCATCAGCAAGTTGGGCTTTCCGAACTACTTCTTGATCGTTTGGGATTTTGTGCGTTATGCACGCGAGTGCAACATTCCGGCCACGGCCCGGGGCAGCGGCGTCGGTTCCTTGGTTGCGTATGCGTTGTACCTGAGCCACGTCTGCCCGCTGAAGTACGATCTGCTATTCGAGCGGTTCTTGGACGAGAGCCGCAAGGAAGCACCCGACATCGACATCGATTTTTGCAAAGATCGCCGGGGCGAAGTGATCGCATACGTCAAGCAGAAGTACGGCGAGGCCAACGTCGCACAGATCGGCACGTTCGGCACGCTGGCGGCTCGGGCGGCGATCCGAGACGTGGGCCGAGCGCTGGGTTGGCCAATTCCGCGCGTCGACGCCCTGGTGGCGATGGTGCCCGAGGAGCTGCACATCACGCTCAAGAAGGCGATCGATCAAAGTCCGGAGTTGAAGCAGGCTTATGCCGACGACTCGGAGGCGCGCGAGTTGCTCGACCTGGCAATGAAAATCGAAGGCCTCGCCCGAAATCTGGGCACACACGCCGCGGCCGTCGTCATTGCCGACAAGCCGCTCGACGAGTACGTACCGCTGTGCCGCGTGCAGGGCAAGGAAGAAATCATCACGCAATGGGCCATGGGCGACGTCGAGGCAGCCGGCCTGTTGAAAATGGATCTGCTCGGTCTGCGCAACTTGACCGTGCTGGCCAAGGCCGTCGATCTGATCGAGCAGTCGCGCGGGCAGCGCGTCGATCCGCATAAGTTTTCGCTGGACGACCGCGACACGTTCGCCCTGCTCTGCCGCGGCGAGACGAAAGGCATCTTCCAGCTTGAAAGCGGCGGCATCCGCGACCTGTTGCAGCGCATGAAGCCGGACGACTTTCGCGACATTATTGCGACCAACGCCCTGTATCGCCCCGGGCCGCTCGAAGGCGGCATGGTCGACGACTACGTCCAGGTCAAACACGGTCGCAAACGGGCCGACTACCCGCACCCAGTGATGAAGGACGTGCTAGAAGAGACCCATGGCGTGATGGTCTACCAGGAACAGGTGATGCGGATTCTCAATCGTTTGGGTGGCATCCCGCTGCCCAACGCCTATACCTGCATCAAGGCCATCAGCAAGAAGAAGCTGCCATTGATCGCGAAATATCGCGAGGAGTTTATCGAAGGCGCGGTCGCACAGGGTCTGAGCCGCGAGAAAGCCGTGAATCTTTTCGGCATGATCGAAAAGTTCGCCGGCTATGGATTCAACAAGAGCCACTCCACGGCCTACGCGCTGATTGCGTACATGACCGCTTATCTAAAGGCGCACTACTCCGTCGAGTTCATGGCTGCCCTGCTCTCCGGCGATATCGACGCGCGGAATTTCAAGAAGAAGGATTCGCTGGTCGAACACTTGGAAGACTCGCGCCGCATGAACATCGAGGTCGTGCCGCCGGACGTGAATTGCTCGTTCGCCGATTTTGCCGTGGCCGACGACAAGATCTTAATCGGCCTGTGCGCGATCAAGGGCTGTGGCCGTTCGGCGGTCGAGGCGATTGTCACCGCTCGAAGCCAAGGGGGCCCATTCTCCGATTTGTTCGACTTTTGCGAACGGGTCGACCCCACGCAGGCCACCCGAGCCACGATCGAGGCGCTCATCAAGGCCGGGGCCTTCGACTCGATGGGCGCTCGGCGGTCGCAGTTGATGCGCGTCGTCGAACGTGCCATGCAGTCCGGGGCTTCGCTGCACGCGGATCGACGTAGCGGCCAGAAGGGCCTGTTCGACGCCCTGGACGATGCCGATGATCTGGCAGCCGGCAGCAACGCGGCCCTGCCCGACATTGAGGAGTGGCCCGAACGCGAAAAGCTGTCGCTCGAAAAAGAAGTGCTCGGGTTTTACCTGTCGAGCCATCCGCTGTCCGAACACGAGCAATCGTTGGCCACGTATTGCTCGCACTCGATCCCCGATTTGGCCGGACTAACGCACCGCACCGAGGTTGTGTTGGGCGGCATGCTGGCGTCGATCAAACATTCGCAGACCAAGCAACCGCGTGCCGGCAGCACGAACACGAAGTACGCCATGTTCGACTTGGAGGACATGCGCGGCGCCGTGCGATGTATCTTGTGGCCCGAGCAGTTCGCCCAGTTCGGGCATTTGGTCGAGCAGGATGCCGTGCTGCTTGTGCGCGGCGCGATCGATCGGCGACCTGGTTCGGAGGACGCCAACATCATCGTCAACGAGTTGATTCCGTTTGGCGAACTCGACAGTCGTTTCACGCGCGGTCTGCGCATCCGCATCGACGAACAACAGCACAGTGAGCGAAGCGTGGAAGACCTTTATGAAATCTTGCGCGGCTATCCCGGCAACTGCGAGTTGCAGTTCGTCTTGTGCCTTGCCGACGGAAGCCGCGCGCACTTAAACGGCGATTCGATGCGGGTCGATCTCACCGCCGAGATGCGTTCCCGCGTCGATGCCCTGTTGGGGCCGGGCAACGTGCAACTGCTGGTGTCTCGGCCCAAGCCGGCAAAGTCACCGCGCGGCAACGGCTCTCGCCCGCGCGCCTTGGCGCGGCGTTAAGCTTGCGTCGGCGGAAACCGGCCGTTTTTCTCGGGTTTTTCTCGTGCGAGCGCTGGCGAGGCAACGTCCCGGCACCGACCCGAATTGGTTGCGTTGGCGGATCCGCCGAATTACTATCAAGAATGCCTTCGCCGTCGTGCGAGGGCGTTTTTCACTTGTCTCTATGTAGCGCTTCCACCCCTTGTTTCTGTCCAGATTCACGGGGTGGGAGCGTCTCCGGAACACGTCGGCCGATTGGGGAGAGTACGGGCATGTCTTGCCGCTACCGTTTGCACCTGCCGATTGCGATTTTTTGTGTCCTGGTCGTCTTGTCGGGCACCGTCCACCAGACAATGGCCCAAACCACGGGCGGCGGCAACGTCAGCGGTGCCAACGGTGTGCTGATCGACGCCCAGGGCGTGCTGCGCCTGCAACACTTCCCCGATCCGGGCGGACGGCTCGTTAAAGAGCGGATCGCACAGGCGCGGGCTTCGCTGAACCCTGACGTGGCCAAATCGAGCGACATGCGCAAAGTGTCGCTCAACCGGCTTGAGGCCGCGTTGGCCGATCGGCTAGCCAACGGACAAAGCTCGACCGGCGAGATGGACTTTCTAGCCGGGCTGACCCGTGTCCGTTACGTGTTCTTCTATCCGGAAACTCGCGACATCGTTCTGGCCGGTCCGGCCGAGGGCTGGGCACCTGACGCCTCCGGCAGGATCCTGGGCATCGAATCCGGACAGCCGACCTTGCAGCTCCAGGACTTGCTCGTGGCAATGCGGGCGTTTCCGCCAGGCAAACGAAACGGCAACACCATTAGCTGCTCGATCGATCCGACGCCAGAAGGGCTGGCACGGATGAAGCAGTTCTGGCAGAGCATCGGCCGCAACATTTCGCCGCGAGATACGCAGACGATCGTCACCGGCATGCGGACCAGCCTCGGGATGCAAAATGTCCGCATTGGGGGAGTTCCCCCCAGTACGCACTTCGCCCAGGTGCTGCTCGAATGCGACTATCGCATGAAACTCATCGGGATCGGCTTGGAGCAGCCACCTGTGCGGATGGCCAGCTACGTCGATCGGGCCCGACCGACGAAGAGCACCAGCGCATTGCAACGCTGGTACTTTGTTCCTGACGAAAAGTGCGCTCGAATCGCCGCCGATGGCATGGGGCTGGAACTGGTCGGCGACGGCGTAAAGCTCGTTTCCGAAGCTCAGGCAGTCGCCACCGACGGAACACGCGCCGCCAGCCGCAAGAAGGACAAGGCCAGCGAATTGTTCTGTCAGGCCTTCACCGCGAAATATTCCGAGATCGCCGATCGGCTGCCCGTCTTCGCCGAGATGCGAAACATGATCGATCTGGCCATCGCCGCCGCGTTCATCAACGAACAGGATTTCTACGCCCAGTCCGATTGGCGGGCGGAGACCTTCCGCAATGAGCAGGTTACATCGGTCGAGAACGAGACGACGCCGCTGCACGTCGAAAGCGTTTGCACGGCGGTCTTCAAGGGCAATCGGCTGTACACGCCTGTCGGCGGCGGCGTGACGATACGGGCACGCGACGCCTTGCGATACCAAAACGCGCTGCCCGACGAGGACGGCCAGGTCACGCAACTTCGCCAGTCGATTGATCTGAAGGACTTGCCGGCCGACCGCTGGTGGTGGGACTAGTCGCGTCGTAGTCGCCAAGTCGCTCTGCGGCGCCGCATTACTTCTCTGGGGTCCTGTCCACGGCCTCCGCGCGTTCGACCAGCACGACGCGCACGTCGCAAACGTTGGTGTGCGTCGGTCCGGTCTTGACCAGCGCGTCGACCTGCTCGAAAAACCGATACGCATCATTGCGCGCCAGGTAATCGCGGGGGTCGAGTTGCAGCTTCTTGGCCGCCTCGATGATTGAGCGATCGGCCCAAGCGCCCGCCGCGTCGGTGGGTCCGTCTTCGCCGTCGGTGCCGCCCGAGAGCAGCATCCACGCGTCGTCCGGCTCGTCCCAGAGCCGTTCGATTGCCGCCAGCACCAATTGTTGGTTGCGCCCGCCGCGTCCTCGCCGAGCTTCGTCAACGAGCCGCACGGTCGGCTCGCCGCCGCTGATCGTGCAGTCGGTGACGTGGTCGCGGCGCATCGCAAGGGCCGTTTCGGCCAGCCGCATTCCGACGTGCTCGGCCAGGCCTTCCGACTGCGCGGCTAACTCGCTGACCACGGTGTAGCCCAGTTTCTGTGCGCGGTACGCGGCGGATTCGACCGCCAGCCGATTGTTGCCGATGACCAGGTTGGTCACGTTGCACCGGGCCCGCTCCGACGACTGCCCTTCGCGCTGTGCCAACGCGTCGAAGATTCGGTCGGAGATCCCGGCCTCGCGAGCACCATACTGCTCGAGCACAGCCAACGCCGCCGCCGAGTTGTGCGGTCCTTGGACGGTCGGTCCCGAGGCGATCAGGTCGAGTGGGTCGCCCAACACGTCGGAGATGACCAGCGCGAACAGTTTGCCTGCGCCGCACGCGCGGGCCAGCCCTCCGCCTTTGATCGCGCTGAGCGCCCTGCGCACCGTGTTCAAGGCATCGATCGGCGCGCCAGCCGCACTGAGAAATCGGGTGACGGCCAGCTTGTCTGCCAACGTAACTCCGTCGATCGGCAGCGGGAGCAGCGCGGAGCCGCCGCCTGAAATCAGGGCGATACAAACGTCGTCCGGCTCGAGGGCGGCTACCATCCGCATCATCGACTGCGAACCTTCGACTCCTGCTTCCGTTGGTTCGTTGACGCCAGCGGGCCGGGCGGCGTGCAGGTGAATCCGTTCCAGCGGAACCACGCAATCCTCTGGTACGTGGACCCAGCCTTCGAGTTGCTTGTCGGCCATCAGACTTGGGCCGAGCGCCGCTTCCAGGCCCGCGGCCATGCCGGCGCCGGCCTTACCAGCCCCGACAACGGCGATCCGCCCGATCGTGTCCAATCGAATCGTCGCGTCGCCAATTCGCAGGCATTGCTTCGTCACTTCAACGTTCTCGCGCACCAATCGGTCCGACCGCACGGCGTCGACCGCCGCGGTCCAGATTGCCAGTGCATCGCGGTGTCGTTGTTCGCTGGTTCGGGGCACCGGCCATCTCACGAAACAGTAAGGTGCATTGCGGATCGTTTCCTGATGCTATCCCATTGAGCGGCGGCTGGAAACGCCTTGCCAACGCCACGCGGCTCCGCACCGATGCGCAATCCCGCGTGGCATGTGGTACGCTATCGACAAAGTTCCGGCGCTGAGACATCAGCCGGCGGAATCTCCTCCACAGGACAGACCATGGCGCGTTACGCAATCACAATCTTTCTCAGCGCGTTTCTGCTGTTTCAAGTGCAACCGATGATCGGCAAGTACATCTTGCCGTGGTACGGCGGTGGTCCAGCCGTGTGGACCGCGTGCATGCTGTTCTTTCAAGTGTTTCTACTGGCCGGATACGCCTACGCACACGGGGTGGCCAGCCGGTTTTCGGCGTCCGTCGGGCAGTTTGTTCATTGGGGGCTGCTGGGCGTTTCCTTGATCTTCCTGCCGATCGCGCCCGATGCGCCGTTTTGGAAGCAGTTCACCGGGGAGATGCCCGTATTGCAGATCCTGGGCCTGCTGGCTGCAACGATCGGCTTGCCGTACTTCCTGCTTGCTTCGACCGGTCCGCTGTTGCAGGAGAGCTTTCGTCGCGAAACGGGACACCCACCCTATCGGCTCTACGCGCTATCGAACGTCGGATCGTTGTTGGCGCTGTTGAGCTATCCGTTTGTTTTCGAGCCTCAACTGGCGCTGCGAACGCAGATTGTCAGTTGGTCGGCGGCGTATGGGCTGTTCGCAGCGCTGTCGGCCTGGTGCGTGATGGGGTTGGCTCGCGGCGCCGGCACGCCGGCTGCCGACGCGGAACCCGCGCAACCGGCCGCGGATGTTGCCGTGCCAGCCCCGGTGCAACCGCGGCTGCGCGACGTAACGCTTTGGTTGGCTTTGGCCGCGTGTGGGTCGGTGTTGCTGCTGGCCACTACGAATCAACTGTGCCAGGAAGTGACCACGGTGCCGTTCCTGTGGGTCGTGCCACTGGCGCTGTATCTCACGACGTTTATTATTTGTTTCGATCACGACCGTTGGTACCAGCGCAGTATATTCTTGCTCTTGTTGATCTTCGCGATCCTGGGCGCGTCGTACGCTCTGTTCGAAGGCACGCGACTGAATCTGTGGAAGCAATTGGTCCTGTATTGCGGCGCGATGTGGGTTTGCTGCATGGTGTGCCACGGAGAAATGGTGCGCGCGCGGCCGTCACCGCAGCACGCGACGCTGTTTTACTTGATGGTCGCGGCCGGCGGAGCGTTGGGCGGCGTGCTCGTGGCCGTTGTGGCGCCGCTTGTGTTGTCCGATTTCTTGGAATACCAGATCGCGCTGTTTGCCACGGTGTTGCTGGCGTTTCTGGCGGCGTACCGCGACGCGGCCGGCGATGCGATCAAGCCGACGTCTGTTTGGATCGCCGGCGGGGCCGTGACGACGGCTGTCGGCCTGGCGATCATCGGCGTGGTGACTGGCAATCAATCGGCCGACGATCTTGGCGAAACCAATCTCGAAACCACGCGCAACTTTTACGGAGTGTTGCGCGTGAAGAAATCGAACAACTTTGACGGCGAACTCGGCCCGTACGTTGAACTCGTCCATGGTCGCATCCGGCACGGCCTGCAGTATCGCGATCCGCCGTTCGACAAGCTGCCTACGACCTACTACGGCGAGCCGAGCGGCATCGGCCTGGCGATCAAGCATCACCCGCGCCGGGCTGGCGCGGAGGCATCGGGGGAGACGACCGATCCTGAGGAACGTTCCGAAACCACCGACGCCTCGCAAGCTAATGAGCAACCTGGCGGAACCCTGCGGATCGGCGTGGTCGGGCTGGGTTGCGGCACGATCGCCAGTTTCGGACGGCCCGGCGACCTGATTCGATTCTATGAGATCAATCCCGCCGTGGCCCGAATCGCCAATCAGTACTTCACGTACTGCAAGGACTCGAAGGCCGACGTGGAGATCGTCTTGGGCGATGCGCGGATCAACCTCGAGCGCGAGTTGGCCGCCGACGGGTCGCAGCGCTTCGACGTGCTGGCTGTCGACGCCTTCAGCAGCGACTCGATTCCGATGCATTTACTGACGCGCGAGTGCGCCGAGTTGTATTGGAAGAGCCTGAAGCCAGACGGGCTGCTCTGCCTACACGTGTCGAATCGGTTCCTGAACCTGGAGGGCGTGGCACGCGGACTGGCCGAAGTGCTGGGCTGTGAGTGCGTGCGGATCTATTCCGAAGGAGACGCTGCCGAGGGGATTTACGACACGACGTGGCTCATCCTCACGAACAACAGCGCCTTTTTGGAGACGCCGGCGATCCGCGATGCGATCGCTCCCTGGACCGAAAGCGATCCGCCTCCACTGGTTTGGACCGACGACTACGGTAGCCTTTGGCAGACGCTGCGAGAGTTGCCGTGATGCGTTCGTGGGCCGTTATCCGCGTTCGGTGTATTACGGGCTGCCCTGACGAAATCCCGAGACCTGAGCGGGCGCCTGTCCAGCTTGCTGGGGCGGCGGCTGTTGGATGACCGGCCGTTGCGGCGGCGGTTGGCGGATGGCGGGTTGGTGTGCGGCCTGTGGCTGGTTGGCCGTGCCGCCCAGACTTACCGTGCGTACCGACACGTCGTCGATCCAGGCTTCGCCCAAGCCGGTCAACGCGAAGGTCACCGTGATCGTGCCGTCGCGTGGCGCCGCGCGATAGATGGCGATCTCTTGCCAGTCACCGCTGGGTCCGACGCGTTGGGCCAGCGCTTCGCCAGCGAGGTTGTCGACAATCATCAGGCCGTCGACGGATCCGCCCAACGGATTGGGCATCCGCACCCAGGCTCGAATTTCGACGATCTGGCCCTGTCGAGTCGGCACGGGCGGCGTGGTGACCCACATCGGCGCGGTTTCCACCGCCGAGGGCGGGTTATTGCGCTCCGCCGCTGCGGCCCGCAGCAGCAAGCCTCCTTGGCCCGAGTGTGCCGCCTGCGGCGCCAGGTCAACGGCCGTCGCTACGTTGGGCTGCGGATGGCGATAGTGTTTCCATCCGGCGTCGATCATTCGATTTAGATCTTCGCACAATCCGTTTGGAACCAGCTCCGGTCCGCGTGGAGCCGATTCGAGTTGCGCGGCGAACCGAACATGTTCGTCCAAGGTCGAGGCGCTCGCGGTCCACGGATCGCCCAGCGGCCAGGTCTCGCCGCCAATAATGTTTTCGAAATGGGCCCGTTGAATGACGCGCACCAGCGCCAGCGCGTGCCGCGCTCGATAGAAAGCTCGCGGAAGGTCACCTGAGGCGGCCGACGACTGATACTCACGCAGATCGTTCTGTGCCACGATGCGCAGGGAACGTGTTTCGGGCAATCGACGCCCCAGCGCGGCCAACCGCTGATCAACGATTTCCACGGCCACCTGATCTTCGGCTGCGATCTGGTAGGTTAACTCTGCGGCGCGGCGGCCGTATCGGTTGAGTCGTTGGTGCAGCGCCTGCACCAGGCGCTGATCCTGCGTGAAGACGATCAACGAGTCGCGTTCCAACTCGCCCAGCAGCACGCGCGTGCCGCCGGCGACGCGCTTCGAGTCGAGCGGGCGAAAGCTAACGAGCGAGAGCTCGTTGGCGCGAGCTTCTTCCGGCACGCCAGGCACAGTAAAGTTGACGATCGCTCCGGACGCCGCCCCCATCACCATCTGGCTGTTGGGTGGAGTGTACATCGGCAGCAAAAGCCGACTGCGGTCCGTGTCGATCACCGCGCCGTTGGCGTGCGGATCGCTCGAATCGGCCGTTGTCGCGAAGTTGCCGGTCGCCGGCCAGCGCTCGATTAACTCGAGTTCCATGTTGACCAATTGCAGGATGGCCGCCCGACGCTTCGTCTGCTGATCGTTGGCATCGAGTCGGGTGTGCGAGCGAAAACACAGCCCACGCACCCCGCCGGCCAGCGCCGCGTGGACCATCGTTCGAACTTGTGACTCTTGCAGCGGCGCACTGCGGATGCGCCCGCCGGAGAGTAAGGCCATCTGCTGGTCGAGCTGCACAGGTGGCTGCGTCTGGATCGTGGCCCAGAAGATCGTGCCAGGCAGCGTCAGTTTTGATCGTTGGCGAAGCCATCGGGTGTAGTCGGCAAACTCCAGGCTCGAGCTCAATACGTTTCGATCCGCCAGCAGCATGTGGATCGGCGGACGGGCGTAGGCCTTTAGTTCGGAGTCGGCAGCGCAGATCATCGGACGGCCGCGCTGGTCCGCCGCTTGGACGGCCCTCGCCCAATCGCGCGTTTCGTCGAGTTGACTTGCCGCCAGATGACGTCCCAGGTTCCAGGCCAGCACGCCGTCGAGCCGGTTGTCGATTGGCCCGGCCCCGGCACCGGGCTCGGGAGCCTCGAGCATCGACCGCGGCGGAGGTGGCGCGATCACCCACAGGCCCGCCGCGGCGGCATCCTGCAAGAACTGTTGGGTCGGACCCCGCGTAAGCCACACGGCATTGAAGCCGAGCGACTTGAGCAGGCGCGGCGACTCTCCTCGATACTCGACGGCGCGGGCGAAGAAGGGTTGTCCGTCGACCAACAATAGCGGTCCGCTGCGCTGGACTTTCGGCACGCTCCGGCCACCGGCCCAAGCCGGCGGAAGATCGCGCGGGGTAACGTTGGCAGCGGCCGGCTCCGCCGTGTGCGCCACAGGCGAGACCACGGCTTGCGGCGACACGACACCTTCGACTTCCAAATCGTCGACCAGCACCGTGGTCGTGCCGGGCCCACCGTACACGTTGAGCAGGATTCGATCGACGTAGGCTTCACGATCGTCCACGTCACGCCCAAATTGTACCCGCATGACCCGTACGTGCCGCTGCAGCAACGGGCCGAGACCTTCCAAGCGCAACTGCTGCCAGACGCCGACCCGTTCGTACGACGTGCCGCGAAGCAACGCGGTGCGTGGTTGACCGGTTTGGAGATCAATCGACCGTGGCAGCACGACGCGCACCAGCAGTTGCACGCCCGGACGATCCGCCTTGACCCAGATGCTGGGTACCAGTTCGCTGATGACGCGTGCCGGCGCCAGCGGATGTTCGACGTAGACAAACGTTCCGTTGTTGCCGCGCACGGTTAGCTGTTCGGCCCACTGGCCGGAGTGGGCTTCTTGCGAGGTTCGCGCGTGGTTGATGATTTCGTGGTGGGCGTCACCACCTGCATCGCGGAGACTCGCCCTTGGACCCTCGAAGCCGTCGCGAATCACGCCCTGGCCCCATGCAGCCGTTACGGCAAAGACCATCCACCAGGCGAGAAGCGATACGCTTGTAACCCGCGCTACGATTCGGCTGCCGTCGGGCTGAATTCCGGCGGTCGCCAATGGGTCGACACTCGGGGCCGGAGGCCAGATCGGATTGGTGGCGGGCTGCACGCGCATCGGGTCGGTCGGAGGCGTCCGGTCGGAAATACTGCGGGAAACGGATCGTGAATCGAGAGCCGCGGGGCGAAAATGCAACACCCGCGCACCATTCCCCGATTTTTGTAAGTCGGGCTTGTATCAGCATTTGCGATGCGTGGCCAGAGCAAGTGGTGCGTTTCCTCGTCGTGCGACTCAAGCGAAGCGATTCGGGCTTACGCGCAGAACTTGTTATATTCAAAGATCTTAAGGCCAGCGGGACACGCACGGTGCTGCTGTGGCACGCGGTCTGCTTGGTGTACTGCGTGTCGCAATCCAACCAAGAGGAAGCCCCGATGAGCCACACACCGAGCACCAAGACGACGCAGCTTGAGCAGTTGCCCACCGACATCCAGAAATTGGCTGCCGCGATCCAACAGTTGCCCCAGCCCCAGCGAGAGCAGGTCGAACCGGCCTTTCGTCGCGTTCTGGAGAGCACCAACCGGCGGCGCCGCATATTGGGGCTGGTGCAAGATGCTCTGTCTCAGTTGCGGCTGGACATGAAGTACATGATGTTCGACTTGGAAGCCACCCGCCGCGAGCGCGACGAGTACCGGCGTCGCGTCGAGGAAGCGTAGCATCGGGCGAGGTTTGCGTCGATTGGGCGGACGCGCGGCTCCGGGGATGCGTTGCGAGTCGGCCGGCTGTGGAATACCATAAGACGTACGAGACGAATCCCTTGCAACCTCCTCCCGGCGGCAGTTTCGCGCCACGGCCCACCAACGATCCTCGGCGGGTCCGATCTGCGGGACCAACGTGGCCGAGTCGGACGGCTCTCTCTCAGGTCGGCGGCTAGGACGCGAGCCGTGAGGACGGCTCGGGGGTCCTTCAGGGGCGGAAGAGATGGAGAACGGCATGCCATGGTCGAGTTGTCTGCTGAACAAATTGCTCAGCGCGCTTTCGACCTGGATCTGATCAGCGAGCGCCAGCTTCAGGAAATTTGGCGCGAGATCGGCAGCCGTCAGGTTTCCGCCGAAGAGATCCAACAGCTCCTTCTACGCCGCGAGCTGTTGACCAATTTCCAAATCGAGAAACTGCTGCACGGCGATCGCGGCGGCTTCTTCTACGGCGACTACAAGGTCCTGTATCTGGTCGGCACCGGCACCTTCGCGCGCGTCTATCGTGCGTGTCACAGAACCACCGGCGAGATCGTGGCCGTCAAAGTGCTCCGTCGCCGATTCTCCGAAGACGCCGAGCAGGCCGATCGCTTCTACCGTGAAGGCAAGATGGGGGCTACGCTCCAGCACCCCAACATCGTGCCGATCCAACAGGTCGTTTCGCGCGGCGATCTTCATTTTCTCGTAATGGATTTCGTCGAGGGGCGCAACCTGCGCGAGTTCATCAAAATCCGCAAAAAGTTCGACGTGGTACAGGCAACACGCCTGTTGGCCGACGTCACCGCCGGACTCGCCTATGCGTTCGAGCGCGGGATTTGCCATCGCGATCTGAAGATGTCGAACATCCTCGTCTCGAGCAAAGGCGAGGCGATGCTCGTCGACTTCGGCCTGGCGGCCGAGGGACATACGGCCGACGACGACGACGCCACGGCCAATCCGCGCACAATCGACTACGCCGGGCTCGAACGGGCCACCGGCGTGCGCAAGGATGATCAACGCAGCGACATCTATTTCATCGGCTGCATCTATTACCACATGCTCACCGGCAAGCCGCCCCTGTACGAGACCAAGGACCGGATTCAGCGGCTTAGCAAGACCCGCTACCAAGAAGTCGAGCCGATTCAGCGTGTCGATTCGGAGCTGCCCGCGTTCATCACGTCGGTGGTGAATCGGGCGATGGAGCTGAACGTCGACGAGCGGTACCAGTCGCCTGGCGAGATGCTCACCGATCTGAAAGTGGCGATGCAGAAGCTTAACGAGCCGTACACGCCGCCAGCCGAAGCTCCGCCGGCCAAGGCTGCGGCCCCGGCACCGGTGCAGCCGAAGCATACGCTGATGTTCGTCGAGTCGAACGTGCCGCTCCAGGACGTGCTCCGTGCCCGGCTGAAGACCAAGGGTTATCGCGTGCTGGTCACCCAGGATCCGCAGCGGGCCCTGAGTCGATTCGCCGACGGGGCCAAAGCCGCCGATTGCGTCATCTTCTCGACCGGCGAACTTGGCGAGCCGGCGCTTGAGGCGTTCAACCGGTTTGCCGAGAACGAGCACACCGGACCGATTCCGGCCGTGCTCCTGTTGGGCGAACATCAGCAGGACTGGAGCAAGCGGGCCAAGCTCGACAAACATCGAGTCGTGATTTCGATGCCGATCAAGCTGCGGCAATTGCGCGAGGTGCTCGCACGGCTCGTCCCAACCGAGACCGACGGCGAAAATGCCGCGGCACCGGCGTAAGCGGACGGCCTGAGATTCTCTCGCGCGTCTGTGTCACCGATCCGCGCTGCCCGCTACAGCTCGACGCCCATCTCGCGCATCAGCATCTTCATGTCGTCCCAACAGTCTTTCTTGGCGGCCGGATTGCGCAGCAGGTACGCCGGATGATACGTGCACACCACGCGGATTCCTCGGTAGTCGAGGATCTTGCCGCGCAGTCGGCCGATGGTTGTGTCGGTTTCGAGCAGCGTTTGCGCCGCGACTGCGCCCAAGCAACAGAGAAACTCCGGCTGGATCAGGGCCAGTTGCCGGTTAAGGAACCCACGGCAATTTGCCACCTCGTGCGGCAGCGGATTGCGGTTTTTCGGCGGGCGGCACTTGAGCACGTTCAAGATGTAAACGTCCGACCGCGTCAGCGTGCAGGCTTCGATGATTTTGGTCAGCAGTTGCCCGGCACGGCCCACGAACGGCTCGCCGCGGCGATCTTCGTCGGCTCCCGGCGCTTCGCCCAAGAAACAGAGCCGGGCGTTCGGATTGCCCACGCCAAAGACGGTTTGTGTGCGCGTCGCGGCTAGCTCGTCGCACAACCGGCAGGCGGCCACTTCTTGGGCGATGGTGGCGAGCGACTCCGTGGCTCCCGATGCCGCGGTTGGCCGGGGAGCCGACGCGACCTCCGGCCGGGGAATATCGCCAGGTGGGGCACTCTGTGCGCCAGACGCGCCGCCGGAGCGTTGCGCCTCTTGTACACCGCGCCCGCTGGGACGTGGCAACTGACGCACGCCGGCACGGTGCAGGCTTTCCAGTTGTTGAATCGCGGCGTTGACGGGCGATTTACCACTCGACGACGGCCGTTTCATTCACCTTCTCCCCAGAATCGCGCGCCACGTTGACCGCCGGCGCGCGGCAACGATCGCGCCGGTCCGTTCGCCAGCAAGTATGACGCGCGACCGGCAACGCGCGAAGTGTCCCGGCTGCTGGCCGGTGAAAACCCGATGCGCGGCCGCCAGCGTGCCGCGGAACGTTTGCCGCCCGTGCCGGCTGGACCTATGATGAAGCCTGCTCTGTGTGCGGCCCGTCCGGGCCGAGCCCGCAACCATCGATCCCCTTCACCGCGCGACACGATCATGGGCGTGCCTCAAGTTGTCATCGTCGGTCGACCGAACGTAGGCAAGTCGAGCCTGCTGAATTGGCTTGCGCGCAAGCGCCTGGCCATCGTCGACAAGACGGCCGGCGTGACGCGCGATCGGGTCAGCTACCTGATGTGTGAGAAAGACCGGTATTTCGAACTGGTCGACACCGGCGGCATCGGCTTCGACGATCCGGACAACCTGACGCCAAAGATCGACGAACAGATCAACGTGGCGATGGAACTGGCCGACGTCGTCTTGTTTGTCGTCGATACGCGCGCCGGACTGGTCCCGCTGGATCAGGAAGTCGCCCGCCGGCTGCACTACGTCGACGCGCCGGTGATCTGCGTAGCGAACAAGGCCGACGAGCCAGCCATGGACAGCCAGGCCGGCGAGTTCTACAAGTTGGGCCGCGGCAAGTTGATCTGCGTCAGCACGCTGCAAAACCGGGGACGTCAGCGACTGCTCGATTTGATCCTGGAACGGCTGCCCAGGCCGGGCGCGCAGCCGCGGCACGATGCAGCCGAGCCGATCATGAAGGTGGCCATCGTCGGCAAGCGCAACGTCGGCAAGAGCACGTTTGTCAACACGTTGGCCCAGGCCGATCGGATGATTACCAGCGAAGTGGCCGGTACGACACGCGACAGCGTCGACGTGCGCTACGAACTCGACGGCAAGCCTTTTCTGGCCATCGACACGCCCGGCCTGAAGCGCTCCAAGAGCATCTCGACCGATCTGGACTTCTATAGCACCCACCGGGCGCAGCGCAGCATCCGCCGGGCCGACGTGGTCCTGATGTTCTTCGATCCTACCCAGCGGATCAGCAAGGCCGACAAGCAGCTTTGCGAATACATCGCCGAGCAATACAAGCCGTGTGTGTTCGTGGTGAACAAGTGGGATCTACACGTCGGCAACATGCCCACCGAAAAATGGGTGAAATATCTCCACGACGCGTTTCGCACGATGTGGTACGTGCCGATCGCGTTCATCACGGGCCAGACCGGAAAGAACGTCAAGGCACTCTTGAACCACGCCCAAATGCTCTACAGTCAGGCTCGTCAACGCGTGACGACGGCCGAGTTGAATCGCGTAATGCGCCACGCGCTGGATGCCAACCCGCCGCCCCTGTATCGCAATCGCCGGCCCAAGATCTACTACGCGACGCAGGTCAGCGCCGAGCCGCCGACCATTGTGCTGTTTTGCAACAACCCGAAGGCGTTTGCCGAGCCATACCGGCGCTACCTGCTCGGCGTTTTGCGCGACAACCTTTCGTTCGCCGAGGTGCCGATCAAGCTTTACCTGCGCAAACGCACCAGCGGTGACCTGCGTTCCGATCTCGACACCGACGAAGAGGACGGTGCCGACGAGGCGATCGCTGACGAAACGCATGCTGACGAAGCGGCGGCCACCGAGTTGCGTGCCGACGAAACAGCTGCCGTCGACGCGGCTGATGCCGTCGACGCCCCGCCGGACGACGATTCGGCGACGAGCGCTCTGGCCGACCCCGAGTCGATCCACGATTCGGACGTCCGCCGACAAGGGCCGGAAGTCTTCGACACGACCGCCACCGACGGCGAGTAGTCCGCCGCAAGTGTCCCCGGGTCGGCGCGGCACGATCATGGTGCGGCGACGCGATCCCTATGCGCGGCGCTATCCCACCGGGATGCTGCTGGGCGCCGTGCCTTCGGCGCCGATGTTCCGCATAGCGGCCGAATGGCGCCGGGCACTGGTCCACAGTTCGCGCGCCGCGGCCCAAAAGCCGGGCACCACCGTGCGGTGATACAACGAATCGGCTGGCAACCGCGCCATCAAGCGCCAGTGGGCTTCGCCCAGGTTGTGATAGGGAATGCCCGGAAACAAGTGGTGCAGCGCGTGATAGCGCAGGCTGAGCGGAAAGAACAGCTCGGTCAGAAATCCGCGACTGCCAATCGTGATCGAATCGGTCAATTGCTCGGCCCGGTTCATCGGTTGGCCGTCGTTGGCGTAGCGATGCGCCACAAGATTGCGGATATAGTTCAGGCCGAGCACGAACATGGCCAGCACGTACATCGCCACGAGTCGCGACCAGGGGAACATGCCGACCAGCACCACGCCGAACATCACGCCCAGTCGCAAGCAGCAGGCGATTTCCAACGCGGCCCAAGCCCGGCGTGGGGCGTTCGGCCGAATCGTCAGCCGGTGGCGGTAGTTGATCACGTAGCTCGAGGCATGAACCAGCGTCCAGTTGCGCAGCCTCGGGTGCAAGAACGAAATGGGGCTCAACAGCAGCCGCAGCGCGATATAGGCCGGCAACAACGGCACCTGGGCAAAAAACAGCAAAATCTTGCTGATCGGTCCCAGGGCCAACGGCAGGTATTCGCCGTCGAGCTGGGTTCCGTAGTGTTGGCTCTTGTGGTGATCGATGTGGTTCTCGTAGAAGTGCGAGGGCATCACCATCGGAATGCCGCACAGCAGGTTCCAGCCCACGCGAAAACCGAGCATCTCGCCGTTATTCATGTGCGTGATTTCATGCACGTAGCTGCCGGCCCGAAACAGCGCGAACCCGCTGACCAACAGCGCGGTCACTTGCAACAGCGAGAAGGGCGCTGCGCTCAGATAGACGGCGGCGGCCGTGTAGCCGATCGCCAGGGTCAATAGCAGGTCGGTCCAGTAGATGATCGGCCGATGGGTGAACAAGTCGCCGATCAGCGCGCGAGCTTGGGCCAGTGTGCGGTCGGCCGATGGGATGGTGCCGTCGGCGGCGGATGATGTGCCGCGAAGGGTGTCCGCGGCGCGCGGGGCACCCGGCGACCCCTTGAGGGCAACGGGATTCACGGGATTCACCAATCGATGCGGGAGCGGGAAACGTCAGGATGGAAGTGATATCGGCCGCGCCTGTTCCAAGGTTTAAGCCACGGCGATCGGGTAGTTTGATGGCGGTTCGCGCGACTTCGCGGCCCGGCGCCGGCCGTCCCTTGTGGACCCCCGCGGGCCCAGATATGATCGAAGGTTTGTTAATCGTCAGAAAGCGAACGATGCACACCTTCGTACCGTCTGTACGCTCCAGGCAAGGTCACCGTGGGGCGTGCATCTGGCACCGGCGGCGCAGCTTGCGAAATGTTCATCGTCGGTTGCTCGCCTAGGGTTCTTTGCGTTCAATCGGTCGCCCGAGCGGCCCCACGATCACACCATGCGTCACGTTCTTTCGGCAGTTGTGCAAAACGTTCCCGGCGTGTTGGCGCATATCTCCGGGATGCTCGCGTCGCGCGGCTACAACATCGACAGCCTGGCCGTCGGCGAGACCGAGGATCCGGGCCTGTCGCGGATGACGTTTGTCGTCGTCGGCGACGACGCCGTGCTCGAACAGGTCCGCAAGCAACTCGAAAAGGTCGTCACGGTCGTTCGCGTCGTCGACATCAGCTCCCAGGACTTCGTCGAGCGGGATCTGATGCTGATCAAGGTCGGCGCCCCGCAGGGCGGCCGGCGGAGCGAGATCCGCGAGCTGGCCGAGATCTTTCGCGGGCGGATCGTCGACGTGGCCACCGATCAGGTGATCGTCGAAATCTCTGGCCAAGAGCAGAAGATCGAATCGTTCATCGACTTGATGCGCCCCTTCGGCATTGTCGAGCTGGTGCGCACCGGACGGATCGCCATGGTGCGCGGCCCCAAACACTCCGAGGCGCACGCCCCGTCGGCATGACGCAACAACCCTGACCGATCAATCGAACCGCGGCCGGTGGGCACTCCCCGCCCGCCCGCGGCTCGCTTTTCGAAACAATCACGACCGCGAGGAATCCTTTCCATGGCCAAGATGTACTACGAGAAAGACGCCGACTTGTCGCTGCTGAAGGACAAGACGATCGCGATCATCGGCTACGGCTCCCAGGGCCACGCCCATGCCCAGAACCTGCGCGACAGCGGCTGCAATGTGGTCGTCGGCCAGCGGTCCGGTAGCGCCAACTACGACTTGGCCAAGAGCCACGGCTTCGAGCCGGTGTCGGCCGAAGAGGCCGCCAAGCAGGGCGACCTGGTCAACATCCTGCTGCCCGACGAAGTGCAGGGCGACATCTATCGCCAACTGATCAAGCCGCAGCTCAGCCCGGGCAACATCCTGATGTGTTCCCACGGCTTCAACGTCCACTTCGGCCAGGTCGAAGCGCCAGAGGGCGTCGATACGGTGCTGGTCGCGCCCAAGGGACCGGGCCATTTGGTCCGCAGCGAGTTCGAGGGCGGAGGCGGCGTGCCCTGCCTGATCGCGCTCAATCCCGGCGCCAGCGAAACGTCGCGGGCCCTGGGCCTGGCCTATGCCAAGGGAATCGGCGGTTGCCGTGCCGGCGTCATCGAAACCACCTTCGCAGAAGAGACCGAAACCGATTTGTTCGGCGAGCAGGTCGTGCTCTGCGGCGGCGTCAGCGCGCTGGTGAAGGCGGGCTTCGAGACGCTTGTCGACGCTGGCTATCAACCGGAGATGGCCTTCTTCGAGTGCATGCACGAACTGAAGCTGATCGTCGACCTGTTCTACCAGGGCGGACTGAACTACATGCGATACAGCGTTTCGAACACGGCCGAGTACGGCGACTACACACGCGGCCCGCGCGTCGTCACCGACGAGACCCGCCAGGAAATGAAGCGGATTCTCGAAGAGATTCAAAGCGGCCAGTTTGCCCGGGAGTGGATCCTGGAGAACAGGGCCAACGCCCCGGCGTTCAAGGCCACGCGTCGCCGCGAGCGCGAGCATCCGATCGAAGAGGTCGGCCGGAAGCTCCGCCGGCTGATGCCCTGGATCGGTGCCAAGGAGGTTTAGTGTTCCGGCGGGGGACCGTCCTCACACCGTGTCCACCCGAGTGCAAGTGCAAGTCAATCGACAGGACGACCATCGCATGCCCACCGAACTCGAATCCCGCCGGCTGTTCACCGAACTCAAGTCGGGCGACCGCATCGAAGTGGTCCACGAGGTCAAGGTCGGCTCCTCGAAGACGTGGAGCACCAAGACCGTCGGCACGGTGATGCACACGGAGCGCCGCCGGCAGGGCCTTCACTTCCGCCGCCACGGCGACGACAAGGTCTTTGCCGACATGATCGTCATGAAGCTCGACGACGGCTCGGAAACCACCGTCACGATGGACGAGTTCACCGAGCTGCGCCGGGTTGGGTAACGGAATCTGCTTCGACACGCGATTCCGATGATTCGTCGTTGCGAACAACCGGCGGCAGGTTTCCCCAATATGCCACGGCGGGACGTACCGGCGCCGCAGGCGCGACGTTGACAAAGATTGCGTTTCTCAGTGTATTGTCAGCGGCGGTCTTCGTTATCTGGGTATTGTAGAACTCGGCGTACTCAATCTCTTTCATATACTGCAACGATCTGTCTGTAATTGGCGCGTCCTCGATTGTGAGTTCGGTTAGCCGTGGCATGTCCAAGAGAATGGACAATCCGCGATCGCTGACCTGCGTGCCCCACAATCCCAACTGGACCAACGCTTTATTGCCGTTTAGCTTTGAAATTCCGGCGTCAGTGACTTTCGGTGCCCGAATATGGAGAACCCTAAGCTCCGTCATTTCTGCTAAGTGCGCGAGGCTTGTGTCTGTGATCAACGGGCATGCGATCCAAAGTTCGCGGAGCGAGTGGAGGGCTTTTAGGTGCGCAATCCCCGCGTCGGTAATGCCATGCGAGTGAAGCGCAAGTGACCCGAGGCGCGGCATCTGCGTCAGATGACTTAGTCCTTCATCGGAGATTCTCGACGAAGAAACGTCCAGTGCTTCAATTGACCTGACCGCTGCAATGCGCTGTAGCGTTTCATCTGTGGCTGGTTGGCCGAAATTCCCGTACGTGTAGATGTTGACGACGGAGATCGTTCCGAAATAGTCATTTTCGAGATTCGGGACTCGTGGAGTGGCGACCAAGTAGCTTGTCCCCCATGGTCGCGCTCCGTGCGTGGAGGGTCGTTCGTGCCGGTACATCCACTCGGCATCCATCTTGGACAACTCTTTGGTCAGCCGCGTCTGGCGGTGCCCCCGATTGCCGATCCAGGCAATGGGCACCAAGCAGACGGCGATCAGGATCAGCATCGTCCGCAAGCGAAAGCGAGGGACCGGCGGCGGAGGTATTTCCGGCGTTTGGCTCATACCCGTCATCCTACCCGGTATGGAAGATTGGTGCTCACTGGCCGACTGGCGTGACCGCGAGCCTTGCGGTTCTTTTCCAGATGCCGTGGAAACCAGAACGCGCGAGTCGCGTGGCTTTTCCGACGGACCACGCGCGCGGTCGCTTACCACACCAAACTGGCGAGTTCGGTTAGAATGACAAAGGAGGCGACTTCTCCCGCGCGAGTGCAACGCAGAGGGCGCTGTCGTGGCGGCAACAAACCAATCAGCGCGCTATTCGTTTTGGTCGCTGTTCAAGTTCACGGGTATCGTCGGGATTGGCCTTGCGCTGTTCAGAGTCCTTGGACTCCCGTGCGCATTGTACTACGGGCTATTGATCGCATTGGGCTACGCGTCTGCTTTTTTGCCTCGGCGTGTTCAGGTTGTTGTCGTTGCGATCTCCGTGACAATCGCCGTCTCTCCGTTTCTTGGTGTCGCAGGGTACACGTTTATCATTCCCGGAACTGAGATCTTGCTTCCCACAATAGAATTCCCGCCACTCCAGGTAGTAGCGTACCCATTCTACGCCGTCGGCGAATTCGTTCTGAGTCTAGTTGCTAACCTCGGCGGTTGGGGATTTCGAGAACTCGTCTTTTTTCACAGGTCGCATGCAGTTCGTCCCTTCATGGTCGTCGTATTGTGGACCGGTATTACAGTAACAATGGCGACGCCACTCGTGATTTCGTGGATTCGAGGGCACTGGGAGCGCCGCAGTGAACGGGCCGTGCCCTCGGAAGGGACGGCGGATGGAAAAGTGCGCGCTTAAATGCATCGCATCGACGGCGTATGAGCGGAACGGCTTACCCCGCGCGGAAATCGGCCGACGGAGCTATCGACGACATCCAGAACCGCACGTAGCGGAGGCGACGGGAGAACTCGAGATACCAAGAACGTGGGATCGTGTGATGCGGTACAGTGTCGCAGGTTTGCTGATCGTGACCACAGTTGTGGCCGTACTGGTTGCGCTTGGCGTGCATCTCGGTTTTGGGCCAGCCGCGCATGGTTGTTTCTATATCCTTTTGAGTGTTGCGATCCGACACTTGACACTCACTTTCCGGTACACCGTAGCCGGCGTGGCATTGGCGATCGGTGTTCTTCTGTTATTCACAACTCTGTTCGTCGGGTATCCTCGGTACCATCTTGGAATGGTGTACGATCTCGCATCGGTGCCCGCCATTGTTGAGGGGTTCGTGTTGTTTCCAATAAGCACCTGGTTCTATCCACCGGGTGAGGGCGTGACACGAATTCGCCCGCTTGCAGTCACTTTCTTCTGGCTCGGGCTGGGGGCCGCGTTTGGTTTGTCGGCGCTTTTCACCACCTTGAGTAACGCCACGCGTCGCAGTTCGCCCGCCCAATCGGACCCATGGCAGTTGCAACGACCTCCGCATCCGGGCAAGTAGCCGGCCCGGCGTTGCTGGTCCCAGTAGCAGGTCAGGCACTCCGTGCCTGACAACCACATCGCGATCAAGCGCATGTCAGGCACGGAGTGCCTGACTTACTTCTTCAATATGCTGGCTCAAGAATCAATGGGTCGCTAAGCGGAAGATAGTTCCGACGACCATGCGATATGACTGCCTCGACGAGAGGCGTGCTGATCAACTGCTTGTGGCCCGGTACGGCATCTGGTGAGCGGTCAGAAATCAGTTGCCGAGCCTCATCGAGCGAAACGCCACAGGCAACCAGGACAGCCAAGCAGAGCGTCGGTGACCGATTCTGCCCAGCAATGCAATGAACGTAAGCACGCGATTTAGTCACGGACAACATCGCATGCAACGTGTCCAATGCGGAGATGACGATGGGCTCGGGGATTGCCTCAAGATCAACTATGGGGCAATCGCGAACCGCGACGAAGCCGAACTTCTCTGCAGAAATGACGCTTCCGGCCTCGCTAACGTTCAAGACATGCGTAACGTCTTGCTCTCGGAGCACCGAAGCACGCTGGGGCGTGGCGAATTGACCCAGGGCAATTCGCTTGGTGATCCAGAAGACGCCGTGTGCCAGGCTAGACTTCAGTCGATGTGGGTGATTCCAAGAATGTTCCATGTTTGCATGATGAACTATTATAACAACTAGACAGCCCGGACACTCCGCACCACACACCACGACGCACTCATGAACCACGACTCGGCCCAAAAGCTGCACACAAGACACGAACGGCGGTTCCGCGCCGGGCGGTTTGTCTACCCGGTGCTCAGCCGAAGGTCCGGCGGCATTTCGGTCGGCGTGAATCTTAACCCGGACAAGGTCTGCAACTTCGACTGCATCTATTGCCAGGTCGATCGCACAAGCCAAAGCGAGACGCGCTTCGTCGAGACCGACGCCCTGCTGGCTGAGTTGGAATCCGTGTTGCGGCTGGTCACTTCGGGCGAGCTGTACGAGTCGCCCCAGTTCGCCGCCACGCCCGCGCCCCTGCGGCGGCTGAACGACATTGCCTTTAGCGGCGACGGCGAGCCGACCACGTATCGCAACTTCGACGAGCTGATCGGCGCCTGCGCGGCGGTCAAAAACCGCCTCGGCCTGGACGACGTCAAGATGGTGTTGATCACCAACGCGAGCATGTTTCATCGCCCGCACGTCGTGCGCGGGTTGGAGATCCTCGACGCGCACCAGGGCGAAATCTGGGCCAAGCTCGAAGCCGGCACCGACGCCTACTACCAGTTGATCGAGCGGACGCCGATCCCGTTTCGCCAGGTGCTGGACAACATCACCCAAGCCGCCCGGGTGCGGCCGCTGGTGATTCAGGCGCTGTTCATGCGCGTCGACGGCCAGCCGCCATCGGCCGACGAGTTGAACGCTTTCTGCGATCGACTCAACGAGATTACGGCCGCCGGCGGAAAGCTGAAGCTTGTGCAGGTCTATACGGTCGCCCGCCGCCCGGCGGAAAGCTTCGTCACGCCGCTGGCCGACGCCGAAGTCGACGCGATCGTTTCGCTGGTCGAGCAGCACACCGGCCTGCCTTCGGCGGCGTACTACGGCGTGCAGGCATAGCGAACGAGTGACGTTCTCGTCTGCCGCTTCACGAACTCCGACACGCCGCATTGCGTGGCACAACCAGCCAAGCCGGCAACCCGATCACTCAGGCAGCGGCCGGCCCTTGGTTTCCGGCGCGAAGGGAAGCACGGCCAGACCTAACAGGAAGATGCCGCACATCGTGACGCCCGCGTAACGCAGCGGCTCGTCGTAGTCGCGATAGACCTGCGAGGTGAGCACGGCCAGCACGGCGGGCCCGGCGGCGGCCACGAACCGTCCGACGTTGTAGCAGAACGACGTGCCGGTGCTGCGCAGCCGCGTCGGGAACAACTCGGGAAAGTAGATCGCGTATCCGCCGAACAGCGACAACTGGCAAAAGCCCATGATCGGGATCATCCAGAAGATCTGGCTGAACTCGTTGAGGTATCCGAATACGAGCCCGGTGCTGACCATCGCCAGAACAAACGCCAGTGCAAACGCCGGCTTGCGGCCGGTGTAGGGCGTAACCAGGCTGAACGCGAAGATGCCGAGGAACCCGCCCACATTTTGCAGGATCGACGTGATGCTTTTCCAGTACGCGACGTTGGAGATCACCTCGGGCGGCGCCATGCCTTCGGCCTCGAAGCGCTTCGTCATGATCGAGCCGATCAGGTCGTAGCTGAAAAACCCGATGCCCCACAGACCGACCACGCCCGAGAAGGCAAGCAGCATGCCCACGATGGCGTTGCGGCGCCAACGCGGATCGCTGAATAGATCGCCATAGGAGCCCAGCCGTTCTTGCACTCCGCCCGTGGCGATCGCCTGCCAGCGCTCCGGCTCCTTCAATCTGCGGCGGATAAACAGCGCCAACAGCGCCGGAACCGTGCCGACGACAAACATCATTCGCCACGTGGTTCCCAGCGTACCGGCGGCGACCAGGTAGCCCATGCCCATGTTGATGAACGCGGCCGAGACGTTGCCCACTGCGGACAGAGCTTGCAGCAGCCCCAGCGCGTAGGGCCGGACGCGATCGCTCATCACTTCGGCCACGAGCGACACGCCGACGGCGAACTCGCCGCCGACACCCAAGCCGGTCAAGAATCGGTAGAACGCGAAGTCCCAAAAACTGACCGACAGCGCGCTAAGCCCGGTGCAGATTGAGTAGACCAAAATGGTCAACAGCATGGTCTTGGCCCGGCCGATCCGGTCGCCCATCACGCCAAAGACCAGTCCGCCGCTGGCCCAGCCGATCAAGAAGATCGACGTGGCGTAGCCGCCGTAAGCATTAACCAGGGCCGCGTCGTCGGCCTTCTGCTCATCGGTCAGTTCTTCGCCGGGGCTTCGCTCGGGCACGACCAACTCGAGCATCGCCGGCCGTCGTGCCAGCGTGAAGAGCTGTTGGTCCATGGTGTCGAACAGCCACCCCAACGCGGCCACGATCAGCACGAACCACTGATACCGATTAATCTCTTGAAACCACCAGGTCGACCGCTCGTTCATGCGCGTAGGACTCCCCCAGATCGTACTGGTTTTGAAGTTGGCGTCCGACACGTCCTCGGCCCGGCCGCCGCGTGGAGACGGCCATCGTACACGAGGCGCACGGTGAATGCGACCAGGCTGCGGTCGGTCGGCCGCCGGCGATTGCCAGGCGCTGCCCGGTGGAATCTGGCGGAAAACGCTTGACAGGTACTCGGCGGCGGCAGTATCGTAGCGTTGTCTGAGTTTACCTGCTTTATCGCGGTCCCGATTTCAACTCGTTCGGGCTAATGATCTAAGTGAGCCATCGCCGGACCTTGCCTACCGTGCAGGCCCGGCTTCTTTTTTGGCTCCCGCCAATTCGGCCGCGCAGCGTCTGCCTGCCTCTTGTTGCCCGTGATTGCGCGCATTGTCGTGCGCTGCGGAGCTTGTCGGGCGCGGGCTGTGTCGACTTGCCCGTCGAAGGGGCGACTCCAACCCATGAATTTCCCCATGATTGAACTACTGCGTAACTACAGATTGTTCCGCCATCCGCGCGGCATCGGGCGGTTGTGCGCGCTCGCTTTGGTCGCATTGTGTGCGCTACTCGGGGCTGCGCGCGTGGCGCTGGCGGTGGACATCGAGGGCGTGCAAAACGGTTCTATCGACGCGCCGAAAGTGGTCGCGGTGATTCAGCGGCCAGGTGCCGAAGGTCCGATCGAGGTGGAGGGCGACGTGGCGGCGATTCCGGCGTTTCTGGACACCGGCTCGAGCGGCATGATCATTCGGCCGTCGTTTGCCGATGCGCTGGGCGTGGATGAACTGCCCGGCGTCACGTTCTCGGACGTTGGGCTGGGCGGCACGGTGGACTTTGACGTTTCTGAAGAGCTCATCGTGCGGGTAGCACCGAATCCGTTCGCCGAGCCGACGGAAGTCTCGTCGTACAACCACAACGTGGGTCCCCTGCGCACCCAAATCGGCCCGCCGGGTCCGCAGGATCCGCTGCTGAGCGATACGAACATTTTCGGCATGCCGGCGATGGTCAATAAGGTAACCGTGATCGACCCCAAGCCGCTCAACCTGTTGCTGACCAGCGGTTTCCTGGAAGGCGACTTCATCAGCACGTACATCTACGATCCGGGCACGCCGTTCAACCCGGGCACGGCCGACACCGATCCGGGCATTCCAACGACCAGTCACCACGTGCAACTCAGCTACGGCGATTTCGAACGGTTCACCGAGACGACGCCTCCCGGTTCGCCCACAGTGCAATTGGAACACAACCCGTTTATCGGACCCAATCCCGTCGCCCAGCTCGAAGATGACGTTCCGCCCGGCCCTCCGCCGGTAGTCATCGGCTTCAACGGATTGCAAACCAGCGGCAGCTTTTTGTTGGATACCGGCGCTCAAGCCTCGTTCATTTCCAGCATTTTGGCCGAACAGCTCAACGTGCGCCAGGTGCCGTCGACCATCGGATTGGGCGATCCGGTGTTGGAAGTGTTCGATCCGCTCAATCCGGAACTGCCCGGCGTGGAGATCGAATCGCAGTTCGACCTGCTGATTGGCGGGATCGGCGGAATCACGACCGTGCCAGGCTTCTTTCTCGACTTCATGACGCTTCCGACGATCGAGGGCAGCGCAGCGGCGGACGATCCGAACAACATTCGCTACATCGGTGCACCGGTTCTGGTGGCGGATATCGGGCTTGAGGATCCGGACACCGGCGACTTCCTCGTTCTGGATGGCATCTTCGGAATGAACTTCCTGGTTGCCAGCCAGTTTATCGATGGGTTCGAGCTCGGTAGTGCGGCCCTTGGACCGTTCAACTGGGTGACGTTCGACGAACCGAACGGGATCCTGGGTCTCGACTTAATCCAACCAGTGCCCGAGCCGGGCTCGCTGGTTTTGTCAGCCTTAGGCGCGGCGATGTTGATCGCCATCGGGCTGCGACGCAAGTATCGGCGGCGTTAGGATACCACGGCACCGCCGGCCAGTTCCGCAACCACGCGATCGGCGGCCGTCTCGCCGCTGTGAATGCAGTTCGGAATGCCCACGCCGTGATACGCATTGCCGGCCAGCGCGAAATTTGACCAGCCGGCTGCGGCTTTCTCGATGCGACCCACCAGCTCGCAATGGCCCAAATGATATTGGGGCATGGCGCCGCTCCAGCGCGTCACGTTGCAGAATAGCGGTTCGCCGCTTGCGCCGATCAGCGGCCGCAACTCCTCGACGGCCAACGACTGCAACTGGTCGTCCGGCAGGTCGAGCAGCTCGCTTTGGCACGCTCCTCCGACGAACACACGCACGAGCACGGCGTTGTCCGGCGCGCGCCCGGCAAATTTCACGCTCGCAAAGCTGCCGGCCAGGATCCTGCGCTTTTCGACGGCCGGCACGACGAATCCGAAACCGTCCAGCGCGTGGGCGATCTGCTCCCGCCGGAAGGCCAGCGTAACGATCGCCGTGCCGGCGTACTGGATCCGACAGAGCTCCATTGCCAGCGCCGCATCGAAGTCCTGGCAAAGTCGCGATGCCACGGGCGCCGGCGTTGCGACGATCAACGCCGCGAACTCTTGGGACGCACCCGACGCGGCTCCTCCAAGTTCGACGTGCCACGAGCCACCGTCAAGGGGCTTGATGTGCCGTACCGGACTGTTGAGGCGGATCGTGCCGGTCGGCAGGCGCGCGGCAATCGTGTCGACGAGGCTCGACAACCCATCGCGCGGCGCGACGAACATGCCGTATCGCGCACCGCCAGCCGCGTTGGCCGGCTCGTTCGACTCGGCCGAGCCGTTTTGCCGCCGTGCGCCGCGCACGAGGCTGCCGAATCGCTGCTCCATGTCCAAGAAGCGCGGCAGGGTGGCCCGCAGGCTCAGCTTCTCGGGATCGGCCGTGTAAATACCGCCGACCAAAGGCTGCACGATCCGCTCGAAGACCTCGCGCCCTAATCGCCGACGCGCAAACGAACCCAGGCTTTCGTCGTCGCCCTCCAGTCGGCGCGGCACGAAGGCTTCGCCCAGGAGCCGGAGTTTGCCCCAGGGGCTGAGCACGGGCGTGGTCAGCAGGGGCCAAAGTCGAGCGGGAGCCATCAGCATGAATCCCGCCGGAACGCGCTCCAAACGACCCCGATGCACGACCAGGGCGCCCCGTTGCTGGGTTGTTGTGGGAATCAGTTGATCGTCGAATCCGATGCGCCGACACAGTTCGACGCCCCAAGCCGGATCCGTGATGAAATTGTCGGCGCTCTGCTCGATGAGAAATCCGTCGCGGTGGATGGTTTGCAGTACGCCGCCGAGGCGCTCACCGCCTTCGAACAACGTGACCCGCAGTCCCGCATCGCGCTCGACCAGTCGATGCGCAGCCGCCAGCCCGGTGATCCCGCCGCCGATGACGGCGACCGATCTGTCTTCCGATGGCGATGCGTTCACGAAACAGGCTCTCCGCGGGCACAACATCCATTGGGCGGGTAAGAACCGCGAACCCCAAATTCAATCGTACCATGCCCGCGACCTGCACGAGCTACTTCGCCCGCTCAAGGATCCAATCGGCAATTTGACCGAGCGCTTCAGGCGCGAACGTCTCGTCGATTTTTCCGTATTCCACGGGCGACCCGGTTTGACAGTGCTGAAAGAGATGGTTCAGACCGGGAAGTTCCCGGATGGTGACGTCTCGATTGCCGGCCTGCTCGAGCGCGGCGGCGATCGGTGGCAGGTTCTGCTTCGGCGCGGCCTGGAGATCTTTTTCTCCGGTGAGTGCAAGCACTGGACAGTGGACTTCGCGCAGCGCGGTGGCCGGATCGAACGTCAGGAAGAAGCGAAACCAGGGCGACAGCATGACCTTTGCCTGGGCATTGATCTGCGACTCGATCGCTTCCTTCGACTTTTCGTCCGGTGCCGCCCGGTAGGCGTCGCTTTCCACCGTGATTGCTCGAATCTGTTGCACGGCCTTCGCGTCGTCGGGCTCGCGCCGGATGATGTCGAACAATTGTCGCTGCAGGACTTTCGCGGCGGCGATTCGGGCCTCGCCGGCTTTCTGCGCGCGGGCGATCAGCTCTCCTTGATGCAGCACGATCTGATCGCCTGGCACGCCGGTGCCGGCCAACATGACCACGAACGCGACATCGGGCGAACGGGCCGCGGCCAGTGCCGCGATCATCGCCCCTTCGCTGTGCCCGATGAGTCCGATGCGGCGCGGATTGATTCCAGGCTGTTGCTTGAGGGCTTCGACGCCGGCCAGCACGTCTCCGGCCAGATCGGCGCTGGTGGATTGGGTGACGCTTCCGGTCGATCCGCCGACGCCCCGATCGTCGACCCGTAGCACGGCGATGCCGCGTCGGGTGAGGTAGTCGGCCAGGATCAAGAATGGCCTATGACCCAGGACCGTCTCGTCGCGATCCTGCGCCCCGGAACCGCTGATCAAGATCACGGCTGCCGCCGGCGGAACGCCCTTTGGCCGCGTGAGCGTTCCGGCCAACGTGACCCCGTCGGCAGCGTTTTCGAAAGTCAGTTCCTGCTCATCATACGGGTAGGGCTTCTTGGGTTCTTGCGGACGGCTCAGGTCGGGTTCCTTTTCGAGCCGTGCCAAGTCAAGTGGAAAGGATTGCCCGGCTTGTTGCCAGGTGCCAGCGATGCGTTGGCCGTCGTCGCTTAGCGTGCCGTCGTATCGTCCAGCGATTCGGCGAGCCACCAGTGTGAGCTTGTTTCCCTCGCGCGTCGCCGAGTCGATCGGGATTCCTTTCGCGCCTTGATCCGGGCTGTCCATCGTGGCTTTGAGCGTTCCATCGTCGGCCGCGACAATGCGGAACACGACGCGCAGCTCGACCGCGCCGGCCTTCAACGTTCCCTGCCATGGACCGGCGAGCGACGGTTCGGCGGCCTGCCCGGCCGATGGCCAGGCGAAGAACCCCAGCGTCGCGATCCACAGCAGCACGCCGATCACTGCAGTGCGGCGCCGTGGGGAATGGCGTCTTGCGAATTCGGCAGGCATGGTCACCTCGCGGGTTGTAGCGTTGGCTTCGCGTGGTGCGGCACGCGGCGCGTTGTGCCGCGAAAGCTACTCGATCATAGGCGCCGTTACGGTATCCGGTCCATATCGGGCGTGCCGAAGCGTCTCTTGCGGGGGCCGGTCTGCGCCATTTGACGCGCCCGGTCCCGGCGACCCATAATAGTTCGTTGATCGGACTTATCCACGCTGGGTTCTAAATTTTGGAGAATCGATTGATGCGTCAACGACGAAGCCTGATTTTCGCCGTTTGTGTTGCCACTGTCGTACTCGTGAGCAATCTCCCCGTCGCCCAGGCCATTCCTGCCTTCTATAAGGGATTCCAGGAAAAGTACCTCAAGACCGACTCCACGGAGGAGAGCGACAAGACGTTTGCCGACCTGGTGACAAAGAAGGCCAAGTGCAACGTCTGCCACGAAGGTCGCAGCAAGAAGATGCACAATGCTTACGGCCTGAAGCTAAAAGACCTGCTAAAGAAAGATGACTTCAAGGCGGCCCGAGTCAAGGCCGAGCCGGAGAAATGTAACGAGGAAATCAACGCGGCGCTCGACAAGGTTGCCGCGATGAAGTCAGGCGGCGACGACTCGCCCACGTACGGAGAGTTGATTGCCCAGGGTAAGCTGCCGGGAGAAAAATCCGCTGCGGATGACTCAGCCCAGGCGTCGGCGCCCACACCGGAACCCACTCCACAGCCGGAGCCCGACAAACCGGCGCCAGAACCAGCCGCTTCACCCGCCCCGGCCAACCAAGAAGCCGTTGCGGCGATTCAAGAAATCGGCGGTACCGTAATGCCGCTGGCCATGACCGACGATTCGCTGGTCGTCGATTTCCACCTTGGCGGCACGGCACTGACCGACGACGGGCTGGTCCACGTCAAAGCGCTACCAAAGGTGTATGAGTTGCACCTGAAAGACACGCAGATCACCGATGCAGGTCTGGCGCACCTGGCCGAGATGACAACGCTCGCCCGGCTACACCTGGAAAAAACCAAAGTGACCGACGCCGGATTGGAGCACCTCAAGGGCCTGGGCAATCTTGAGTATTTGAACCTCTACGGCACGGCTGTGACCGACGCCGGGTTGGATCACCTGAAAGGCTTGAACAACCTCAAGAAGCTTTACCTCTGGCAATCGCAAGCAACCGACGAAGGCATTGCCAAGCTCAAAGAATCCTTGCCCGACGTGACCATCGTCAAATAGCTGTCCGCCACGTCCGGTACCTCCGCCACGCCGACCCTGCCCCCTGCCTGTGCTACCAGTACCGCCGCGGCTGCGTGCCGTGGGCGACGCATCCAAGAATGTTGATTTCAGCCGGGAAATCGCCTACATTGGATGTCGGTCAGCACTCCCCGCCAAAGCACCTTCCCTCCCAGCCTGCCTATGCTGTGCGCGTTGCGTCACTCGACGATTGCGTGTCTTGCCGCCAGTGCGGTATGCGGCATGGTTGCACGCGTTTCGGCCGAGGATAGTCCGCCGCGGCCGGATGTCGACTCGAATCAGGTCGCCGTTGCGCCCGAGGTGCCGACGCTACGTGCCGGCGCGGTGAACTTCGAATTGGACGTGTTGCCGATTCTGACGGCCAAGGGCTGCAACGCCGGCGCGTGTCATGGCAAGGCCCGAGGACAAAACGGCTTCCAGCTTTCGCTTTTGGGTTTCGACGCCGAGTTCGACTACGCCGCCATTGTGAAGCAGGCCCAGGGCCGGCGCGTTTTTCCCGCGGCGCCGGACAACAGCCTGCTATTGCGCAAAGCGGCATTGGCGGTGCCGCATGGCGGCGGCCTTCGGCTGCCCGCGAAGAGTGACGAGTATGAAATGGTTCGCCGCTGGATCGCCGGCGGTCTGCCGCGCAATACGCCCGACGCACCGACGCTGACGGGAATCACGATCGAGCCGCCCGAACACATCATGGAGGCCGGGACGAGCGAGCAGTTGCAGGTGCAGGCCCACTACTCGGATGATTCGGTTCGCGACGTAACGCATCTGAGCGACTTTCAATCGAGCGAGGCGGGCGTCGTCACGATCGAGGCCGGACGAGTCAACGCGGGGCAACTGCCGGGCGAGTCGACCATCATGGCTCGCTACATGAACCACCTGGCCACCTGGAACACGGCGATTCCCATTTCGAGCACGGTCGATCCCGAGTTCTACACCAGTTTGCCGCGCCACAATTTCATCGACGGGTTGGTTTGGAACAAGCTCGAGCGATTGGGGATCGCCCCCAGCGAGCCGGCATCCGAGGCGACCTTTCTGCGCCGCGCGTATTTGGACGTCATCGGCCGGTTGCCAACTCCCGAAGAAGCCCGTGCCTTCTTGACGAGTGACGCGCCGTCGAAGCGCGAGGAACTGCTCGACGATTTGTTGGAGCGGCCGGAGTACGCCGACTTTTGGGCCAACAAGTGGGCCGACCTGCTGCGGCCAAATCCCTATCGAGTTGGGATCAAACCGACCATGGCGTTCGACGCCTGGATTCGGGATCAGTTCCGCAGGGACGTGCCATACGATCAGTTCGTGCGCGAGTTGCTCACGGCGCAAGGCAGCACCTGGCGCAACGGCGCGGCCACGTTGTTCCGCGATCGACGCACGCCGGACGAAATCACGCCGGTCGTCAGCCAGTTGTTCTTGGGAATTCGGCTCGAGTGTGCGAAGTGTCATCATCATCCCTTCGAGGTCTGGGGGCAGGACGACTTCTACAGCCTGGCAGCTTACTTCTCGCGCGTGGCGCACAAGGGCCAGGGCATTTCGCCGCCGATCTCCGGTGGTGAGGAAGTCGTATTCGTGAAGCCCAGCGGTTCGGTCGCGCATCCGCTCACCGGCGAAGTGCTACAGCCGCGCCCGTTGTTCGGCGAAGCGCGGCCCATTGCCGAGGGCGAAGATCCGCGGGCCGCACTGGCCGATTGGATCGCCTCGAAAGACAACCCGTATTTTTCCCAGGTGGCCGTGAACCGCGTGTGGGCCGATCTGATGGGGCGAGGTTTGGTGGATCCGGTTGACGATCTGCGCGCGACCAACCCGCCCAGCAATCCGGAGCTGCTCGCGGCGCTCGGCGATGATTTTCGCGACAGCGGGTTCAAGCTAAAGCATCTGTTGCGCCGCATCATGACCTCGTACGTCTACGGGCTGTCGAGCGTGCCCAACGAGCAAAACGTCGCCGACACGCGCAACTACTCGCGTCACTATCGCAGGCGGCTGCGGGCCGAAGTGCTGCTCGACGCGGTATGCGACGTGACGGGCGTGCCGGAAGAATTCTCCGCGATGCCCAAATCGGCCCGTTCAACGGAGATTTGGACGCATCGAGTCGGTTCGCTGTTCTTAGACGCGTTTGGGCGGCCTGACGCCAACCAGGATCCGCCGTACGAACGCACCAGCGATACGACCGTCGTGCAGGCGTTGCACCTGATGAATGCGCCGGCGCTGCACAAGAAAGTGACCGCCGATTCCGGTCGCGCCGCGCAACTCGCGGCTAGCGAGCGCGCGCCGGCCGAAATCGTCGAAGAGCTGTACTTGGCCACGTACAATCGGTTCCCGGAGCCTGACGAGTTGGCGTCGGTAACCGCGGCGATCGAACAACATTCCGACCGGCGGCAAGCCACCGAGGACTTGCTGTGGGCGTTGATCAATACACCCGAGTTCATCTTTAAGGACTGAAAGCCGATGGCCATCCACCGAAACTGTGCAGGAATGACACGTCGCGATTGCCTCCAGCTTGGGCTGGGCGCGATTGCCGGCAGTGGTTTGGTCGACCTGTTGCGGATGCAAGCGCTCGCGGCACCGGCGCAGGCTGCGTCAAGTTCAACGAAGCCGCCGGCTCGGTGCATTCTGATTTGGATGGACGGCGGGCCGACGCACTTCGAAACGTTTGACCCAAAGCCGGACGCTCCGGCGGAAATCCGCGGCGAGTTCACGCCGATTCGTACGAAGATTCCGGGCGTTTACTTTTCGCAGCACATGACCCGATTGGCCTCGATCGCCGACAAGATCGCGGTGGTCCGCTCAGTGTGCCACAACCAGGGCAATCACGGGGCCGGGAACCACTACATGATGACCGGCTCGCCGCCGCGAATTCCGGTCGGCTGCGGGGCGTTTGTGAGCTTTCATCCCAGCCTCGGATCGGTGACGGCTTTCGAGCGTTCGGCGCCCGAGGGTTTGCCGGCCTACTTCTCGATGCCTTCGATGTCGCGATCCGGCGGGCCGAACTTCCTAGGAGCCAAGTACGCGCCGTTCGTCGTCAGCGACGATCCGAACAAGGAGAATTTCCGGGTCCGCGACGTGGCTCTGCCCGAGGGCATCACAGCGGATCGCTTCGACCGCCGTGGCGACTTGCGGCAGTTGGTCGATCGGTTTCGGCGGACTGCCGACGAAACGGCTGCCGACCCGGTCGTGGCGCTGGACGAGTACTACCGTCAGGGGCACAACCTGATGACCAGTCCCGCGGCGCAGAAGGCCTTCGACGTACACAGCGAGCCGGATAAGGTTCGCGATGCGTACGGTCGGGATTCTTTCGGTCAGCGTGCCCTGTTGGCACGGCGATTGATCGAAGCCGGCGTACCGTTCGTGACGCTCTACCATGGCGGCTGGGACCATCATTCGGACATTTTCACCGGATTGCCGAAGAAGCTGGCGCCCTTCGAACACACGATCGCCGCGCTCATCGAGGACCTCGAAGCGCGCGGAATGCTCGACTCGACGTTGGTGGTGGCACTGGGCGAGTTCGGCCGTACGCCGAAGATCTCGCAATTGGCCGGCCGCAGCAGCCCAGGGCGCGACCATTGGGCCAACGCCATGTCGATCATGTTTGCCGGCGCCGGCACGCCCGGTGGACAAGTCGTCGGGGCGACCGATCGCAACGGGCATTCGGCGGTCGAACGGATTCTCTCACCAGAAAACTTCGTGTCGACCGTTTATCGCAAGCTTGGAATCGATCCCGGCAAAATCTATCACGCCCCCAACGGGCGACCGGTCCATTTGGTGAGCGATCCGGAACCGATCGCCGAACTGATGGGCTAGGGCCGCCTTCGTCACCACCATCTTGACCACCGGAGCGTCGTCTTCCCGGAGACGCCGGCACGTCGAACAGGTTCTCTCCATGCATCGTCCTGCGCAGCTCATCGCCCTGCGGCCGAACGCGATCGCGCCAATCGCGCTGGCGATGGTCGTGGCGCTGGCGATCTTCGCGGCCGCTGCGACGCCGGCGGTGGCTGCCGGGCCGGAGCCAAAGCATTGGTTTCCGGCCGGGGTGCAGCGCGGGGCTACCGCGGACGTGACCGTCGGCGGCAACTTCCCCAAGTGGCCCGTCGGGGTTTGGGTGGACCGATCGGGCTTGACGGTCACGCCCGGCGAAAAGGGCAAGCTGTCGATCGCAGCCGCAGCCGATGCGCAGCCCGGCGTGTACTGGATCCGGCTCTACGACGCTGACGCCGCGGCGCCGCCGCGACCGTTTGTGGTGGGCACGTTGACCGACGTTTCGGAGAAGGAGCCGAACAACGCTCCGACCGAGGCCCATAGCGTGGATGCGTCGGTCGTCGTCAATGGCCGCCTTTCATCGGGCGGCGAGGTGGATACGTTTGCCGTAGCGCTGACCAAGGGGCAGACGCTGGTCGCCTCACTGATGGGCCACGAAACGCTTGGCTCGCCGTTCGACGCCGTGTTGCAGATCGTCGCCCCGCAAGGCAACGTGCTGGCGTACAACCACGACCACGGTGGCCTCGATCCGCAGATCGTCTTCGTGGCTCCAACTGACGGCAACTACCTGGTGCGCACTTTTGCGTTTCCGTCGAATCCCAACAGCACGATTGGCTTTGCCGGCGCGGATACGTTTGTCTATCGACTGACGCTGACCACGGGACCGTTTGTCGATTATGTCTGGCCGATGGCGATTCGCGCGGACGAGGAGTCGAGCGTCGCGTTGCATGGGTGGAACCTGTCCGAAGCGCTCGGCGCCAAGACGCTGGTAGGGGCGATTCCCAGCGTGGCCGTGTTCGATCCGCGATTGGCCAATACGATCGCTCTGGCGGTGGAACCTCACGCGGCGATCGCGGAAAGCGACTCGGAGGAAGCACCGCTGGCAATCCAGTTGCCCATCACGGTGACCGGGCGGATTGCTGCGCGGGGCGATCAAGACACGTACACGTTCGACGCGACCAAAGGCGAGGCATTCTCGTTCGAGTTGGCCAGCCGCTCGTTGGGCTATCCGCTGGACGGGGTCTTGGAAGTGACCGACGGCGACGGCAAGTCGTTGGCCCGGGTGGACGACGTCGGCAGCACCCGTGATCCCGTGCTGGCGTTTACCGCGCCGGCCGACGGCACGTTTCGTGTCAAGGTCAGCGACCTGTACGGCCACGGCAGCGATCGCCATGTTTACCGCCTGCGGGCGACCAAGGTCGTGCCCGATTTTTCCGTCACCACCGACCAGCACGCCTATGTCCTGGTAGCCGGCAAGCCGACCGAGATCACGCTTTCGATCGCACGCCAGGGTGGCTTTGCCGAACCGATTAGTTTTCGCGTGACAGGCCTGCCCGATTTTGTTACCGCAGCGGAGGCCACGTCGGCCGCGACTGGCGATTCGGCCAAGGCCGTGAAGCTGGCTCTCACTTCTAACGGTGGCGCATTCTCTGGTCCGATTCGGATCGTGGGCGAAGCAACCGGTGACTCGAAGCAGGTCCACGAAGCCTCCGCGGCGATCCCGGACCATGAGGCGCGCACCAGCGACGTGTGGCTCACCACGATCGGTGGAGACAGTCAATAGCGGCGCGCCGGAGGCCAAACGCGCCACGCGGCTCCGACCTGCGATCGCACGACTTGCCACGCGCCCGGCAAGCGTTATCTTAAGCCGCATGAAGCTTGAACAGGTTGGCAATCAGTGCTACGCCGTGATCAGCGAGCGCAATCAACTGTGCGACGCGAATTCCGGGTTGCTCAACGCAGGCGGCGGCGTCGTGATCGACACCCAGTGCGACTTGGGCCATGCGCGGCGAATGATCGAGCTGTTCGGCACGGTTTGGCCAGCCATGCCCGAGCGGGTCGTCCTGACGCACGAAGACGCCGATCACGTCTGGGGCAACCAGCTCTTTGCCGATGCGCAGATTATTGCCCAACGCAGGATCCACGAGCGGATGCAACACACGGCCGATCCGCGCAATCTGCAGCGTGTGCAACATGCGGCGCGCAACTGGCTGACGCGGATCATCCTGCGGTTCTCGAATCCGGCCATCCTGGCGCTGGCCGACCAGTTGGCCGAGGAGTTCGACTTTGACGGGATCGAGTTGACGTTGCCGACCACGCTATTCGACGAGCGGTACGAGCTGAACCTGGACGGCACTGAAGTCCACTTGATTCACGTGGGCCCCGGCCACCAATGGGGCGACACGCTGATCCACGTGCCCAGCCAGCGCGTGCTCTACAGCGGCGACGTCCTGTTTCATGCCTGCACGCCGATCGGTTGGGCCGGCACGTTCGCCGATTGGCAGCGAAGCCTCGACCTGGTGATCTCGCTCGATCCCGATGTGATCGTGCCCGGGCATGGACCCATCTGCGGGTTGGAGGGCCCTCGCGAGCTCAAGCAATACTTGCAATACGTCTACGATCAATCGCGGTCCTGCTTCGACGAGGGCTTGTCGGAACTCGACGCGGCCAAGCGGATCGACTTTGGTCCCTATGCCGCCTGGAGCGCACCGGCGCGGCTCTACTTCAACGTGGCCCGCGCTTATCGCGAATTTCGCGGAGAGCCGCACGATGCTCCGTGGGACACTCAAAAGGTATTCGCCTCGATCTACAAAGTGGCCGAAGCGCGCGGGATCGAACGGGTGTTTTAGCGCGAGATCCATTTCGACGCCACTGGTGCCGCCGTGGCGTGTATGTGGTGGACGGCGGCGTACCACATCCGGGAAGCGGCAGGCGGAACCGGTGCTCGATTGGAAATCGGCCCGGGAAACAGGTTACATTGAGGGCGGATTCAGCGAACCGCCCGAACGAGGAGCAAAGCCGTGTCACTTCCTGTCGCGAAAAACAAGACGATCGAATTCGGTTCCGGCGAGGCCATCGGCACCAGTTATCGGTGGCCCGGCGGGCAGTACTGCGCGATCCATACCTCGAAGGGACTCGTCGGTTGTGGAATCTACGACATCCGCTCGGCTAATGAGTTCAACCTGGCGGTCGCGATCGCCCGCGGAACTCCGGCAAAGCCGCTGTGCGAGCCGGAAGATCTGTTCGACGCCAAGATCCTTGAAGCCAGCCAAGCGGCCGAGCGGCTGGGCGTCAAGGTGGGCATGACCGGGCGCGAGGCGGTCGAAGCGATGTTGGGCTCGGGCGCGGACTGACGATCGGGGCAGTCGCGGCCAGGTGCCTGCACCTGACGGAATGCGTGGCTATTTGGCGGGCGACTACTTGGCGGCAGCGTGTGGCGGGGGCGGCAGGTCGACGTGCAGCATGTGGCCGGGCAGCGGCTCGGTGACGTGCACGTAGGCGAGCCCGCGCGTGTCCAGCTCCTTCGCGGCGTGCGAGAACGTCGCCGCCGGATCGCGGTCGCGCATGTCGTTGTAGGCGCCGGTCGGCGACAGGCGCCGCCGCCCGGCGAGAGCGCAGATCGGAAGAGCGACGGGTAGGGAAAGAGTGTAGAT
>CALFYT010000079.1 GCA_937952415.1 uncultured Planctomycetaceae bacterium | reverse complement strand
GCCGGGCGTGGACATCGAGGTGGTTCTGGGGAAGGCCGTCGGGCGCCACGGCCAGATCGTTCGGGCTGTTGAATCGCTTGCCGTCGAATCGGTCGGCCAACGTCCGGACCGTTCCGTCGCGCTCGGTGATCGAGATCCGCCGTCGTCCGCCCGGACCTGCCCCTTCGCACGCGACCAGCCGGCCGCGCAGATCGAAGACCAGCCCGTTCGATTTGCCGCTCGGCTCGCGAAAGACGGTCGTCTTACCAGTCGCCGGGTCGAATCGCATGATCCGATCGCCGATATCCGAAAAGAGAATCGCCCCGTCGGCGGTGGCCGCGGGCCCTTCGGTAAACATGCCCTCGTCCCACAGCAGTTCGAGCTTTGCATCAGCCGGCACGATTGCTTGCTGGGACGTCGGCTCGAAGGTGTCGGCAGCGTGTACACCCGATGCGGCAGCCAGCCACGCCGATAGCGCCGCGTTGATGATCCGCCGTCTCGGTCGCAAGCGTTGCATCGATTGTGCTCCATGGAAGATCGAACGGGGGCGATGCCGATCGCCGGCGCGAGACCGTTCGGTTCGAGTCGTCGAGTGCCGTGCGTCGGACCCCGATTGTCGGATCCGGTCGGCGCCGCTGCAAGTTTGCGGTGGCGGCGTCGCGCGAAGCTACCCGCGTGTATCGACCAGCCGCGGCGTGGACAAAGAAGCCGGGCCCCCTATCCGCCGGCTGCCGGAATCATCCAAGGCGTGACGTACGCCTGAAGCAAGGTCAGCAGTCCGACCAGCGCGGCCAGCGCGATGCTGTGGAAGAACACGAAGCGCAGGATTCGCCCTTCACCGCCCGTTTGTTGCGTGGCCACCGCGGCCACGACGATGCTCTGCGCGTCGATCATCTTTCCCATCACGCCGCCTGTGCTGTTCGACGCGACGATCAGCACCGGGTCGAGATCCAGTTGCTCGGCCGTAATCCGCTGCAAGCTGCCGAACAGCGCGTTGGACGACGTGTCGGAGCCAGTCAGCGCGACGCCCAGCCAGCCCAACAGCGGCGCAAAGAACGGATACAGCACGCCGGTTTTCGTGAATGCCAGTCCCAGCGTCGCATCGCTTCCGCTGTATTTGGTGGTGAAAGCCAGCGCTAGCATGCACGCGATCGTCGCTAGGGCCCAGCGCATTTTCCAGAGCGTGTCGCCGAATTGATGCACAAAGGCCGCCGGAGTGATGCGTAGCCAAACGGCTGACAAGATCGCTGCCAGGAAGATTCCGGTGCCGGTCGCCGAAAGCCAGTTGAACGTGTAGACGGCTTTCTCGGGTTCGCTGGCGCGGTCCGAGCCTTCGGCCACCGGCACGACCGGCGCAGTGCGATAGATCACGCCGTTTAGCCGCGGCACCTCCCACGAAAAGCTGCTCACGCCGGCCAGTGCGTTGGGCGAGCCCGGCGGACCTCCGTCGAGCGCGGTGCGCACCGTCTTCGTCCCCCACAAGAACACCAGGATCGATAACAGCACCCACGGGATCCACGCGTAGGTTGTTTGCCGGCGCGTCAGCGCGGGTTGGTCGTCGTGCGCGGCGTCGGCCGTTTCGTCGGGAAACCGCCAGACTTCCTTGGGTTGCCAGAATCGCAGGAACACTGCCAGCGCCACCAGCGAACCCAACCCACCAACGACGTCGACCAGCGTCGGTCCGTGGTAGTTGGACGTGGCGAATTGGATGCTGGCGAAACTGCCGCCGCAAACCAGAATCGCCGGCCAACACCCAACCATGCCGCGCCAGCCCGACATCGTGGCCACCAGCCACGCCGGCACAATCAATGAAAAGAAGGGCAACTGCCGACCGGCCATTTGCGAAAGGGCCATTTCCTCAATGCCCGAGATCTGGGCCAGCGTGATGATCGGCGTGCCGAGCGCTCCGAACGCGACCGGCGCGGTGTTGGCCAACAGTGCCAAGCCGGCCGCGTACAGCGGAGAAAAGCCCAACCCAATCAACAGCGCGGCCGAGATCGCCACCGGTGTGCCGAATCCCGCGGCCCCTTCCACGAAGCTGCCAAACGAAAACGCGATCAGCAGGGCCTGCATCCGGCGGTCGGGCGAGATCGCGGCCACGGAGCGCTTGACCACCTCGAACTGACCGGACCGCACCGTCAGGTGAAACAAGAACACAGCCGCGAGCACGATCCATCCGATCGGCAGCAGCCCAAAACAGGCGCCGTACGCCGCCGACGCCATCGCGGCGCTTGTGGGCATTCCGAACCCGAAGATGGCCATCGCCAGCGCCACGGCCAAACCGGCCACCGCCGCGCGCGGCGCCGATTGTCCGATCACCAACAGTCCCAACAGTACGACGATCGGCGCGACCGCCATCAGCGTCGACAGCCATGCGGCGCCCAGCGGATCGTAGACTTGCACCCACTCCATACCCGAGTTCTCCCGGCGGCCAGTCGCGGCTCCACCCTCGAAAACGGGTATCGGGCGGGCTTCGTGGCTGTTAGTCTACTGGCTTCGGACCCCGGACGAAAATCCCTGGCCCAGCTACTCGCGAGGTATCACCATGGCCGGCAACCGCAAAGCTGAAGTCGAAGCGGCTCAAAAGGAGCTCGACTTTTCCAAGAACAAGTACCAGCTTGTCCTCGACACGAACAAGGGCAAGATCACGCTCGACATGCTCCCCGACGTTGCGCCGGGTCACGTCAAGAATCTGCTCGGCCTGGCCAAGATCGGCTTTTACGACGGGCTCACCTTCCACCGCATCATCAAGGGCTTCATGATTCAGGGCGGCTGCCCGGAAGGCACCGGCACGGGCGGACCGGGTTACACGATCAAGGCCGAGTTCAACGCCACGTCGCACGAGCCGGGCGTGCTGTCGATGGCCCGTACCAGCGATCCCAACTCCGCCGGATCGCAGTTCTTCATCTGCCTGGAGAAGGTGCCGCACCTCGATAACCAGTACACGGCCTTCGGCAAGACGGCCGATGCGGAGAGCCTGGCCGTGGTCAAAGAGATCGGCAACGTGGCCACCGGCGCTCAAGATCGCCCGAGCGATCCGGTGGTTATCAAAAAGGCCACCGTGGTCGAAACGCCGAAGTAACGGCCGAGCGGGCAGCCAAGCGATCGGCTCATCGCCAGGTGTTTCTATGCCGCGCGTCTTCCGCGGCCAGAGGCGCCTACCGCGCTTCGTCGAGCGCCTGCTGGATCAGCGTCAGCAGCGCGTTGGGATCGTACGGCTTGCGAAGATAGTACCAACACCCGGCTGCGCGGGCCCGGCGGAGCACGTCCGGACACTCCAGCCCGCTGATGATGATGATCGGGATGCCCGTGGTTTCCTCGCTGTCGACCAGCTCCTGGCACAGCTCGAATCCGTCGACGTCGGGCAATCGCAGGTCGAGCAGGATGACGTTGGGCCGATCGGTGCGCACCAAGGCGCGGGCCATCTGTCCGGTGTCCGCGATCGACGTCAAGAACCCTTGGCGACTCAGGCGCGTGCTCAGCACGTCGGCCGTTGCATCATCGTCGTCGACGATCAGGATCCGTCGGGTCGTGGCTTCCGGCGGCGCCGGGCAAGCCAGCTCCAATGTTTCGCTATGCATGGTTGATGCCTGATGGTTGGGCGTCCGCGGGAGTTTCGCGTGCGGATCGCGGGGGTGGGATTCGAACCAACGCAATCGGGCGGGCTAGCAAACGTAGAAGCGCCGTGCGCCACCGTCAACGCGCACCGCGGAAATCAGTCGTCACGCCGCGCAAAAACGCAGCGGTCGTAACGGTTCTATCGCTTGGACCAATCAATGCCCGACAGTGATGCCAGGGCGAATTGCAGCGCGTGCGTGCCGTCGCGCCCGTGTCCCTGCGCGGCCAGCGCCACATAGAGCTGATAGACGAGCGCCAGGCCAGGCATCGAAATCCCCATCCGCCGCGACTCGGCCAGCGCGATCCGCATGTCTTTCAGGAAATGCACGACCATGAAGCCAGGTTCGAAATTCCCCTTGATGATCCGCGGCGCCAAGTTCGATAGCGACCAGCTTCCGGCGGCGCCCGAGGCCACCGACTCGAGCACGACGTTCAGATCGAGCCCGGCCCGATAGCCGTACAACAACGCCTCGCACACGCCGATCATGCTCGAAGCCACGAGCGTCTGGTTGACCATCTTGGTGTGTTGCCCGGCGCCCGGTCCGCCCTGATGGACGATGGTCTTGCCCATCGCCTGCCAGCACGGGTCCAGCGCATCGACAACGTCTTTCTCTCCGCCGATCATGATCGACAGCCGTGCTTCGCGAGCACCGACGTCACCGCCCGAGACCGGCGCGTCGACGCTGTGCACGTCTTTTTCCCGCGCGGCTTCGGCAATTTCCTCGGCCAGCGACGGTTCGCTGGTGGTCATATCCACCAGGATCGTGCCGGGCTTGCTTCCGGCCAGCGCGCCGTCGGATCCGAGAATCACGCAGCGAACATCGTCCGGGAAGCCGACGATCGAGAACACGACGTCCGAGGCGGCTGCCACGTCGCGCGGCGTTTTGGCCCAATCGGCCCCCTTGTCCAACAGCGGCTTGGCCTTGTCCTTGGTGCGGTTGAAGACCGTGGCCTTGAAACCCGCGTCCATCAGGTGCCCACACATGCTGGCGCCCATCACACCTGTTCCGATCCAGCCGATGCGAGTCTTGCTGGGCTCGATTTTTTTGACGGCCATCGCGCGGCGTCCTCCTGATGCTGTTCTCGTGGTCGTGCCAACCGGCAGGCGGGCATTCTACCAACGATGTTCGGGACGGGCGAGGATCTCGCCCAAGATGATCGCCTGGCGAATGCCCTGGGGCGTGCCGAGCAACTTGGCCAGATCGGCCGCAGGAGTTTTTTTCAGGTCGGCCGCTTCGGAATACGGGCTTGACTCGGACGACGACCTGCCGCGATCCAACGTACCAAGCCGATGGTCAAACGCCTGGTGCAGATGCCGCTCCATCCGCTCATCCGCCTGACTGATATCCTCAGCCAGGTGCTCGCGAAAGTGACGGCCGCCGATATGCGCCGCGACCGACTGGGCGACCGTGCTGAATTCGCGATCGACTGGTTCCACGTCGATCGGTTCCTCGACGTCTGGCACCGGAGTCACTTCGACCGGCTCCGGCGCACGCCGCGCCAGCCGCTGCGGCTGGGCGGCCTGCTGCGGCGTGCGTTCGCTGCGTCGCTGGTTGGCTCGCTTCAGAAATTGCTCGATCTCGTCGTTGAGCTGTGACGCTTCGCCTTGGGCCGGGGTGCGTCGCGGCCGCTGCATCGCCCGTTCGGCCGGAGGTTGCTGCTGTGGCCGGCGCTGCGGATTGCGCGCCGGTGGTTGCCGATTGCGCTGCTGTTGCTGCTGTGGATTCACCTTCGCCGTGAGCAACTGGTTGATCACGTAGATCACGAAGAAGATGATCGGAACCAGTGCCGTCAGCAGGTCGGTAATGTCGACGGCCAGTAGCGGCATGCCCATCATCCGGTTGGTTCCTTCGATCTCGCGGCGTCGGGCGACATCAGCTAGTCGTGGTGCTGCTGTCGGAAGTGCCGGCGATTGTCTTGCGCATTTCGGTGTCGGCCTGGACGTTGCGCAGCTTGTAGTAGTCGAGAATACCCAAGTGGCCGTCGCGGAACGATTCCGAGATAGCCTTGGGGACTTCGGCTTCCGCTTCGACGACTTTGGCGCGCATTTCTTCGATTTGCGCGATCATTTCCTGTTCCTGCGCAACGGCCATCGCCCGCCGTCCCTCGGCGTTTGCCCGTGCCACGCGCATGTCGGCTTCGGCCTGATCCGCTTGTAAGCGGGCGCCGATGTTGTCGCCAACGTCGATGTCCGCGATATCGATCGAAACGATCTCGAACGCGGTTTGCGAGTCGAGCCGCCGGGCCAGCACGGCCTTCGAGATCCGATCCGGGTTCTCCAGCACGGCGGTGTGCGATTCGGAAGAGCCGATCGCGCTGACGATTCCCTCGCCCACCCGCGCGATAATCGTTTCCTCCGTAGCTCCACCGATCAACTGATTGAGGTTGGCCCGAACGGTGACCCGGGCTTTGACCTTGAGTTGGATCCCGTTCTTGGCGACCGCGTCCAGCGATTCCCGCGCGGCGCCGCGCGCCGGGCAGTCGATCACTTTCGGATAGACGCTCGTCTGGACCGCCTCCAGCACGTTACGCCCCGCCAGATCGATCGCCGTGGCGAGCTTGAAATCGAGATTGATCGTCTTGGCTTTGTTGGCCGCGATGATCGAACGAATCACCAACGGCACGTTGCCGCCGGCCAGGTAGTGGGCCTCGAGCGCTTTGCTGGTGATTCCCGTGTCGTCGGTCAAACCGGCCTGCACGGCCATGATCTTGCTGCGCACGATCACCGTGGGATTCACCTTGCGGAACGTCATGCCCAGCAGATCGAAAATGCCGATTCGTGCGCGCGTGGTCAGCGATTGGATCCACAGCCGGAAGTATCGCGCAAAGACCGCCATCACGATCAGCACGAAGAAGCCCACGACGAGGATGATCGCCCAGGTAATCCATTGCATGATGTCGCCGTCTTCGGGCATGAAAACACTCCCTTACTGGGGATGCTCGGTTGGCCTACCTGGCCCCATTGTCCCGGTGACCGCTGCAGGGTGTCAAGCCAGCGGATCTTCCAACGAATCGAGTCCGAGGGACTCGATCGGGCGCGACATCACGTCGTCGGAGCGGGCTTCGGAGCCCTCGGCCGGGCGCACAACGACGCGACTGCCCCGAACTTCGATCACGCGCACCTGCTGGCCGGCTTCGATGGCCATGCCTTCGCTTAGCGCGTCGATCGTCTGTCCGTCGATCACGACCGCGCCGCTGGGCAGCATCAGCGACTTCGCCACGCCGACCTTTCCCACCAACTCACGCAACGTGCGGCGTTGCGGCGTGTCAGGCAGCAGCTCCTCGCCGCGCGGAACGTCCAACAGCAGACGGCGGCCCATCGGCGTTTTCGGCCAGTAACGAAACGCCAATACCAGCGCCGTTGGTACCCCAACCGAGGTGACGATCAAGAAGATGAGCCCGACTTCGACGCCCTTGTGGTAAAAGGCCAGCGAAATGCTGGCCACCAGCGAGGCCACCGACAACAGGCCCAGCACCCCGCCCGACGGCACGAACACCTCGACCAACACGAGGGTCAAGCCCAACAGCAGCAACAGCGTGGACCAGACAAGAGGATCCATGGCAGCGCGAAACTGGGGTGGCTAGGTGGTGAAATCCGAAGAATGAGCTTAGTCGATTATACACGACTTTGCTACATCCTAGCCGCTCACGGACCGCACCACGACACGGTTGCCCTGGACCTCGACGACCACGACTTCGGCTCCGCGGCCAAGCACCTCACCGTCGGCGATCACGTCGAGCAATTGGTTGCCGAACCGTGCTTTGCCCGAGGGGGTTAACTGCGTCGTGGCCACGCCTTCTTGTCCGAGCAGGTGATTGAAGTCGACAATCGACTCGCGGTGCGAGATATCTTCCAACTCGGCTCCTGTGGGCGGTTCGAGCATAACGTGGTTAAACAGCGGGACGTACGGCAAGTAGTGGCGCATCACGAGCGCCATAGCCACGATTCCGACCCCCACGCCGATCAGTCCCAGCATCGAATCGCGCAGTTGCGCAAGCTGGTAGTCGTTGTGCGGCAGCACAAACGTCTGGCTGGCGAGCACCAGCGAGGCGATGATCAGCAGCCCACCGCCCAAGCCGAAGATGGCCGTGCCGGGCAGCACGAAAACCTCGAGCAACACGCACGAGACGCCCGCGGCAAACAGCATGACTTCGAGCCAATCGGCCGTTCCGCCCAAGTATTTGCTCCAGAAATACAGCAGAAAGCAGACGCCGCCGACGAAGCCGCCGATACCGATACCCGGCGCTTGCAATTCGGCATACAGGGCCGCTCCGCCAATCAGCAACAACAACCAGGCCACTGCCGGTTGCGCCAGCCAGTCGACCAGAAAGTGGGCCCAACTCGGCTCCGCGAGCACGAGCTCATGTTCTAGCCCATAGATCTTCTTGAATTCGGCAAAGTCTTCGACCGTGTCGCGCGCCAGTCCCAATTGCTGAGCCTGCTCACCCTTCAGCCGCAGTGCCCGACCGGGCGTCGTCACTTCCTCGCCGCGAGCCCAAGCCTCGGGATCCGCCTGGCGGGCCAGCTCCGCATCGCAGAAGTAGTCGACCGCGCCGTTGCCCTTATGCGTGTAGCGATAGACGCGCGTGTCCGGATCCACAAGCGCCGCGATCAGCGACCACGAACGGCCCTTGGCCGGCGCCAAACGGTCGCGCAGGGTTTCGCGGGCCAGCAATACTTCGTCGGGCGCGATTTCCACCGCACCGGCACCGCCCAGGATCGCGCCGGGCGCAATCACCAGTTGATCGCACGCCATCGCGATCAGTGCCGCATCGGATCGAGCTTCGGCCGGCACATACGCGACGGTGCGTACCTTGGCCGGATCCAGATCCGCCAAATAGTTGGCCAAAGTCATGCAGCCCTCGAGCGATCCGCCCGGGCTGTCGATCCAAAGACAAACGAAGTTCGCGTCCTGGCCGCGGATCTGATCGTCGATCATCCGCTGCACGCGGCTGGCCAACTGAGTCGTGATCGGGCCCTTGATCGGAATTCGAACCGGGCGCCAGTCGCCCGCCAGCGACGGATCGTCTTCCAGCATCGTCGGGCGAAGCGACAGTGCGCGGGCCAGCGCGTTGCGGTCGGCCGCCAAATACTTCACGAATCCTAGTTCGCGCGCCTCGCGCCCGGTGAACTCGGCAAACTGGCCCGGCCGGCTCAAGACCTGCTCGTTCTGGATCGTATGCTTTTGCTTGAGCGCGTCCAGTTCGTCGCTGAGGATGAACTCCGGGCTGAGCTCGGTTTCCACCTTGAGGACCTCGACATTTTTGTCGAGCATGCCCAGCGCGACTTGCGCGGGAATCGTGCGCCGTCGATTGGCGATCTCCGCGTAACCGCTTCGCACGGTTGGATCGATCGGCTCTTCAGCCGGTTCGTCGATTCCGGCTTGACCGATCTCGGCTTCGGGCGCCATGACGATTTCTTCGCACGCCATGGCCACCAGCACGGCATGGCCGTTGACCGTCCTGGGAAGGTACGCGACTGTCTTGACTTTGCTCAGTTCGCGGCTCGAAAGATAGCGCGCCAGGGCCAGCGCGCGGCTGAAGTCGCTGCCTTGGCCCGTCTGGCTCTTGCCCGAGCCGAATTCGAGCACGATCACCGGCCGGTCGTCGCCGGCGGGCAATTCGGAAAGCGCCTTTTGAACGGTCCGTTTGACCTGGGTGTCGGCGTTGCCGATGACCGGCAGGGGAACACGCACCAACCGGCCGACGTTGCCATTGGGTGGCGCATCGGCGGCGTGCTGCACAGAGGGACGAGTCTTTTCGCGCGACCCGTTGTCGCCCGAATCAGGCGCCGCGTCGGCTGCCAAGAGAAATAGCGCGACCAACGAGAGCGACAGTCCCACGAAACGTCGCGCCCCGCGTCGATGCATTGCACCTCGAACCGTGCATTCCTGGGCCATGTCTGGACCGTTCGAGCGACGTAAACCAACGCCTTCGTCTACTCCTGATTACTTAGCATTTTGATTATAGCGCGGCGCGAAACGGAGTCAAATTCCGCGCAATAGGCAGAATTTGCGGGCACCGAAACGATTCAGATGGCGCCAGCAACTAGTTGGTGCGCGGCCCGGCGGCGGCCGGTCGTTGTGCTTGCGCGGGCCGGTTTTGTGGAGCCGGTTGATTCGGTTGCACGGCCGGATCGTCGACCATCACGCGCTTCCAGAGCGGGGGCGTGATCGGCGGAAGAAACTTGAGTTGATCCAGCGGATTGTTGACCGAAGGGCTCTCGAAGCTAAATGCCGTATAGGCTTGCACCTTGTCGCCGTCTGGCGCGACACCGGGTGGAAACAGTTGCAGCGCGACCGGCAAGAAGGTCTTTTCGTCGAGCACCACTTTCGCACGTTGAAAATTGGCGGCATCCTTTTGAAACTTGGGCCGCGCCTCCAGCCAGATCTTCTTGCCGACGTCGTTCTTCGGCGTGATGTCGCGCAGCCAGTAGCGCTTCTTTAATTGTTCGGCCTTGGCGCCAAATACAAACGGCAGCGGGCCGTCGGCGATCGCCTTGCCCTGCAATTGCTGCGGCAGCGTGCGCACGATCAACTGCCGGTTCTTACGATTCCATTCGTAGATCGCTTCGCCGTCGCACATCCAGCGTTCGCGGGCATCGTCGTCGTTGACGTACGCCGTCTGCTGTTGGTCCCAGTGAATCGCGCTGTCCACGTAATACTCGCCGCGATCCGGGGCTTTGTACTTGATCGCGCCCTTGGCCTCGGTGCGCGTGAAGTGATTCTCCTTGGGACCAAACGTCGGATCAATTTCCCAACGTGTGAAGTGACAGACGTAGGTTTTGATGTTGTCGCTCTCGCGTTCCCATTTGGTCAGGATCTGGTCGATCAACTGCTGCTGGGCCGGCGTGAGCTGAAACGGCACCAACGGCATCGCGCCGGCGCCACCCGCTTGTGGATTGCCTTGCTGCGCGGCGACGTTGCCTTGCGGACGGCCTTGTTGCGTGGTGGCCGTGCGCGGTGCGCCAGCAGCACCGCGCTGGGTGCCGGGCGTTGGCTGGGCGGTCGGCGGCGCATATCGGGTGCGGGCCTTGGTGGTCGGTTGGGCGGGTGTTGTTGGTGCGCCGCCGGATGGGGCCGTGCCCGATTGACCTTGGGCAGGCGAGCACCACACAACAACAATCAACACGGCAAGCAGAGCGACGATGCGGCGGGTGGCGTCCATGACACTCCGGGCAACTTGGTGAGTGGGGCAGAAATCGGGGGCGTTGGCGGGCACGATCTGAATCGCGCGGGGCAGGATACTAACAACTCGCAGGGCCCCCCTCCAGGTCGATTTGCGATGCCCAGTCCCAAAACGCCCCTGCGTCGCCAAAACTGCGCAGCGTGAAGTCGGCTGCGGATTGATCCGCCAGCCCGGTCAGACCGCGTCCGCCGGTGTACAGCACGGCGTGCATCCCGGCGGCACGGGCCGCTTCGATGTCGAAGCGAAAGTCGCCGATCATCGCACACTGGCGCGGCGACAATCCCCAAGCCTCGCACGTTTGCCAAAGCGCCGCCGGATCGGGCTTGGGCGGCGCGTCGTCGCGACACAGGATCGAGTCGACGTGCAACTCCAGTCGTGACAGCATTGCCAGCGTTGCGGCTCGACTGTTGCGCGTGACGATGCCGCGCGCAATCCCGCGCGCCGCCAACTCGTCGAGAAACGCGCTTGCGCCTGCAAAGGCGACCGCCCGCTCGGCGCCACGCCGTTCGTGATCGTGCAGAATCGCGCGGCAGCGAGCCGCCTCGTCGGGCGGAAGCTTGGCAAGCGCTTCCAGTACGGGCTCACCGTCGGCGATGCCCATTTCGCGCCGCATCTGCGCAAAGTCCAGACCCGAATCGACCAACGTCCCGTCCAGGTCGAAAATCACTCCAAGCAAAGGCACGGTGTTGTCCGTCTAGATCATCGTGCGCGGGGAAGTGCCTATCGGCGGTGGCCGTGTTTCGGCGTGCCGTGCCCGTGGGCCAAGAAGAACCGACGTGCGAACGGACCACGATCGGACACTACTTTTCCTCGCGCGGCTCTTCGAGATACGTGTAGCCGTGCAGCCCCTCTTCGCAGATCCGCAGGAACTGGCCGGCTTCCTCGTAGCCAATGCACTCATCGCGGACGGCATTTTCGACCGACGTGCGGAACTGACGCATCAGCGCCTCAACGTTGAACTCGACGTAGCTCAGCACCTCGCTCACGGTATCGCCCTTGACGACCGTTTCGAGCACCGGCTCGCCGCTGTCGTCCATGCTGATGTGGACGGCATTGGTGTCGCCGAACAAGTTGTGCAAGTCACCGAGAATTTCCTGATAAGCGCCCAGCAGGAACGCGCCCAGGTAATAGGGCTCGCCGTCGAAGCTGTGAAGTGGCAAGGTACGTTTCACGTCCCGGCGATCGATGAACTGCGAGATCTTGCCGTCGGAGTCGCACGTGATGTCGCCCAACACGGCGCGCCGTGTGGGCCGCTCGTCAAGCCGATGAATCGGCATCACGGGAAACAGTTGCTTGATGGCCCAACTGTCGGGCATCGACTGAAACAACGAGAAGTTGCAAAAATACGTGTCCGACAAGATGACGTCCAAGTTGCGCAACTCTTCCGGCACGTAGTCCAGTTGCTTGACCAACCGCTGGATTTTGTGGCAGATCGCCCAGAACAGGTTTTCGGCCATGCTGCGCTGCACCAGCGGAAGGTATCCCGCGGCGAACAGGTTCATGGCCATGTCGAGCGCGCCGGTGGCATCGTGAAACGACTCGAGCACGTTGCGGACCTTGACGTTCTGATACGTGTCGAGCAGGTCGTGCAGCGGTTGCTCGATTTCGTCATCGAGCTCCTTGGGCAAATCACTTTCACCTTGGCCGGCCACGCCCAGCACGCCAAAGACCAGCGCACTGTGATACGCGACCACGGCCCGTCCGCTCTCCGAGATGATCGTGGGGTGCGCGACTTCGGCTTCGTCACACACGGTCTGGACGTGATACACGACGTCGTTGGCATACTCCTGCAAGGTGTAGTTTGCGCTGGACTCGAAGTTGGTTTGCGAGCCATCGTAGTCCACGCCCAATCCGCCGCCCACGTCCAGGTAGGTCAAACCGGCACCCTGGCCGACCAGATCGACGTAGACGCGCACGGCCTCGTTCAGGGCGCCCTTGATTTGCCGGATGTTGGTTATCTGGCTTCCGAGATGAAAGTGCAGCAGCCGGAAACAATCCTCCATGCCACGGGAGCGCAATTCCTCTAGCGCGCGCAGGAGCTCGCTGACAGTCAAGCCGAACTTCGACCGATGCCCACCGCTTTGTTGCCAGCGGCCAGATCCTCGCGAAGCCAGCTTCACTCGCATGCCGATGCTCGGGCGCACTCCGAGCTTTTCGGCGATGTTGAGAATCAGCTCGAGCTCGGTGTATTTTTCGACCACCGGAATGATCTGGCGCCCCATCTTCAGCGCCATCATCGCGATCTCGATGAATTCCGCGTCCTTGAATCCGTTGCAAATGATGGGCGTGTCGTTGTCGGTCATCGCCACGACCGCCAGCAACTCGGGCTTGCTGCCGGCTTCCAGCCCGAATTGGTACGGCTTGCCGAACCGGAGAACCTCTTCGACGACCTGGCGCTGCTGGTTGACCTTGATCGGATAGACGCAGCAATAGCTACCTTCGTAGCTGTGCTCGGTCATCGCGTCGGCGAACGCCTTTTGGATCTCGCCCAGCCGATCTTTCAAGATGTCGGCAAAGCGGATCAGAATCGGCAGACTGATGCCGCGCAGTTGCAGCCGGTCGACCAGTTGTTTCAGATCGATCGAGCGGTCGGGGTCTTTGGTCGGGTGGACCCGTACGTGACCGTTCTCGGCGATCGAGAAGTATCCCTTACCCCATCGCGCAATTTCGTACAATTCGGCCGCGTCCGTAGCCGTCCAACGTTGGACTTCTTGATCGAGCATGGATTGCCCTCGATAAATCGATTGACCCCGCGGGCACGAGCTCGCGGCTGCCTTGCACACCGAATGCCGCCGCCGCGCGACAATCCCTCGGTTCGCGCCCCCAGTGGTTTCTCCAGCCGCCCGGATCGGCGCGCTGGCACCGCCACGGAAGCCCTGCATGGTATCTGATTCTGGGCTTTCGGTCGATGTGTCGCGGCTGGTGTAATCGTGCGATGGGCCGCGGCGCCGCGCGTCTCCAGAAGGCCCATCGGGCCGCCGTGCGGCTGGCCGGATGCGCGGTGGATCGGCATAATCCGGCCTGACGACCCACGGGCGGCGCACGACTCTCTGCCACCACGGATCCGCCATGTCACTCGAACTACGATGGCTTGCCAACGTCGCGCCCAGCAGCCTGCACGCGGCCGAAGCGGTGCTGCGCGGCGCGCCGCTGACCGATGCTGGCACCGCCAGCGCGATTGCCGAGCAGGCCGCCGCGATGGGTACGCTGATTGAGTCGTCGGGTTGGGACACGGCCGAGTTTTTTCGCCACGCCGTGCCGCTCTCGGCGACCTTCGATCAGCCGGTCCAATGGGCCAAGGCGGTTTGCGCCAAACTGAGCGGGCCAGGTCGGACCGACGACATCGCTCGGCGACTGGCCAGGCAGCTCGATGCCTTGCAATCCGCGTTTTGCCGACAGAATCCGCACGCCGCCGAGGAGTTGGCGTTGCGCGTCGAGCCGCTGCGCAGTCAGTGGGAAGCCCGCGGGCCGGGCCTGATCGCCGCTTTGTCCCGAAGAACCGAGCCGGATTTGATCGTCGCCACGGCCGGCATCATTTTGGTGCATCCCGTGCTCGGCGGGGCCGGCGCTGCGCACGTGCTCTACAACGCTGCCCGTATCGAGGCGGTACTGGTCAATCCGGTGGCCGACCTGCCGGAAGTGGCGCGGCTGGCCTGGCTGATCGCGCAGTTGCAACTGGACGTGCCACGTTTCGATGGCGGCTTGCACCCGCGACGCTTGATCGAGCTGTGGCCGCTGGCGATGACGCCGGCCGTGTTGGCCGCCGCACAGGACGTCGAGTTAACGCGATTCGACCGCGAGACGCTAGCCACAGCCGTGTCGACATGGTCCAGCGTCGAAGCTCGGCCGATGGTGGACACTTTGTCGACCTGGTGGGAAACCTACGAGTCGTCGCGGCCACCGTGGGGTGTGGCGATTGCTGCGCTCGATCGCATGCTGCTCGATGCCTAGATGGGATCCTGTGCCGCCAACCAGTCCGACTGCTAGCATCCGCTGCTCGCGACGGACTGCCATTGCCAGTTGGCGGCAGGGCCCACTATGATCCCGCCCCACGCTCAACCACCCGGGCAAGGGCATCAGACGCCACCGCCGCAAAAACTGGCCGCCCGGATCGATCGTCGAAACGGGAAGGGACGCCGTACTCAGGGGATCGTCGACCGTGTTGGTATTCCGCATCTTCGTCATGCTGTCCTGTCTGCTCATCGTTCCGATGGCGGCCATCTTTGGCAGCGCTTTTCCCGACGTGGTCAAGAGCGTGCTTGTCGAACCGGTCATGCAGTGGGCCACGGGACGGCCGCAACCCAACAACCCGGCCGGCGGCGCCGAGGGCTTTGGCAAAGTGGGCGCGGCGCAGGAGGGCAACGCGGCGGAGTTTCGCGCGGATGTGACCGAAGCGCCGCGCTGGGGCACGCAGCACCAAGGCGATCCGTCATCCGAGCAGACGACGTACGTCCCGGACGCCAAGGTTGTGCCTGCGGCCGGCATGGGCGATCCAACGCAAGGCGCATTGCCCGCTGGATACATCACGCCGCCGGCAGATTCGCCTTATCCGGAGGCTGCACCTGACACGCCGCCGCAAGTTGGCGTTGCGCCGCCCATCCAATCGACGGCACCGGGCGGAACGGTTCGGGGTGCAACTGCACCATCCGGTGCGGCATCGGATCCGTTTACGGTCATGGAACGCAAGCTCCGCGACTACGGCGCGACCTACTATCTCCTGGAGACGTGGGGAAATGACCGTGAGCTGTTTCGCTTCCACTGCAAAATGGCGATCGGCAAGGATCCGCACTACACGCGCCATTTCGAGGCGACCGATCACGACGCTCTGAAAGCCATGCACCAGGTTCTGACGCGGGTCGAGGAATGGCGCGCGGGCCGCACACAGTAGAGCGCTGTGCAGTGTGAATCGCCCCTTCCAGCAGTCAGAAAACGCCACGGCCCGGTGCCGGTATCGACGATCGCGGTAGGCTCGACGCCAAGGGTACTTGCCAGTCGGGGCCGCGACGCTTAACTTTACCGGATAAACCTGCATCCCCCATCCCGCCACCGTTGAAGCGGACCACTGTTTTGCCATCGTCAGGGAAGCCACGCCGTTCGCTCCCAGAGCAGTTGGCCGCCGCCGGAAAGCGGGCCGCCTCGTTGCCCGGCGCGCGCCGTGCGCCGGGGTTCGAGCGACAGGGTCCGGATAGCGAGCGTCAAAAAGCGGATCGTCGGCAGCGCCGCCCGGCCGAATCATCGCACCGCGAAGTGAGTGCCGATCCTTGGACCCGCGATGATCGCACGTCCCGATTGGAAGCGGTGCTGTTTTTGGCGCGCGAGCCGATCAATTCGCGTAAGTTGGCTCAGTTTGCCGGCTTGGCGGACGGAACCGAAGCACGTACATTGGTTCGCCGGCTGAACCGATGGTACGACGAGAGTGGCAGCGCGTTTCGCGCAGAGGAACTGGCCGGAGGGTTTCAGTTGATGTCCCGACCAAAGTTCGGACCGTGGTTGCGGCGGCTTTGCGATTGGCCAGTCGACGTGCGCCTTTCGGGACCGGCGCAAGAAACGTTGGCAGTGGTCGCCTATCGCCAGCCGGTCGTGCGCGCCGAGATCGAAGCGATTCGCGGTGTCGACTGCGGCGAAATCCTCCGACAGCTACTCGACAGGGATCTCGTACGAACGGCCGGGCGGGCAAGCGAGTTGGGGCGTCCGTACCGTTACGCCACCACCAAACGATTCCTGCAAGTCTTCGGCTTGCGACATCTCGACGATCTGCCGCGGGCCGATTTGTTGCGGGCACCGCAACCGACCGCCGAATTGGCAATCCAAACCGAAAGCGATAACCCATCTCCGGCCGAGGAGATTTCGGAAAACCCTACATCTCGTGCAAGCGAAGCCCAGGAGGATAGCGATCGTGATCACCACCGTCCGGCCTGAAGAAGAAGCTCTCGATCGGTTGCTGGAACTGATCGGTCCCAGTGTGTCTGGCAGTCACCCTGGTGGCATCGTCGTGGAACCGCGCGCGTACGACGACGACGAAGACGACTTCGATGACGAGGACGATGACGAGGATGATTTCGAGGACGACGAGGAGTACGAGGAGGAAGAGGACGACGACCTGGATGATGGCGAGTGGGAAGAAGTCGACGACGACGACGACGACGATGAAGAAGACGCCGAGGAAGAATGGGACGACGAAGAGGAGGACTGGGACGAAGACGAAGAAGAATGGGACGACGACGAGGAGTGATCGAAGCCCTGCCGGCCTCACGTGTCCCACCTGCGGAAAACCCAGCCCGCCGCCGCGAGGCATTGCGGCGCATCCGCCGCATCGGTTGCCCGCTACTTCGATTGGCCCCGGGGCGGCGGCCCCTCGCTCATCAGTCCTTGAGCTGAAATAGCCGCTTCAACGCCTCGAGCAGGCTGTGCGGCGGGCCCTTCTCCGACTCGCTGCGCAGCGATTCCAACGGTGGGTGCAGCAGCTTGTTGATCAGCCGCTCAAACGATTGGGCAATCTCGCCCCGAGCCCGATTGTCGAGTTCCGGCAGCTTGTTGAGCAACCGCCGCAGTTCGTCTTCCTTGGGCTGTTGCCAGCCTTCACGCAGGCGTTTGATGATCGGCGCGGTCGATCGATGGTGCACCTCGGCCATGAACCGGGCAGGTTACTGGTGGGTGATGTCTATTCCGGCGGGGAGTTCTTTATCGCGCTCGCGACGATTCTTTTCGCAAGCGGCTTTTAGGTCGTCGATTGAGTAAAGGTACACGCCCAGCCGATCGCCGATCGCCGAATCGAAGTCGCGCGGAACGGCCAGGTCGAGGATGAACAGGGGCCGTTGATAACGTTGGGGCTCGATCTGTTTGTACATGTTCAGATCTACGACCTGTTCGCTGGCGCCCGTGGTGCTGATGATCACGTCGGCTTCCACGAGTAACTGCGGCAATTCGCTCCAGGGTCGCGCGCTGCCTTGCCACCGTTCGGCCAACTGCGCGGCGCGCTCGTGGTTCCGGTTGACGACCGTAATGTCGTGGGCGCCTTCGTTTTGCAGGTAGCGCAGCGTTTCCTCGCTCATTTCGCCGGCTCCGACCACTAGCGTTTTCTTGTCGTCGAACCGCTCGAAGATATCTCGGGCAAAGTCACCGACCGCAACACTTGGAATGCTGACGCGGCGCTGGTTGATCTTGGTCTCGCTGGCGACGCGCTTGGCCACGCGCACGGCGGCCTGAAAGATGCCATGGGTCAGCGGCCCGGCGCTGTCTCGTTCCTTGGCCGTTTCGTACGCTTGTTTTACCTGTGCCAGGATTTGTGGTTCACCGACGACCATGCTGTCGAGACTCGCGGCGACCGTGAACAGGTGCCGGACCATGTCTTCGCCGGTCCGCTCGAAAAGATCGTCGAAGATCTCGTACATCGGCAGCCGGTGAAAGTCGGCCATGAACTGCGCGATCTCTTCGTGATTCGGCCCGCCGGCGGGTTCTTCGGAGGCCGTGTAGATTTCCACCCGATTGCAGGTCGACAGCAAAACCGTTTCGACGCGCGGAAAACGGTGACGCAACTGATCGAGCGCCACGTTGACCTCCTCGGGCGTAAAGGCCAACTGTTCACGCATCGCGACCGACGAGTTGTGATGGCTGCAGCCGATCATTTGCAGTTTCATGATCGACCTCCCCCGCGCCAAGCGGCGGCGCCGGGCGCCGGCGGTTCGGAAGATTGCGCCGGCAGCGGTTCTTGCGCGGCCGCGCTGTGCTCTGTTTCCACCAACAGCAGCACGCCCAGCGCGATCACCAAGAACACGAAGTTCACGATCGTCAGGTATGCGACTTTTCTTCCGCCGCGGGCCGGACGGTACGTGGCATTGAACACCGCTGCGGCCGACAGCCAAGCGAGCATTAATGCCGAGCTGAAGATCACCGGGTCGCTCCAGGGCACTTCGGCTGATTGTCCCTGTCCGATGATGTTCAGGATCATGCCGGCGAGAAAACCGATTCCCACCAGCAGGGCCGACAGAATGATCGAGCGGCTGTTCACCTTGGCCAGGCGCTCAAGACTGGGAAGCCGAAAGCCTTCGGAGGGTGGCAGCTTTCGTTTGAGCCGCCGGGCCTGAATCAGATATAGCAGACCGGCCACGAACCCGACCATCACCGCGACCGTGCCCAGCAGCAGGAACACGCCGTGAATCATGCCCCACGCTCGCGAGGCACTGTCGGGCGCCAGCGGTTCTCGATCGGCCAGCGCGGCCGCCGCCACCAGCGCCAACATCAACGGCAGCATGAAAAGGCCCAGCATCGCCTTGGGATAGTAGTACGACAAATAGAGGAAGGTGCCGCCCAGCAGCCAGGCGGCCACCAGGTACCAGTCGAAGCTGCTGGAAAGGGGCGACGCCGAGCGCTCCAACGCGCGATAGCCCAGGTAGAGAGTCTGCGCGACCATGCCGGCCACCACGAACGCGATCATCAGAACTTCGCGGGGCCTACTGCGGCGAATCAGTTGCGACAGCTCGAGCACCCAGGCAACGCCGTAGCTGGCCGCGAAACAAATCAAACTGATGCCGGAAATGAATTGCATCGCGGTAGGAGGGCCTACGGTGCGCGGCGCGGCACGCCGCCGAGCCTATGCTTCACCATCGAGCCCATATTCCTTGAGCTTCTTGTGGAGCGTGTTGCGGTTGATCCCGAGTTTCGACGCCGCCTTGGTTTGTACGCTGTCGCAGGCGGTCATTACTTGCGCGATCAGCTCGCGCTCGACACGATTCACGACCTTGGCGTGCAGATTGTCCTCTTGCGGCCCGGCGGAAACGAGTCCCTGCTGCACCAGGTCGTAGGTGATGGTTTCGAGGTCGGCCGCGCGGGGCCGCGCCAGCGGTCGGGCTTGGGGACCTTGCATTACGGCGGCCGGCAGCAGTTCGCACGTCAGCTCGTCGCCCCGGGCCATCACGACCGCCCGTTCCACGTAGTTTTGCAGTTCGCGCACGTTGCCCGGCCAGTGATACCGCTTGAGCGCTTCGAGTGCATCGGGCTCGATGTGGGTCACGTAGCGATCGTTCTCTTCGTTGTACAGCGTGAGAAAATGGCCGACCAGTTCCGGGATGTCTTCGGGCCGTTCGCGCAGCGGTGGCAGATGAATCGGCACCACGTTGAGCCGGTAGTACAGATCCTCGCGAAACCGCTCCGCCTCGATTTCAACGATCAGATCGCGATTGCTGGCGGCCACGACCCGCGTGTCGACACGAATGGTCTGTGTGTCGCCCACGCGTTCGAACTCGCGCTCCTGCAGCACGCGAAGCAGTTTGACCTGGAGCTTGGGTGTTGTGGAATTGATCTCGTCAAGGAAGATTGTGCCGGTGTGAGCCGCCTCGAAACGGCCGGTGCGGTTCGTGACGGCGCCGGTAAACGCGCCGCGGACGTGGCCGAACAGCTCACTCTCCAACAGGCTTTCCGACAGCGCGCCGCAATTGACCCGCACGAACGGCCCGCTGGCGCGGTGGCTGGTCTGGTGGATGCCCTTAGCGATGAGTTCCTTACCGGTGCCGGTTTCGCCCAACAGCAGGACCGACGCGTTGGAGCGCGCCACGCGACGTGTCAGTTCGTACACGTCGCGCATCGCATCGCTCGAGCCGATCAGCCCGGGGATGGGCGGACCACCAGCGTTTTGATCGTCGGCTCGAAAGGAACTGCTCATGTCCAACCAGGTACCGCGGACGCAATGCCGACCGCTACTGGCCGCCGGCGGGCCCGCCCTTTTGTTCGATCGCATCCAGCACGGCGGTCAGCACGTTGTGGGTATCGCCATTGCGCCCGGCGTTGGCGTTATACAGGTCGTATTGACGGTGGATCTCATCGCGCGTCAACCGCAGACCGAACTGGCTTACGCTCCGCGCGAGCGCGTTCGCCGCCGCCTGCCGCGAGGCCAACGGCTGGGTTTCGAGATCGGCCAACTCAACCAGGCTCTGCTGCGAAGTCGCGGTGCCCATTTCTCCGAGCACGGCCGCGGCCAAAGGGCTCAGTTCCGCCAGATACAACGCCGCCGTAGCCGCGCCCTCCTGCGTGCGGACGTCGAACGCCGTTTGCGGATGCACGGCCAAGATCGCCAGCCATCGCAGGGCTGCCATGGCATATGCCTTGCGCTCGGCAGCCGGAACGTGCCATCGTCCTGCTCGGGCAAGAAGCTGACCGGCGCGGACCCTCATCTCGGCATCGTTGGCCGGCGAAAGCATCGGGACCGCCGGCGGGGTGCGACTAGCAAATAGCTCGACGCGTTCCATGTCGTCCGGCTCCGCCATCAGACCAATCGGCAACCGTGAGGTGCGCGCGTCGCGCCGCAACTGAGCCACCAAATAGTCCACCTCCGGCCCGTCAAGCGCCGAGTGCAACAGCAGGAAATCGTAGTCGGGCGAGCGAACGGCCAACTCAAACGCCGATCGGCCGTTGGTGGCGATGTCGGTCTCGTAGCCCAACGTCGCGGCCATCCCAGCAATCTTCTGCGCCTCGGCGCTGCTCGGATGAGCCACCAGCACGCGCGGCACGCCGATCGAACGCGCAAAGTATCCCATCCCATTGGTGACGTTGGTCGAACCGGCAAACGGGTCGCGCGGCCCCAGCTTCATGATCGCGTTGATCGCGGCGAAGCGCAACCGCTGGTCCTCGTGGCCGGCCGCCTCGGCCAGCGGGCTGGGCTCGGCGCCGTTACGCGAAAGCATCGCGACATTGCCGATGTCGCCCAACACGTGCGCCGCACCGATCGCCGCTGGCAAATACCCTTCGACCAGTGCCCTGGCCAGCACGTGATTGATGACCTCGGGCCCGTAGAACGCGGCCACGTTGTGGGCCGTGCCCTCGCCGGTCGACAGCGGCGCACCCAAACCGCGACGGACTTGGGCCGCTTGCAACATGGCGGTCAAGTACAAGCGACGCCAATCCGCTCGACTCGGATCCACCAGGTGCAAGGCGCGAGCCAGCCGCGTGGCGCGGGCCAGCGCCGCGCTCGTCTTGTCGTAGGCAACCGGCACGCTTTGATTCGACTCCTTGCTCCAATGCCACACGATCGCCGGCTCGGCCGTATAGGGGCTGTCATCGCGCGATGATTCCAGGGGCGCAAGTGCTGCTTGCTCGAGCATCCGCACCGCTTCCTGACGGTCGGGCGTTCGTCCCAGAATCCGCTGCAATGCCCCGGCCGCCGCGGATGATAACTCGGGTGGGCTGGACGGCGCAACCAGCGCGGCCAATAAGGCACCGACCGATTCCTGCCCGCCGACCTGTCCGAGCAGCTCGACGACGTGCGTTTTGAGCGCGGTGTCGGGCGACTCGAGCACGCCCAACAGCGGCTCCACGGCGTAGCCGTCGAGATACCGCAATAGTTGTTTCGCGGCCGCGTGCTCGGCGGCCCGATTCGGATCGGCCAGGACGGCGACCAGCGGAGCGACGGCCGATTCCCGCGCTTGCAACAACGTGACGGCTGCCGGCTCGTGGACCGCCGCGTTGGGATCTGCAAGCTGTCCGGCCGCTTCGGTCAACCGAGCCGCATCCTGGCGATGCGCCTCGGCCGCTTTGAGCCAATCGTCGACCAGCGGCGCCAGGACCGGTCCCACCACGGGATGCCGGGCCAACCGCATTAGATCGGCCGGATTGGTCTGGGCGACCAAGTCCGCCTTGGCGGTCTGGTCGAGCTGTTGCTGTCCCAATTCGTCGGCGTACGGTTTGGCTGCGTCGGCAGCGTCCAAGTCGATCAGGATGGCAATCGCCCGCAGCAGGTCACGCGGCGTTTTCGGGGCCCACTCTTGGATCGCCAACACGGCCGGATCGGGCGGCGGGCCCAGGGGGTCTTGCACGCCCGCGGGATCCACGGGCACGTCGGCCGGTACGGCGTCGGCCGGCGGCTGATCGGGCATTGCGTCGTCAACGCCAAACACGTCGGCCGCGTCGAATGCCGGCTCGTCGGCCGGTTCGTCCATCGCCGCGCCTCCAAACGGATCGTCCGCCTCTTGGGCGCAAACCGGCACGTGCGTCGCTGGCAAAACGACCAACCAACCCAAGGCAATCGCGCAACAACCGATCGTTCGGCGAATCATGGCACTCATGTCAGTTCCAACCCGGCTAATGCTTCTGTTGCAGTGATTTGAGATGCAAGTTGTCTGTCCAGGGTGTTCTCAGCCCACGTTCGCGCCCAACGCTTCCTTCCATCGCGCGAGTTGTTGCGCGACCCGCTCGGGCGCCGTCGAACCGTAGCTGACAAAGGCCGCCACCGCGCGCTGCGCACCCAACGCTTCACGCACGTCGGGCTCGAGTTGCACGTCGACGGCCTGGAAGTCGTCAGCCGACAAGTCACACAACCGCACGCCGCGATCCAAGGCGCGGCGCACCAGCTTGCCAACCGTTTCGTGTGCTGTGCGCTGCGCGATCCCGCGCTGGATGAGTGCTTCCATCAACGTGGTGGCGTCCAGGTGGCCTTCGTCGAGCCGGCTGGCGATGCTCTCGCGGTTTAGCTTGGCTCCGGCCACCAGCGGCGCAGCCAACTCTAAACACGCATCGACCGTATCGTATGAGTCGAACAGCCGCTGTTTGTCTTCTTGCAGGTCGCGGTTGTACGCCAGCGGAAGACCCTTTAGCAGGACCAATAGCGCCGTCAAGTTGCCGACCACACGGGCCGTCTTGCCGCGCACCAGTTCCAATACGTCGGGATTGACCTTTTGCGGCATGATCGACGAGCCGGTGCAAAACGCTTGCGGCAGCGTCAGAAAGTCGAACTCGACGGTCGACCACAGCACCCACTCCTCGGCCCAATGGCTCAGGTGCTCGGCAATCATGGCCAGCCCGAAGGCGAATTCGATGACGAAGTCGCGATCGCTGGAAACGTCGATGCTGTTTGCGGCCAGTCCTTCGAAGCCCAGTTGCTGGGCCACGTCGTCGCGGTCGATTGGCAGACTGGTGCCGGCCACCGCCGCGGTGCCCAGCGCGCACACGTTGACCCGCCGCCGGCAGTCCGCCAAACGTGTACGGTCGCGCTCGAGTTTCTCGCAGTAGCAAAGCCAATAGTGGGCGGCCAGTACGGGCTGGGCGCGTTGCAAGTGCGTGTAGGCCGGCAGAATAACGCCGTCATCCTGCTCGGCCCGTTGGACGAAGGCCCGTTGCAAGTGGGCCAGGCGCGCATCGGTCTGGTCAATGGCGTCGCGAATCCAGAGCCGCAAATCGGTCGAGACCTGATCATTTCGGCTGCGGCCGGTGTGCAATTTGCGCCCGACGTCGCCCAATCGATCGATCAGCGCCCGCTCGACGTGCATGTGGATATCTTCCAGCGCGATGTCGAAGACGAAGTCCCCCTGCTCAATTTCCTGGCGGATATCGCCGAGCGCTTGCTCAATTTGTTGGCACTCTTTTTGCGAAATGAGGCCGACTTTGGCCAACATCCGAGCGTGCGCGATCGAAGCGGTGATGTCATGTGCGTAAAGGCGGCGGTCGAAGCTCACGCTTTCGGTGAACTTCTCGACGCGCTGATCGGTTGCGTCTTGAAAGACGCCGCCCCATGCCTTCTTTGCCACATGACCTCGCACTCGGCCCATCGGACGGGCCAAAATGGGCGCGAAAAAACGTCAACGTATTTACTGTAAATGGCTTACGACAAAGTGTCAACGAGCCGCCCCGCCGCCGAGGCACCCGTCAGCGCACCCCCGGCGCGGCCTGCGCCGGGTCGGCGCGAAAATGACGATTGCCCAACTCTTTGGCAGCGTGTTGGGGCCGCTGGAGCGGGTTTTTGCCCGTTTGCCCCCCGGTCGTCGGCTGCGGTAGGATGAGGCCCTTTCGCCCAACACGACCGTCGCTCACGAGGGGCCATCGATGGCAAATCTTCAAGGGAAAACGCTCCTGATCACCGGCGCAAGTCGCGGCATTGGTAAGGCGATCGCGCTGCGTGCCGCCCGCGACGGCGCGAACATCGTGGTTGTCGCCAAAACCGCCGAGCCTCATCCGAAGTTGCCCGGCACGGTGTACACCGCCGTCGAGGAAATCGAGGCAGCCGGCGGCAAGGGCCTAGCCTGTATTACCGACATCCGTTTCGAAGACCAGGTTCAAGCGGCCGTCGACAAGGCGGTTGAAACGTTTGGCGGAATCGACATCTTGGTCAACAACGCCAGCGCGATCTCGTTGACTGGTACGCTGCAAACCGAAATGAAGCGCTACGACCTGATGCACGGCATCAATACGCGTGGCACGTATCTGACCTCGAGAACTTGCCTGCCACATTTGTTCAAGGCCGCGAATCCGCACATCCTCAACCTCTCGCCGCCCTTGCTCATGGAGTCGCGCTGGTTTGCCGATCACGTCGCCTACACGATGGCCAAGTATGGCATGAGCATGTGCGTGCTCGGCATGGCCGAAGAGTTCAAAGATAAGGGCGTGGCGGTCAATGCGCTTTGGCCGCGCACCGCGATCGCCACGGCCGCCGTGCGGAACTTGCTCGGCGGCGATGAGGTGGTGCGACACTGTCGCAAACCGGAGATCATGGCCGACGCCGCCCACGCCATTTTGGTCCGCGACAGCCGCACGACGACGGGCAACTTCTTTGTCGACGACGACGTGCTGCGCGACGAGGGCGTGACGGACTTCGATCAGTATGCCGTCGAGCCGGGCGTCGAGCTGCAGCCCGACTTTTTCGTCTAGCGCCGGGCGATGCCGGTCCGACGCGGAATGTCGCGCCGCGCCGCGCACGCAAGCGTTGGGGCACAATCGGATGCCTTGCGCGCAATGGCTGCCGCAAAGCGGCGGCGCGTCACAACCAATAAGAGATTGCTGCGAGCACGAGCAGGATGATCACCATGAACACGGTGATCATTACGGCCAGCCGCGCGGCGTGACCGAGGATCGGTCCCATTTCTTCATGACGCGTCGCCGAATAAACCAGACTGATCGAGACGATCAGCGGTAGCGAGTACCACATCAGGTTCACTTCGGCCAACAGCAACAACATGCCTTGCATCACGTTCTCCGCGCGGGGCAACCGCCGACGGGCTATCCGTCGGGGCTCGGGTCGGACTCTTCATCCTCGCGACGCTTCGGTTCCTCCGGCTCGAGGCGCACCGGTCCCCCATACGCATCGTAGATGGCCAACACGTTGAGCAGGCCGGCGATCATCGTATAGACCGTGCCCAATTCCAATCGACGGTGCAGCGACTTCCAAAGGTCGTTCAGCTCGGTCAAGTTGGCCGGCGGCGCCATGATGCCACCGAGCAGCGGCTCGCGGCCGTTGCGCACCAGATAGGTCTGCACGATCGCCGGCAGCGCGGGCAAGCCGGCGCAAACCTGGCACAAGTACGGCAGCCGTTTGTCGCCTTCGACCCACGACGCGTAAACCGCACGGCCGTCGCTGATGAACAGCCCGTAGAAGAAGATGCTGAGGATCGAAATCATGAACAGCATTCCCTTGCGGGTGCGCCCCTGATAGAGGTGCCCCAGACCGGGCCAAAGCCAGGCCAGGATGCCGGCCACGACCGGATCCTTCAGGTCGATGACTTCTTCGGGCGGAAGGCTGCTGTCGATGGTGGCTGCTTTAGACACGCGAGCGCGACCTCGGGCGGCGAATTCGACGGGGATATCTGACTAGCGATATTCTACCCGCCGGGCCGCCCCATGCCAGATCAGCCTGCCAGGGGCCTGCGAGAAATGCCAGCAAGCGGTGCCGCCCTCCGGCTGGCTGGGCCGAACATTGGCGCTGCGATGCACGGGATTGCATCGGCCTTCGGCCGTTGGCCCAGATGCCCACGCGAACACTGCCGAGTGCTCAGGCGTAGACCGACGCAGTGCGGCCGGCAACCATCGGATGAAACCCCAGCTCGTCCACCACGGCGTCGATCAGCTCGGGCTCGATCTGCGCCAAGTTCTGGCCCGCGCCGGCCAACAGCGCCAAGTCGGCCAGTTGCTTCACCCGGCGCGGGACGCCGCCCGTCTTGTCGTGCAGTCGCGATAGCGCGGCTTCGCTGAAGATCGGCGTCGAGCGTCCAGCCGCTGACAGCGCTTGTTTGACGAAGGCGGCCGTCTCGTCCGCTTCCCAACCGTCAAGATCGATCCGCAATTCCACCAGATCCAAAAGGCGCGGACCGGCGTGAACCACGCGTCCCGGTTGACCCGACAGCACGACGGTTATCCGGGCATCGCGATCGACGTTGATTTGCGCCAGCCGCGCGATCTCGCCCAAGACCTCCAGATCGGCTTGATCCACGTCGTCCAGCAACAGCACCGTGGCTAGTTGCTGATAGCGGTTGGCGACGATGTGGTCGGTCAATGCTCGGGTCAATGAAAAACGGTCGGCCGTCGGCAGGGTTTCGACGCCCAGTTGTCCGCCGGCGCTCCACAGAAAGTCGTGCAGATCGAGCCCGGCGAGGCTTGTATAAACCAGTTGCACGCCGTGCTTGGGCAACTGGCGCGCGAACGATTCCAGGATCGTCGATTTGCCGCTGCCCGACTCGCCCAGCAACAGGCCGACCGAGCGATGTTCGTCGACCAGGAAGTGCAGTCGCGCCAGGGCTTCGTCCTGCGTCAGACCTTGATGGAAGAACTTCGGGTCGAGTGTGACACGAAACGGCGAGGCGCTGAGCCCCCAATAAGATAAGTACATAGCTGTTCTTTCCGTGCGAGCATCGGTAAGCTAGCAAACACGACGTCGACAATTGCGCATCGTTCGATATTTTCGGTACGACCGCGCGACTCGCTTGAGCCAAATGACGAGACAGCGCTGGGCGACTGCCAACCTCGCGGCCCTTTCGCGCCGATTGTTGCTCCGCCTCAAGAATGCCCATGGCCGATCGCTACTTTGTCGAACGACCGATCGACGGTCCGCGGGCTCACCTGGCCGGCGGCGAGGCCCATCACCTGATCCACGTCATGCGCGCCGAATCGGGACATCGCGTGACGTTGTTCGACGGGAGCGGCGCGGAGTTCTCGGCTCGGGTCGAATCCGTGGGCCGTACCGACGTCGAGCTATCGATCACCGATCGCGTGGAAACGGATCGCGAGCTGCCGTTTCGTCTCACGCTCGCGGTGGCCATGCCCAAGGGGGATCGCCAGCGGTGGCTGGTGGAGAAGGCGACCGAGTTGGGCATTGCGCGGCTGGTGCCGCTGGTCACGGAACGATCCGGCGGACAAACGACCGCCACCTCGGCTTCGAAGCTGCGCCGCGCCGTCATCGAAGCCTCGAAGCAATGCGGCCGCAATCGCCTGATGAAAATCGCGCCGCCCCGCGCATGGGCCGAGTTGTTGCACGACAGTGCCAACGACTCGCTGCGGCTGTTTGCGCATCCCGGCGCGCCGACCTGGGCCGGTGCGACACAGCAGCGATCGCCAACCGATTCGCCGCGCGACGTGGCGATCGCCATTGGGCCGGAAGGAGGCTTCACCGACGAAGAGTGCGACGCGGCGCTGGCCGCCGGGTGGCAGGCCGTCGGGCTCGGCCCACGCACTTTGCGCGTCGAAACGGCCGCGCTGGCACTTTCTGCCGCAGTGATCGCCGCGCGATCGCCGGCTACTTCTTCGTAATCGTGCCGAACAAGTGACCGCCATGGTCACCGCCGCTCCAGGTGCCGGCATACTCGTCTCCGTGAACGAGCACACGGGCGTCGAACGTTCCCAACCCTGGCACCAGCACCTTGTCGAGCGTGATCACCGGCGTGCTACCGGCCCAGAGCACTTTGAGCGCCAGCGCCACCTTCACGTCGTGATCGCCGTATTGAATGCGCGTCTCGAACGACCAGAGTCCGTTCTGCAACTTGTGAACTTTGCCCAACGTGTACCGATCTTTGGCCAGGGGCTTTTCGCCGTCGGCATCGACGGTCGTGAACTGTCCGACCAGCGTGGCGCCGGACATCGTTTCGGCGAATTGCTTCTCGAGCACTGCCTGGTCAACGCCTGGCTTTTCGTTATCGGCCGCCAGCGCTTGCTCGGCCAGCGCGACCTGCAGCGTCAATGCGAGGCAAGCGAACATGGGTGACGAGGTGCGAATCATGGCAGGGTCCTCTTCGCGGTTTCGAGTACGATGAATAGCGCCATCCCGTTCCGCCGCGCCGCGGCGGCCCACGCCGCAGCATTGTACAAAAGACCCGGGCGCAATTCGAGCAATTCGCGCGATCGGGGCACGGCAGCGCAAGCGTCGTTAAATCGCACCTCACGGAGCTTCGCACCTGAACTCACTGCACGATCTGGTTCAGATATGCCACGGCCTGGGCGAATTCTTCCACCGGAACCTGGGCCTGTTGCCGCGCCACGCAAAAGAATCCGCGGTAGCCAAAGTTTTCCAGCGCGCCCAGCAACGCCGGAAAGTCGGCCGTACCGCGACCCAGCGGCACTTCGAGCCCGCCGCCTTGAGCCAAATCGCGGGCCGCATCGCGAGCATGGACGTACGCTATCGACGGCCCCAGCGCAACGACATCTTCCAGCGGCGAATGCCCGTTGATGATCGCATTGGCCGGATCAAGCGTGACGACGAGCGCGGCTTCGGGCAGCGCGTCGATCAACCGCCGCAGATCGGCGCCGCCTTGCCCACCGGACTGCACGGCCAGACTTGCGCCCACGTGATGCCCAAAGTTACCGACATCGGCAAGCGTTTCGGTCAGCAGCTTCCAGGCAGGAGATTTGACGTCGTCGGGCACGCGACCCAACTGGTTAACGACGACCGGTGCGCCCAATTGGGCAGCGAACCGCATTGCGGCCTTGGTCGCGGCCACGCGGCGATCGATTTGGTCGTCGGCGTCGTACCCGCGCCGCGTGCGAAAATTGATTGCCACCGCCCGCAACTCGTGTTCTTCCAGCAGCCGTCGTACTTCGCGCAATCCGGTTTGGTCGAGCTGATCGGGCCGTAGTTCGCCGCGCGCGTCGATCTCGACACCGCGCACGCCTAATCGTGCCGCGGCGACCACCGCTTTACGAAACGGCATTCGCAGCCCGGTCAATTGAATGGCGACGTTCAGCGCGGACACGGCGAGCGGCTCTGCGGCGTGGCGAACAGCGGGTTTGATACCGGAGGTAATGATTGTAGCGGTCCGGTCCACCGCGCCCATCGAATTTGTTCGGCCACATCGGGCATAATAGTAGGAGCCGAGCGCGCGGCCCAACCCTTCCGCGCGACCGCCGTGCCCTTTGTCCATCTGGCACCGACGCAACTTCCTACACGATGCACACTGTTGCCGAAGTTTCCGAGTTTCTAGAAGCGTTCGCGCCCGCGGCGTTGGCCGAGTCGTGGGACAACGTGGGATTGCTCGTCGGTGATCATCAGCAAGGTGTGCAGCGCGTGATGACGTGTCTGACCGTCACGCCGGCAAGCGCCGACGAAGCGGTCGCGAAACGGGCGGACCTGGTCGTCAGCCATCATCCCTTGCCATTTCGTCCCGTGTCGCGCCTGACGGCCGAAACGACCGAAGGTCGCTTGCTGTTGCAACTGGCGCGGGCCGGCATTGCGCTATTCAGTCCGCACACGGCCTTCGATTCCGCGCAGCAGGGAATCAATCAACGTTTGGCCGAAGGGCTGCAACTGGCGTCGATCGCGCCGCTGGTGCCGGGCAATGAACCGGGTCAGGGGGCCGGACGCTTCGGGCAGTTGCCCGCGCCGACGACGTTGGCCGAGCTGACCGCCACGGTCAAGCAACAACTTGCGATTCCCCATGCGCAAGCGGTTGGCCAACTCGACGCACCGGTACGGAGCGTGGCGGTGGCGTGCGGCAGCGCGGGCGAGTTCTTGCCAGCGGCCCATGCGGCCGGCTGCGACGCATTGGTGACCGGCGAAGTCCGCTTTCACACGTGTCTCGAAGCCGAATCGCGGGGCATCGGCCTGGTACTGGCCGGGCACTTTGCCAGCGAGCGATTTGCCGTCGAGCAATTGGCCGACGTCCTGGCAGAGCGGTTTTCCTCGCTCGAAGTCTGGGCCAGCACGGAGGAAGCGGACCCGCTGCACTGGCTCTAGCACAGTCCGCGGGGGTTGCTCGGGCCTCGTGGTCGCGGAGCGTTCGCTCGCCTTCCGGCACAAACTGTTTACAATAACGAGTCTCCAATCTCCGCCGGCACGACCCACTGAGCAGTGTTCGAGAGGGGCAACGATGGCAATCAACTTCTTGACGGCTCTGCCGGTATACAACGAAGTGAACCACGTCGGCGGCGTGCTCGACGAAGTGTTGCGCTACAGCCGCAACGTGCTGGTCGTGGACGACGGCTCGACCGACGGCACGGCCGAGCTGTTGGCGGGCCGAAACGACGTCGCCCGCGTCACGCACGCGAAAAATCAGGGCTACGGCGCTGCGCTGCGCTCGGCGTATTGCTATGCGCTTGAGCACAACTACGACGTGCTGGTGACGATCGATTGCGACGGCCAACACGAGCCGCAGCGGATTCCGCAGTTCGTCGCCAGGTGCGCCGATGCCCAGATTGTTTCCGGCAGCCGCTACCTCGAAACGTTTGCCGGCCAGAGCGAGCCGCCGCGTGAACGGAAGCGGATCAACATGGAGATCACCTCCGAGTTGAATCGCCGACTGAGCTTGAACTTGACCGACGCGTTTTGTGGGTTTAAGGCGTATCGCCGTGACGCGCTCGACGCGCTGGACATCACCGAACTCGGCTACGCGATGCCGCTGGAAGTTTGGGTTCAAGCGGCTCGGGCAAGACTCAAAATCGTGGAGTTGCCGGTGCCACTGATTTATCTGGACGAATCGCGATCGTTCGGCGGATCGTTGGACAACAGCGGCACGAGGTTGTTGTACTATTATGAGGTGTTGGATCGTATGATTGGTCGCGCCCGAGTTCGGCCGCCCCACGCCGGAAGGAAAACCATGTGTCGCGAGGCTGCCGGATGAAGCTGATGAGTGAAGCGCTCGCCCACAGGCGACTGCGCGCGCCGGCCCAGAGCGGAGGCAAGCTGGTCGCTCCGCCGATGGACGACGTCGGCCAGATGATCGAGCAGAATGCCGCGATCACCGCCGCGTCGGACTACGACGTGCAAGGTCGCCCGCTGGGCAAGTTGGCCGAGCAAGCCCGCGATGAATTGGTGCAAGCAGCCTGGGCCTACACGCGTTCGTACCTCGATGTACCGAGTCCCACAGGCGGACAAGCCACGCGGCTCATCCTGGCCGGTCATCAACCGCAACTTTTCCATCCGGGCGTCTGGTACAAGAACTTTGTGCTGGGCGCCATCGCAAAGCGGCACGACGCCGTGGCGGTCAACCTGGCGATCGATAGCGACACGATCAAATCGGCCGCGGTGCGTGTCCCGTCGGGCACGGTCGCCACGCCGATCGTGCAAAGCATCGCGTTCGATCAGCAATCGGCGCGGATTCCGTACGAAGCACGGCGCGTGATCGACCCGGAATGTTTCGGTTCGTTCGGCCGTCGGGTGGCCGACGCGATTTCCGAGCTGGTGCCCGACCCGTTCGTGCGCGCATTTTGGCCGCTGGTCGAACAGCGGGCCGAAGCGTGCGGCAACTTGGGGCAGTGCATTGCTCAAGCTCGCCACATCCAGGAATCGCGCTGGGGCGGCACGACGCTTGAGATTCCGCAAAGCCATGTTTGCGACCTGCCGGCGTTTCACTGGTTTGCCTGTCACCTGTTGGCCAGGTTGCCACAGTTGTGGGATGTCTACAATCGATCGGTGTCCGATTTTCGGCGTGCCAACCACGTGCGCTCAAGCGCTCATCCGGTGCCGGATCTTTCGGTCGACGGTGACTGGCTCGAAGCGCCGTTTTGGATCTGGGACGTCGATGATCCGAACCGGCGCCGACTGTTTGCCCGTTCGTCGGGCGACGCGATCGAGTTGTCCGACCTGGAGTCGTTCACGCATCGCTTGCCGCTCACGCCTGACGGCGATGCCGCACGGGCGGCCGACGAATTGGCCGAGCTGTCCGGGCGCGGGGTGCGGATCCGGACCCGCGCGTTGATCACGACGCTGTTTGCGCGCGTCTGTCTTGGGGATTTGTTCCTGCACGGAATCGGCGGAGCCAAGTACGACCAGGTCACCGACGCAATCATCGAACGATTCTTCGGAATCAAGCCGCCGCAGTATATGACGGTCACGGCCACGCTTCGTCTACCTGTCGCGCAAGCGGGTGCCACGCACGACGACGCCCGGCAAGTTAGCGCGGCACTGCGCGATCTGGCGTTTCATCCGGAGCGCAGCGTGCAGGCCAACGGCGACACAACGCTCGAGTCTCTCCTCGAGCAAAAACGGCGTTGGGTCGCGACGCCGCAGACGGCCGACAACGCGCGCCAACGCTGCCACCAGATTCGCGATGCCAACGAAGGCCTGCAACCGTTTCTGGCCGACGAGCGGAAGGCGCTCTTGGCCCAACAGGCCGCGATCGAAACGGGGCTTCGCAACCAGGGCATCTTGGCGTCGCGCGACTACGCCTTCTGCCTCTATCCGGAAGCGTCGTTGCGGCAACTGATGCAGGTGTAGCGCGGCCGCGAGTCGGCGCAGTTGTCACTGCGACGATCATTCGGGACAACCGCTGCCGCGCGGCAACAACGTGCCGCGGCCTAGTTCTTTGCCGCGGCCAACATTTCTTTCGCCTGACGTACGACGTTCGCCACGGTGAACCCGAAGTGCTCGAACAATTCGTTCGCCGGCGCCGACGCGCCGAAACTGCGCATCCCGACGAACCGTCCGCCTGAGCCGATGTACTTCTCCCAGCCCTGCTCGACGCCCGCCTCCACGGCCACACGAGCCGTGACACCCGGCGGCAACACGCTCGCCCGATAGGCTTCGTCCTGCTCGTCGAACAGGTGCCAACTGGGCATGCTTACGACGCGGGCCCGCACGCCTTCGCCGATCAACTGTTCGTAGGCGTCCACGCACAGCGAAACCTCGCTGCCGGTGCCGATCAATATGACGTCGGGTTGGCCGCCGTCCGGCGCATCGGCTAAGACGTACGCTCCGCGAGCCACGCCCGTTGCCGGAGCGTACTTCGTGCGATCGAGCGTCGGCAGGTTTTGTCGCGTCAGCACCAAAGCCACCGGCCGACTGGTTTGCGGCATGATCGTGCGCCACGCTTCGGTCACTTCGTTGGCGTCGCCTGGCCGAATCAACAGCACGTTGGGAATCGCCCGCACGGCGGCAAGTTGCTCGACCGGTTCGTGCGTGGGCCCGTCTTCGCCGACGCCGATCGAATCGTGCGTAAAGATGTAGATCACCGGCAGGCCCATCAGCGCGCTCAGCCGCATCGAAGGCCGCAGGTAGTCGCTGAAGATGAAAAACGTCGCGCCGTACGGCCGCAGGTTCGACAGCGCCATGCCGTTGAGCGTCGCGGCCATGCCGTGTTCGCGAATTCCGAAGTGGAAGTTGCGTCCAGCATAGTTGTCCGCCTCGAAAGCGCTTTCGTCGCTCAAAAGCGTTTTGGTCGAAGGTGCCAGGTCGCCGGCCCCGCCCAACAGCCACGGTACGTTGGCCGCAACGGCGTTGAGCACCTTACCCGACGACGAGCGACTGGCCACGCCCTTGGCATCGGCCGGAAAGGTCGGCAGTGCCTTGTCCCAACCGTCGGGCAGTTCACGGCGCTGCATCCGCTTCCACTGCTCGGCCAACTCCGGATGCTTGGCCGCGTACTTGTCGAATTGTTTGCTCCAGGCGTCGTGCAGCTTTTGACCGCGCTTGCCGATTCCGTCGGCAAAGTGGTCCGGCACCTCGGGCGGCACCAGGAAGTGTTCGTCCGGCGGCCAGCCGTAGAACTCCTTGGTGGCCCGCACTTCGTCCTCGCCCAACGGCGCGCCGTGCGCGTCATGGGTATCTTGTTTGTGCGGCGCGCCCCAGCCGATGATCGAGCGCACGATGATCAGCGTCGGTCGATCGGTCGTCTGCTGAAATGACTCGTACGCCTTGGCCAGCGCCGCCAAATCGTTGGCATCGGCGACTTGGGTGACGTGCCAGCCGAGTCCCTCAAACCTGTGCCCGACGTCTTCGGAGAATGCCAACGGCGTCCGGCCTTCGATCGTGATGTGGTTGTTGTCGTAGATCCAGCAAAGATTCGACAGCTTCAAATGCCCGGCCAGCGACGCGGATTCGTTGGTCACGCCTTCCATGATGTCGCCGTCGCTGCACAGCGTATAGACGTTGTAGTCGAACAGCTCGAACCCGGGACGATTGAAATGCGCAGCCAGCCAGCGTTGGGCGATGGCCATGCCGACGCTGTTGCCGCATCCCTGTCCGAGCGGGCCGGTCGTGGTTTCCACGCCGGACGTGTCGCCGTGCTCCGGGTGGCCCGGCGTGCGGCTATGTATCTGGCGGAAGCGCTCAATTTCGCCCAGCGTCACGGCCAGCTCGCCCGTCGGCTTCCCGTTCTCGTACTGCTTCACCCCGGCCAGGTGCAACAGCGCGTACAGCAGCATCGACGCGTGACCGCACGACAACACGAAACGGTCCCGCGCCGGCCACAGCGGATGTTCCGGGTCGTAGCGCAGCACGTCGTTCCACAGCGCATAGGCCACCGGAGCCAGGGCCATCGGCGTGCCGGGATGTCCGCTGTCGGCTTTTTGAACGGCGTCCATCGCCAGCGTGCGAATTGTGTTGATCGCCAACTCGTCGATCGACTTGGCGGCGGGCTTGCCGGGGGCCGTTTTTGGCTTGGTGGGCATGGGCTGCTTGCTTCTGGAAGGGGGACCAGCGGCGGCAAGCGGTGCCTCGCGCTCGGGCTGCTTGCACGGAATGTGTCGCGCGGCGATCGCGCTAATCCGGTGAGTTTAGGGGGCACAGGCCAACGCGTCAACGCGCCGAACACTGCCCAAACAATGCATTCGACGCCGCTCGACGCGCCGAGTGCCTACCCGCGCGCTAGCGGCCGACTCCGTGTGCTGGCGCGTTGGCAGATTGCCTAAAGCCTTCGGCGTAAAGCGTCGATGGTGAATCCGCGCAAGGGCTGACCGCCGCCAGCTGTCGCGGCGGGCGCACTTGCCGTCACGCACTTCGAAATGCTCCCTTCACAAAGCGCCGACGCATGAGCAAACGCCGACTGACACGCGCCTTCTTCATCCTGCTCGGTGCCGCGGTGCTGCTGGTCTGACGCCGCGCCGAACATGCGCGAAAGTGCATTGCAGGCCACCGACCCGGTCGGCCATCGCGCGGATGACCGGTTCGCCGATCAGCTATCCGGCCTGCTCCAGCCCGACCGGCTTGATGCCATGATGCTGGGGCGTTTCTTCGGTGATGATCTTCCACGAGGCACCCATCTCGCGCATCGCGCGAAAGTCTTGCGGCGCGTACGCGACGTCGAGCCACGGGGTGTCCACCGGTTTTCCGCCCGCAGCGCGCGAGTCCATGGCCGCGTCCAGAATTCCGCTATTGAGCAGGGTGCGCTCGACGGGGTAGGGGGCCTTGCCTTCACGGAAATGCGTTTGGATGGCGTGCGACAGGGCTTTGAACAAGTTGCGATTGTCCCACGGTCCGACGTAGTAGGCGGTCGCTCGCGGCTCGTTTTCGCCCTCGACCTGGCAGGCAAAGTTCCATCGCGTGCCGCTGTTGCCCACCTTTAGCGCGACGGCTCGCAGCCCGTCGTTGTAGTGAATCAGGATGCCGTGGACGGGTTCGGCAGGGTCCGGTTGCGCGCTGCCGCGCGACGCGACAAGCCGCGTCAGCGGATGCTCCGGACCCACTTCCGCGGCCATCGCCAGCGCGCCCAACTCGGACGACCAGAGCCCCTCGTCGGCCGCCTTCCAAAGTGGCTCGGCTTCCAGAAATTGCACGCGCCTGACGCCTGTCTCGCCGCCGCGTCGCGCTTCGATCTGCGACTGCAAAACTTCCAGCGCGTGAAAGTCGTAGCTCTCCACCCCGCCCCCATGGATCGAAACGGCGCTGGCCAACTTCGCGTCGGCCGGCAACTCCATCGGCGGGCGGCGCTGGGCCAGCGGAACCGAACTTCCAGCCATGAACGGAAAGTCCAACTCGCGGGCCGTGTCGACCATCTCCTTCGCCCAATCCCAGCGATACGACAAGTGCTTGTCGTTGAACACCGGCACCGAGCGGCCGCTGCGGCGAAACACCTTCACCACTTCGTCGAAGAACTCCTTCCGAGGATACTGGACCTGACCTTTCTCGTTCGTCGGGTAATTCCCGTGCTCGCCGATCAACAGCACCGCGTCGACCGCCAATTGATCGCCGCCGCCGCAAAGCGCCTCGCCGATCGTGTCGTACATCGGAATGTCGAACTGCCGCGCGACGTCGCGCGACATGTCGCCGCCGCCAATTTGGTCGACGAACATCCCGGTCACCGTCATGCCCGGCTCGGTCCGCTTCCCGTTGAACAAATAGGGGACCAGGAAGTTCTCCATGATCACGTGGGCGTGGCTGCGATGCGTGAAGGACGTGATCACGGCGCCGACCTTGAGCGGCTTGTCGGCGCGGAAGGCCCAGGCGGGTCGCAGCCCGGCGAGACCGCTGAGCGCCACGCCTCCCAGCCCGGCGGCCGCGCGGGTAACGAACTGCCGTCTGTTGAGCGATCGCTGATGTCGCATGGTGGTGCCCTCGCGGCGAAGTGTCTGCGTCGGCCGATTGTCTCAATTCAAATCGAGTTGCCGGCGCCGTGCAACCAGTTTTGCGCAACGCAGTGCCACCAACAACATGTGTGTGTTCCGCGCGGCCGACGATGGAGTGGTCGACGGGGTCCGGGAGAGGCATAATGGTGTGCATGAGCGCTTCGCCGAACGATCCTGCGCCCGAGCCGCCGGCCGCCGCCGTTCACGTGGGAACGCGGGCCCCGAGTTTTTCGCTGCCGTGTACCGGTCATCCGGATCCGGCCCGCACCGAAGTCTCGCTGGACGACTATCGGGATCGTTGGCTGATTCTGTTGTTCTATCCGCGCGACTTTTCGATGGTCTGCCCGACGGAGCTGACCGCGCTGTCGCGCCAGCGCAATCAATTTGCCCGACGCGATTGCGACCTGTTGGGCATCAGCACCGACTCGGTCGAGAGTCACCGCAAGTGGATCGACGCCCCGCGCACGCAAGGCGGGTTGGGCGGGCTGGAGTTTCCGCTGGCGTCCGACGTCGATGGGGCCGTTTGTCAGGCGTACGGCGTTTACTTGCCGCGGCAACACGTCGCGCTGCGCGGCCTGTTCATCATCGACCCCAACGGCGTGTTGCAATATCAGGTGGTTCACAATTTGAGCGTCGGCCGCCGCAGCGATGAAGTGCTCCGCGTGCTCGACGGATTGCAAACCGGCGGGCTCTGCCCTGAAAACTGGTCGCGCGACGACGCGACGCTCGATCCCACGCAACTCGTCGGACAGAACAGCGTCGTCGGCCAGTACCGCATCGACGCGCAAGTCGGGCGCGGCACCTACGGAGTCGTGTTTCGGGCCCGCGACACGATGCTCGAGCGCAGCGTGGCGCTGAAGATCTTCAAGCCGGGCAACGCGCTGTCGCGCCGCATGTTGGACGAGGCACGAGCCGCCGCTGCGTTGAATCATCCCAACGTCTGCACGGTGTACGCGGTCAATGATAGTGACGGCGTTTCGATGATCGTGATGGAGTACGTCGAAGGGCTGCCGCTTAAGAAAGTGCTGGCCGACGGAAAGCTACCGCTGGATCGCGTAATTTCATTTACTCGGCAAATTGCCTTGGGCATGGCCAGCGCGCACGCCCATCAAATCGTTCACGGCGATCTGAAGCCGGCCAACATCATGGTCACGCCCGAGGGGCGAGTGAAGATCATGGACTTCGGCCTGGCGCGGCGCGACACGACCAATTCACCCACCGCCGAAACCGGCAGTTGGAGCACTGCCGAGCGGGGCGGGCTGTCCGGCACGCCCGACTACATGTCTCCGGAGCAGGCGCGGGGCCAAAGTGCCACGTCGCAAAGCGACGTCTTCGCGCTCGGCTTGGCGATCTATGAGATGCTCACCGGCGAAAAGGCGATTCGCGGCGAAAACCTGCTCAGCGTGCTCCGCCAAATCGACACGCTTGACGCAGCCCGCTACGCCGACGGAATGCCCGAACCGCTGGCCACGATTCTGCAGCGGGCGTTGGTCACGGAAGTAGAGCAGCGCGACATCACGATGGCCGAAATCGCCAAACTGCTCCAAGCACGCAACCAACCGGCGGCACCGGCCTAAACGGCCTAGCACCACAGCCAGCGCCGCGTCAGGACGTTTGCGGAGGACTACCGGCATCGTCGCCAACTTCATCGACGGCCGGCTTCTTTGGCAGGGTGTACCACCAGGCCCAGGCAATCATCACGCCCTGTAACGGTAGCCGAATCAGGTGCATCGTGGGGCTGACGTCGGGAAGGACCTCTTGGTGCTGATACACGTAGATGTTGGCGGGAAACACCGCAATCAAAAGCGCAATAATTCCCCACGCCGCGAGCCGGGTCGTCGCCGGAATGACCAACAGCACGCCCAAGACCACTTCAGCAATCCCGCTGACAATCACCGCGGGTCGGTGCAGGGCCAGCGGAATGTAGTCGGGCATGATCTTCATGTAGAACGCCTCGTTGAGAAAGTGGTTCACTCCTGCCGCGATGAACAACAACGCCAGCAGATACATCAAAACCGTCTTGACGATGAGCATCGCGAAAACCTCCGGCCGACGAGTCTGCCACGCGGAACCCGGCGCATCCCGATTCCACCGCACCCGCTCAGGCAAAGAACCAACACATCCACAGCGTCACGATCACCAGCAGCACGGCCCACACTTTGTCGCGCCGCCACCACGAACTGGCCGGCACTTCGTCGTCGGTCGGCTCGAGGCGAAATCGCCGCCAGGTATAGTGTTCGCGCTGCGTATCGCGCTCGCCCTGCGACAGCGCGCTGACCACCAGCAACAGCACGTAGCAGGCCACCGTCGCCAAGCCCGCGCGATGAAACGCCTGCAAGTCGTGCTCGAAGGCGTACCACGCGCCCTGCTCGAACAGGACCGAAAGAATCGGTCCGGCCACGATGCACGTCACCGCGGCGGTCCGCGTCACATACGGCTGCAAAATTCCAGCCACGAACGCCACGATCACGCCGGGCACCAGATACGCGTTGTAGTTGGCCATCTGGTTGAAGATGCCGCCGCGCACCTGGCCGAACACCAGCGACAGCGCAATGCCCGAGCCGACCATCACCATCATCGCCACGCGCCCGACCCAAATCAGCCGTTTCTCGGAAGCCTCGGGTCGGACGTACTTACGATAGATGTCGAACGTGAACAGCGTGGCCGTTGAGTTCATCATCGAGTCGATCGTCGAAAGAATCCCACCGACCAGTCCGGCCATCACGACGCCGACCAGGCCATAACCGTGCGGCAACAGCGTTCGGGTCAGCCCGGCAAAGGCCGTATCGCTTTCCGTTTCGGGATCGATCGAAAGGATGTAACCGGCCGCCATGCCGGGCACGATGCAGAAGAACGGAATCAACAGCTTGAAGAACCCGGCGGTGATCACGCCCTGGCGCGCGTCCCAACCGCTCTTGGCACCCAGCGTGCGCTGCACGATGAATTGATTCGTGCCCCAGTAGTAGCAGTGCAGCACCATCAGCCCCGTGAACACGCCGCTCCAGGGCAACTCGGGATGATCGGCCGGAAAGAAGACGTGGAACTTATCCGGCTGCTTCTCCAGCAGCCCGGAGATGCCGCCCACGTCGGGATGCCAGATCGCCAATACGGCCAAGATGCCACCGCCGCCCAGCAGCAGCACGCTCTGCACGACATCGGTAAAGATCACGGCCTTCAACCCGCCAAAGATCGTGTACACCGCGGCCACTCCGGCCAACAGCCAGACGGCCGCTTCGTAGCTGATCGCGAAGTCGGAGCCGGACAGCAGGGTCTCCACGGTCAGCGCGCCCAGGATCAGCGTGCCGCACATCTGGATCAGCAAGAAACCCATGTTGGTGATCGAGTACATCAACTGGCTGCGCTGGTCGAAGCGCTCGCCCAGGTACTCGGACAACGTGTAGACGCCCATCCGGCGATAGAAGGGCAGGAAGAAGTAGCACAGCATCAGCAATCCGAAGATCGCGCCGAACTCGAAGTTGGCCTGGGCGAATCCTTCTTTCAAGCCGGCGCCCATCATGCCCACCATGTGGTGCGAGCTGACGTTGGTGCCGAAGATCGACCCGGCGATCGCCCACCAGACGATGCTCTTGCCGGCGAGAAAGTAGTCGGCCGTGCCTTCTTCGCGCCGCCCGAACCAGAGCCCCGCGGCGGTCACCACCAGGACCGTGCCGACCAGCACGGTGAAGTCGAGCCACTCCAGCGGCACGCTGGCGGTTTCGGCCAGTAGAACGAAGTCCGGCGACATGTGGTGCGCCCTGCCAGGAATCTGGAAAGGCTGCACCGTAGCAGTGCGCCGCGGCGCGTGCAACGATCGGGCAGCTATGGGGCGACTCGCCGAGTACAGCTACCGAGCGTTTATTCTCCGATGCTGGTCGCCCAAGCGCTCGCGCAGATCGCCTGTAACAGGCGAGTTTTGTCCGCGAGTTATGGTGGGTTTTTACCACCTGATGCGGGAGATCGCTATGATGGAATCCGCACCCCAGAGTGTTAGCACCCAGAGACGCATCGAACCATGAATTCTCAACGACGATTTTGCGAGCTCCAACGCATTGACCCTGATGAGTTCGTGAAGCGACTTAAACCACCGAAAACGGGGTCCGATCGGCGATTTGCTTTCTTTCTCGGTGCGGGATGCTCCATATCCTCGGGAATCCCAGCCGCCGGTCAACTCGTGCATGACAAGAATACGACAGACGGCTGGCTCCACCGCCTAAAGAAGGTGCGCAGTCCCGATACGCCTGACGACGAGTTACATGAATGGGCTCAAAAGGAACTGCACTCGTGGGACCCGGACACAGCGGCCAGCGCCTATGGCGAGGTGATGGAAAAGCTGTTCGTTACTCCCGGCGATCGCCAACGTGAAATTGAACGGTTGTGCGACGAAGGGTTCGGTGGCGAGAAGCCTCTGCCGAACTTTGGCTACTATGTGCTCAGTGCCTTAATGTGCCGGGATGACGGGCTCTTCAACGTCGCACTCACGACAAACTTCGATGACCTGCTCGCCGACGCGTTCTTCTATTTTCGTGATGCGCGGCCACTCGTCATCCACCATGATTCGCTTGCCAAGTTCATTCGACCGACACGGCTTCGCCCGCTGATTGTGAAGCTGCACGGCGATCACCAGTTGGCGCCGCGAAACACATCCGAAGAGACGGAGAAACTACCCGAGTTGGTCGCTCAGCGCGTATCGCAGGTACTGCACGATCGGGGCGTCATATTCGTAGGGTACGGCGGGAACGACGAATCGATCATCTCGATCTTGGAGCATCTTCCCGACGAGGCGCTACCGTTCGGCGTGTACTGGATCAGTGGATCGGAGCCCCGCGGAATCTTTCGCCAGTGGCTCGAATCTCGCAGGGCTGTCTGGGTAAAGCACCACGACTTCGACGATCTGATGGCCCGGCTCAAGCGAGAGTTTGATATCCCTGATCCCGACATCGAACGGCACAAGTATGTCCTGGATCGCTTGATCGACAAGCAAGAGAAACTGGCCCAATCGCTCGTGCAAGCGCAACCAGAGCCGAAAGAGACGTCGGTACTCAGAGTCGCCTTGGCCCGCATGCTGGCCAAGGCGAATCCCGATCTTGCTGACAAGCTTTTTGAGCAAGCGGTCGCGGAGTCGCCTAAATCGAGTTCCATCCTCGGGGACTACGCCAACTTCCTGTCAGACGATCGCAAGGACGCGGACCGTGCAGAGGGCTACTTCCAACGAGCGCTGGAAGCGGACCCCAAGGACGCGAGAATCCTTGGCCGCTACGCGAAATTCCTAAAGAACGAGCGTAAGGACGTGGACGGTGCGGAGGGCTACTACCAACGAGCGCTGGAAGCGGACCCCAAGAACGCGACGAACCTTGGCAATTACGCGATCTTCCTGACAGACGTTCGCAAGGACGCGGACGGTGCGGAGGACTACTTCCAACGAGCGCTGGAAGCGGACCCCAAGGACGCGAGAATCCTTGGCAGCTACGCG
>CALFYT010000078.1 GCA_937952415.1 uncultured Planctomycetaceae bacterium | reverse complement strand
TCGGACAGACCGACCCGGAGGGTGGTCGCCAGGTGGATCAGCCCAAGCAAGTGGCCGACGTGCACGCCACGCTGTTGACCGCGCTGGGCATCGATCCGACCAACGAGCTGATTTCGCCCGCCGGTCGTCCGCTGAAACTGGCCGAAGGGGAGCCGATTGGCGAGCTGCTGGTCTCCTAACGCGTCGATTGGCCGGCGAGCCTGCGTGGCGCTTGCATCGTAAGCGGTCCGCGGCGCGGCGCCGCATCTTCGACCCACGGAACCTCGATCGCGAGCCTACTGATCAGCCGCCAGGCTCACGCACACTAGTTCTTTGTCGTTGCGGGCAAACAGGTGCCGATTGGCAAACGCCGGATGGCTCCACACCACGTCGCGACCGTACGCGGTGTTCGTCGGGTCCAGCACGTGAAAGCGGCTGATTTCCTCGTAGCCCTCGGGCGATAGCCGGGCCAGGATCAGGTCGCCCGTCTCACTGAACAAGAAGAAACGATCCTGGTGCTTCACGATGAACGCGGTGCCGTAGTTGGCGCGGCGATCGGTCCGGCTGGTCGGTTCCATGGTCTGCCAAAGTCGCTCCCCGTCGTCGAGGCGCACGCCGACCAGCGCACCGGTCGAGCCGTCATTGCCATAGATCGTATTGCCTTCCACAAACGGCGTGCTGTGCGAGCTGTAGACGGCCTGTTTGGGGCGGCCGCGCCAGACGACCTCGGCATCCGGCTTGTCACCGGCCAGCTTGACGAGCATGCAGGCGTTGCCCACACCGCTGGCAAACACGAAGTCGCCCTGCTTGCGCGGCGCCGCGATCGACATGCCGTAACCGGCCCGAATCAGGATCGACCAAGAAACCTCGCCCGTGCGGGGGTCCAGACTGTTGAGCGCTTCCGTGTGCCAGATTAGCAGTTGTTGTTTGCCGCCGTGTTCAATCATCGTGGGTGGGCAGTAGCCGGGCGAACCGGCCGAGAGCGCGCGCCACACTTCTTTGCCGGTGTTCTTGTCGAGCGCCACGGTGACGCTTCCTTCGCCACCGACGATGCAGTACAGCAGGTCGCCCACAATCAACGGATGGGCCGCGAATCCCCAAATCGGCGATTCGGTCTGGTACTGCTCGGCCAAATCCTTGGACCAAACGATCGTGCCCTCGGCGGCGTCGAGACACGTCAGGTTTCCTTCGGCGCCAAGGGCATAGACTTTGCCGTCGTTAACGAGCGGCGTAGCCCTGGGCCCACTGGGATACGACAACGCGTAGGGGCGATCGTATTCGTGTTGCCAGATTACGTCGCCGGAATCGGCATCCAGACAGATCACGCGCTCCGTGCCTTCCAGTTGGTCGCGTATGCCGGCATTGTTGGTGATGTCGCCGGATCGCAGGACGTAATCGGTCACATAGACCCGACCCTCGGCCACGGCGGGGCCGGAGTATCCCAAGCCGATCGGCGCGCGCCAGGCGACTTTGAGCCCCGCGTCCGGGAATCGCTCGACGATTCCTTCCTCGCTCCAAACGCTGTCGCGGTTGGGGCCCATCCACTGCGGCCAGTCGTCGGCCACTGCCGCACCGGCGGCAAACCAGACCGACGCGGTCAGCAACCAGGTGCTCGTTCGCATCGCCACATGACTCCTTGTTTGCGTTGGTTGTGTTGCGCAGCGCCGGGCGCGATCACTTGCCGATTCGACCTGGCAGCGTTTCTACTTGGCGGCGTCTCTACTTCGCGGCGGCCGCGTAGTGTTGGATCAGTGCGCCGACCGCCGCGTCGCACGCGGCATGCCCCTCACCCTGGTTCGTGCAAGAGAGGATGGCGAAATCCCGCTTCGGAGCGACCCAAACGGTGGCGTAGTTCATCGTATTGGATCCGCTGTGTTGCAAGGCCGTTCCGCCAGCCCAATCGCGGTTTGCGGTGCCCCATCCCAATGCGTACTCCCCTTCGAACGGCGGCGTGATCAGCGTCTGATACGAGGTGTTGGGCAGTAACGCCTGCTTGCCGTTTGTGCCGCGCAGCAGATCGGCGATGTACTTCGACCAGTCCTGGATCGTGCAATGGACGCGCCCGGCCGGGCCCATGACCGGTGGATTGTCGACAGCCGGGCCGTTGCCGGGCACGGGCTTGCCGTCGGACGTGTGGCTCCAGGGCTGATCCAGCTTTCCCGGCGTTCCGGTGCCGCCAAATCCGACGCTTGTCATCTCGAGCGGTTCGAAGACGTGTTCGCGCATGTTTTCCTGCCACGACTTGCCGGTCAGCTTTTCGACGATCGCTCCGGCGATGATGTAACCGAGGTTCGAGTACTCGAACTTGCTGCCGGGTTTCGACGCGGGTGGCTTGGCCAACTCCTGCGCGACGGCGCGGCGCCGCTCGGCGACCGGATCCTCGCCCAAGTAATCGCGCAACTCGAGGTTGGCCGGCAGCCCGGAATAGTGCGAAAGCAGATGTAGGACGGTCACGTCGCGAAAGTCAGCATGAAGCTGGACGTCGTCCTGGGTAAACACGTCGGCAAGCTTGGTGTCCCATGACAGTTTCCCTTGCTCGACAAGCTTGGCAATCAGCGTGGCCGTCATTGCCTTGGTGTCCGAGCCCAGATGCCACAGATCATTCGGTCGGGCCGGCGCGCGGCTTCCGCGTTTGCGTACTCCGGCTACCCCAAAGCTGACCAGTCCGTCGCTGGTGACGATCGCGCCCGCCAGGGCTGGTACGTTCGACTCTTTCACGATGCGGTCAAGCATCGCGTTGATCTGCTTGTCGGCAGGGGGATCGGGTGGCGACGATGCCCCCGCCGGGCTCGATTGCAAAAAGCGGCGGTCCGCCGCGCTGAGTCGCTCGAGCGGAACGGTGATCGTCTTTCCGTTGGCCTTCTTGAGCAGAACCTTGCCTTCGGTGACTTCAACCAGTTCCGCCTCGACCGAGAATTTGCCACTCGTGTCCCGCCAGGTGCGTGGGGCGGACAATGCCGTGGCAGGGACGACGAACAAGCAAGCGATGAACAAAATGAATCGAGTCGACATGGCTGGCCTGTTCATGTTTTGCAACCGGACTGTCGCGATGCTGCGATGGAGGTGGGATATCTGGGGAACGACCCGCCGGAAAGTCATCGGGTCGAGTGTCGTTGCGGACATGTCATCATTCTGATGCCGCGACAAAGCAATAGCAACCATTGTGCCGGGGACGTGGGCAATCGTCCGGCATGCGTGTCTCATCGAGCAGTCAGTCGTCGCGGTAAACCGCCATCGTGCCACTAGATGATCGCGTTGCGCGTGCGAAGGCGGCTGGTCGCCGTGGTGTTTTCCGGCGGGTCCGTGAAGATCCCGCTACGCGACCAACTCGCGCAAGTGGAAATGAAACTTCCCCAGTTTGCCGCCGTAGTTGCCGGCAGAGATCGCCACGACGCCGTCGCCCGCGGCGGCGCGGATCGCGGCAGTCATCGCCGCGGAGATGTGCGCCTCGTCCGCGCCGTCGATGACGATTTCGTAGGCGGCGTTTGCGCCGTCGGCCAGTTTCGTTTGCACCTCGGGCCGGCCGCGCAAGCTGGGGCAGTAGGCCTCGGCCGTCGATGCCTTGAGCGCTTTGTACCGCGATCCGACCTTGCTGCCGCTGCGAGCCACGCCGCCGGGAAACGGAGTGATCACGCCGGGCAAGGGCTCAATCTGTTCGATCGCCCGTCGCGCGGCGCCGAGCGCGTCGCGCTGGGTTTCGCCTTGAAGGATGAGGTTGCCGCCGCCGACGCCTTTGCCAACGTGGACCATGCTGTCGACCAGGAACTCGCCATCCATCACAGGCACGCGCCAAAAGCGGCGATCCGCCACGAGCTTGCTCTTTTGAAAACCGTCACCGAAGTAACGAATCGTCTTGCCCAGGGGAATCCGCTTTTCGCCGTCGTCTAGTCCGTCGTAAACGGCCGTGGTCGGACAGGTCATCAAACACTGCCCAACGCGATTCGGCACCACGCCCGCCAGCGCGTCGGCCGAAAACCCAAACACCATCAGGGCAACGCCCGGTCGCCCGTCGGGTGTCTCGCCCTCCGATAGCCAGCGTTCGATACCGGTCTCGCTGTCGCACGAAATGATCGACGTGCTATAGCCAGTGAACTCGCGGGCGGCGGCATCGAGCCAATGCGAATCGATGGCCGTCACGACGAGCCGTACGTAGCGCATGCGGAACGCTTCGGCAAAAGTGTCTTCGATGTGCGTTCCGTTGATCTGCACCGCGCAATTCCGCCAACCGTGAGCCTAGGTAGGGCGAGCCGCCCGAAATCATCATGGCCTGACAGCGTGTGCCTGCCAATACCGGTCGAAATGCGCGTACCGGGCGACATTGCGGTGCGACGTGCCCCCGCTGGTGTGGACCAAGCGGATCACCCGGCGATGCGCGCCAGCAGCGGACGGAGCGGGTTTTTCCGACGCGGCAAATCGAAGTCCTTGCAAGCGGTTGGGCGTTGAACGATACTCAAGGCAAGTTTGCTCGAAGTGGCACTCGCGCGAGGAGAGGATTTATGCGACACGGTAATGGCCCCGTCTCCGACCCCAGCCATCTGACTCAATCGACGACCGGCGCCTTGACTCCTGATCACGCGCTGCCCGGCTTCGACGGTCAAACCCTGACGCTGGCTATGGTCGGCATTGCCGGCGCAATCTTCGTCTTCGCGGCGATCAACACGCTGAACCGCGCCGCGACCGCCAAGGTGCGCAAGCGGTAATCGCGTTGCACTTCAATCTCTGCGCTCGGCGCTTCGCGCTGCTCTTGTCTCTGCAGTAGATGGTGGGCGAACTTCCGTTCGTCCGGCGACGCACTGCCCGTGCCTGCCGCGCTGCCTATTTTCGCACGGCGTGCCACGTCCAGTGGCGATCGCTGGTGGCGGCGACCGTGGCGGTGTCGAATCCGAGATTCACGACCAGGGCCCGCATTTCTTCGATCGACAGCGCGGCCCGCAGCGAGTCGTCGAACAATTGGCGCTGGTGCTCGTTGCACTGGCCGGCGTAGGTGGCCACCAGGTGATTCACTTGCGCCTCGTCAGCCGGTCGGGCAAGATCGCGCACGAACAAGATTCCGCCCGGCTCGGTGACGCGGACCGCCTCGGCCAGCACGTCGCCCGGCTCGGGGATGTGATGGACAATGCTGTTGGACATCACGGCGCTGAAGCTCCCGTCGGCATAGGGCAACAGCTTGGCGTCGACCAGGGCCAGCGAGACTCGATCGGCAAAGCCTGCGCGAGCGACGTTCGTCTTGGCCCATTCGAGCATCGACTCCGCCACGTCGATCGCCAAGACGTGCCCCGCTTCGGTCGCGCGGCACAGTTCGATGGGGATCTGCGCGGTGCCGGTTCCCAAGTCGAGCACCGTGCCGACCGGCGAACCGTGCCGAGCGGCCACGGCCGCGAGAAACTCCTCGACGAACGCGCGGTTCACGACCGAATGATCCATCGCGTCGTAGTCGCGCGCGTCGTCGGCCGATTCCATCGCCTCGGGCTCAAGCACCCGCACCAGTCGCGATCGTTCCGGCGCCAGGTTCATCGCTGGGTCTGACCACCAGCCGGTCTGCTGAGCTTCACGTCGACGCCGAGTGCCGCTTTGGCGATTTGGGCCAAGGCGGCGCTGCTGCCGGTGACGTGAAACGTCGTTTGCGTGTGCGACAACGACTTTCCGGTCGGCAACTGCGCGGCAGGCGACAGCGATTCGATCTCAAAGAAGCCGCCCAGAGCTGGCCGGCCCGGTTCGGGCGGTCCGTCGTTGTAGCTATTGGCTACGTCGCCGCGGTACGGTTCGGCCTGCCGTCCCCACGTGTTGTTGACATAGGAGAAGTTAGTCGGATCGTCCGGCATGGTGAAGTGGACCAGCGTCAGCACGCCGTTGCCCAAGTCGATGGCGCCGGCGATTGGTTTGGCGCGCGGCTGCGACACGCCGATCTTCGACCGAAATCGTCCGTCGGCCAGAAACCAGATCGCATCGGACGTGACACGCAGCCGATCGGGCGGCACGCGACCAAAGTAGTCGGAGTTGACGATTGGTCCCAGCTTGGACTCGTTGCCGGTGCGATATGGCACGATGACGAACGTGCGCGCTCCAGCCGGAAACTGGCCCAAGCTCCAGATCGAGACGAGCCCTTTCTCGCGCGACATCGCCTGGCCCTGGTTCGTGATGGTGTTGATGGTTTGAAAGCCGACCAGCCGCACATCGCCGCTGTCGAGCGCGGCCTGCGCGTCCGAACCGAACAGCGCGCCGAAATCGTGTGCCTTTTGCAGGTGAATCTCGCGGCTCACCTCCAGATCGAATTGAGTGCCTGCCGTATTGCCGAACTTCATTCGACGGGCAAGTCGATAGTAGGGCTCTTGCTTGCCCGAAACGATCTCGAATTCCCCGTCATTGAGCGCTGGCGGCGTGATCCAATTGTCCAGGTCTTGCGTCGCGCCGGGCGCAAACCACAGGCTGAACGGCCCGCCTTCCGGGCCGAGCCAAAAACGATCTTCTCCGCCGTAGTTGTTGAAGTGCTTGTCCTGCTGCCCGGCTTCAATAAATCGGCGATTGATCCATCCGAAGCTGGGACCCTCCAGATCGCCGGTGGTTGAGGTCATCACTCGACCTTGAAGCTGCGGGCAGATCGCGACCCGTTCGCCGTTCTCGCCGGTCAGTTCGACGACGTTGGTTTTCGAGACCAGAAAGTCGCGGGCCTGTCCGTAGTTTTCGAAGTCGGCCGCTGACGACGATGCGGCCAAGGACAGGGCCACCGCAACGGCTATCGCGACGATCGGCGTACCTGCGGCGCGGCCGGGACCCGGCCGGATGGATCGGGGTTGGTTCACGTCTCCCTCCTTTGGAATGCACGTGCCGCGCGGCGCGTCCCGGCCGAGGGCCGGCGCCGGGGGCATTTGGAGTCTGGGGTCCCTCGAGTTCTCGTCAACGGCCTGGTGCGTCTCTTCGCGTTCCTCGAGAGCCGCCGGTGGGAGCGTGGCCACTTGGCGCGGGGGTCGTCGCCGGGGCGATCGGCCCCCCGCATGCGGTCCTTTGCACATTGCGGGGCTGTCGCTGGGCCGCCGATTATAGCGGATCGATTGATGTTGTGGAGAGTGGACTTAAGGTCGTAGTGTAGAGTAGTTTGAGGTGAGAGTAGCCTGTCCGGCGGCTGCCCGGCGCCAGCGGGGGTCGGCCGGTGACGCGGTCTGTTACAATGCGGGCGAAATCGGGGCGGTCGGGTCGATCGGCCGGGCCCCAAAAAATTGCTACTAGCTTGCGAACTCAGCGGTCGGACCGGCCGTAATGAGAAATGAACAAGGCCACCAGACAACCGACAGTACCTGACGCAAGTGCAAGCCCGGCAAGCATGTCGGACGAGCAACTGCTGACGGCCTACCGCGAACATGCTGATCGGCTGGCATTCAACGAGTTAGTCCACCGCTACGAGCGGGAGCTTTTCAGCTATCTAAGGCGTTATTTGGGTGACGCAAGCCTCGCTGAGGACACGTTTCAAGCAACGTTCCTCCAAATTCACCTGAAATGCGACCAATTCGATCAAGGCCGCAAATTTCGGCCATGGCTATACACCATCGCCACCAACCAGGCGATCGACGCCCAGCGGCGCAACAAGCGTCACCGAAGCGTCAGTTTGGACCGAAATACCAGACAGTCGGACAACGACGACATCGGCTCCTTGATGAACCTGCTGGAGAGCAAGGAGCCCAACCCCGAGGAACAGGTCGAAGCCGGTCAGCAAAGCGAATGGATCCGCGAGGCGGTGGACGATCTTCCTGAAACATTCCGCCAGGTGGTCAACCTGGTGTACTACCAAGGTCTGAAATATCGTGAGGCCGCGGACGTTTTGGAGATTCCGGTGGGAACGGTCAAGAGCCGCCTCCACTCGGCCATCTTAAAACTGAACGAGGCCTGGATGCGACACGACAACAACTCCCAACCCTAGCCCCCCGCCGATGAGAGACCAACTGATTGGATACTTGCTGGATGCTCTGGATCCCCAGGAGCACGAGCAGGTCAAGGCCCAACTCAGCCGTGACGATCGCCTGAAGCACGAACTCGAAGTACTGGCTCGGAGCTTGCTGCCGCTGGGTGGCGAGCCGGTGCCGTTCGAGCCGCCTGCCGGGCTCGCTGATCGCACGTGCGACTTCGTTGCTCAGCAGGCCCAGCCCGTTTCGACGTACGCGGCACCTCCTGGTGCGCCGGCACGACAATGGTCGATGGCCGACATGGTCGTAGCCGCCGGGGTGTTCGTGGCCGCGGCACTGCTGTTCTTCCCCGCGGTCAACCAAAGTCGGTTTGCCGCCCGGGTCACGCAGTGCCAGGACAATCTCCGCCAGATCGGCATCGCGATGAACGACTACAGCATCGCGCATAACGGGTATTTCCCGAACGTGCCGTTGAAGGGGCAGTGCGCGGCTGTGGGTATCATCGCGGTCCGGCTGCGCGAGTTGGGCCACTTTGACGGCGCGCAGATCGTGATTTGCCCGTCGTCGGTTTTGGCCGAAAAAGCGTCGGAGTTCCGGATGCCGACCGTGGCCCAGTTGCACGCGGTTCGCGGGGCGGAGCTTGCCCGACTGCATCGGCATATGGCCGGGACCTATGGGTTCAACCTGGGGTACGTCTCGAACGGACGTTACTTATCGCCCCGCAATCAACACCGGCCGCGCTATGCCTTGGTGGCCGACGAGCCTACGACCGAAGCGCCGTACCATTCGGCGAACCACGGTAGCTGCGGACAAAACGTTCTGTTCGAAGATCAGCACGTGCAGTACCTGACGACCTGTCGGGCACATGGCTGCACGGACGACTTCTTCACGAACGACGAAGGCCGCGTGCAACCTGGTCTGCACCCGAACGACGCGGTGCTCGGTCCTAGCCATGCCAAGCCGATGCTGGGCACGGTGGTGCTGGACATCCGCGAAAGCCCGGCGGAAGCGACCGCTCCAGCGAAATAGGTTGTTCGAGACGGACGACCGATTTCGCGGCGGGCCATCTGTCGGCGCGTGGTAGGAGGGCCGTTCGCGTCGGCGCAACAAGCTCCCGAGTTTCCTCCCAGGACCGCCATTCGGGGCGGTCCTTTTTTTGCGACATGTTGCCGAAAGGCATCATCGCGGCCGCCGCGTCGTTGGCGTGCCGCCAATCGCACTTCTAGCCGCAACCGCTGGCGGCCCGCACGCTTAAGCCCAATTCGCGCGCAGGCATGCGCGCCCGTGCGCGTGTTGGCATCTGGTTTGCTTCTTTCGGGGACGACGCATTGCCTTCGGGCAGCGTCGACGGCCCAACGTGCGCCAGGTCGATGTCCGATATGGCGCCGGCGACGATTCGCGCGGCCGTTCAATCCGATTTGCGCTGGTTTCCCTTCGTTCGGCTGCGGCCGAAGATCCCTCGTCTACGCCCATGCACGCGCGCGAACTCGTCGACGTCGCAGGACTGGTCGCCCTCAACGGCCCGCTGCTGATCTGCGGTCCGCACCAGCCCACGGCTGCGCCGCTGGAACAGTACTGGTCGACCTCGAAGTTTCGCTTCGAAAGCTGGACCCGCGCGCTGAAGGTGTATGCCGGGTTGTCCAGTGACCAGAGTGTCCAGCAGCCCGATCATCGGCTCGACGTTCGGGCCGCGCTCGACGAGATCTTCGCCACTGAGATCCTGACGCGCGTTTGGTCGGCAGTGCTCGTTTCGGGCGACCGGCGAATTCAGGCCAACCTGGCCGAGCCGATTGCACGCAACGTGTTCGGGTCGCACATGGAGGCCCGGCATCAAGCCATGGCCCTGTTGGCACACGACGACAGCTTGGGCGTCAAGCAGGCCGCGATCGTCAACCGCCTGCGGCGTCGCGCCGAGCGCTGGACCGACATGTTGATCGGCGG
>CALFYT010000077.1 GCA_937952415.1 uncultured Planctomycetaceae bacterium | reverse complement strand
ACGCCTCACTCAGTCCGTTTAAGCTACACGCCAGTCTGCCCGAAACGGTGGCCTAGTTTCAAGGGTCAGTTTTTTGCGCGGCGAAAGAAAGTTGGGCGGGGGTGCGCGATACTTCGCGCGCAATGCCGCGCCGCTTCTTCGCGCGCTGGCCTAGTTCGGGTCTTGACAGGGGGCGTCGGAGAGCGGTCCGCAGCGCAACCCACGGTGATGGCCGGCACGTTGGGCCAACGGCCCAACCGATATCAGCCTGGGGCGTCGCCCCAGGGTGACCGGCGAAACCATTTATCAAGGACCAACGGTCCGCCCCATCGGTTCATCCGGGACGCGCTCGACGCGTGCGGTGCGCCATGAATCGGGCCTACAGCCCTTTCGGGCTCGGCTTGCATTCCTGGGGCGTTGCCCCAGGCTGGTATAAAGCGCACCTTCGGTGCTCAGAGCCATCTTCGGTGAACCGATGGGATTGTATCGCGATGTCGCCCGGCAACTGGATGCGTACCGGGCGCGCCACCGCGCGCGGCGAGGCAGACCTTGGCAGCGATGGCGGCGCATCCGGAAACCGCGCGCAAAAAAGAGACCGCACAGGCGCGGGGCAGCGACGCTGTGCGGTCCGCAGGCGCCGAAGCGCCCTCATGGTCGATCGCTCGTGCCGGCGACCGTTTCGCTCGATACGACGTTGACATCGCTTGTCGAGAGTCGAGCAACGCTCCGCACGGCTCGAACAGTATCGAACTACGTCGGCACTTGGGAATCGTGCCCGTGTGATGATGCAGCCTGCTGAGGAGACCGACAGGCTGTTGGCCTGACCGGATGCCGGAATCATCTAGTGCTTTTGCTCTAGGAAACTACATCGACCGAACGTGCAGCCGGCTCAAGCGCTTTTCGTCGGAATCGTCTGCGCGACGCGCGCCACGGCAACCCAAATCAGGCATTGCGGCTTGTGCGAACGCCCCCCATCAATACGGCGGCAGCGGCAGCTAGCACGGCGCTATAGCCGAAGGCGACCGGTCCGCCGTAGATCTCGTACAGCACGCCGAAGATCAAGCTGGCCGGCAGCGCGGCGATGCCGATCGCGAAGTTGAACCAGCCGTAGGCCAGGCCCTTGTGTTGCGCGCCGACTAGGCTGGCCACCATGGTGCGCTCAGCCGGTTCGGTCAGCGCATGAAACGCTCCGTACAACAGGAAGAACGTCCAGCCTTCGATCGGACTCGTCGCCACGGAAAACGCCAGATAGATCAGTGCATAGATGAGCCAGCCGATCAGCAACAGCGGCTTGGCTCCGACGCGGTCGACCGCCCAACCGGCGGCCAGGCTGCCGGTGCTCTTAACGACGTGAAACGCGCACCAGACGAGCGGCAGCAACGTTTTGGAAACGCCCAGCTCGTTGACGCGCACCAGCAAGAACGCGTCGCTGGAGTTGCCCAGCGTAAAGATCACGATCGCCAGCAGGTAGATGCGAAAGTTGCGGCCGAACGGTTTGAGCGTGAGGTGAAACTCCTTACCGGCCTGGGTTTCCAGCGGAGGCTCGCGCAGTCCGAAGACCACCAGCAACACGACCGCCAGGCCCGGTATGGCCGCCAACAAAAACAGCGCCCGCAATTGGTCGGGCCAGGCCCACAAGAACGCAAAGGCCAACAGGGGCCCGATCGCCGCGCCGAGGTGGTCCATGGCACGGGTAAAGCCGAAGGCCCAGCCGCGGCGCGACTCGGGCGTGGAGTCGGCAATCATGGCGTCGCGCGGCGCCGCACGGATCCCCTTGCCCAACCGGTCGCCGCTGCGAATGAAGAAGATTTGCCACGGCATCGTGGCCAGTCCGATTAGCGGGCGCGTAACGGCGGCCAACGTATAACCGGTGACGACGAACGTCTTGCGCTTGCCCGAGCGGTCTGAAAGGCTGCCGGAGAACAGCTTGACGATGCTGGCGGTCGTGTCGGCAACGCCTTCGACGGCGCCCAGCGCCGCTTTGCCCGCCCCCAAGACTTCGGTAAAGAACAGAGGCAACAGCGGGAAGATCATCTCGCCCGCAATGTCGTTGATCAGGCTCGACAGCCCGAGCACGCGGACGTTGCGCGAAAGCCGGCCGTCGGACGATTCGGAAGCCGCACCGGTGTGGCCGGCCGGCTCGACGGGTTCGGTGCCAGAGGACACGGCGCGAGACTCCAGTTAGGCGAATTCAAACCAGCGCATGCGCCCGCGCGCCACGGCACCGCTGCGACCGCTACTTCACGCGGCGCCACACTTCGTACAGGTTTTTGCTGCCGGCCTTGCCGGTGAATTCGGTCGGACGCCGCTCGTTGTCGACGTGCATGCATTGAATCATCTTGCCGTCTTCGAACTTGTAGATCACCAGGTAGACCTTGCCCTTCTCGTCGCCGCGCGTGACTTCGATGTTCAGCTCGTGCGGCTGTTTGGTGGGATCGATCTTGTAGAGGCCGTCGTGGCTGTCGTCGCCGGTGTCGAACGTGAAATTCTCGCCGTCGATGGTGAGTCGTACTTTCTTGAGCCGCTCCTGGGAAAGAAACTTGCCGTCCATCTGCATCGACTCGGGCGTCCACGTTCCGCGAAACTGCTCCAAGCCCTTGGCGATCGCTGCGTCGCGCTCGCTGTCGGCGGCCAATGCCAGGGAACAAGCCATCAATACATACGCCGTCATCGTGATTCCTCCCGTGCTAGTCAGGTTGTGTCTCGTAGTTGGTTCGTCGCCGGCACCGCGGACCGGCCGAGTTGGCACCGGACAAGCCATCGAGCCGGGTCGACTCGCCGGCAGGACGCTTCGATCGCTCCCGCCCGACCCCTTCTGAATACCGCGGGCCAGTATAGGTCGCGGCCGTGCGGCACGCAAAGCTGATGAGCGGTTGGTTACCATACCGCAGGTCGACAGTTATGATGGATCGTAGACCTAACTGCGCGGCGCCACCGGAACGCCGCCGCGTCCTCGCCGGGCACATCGAGCGAAGCTCTGCCGTTCATGCACACTCGCGGCACATCAACCGTTTGGCGCGGCGCCGCGCTTGTCGCACGTGATCTGCCAACGCGATTGTTGGACCGGACGGTCTGGCTGTTGGCGATGACTATGATCTTTGTCCTCACGATCAGCACGCCGGTGGTACGCGCCGCCGCGCAACCGGCAACGCCGGCCGAAGCGCCGGCCGACAACGCGGCGCCGGACCGTGAAGCATCCGAGTCGGCCGCCTCGACGCCCGGAGGCGAAGGTGAACAGCCGCCGAAGCCAGACACCCCGTTCGAACCGATCGACTTTGCGCGCGACGTGCAGCCGATCTTGACCCGTCGCTGCATCAAGTGCCATGGGCCCCAGATGCGCAGCGGAGGACTACGCCTCGATACGTACAGGTACGCATCCGAGGGCGGGGACTCGCGAGGCATCGTAATCGGCGGCACGTTGGAGACGAACGAACTCTATCGTCGCGTGTCGTCCACCGATCGAACGTATCGCATGCCGAAAAACGAAGAACGGCTGCCCGACAATGAACTAGCTCAACTGCGTCGCTGGGTCGAACAAGGATCGCCTTGGCCGACCGACGAGCGTGTGGACGTCGAGCGCAGTTTTCGCGAACGGACGACCGCCTGGTTGGTGGAAGTTGCGGATCGCTACGAGCGTGAGTACCTCTTTCTGCGGCCGTACATTCTGCTGTTTATCGTGGCCCAACTGGCGCTGTTCCTGGTGGCGCGGGCAAGATCCGCGCATGCCGCGGGGCGACCCTGGGCCACGACGCGGTGGCCGCGTCTGGGCCGGTTCGCCAGTCGCACGACGCCGCGCGAGTTGACATTCGCCTGGCTGGTGATTGTCGCAGCGCTGTTGCTGGTTGGACTTTGGGGGCACCAGCGCGTGCTGAGTCAGCAATTGGCCAAGTTCGAGGCGGCCGAAAGGAAACGCGAGGATCCTTGGTCACAAACCGTCTTCGGCTCGCCGCCGGTGCCGATCCGTCTCGACCACGCAAAGGCGGTCCGCCGCACGTACTATCGGGGCAACTGCGAGCGCAATCCAAAACTGTTCAACAAGGGAAACTACCTGACCGCCACGTTTCATCTGAACTTGTGCGACGCTGAGGGTCAGCCGGTCAACGTCGGCGATGCGGTCCCGCCCGGCGGATTGTACGTTCGCGTGGAGATCGCTCGCGCGCCGCGCACGGCGGATGCGCTCTTTTCGGAGCAACTTATGGCGTCGGTGTTCTTCAGCGAAGCGTACTACACATCGACTTCGGCCGAGTTGATCGACACCCCGTCGCACTTGAAAACGGTCGAAGAGGGACAGCGGTGGGCCGCCCGGGTGCCGATTGGCAAACCCGACGCGCAACGGAGGTTGGACGGGCTGATTTATCTGTATACGGGCCGGGTGGAAGACGGCACGGCGCGCGGTCAAATCCGGTACGGCATCGGATACGACCTGAAGTTTGACGACGGGAAGCTGGCCGATGGTTCCGACCTGTGGATGAGCTCGTTCGGCGTCGGTGCGGTCGCCACGCCGACGCCGGCCGAGAAGATTCCGTTTAACGAGTGGTTCGACGATCAGCCGATTCCGGAGATCACCGGCCAGAACACGAAAGATCCGAAACTGCTGGGCGTGCAGCAGTACGTGGACGAAGGGCTGATCGATCCGCCGGCGAAAACGGACGAGGCTCCGAAGGAAGTGCCGAATGATCAGCGGCCGGAGGAAACGGAAACGAATGGCGGCCCGTCTGAGAATCCCTAGGGCGAGCCGCCGAGCAATTCCTTCGGCGTTCCGCAGCCACGAACCCGCCCGTCTTCGATCGTGATCACGTGCTCGGCAAGCTGACGTACTTCGTCGGCTTGATGACTGACGTAGATCGTCGGCACGCGCCATTCGTCGAGCACGCGCTGACAGTAGCTCACAATGCGCTGCTTGAGCGCCATGTCGAGCGCCGCGAGCGGCTCGTCGAGCAACAGCAGCTCGGGTCCGCTCAACAGGGCCCGTGCAAGCGCGACTCGCTGCTTTTCTCCACCCGACAGATTGCGCGGGTAACGGCCGAGCAAGTCGGCCAGTTCGAGCACTTCGATCACGCGCTGTGGTTCGATTGCCGACGGGCTTCCGCGCCGGCGGCGGTGTCCGTAGTGCAGATTGCGCCCGACGGTCAGGTGGGGAAACAGCAGATGATCCTGAAACACGAAGCCCACGTGACGGGCCTGCGGCTTGATGCACACGGCTCGCGGCGTGTCGAGCCACGTGGCATCGCCGAGCTGAATCGTGCCGTGGTCTGGGCGGAGCAGTCCGGCGAGCATATATAGGATGCTCGTCTTGCCGGCGCCCGACGGCCCGAACAGCGCGGTCACTTGGGCCGCGGTCTCGAATTGGGCATCGATCGCGAATCCGCCGGGAAATTGATGGCGGCAGTGAAAGCTAAGCCGATTCACGCTGCGAGTGCCTCCGCTCCAACCACTCGCTGGCCAACAGCGCAAAGGCCGCCAATACGATGGACAGGATAACCAGCCGAACCACGCCGGACTGGCCGCCGGGTCGATTCGAGTAACTGAAGATTGCCAGCGGAATCGTTTGCGTCTCGCCCACGATGTTGCCGGCGACCATGATCGTCGCGCCAAATTCGCCCAAGCTGCGGGCAAAGGCCAGCACGCACCCGGCCAGCACCCCGCTACGTGCCAACGGCAGCGTCACCGTCCAAAACGTGTCGAACCAGCCGGCACCCAGGCCACGGGCCGCCATTTCCAGCCGCGGATCGACGGCTTGAAACGCCAGGCGAATCGCGCGCACCATCAGCGGAAAACTGACCACGGCCGCGGCCAACGCCGCGCCCCACCACGTCAGCACGATGCTGATGCCAAGCCACGATTCGAGCAGTTGCCCGACCGGGCCGCGCGGCGCGAACAGCCGCAACAGCAGATAGCCCGTCACCACCGGCGGCAACACGAGCGGCATATTGACCAGCACTTCAATCAGCCATTTGAATCGCGAGCGCGAGCGGGCCAAGACGTAGCCCACGCCGACGGCCAGCGGCAAACTCGCGGCCACCGCCAACAGCGCGACGCGCAGGCTCAATCGCACGGCCAGCCATTCGTCGTAGTTTAGGAAGTTCATCGAGCTACTCGGGCGGCTTGGGCGATGGCGGCCGGACAACCAGGAATCCGTGTCGGCGAAATACGGCCGACGCATCCGGCGAACCTAAGAAATCGTAGAACGCCACGGCCGCGGGGTTCTTCGCACCGTGCTCCAGCAGCAGCAGCGGATAGACGATTGCCTCGGACAACGACGCGTCGATGCGCCCTGCGACGTCCACCTGCTGGCTGGCCGCTGCGTCGGTGGAATAAACAATTCCGGCGTCGGCCGCGCCCGTCTCGACGAAGCGAAGCGCCTGGCGCACGCCGGCGGCGCCGGTCGCTTTGCCGCGAACTTTGCTCCAGAGCCCCAGTTTCTCCAGCGCCTGCCGCGCGTAGATGCCGGCCGGCACGCTCGACGTGTCGGCCAACGCCACGCGACGGACAGCGTCGCTGGCCAGATCCTGTGGGCCGTTGACCGCGCGATTGGAACCTTTCGGGACGATGATCACGAGTTGGTTGCTCAGCAGATCGCGCTGCCTGGCAACGTCGCCGTGCTCGACGAGGTAAATCTCCCACGCCTGGCTGGCCGACAGGAAAATGTCGGCCCTGGCCCCGGACTCGATTTGTCGAGCCAGGCGCGAACTGGCGGCATAGCTGGTACGCAGCTCGACCTCGGGGTGAAGCCGTCGATACGCGCGGCGGATCTCCTCGATCGCGTCGGTCGTGCTGACGGCGCAAAACACAAGCACGGTGGCCGGTTGCTGGGCGCGGGCCGGCGCCGAAAGCGCAGAGGCAATCAACATGCAGGCAATGCCCGCGGCGATTCGAATCATGGAGTGGACGGCTTGAATGTTTTCTGTTCTGTGCAACCGGACAACATCAGCGACTCGCGCGGGCAATCCGCGTTTGTCGGCCGATCGCCGTTTGACATCGCGGATGCCAGGCGGTTTCGTGACGACGCATTGCGACACAGTCACACTAGCGGCGCGCAAGCAACATCGCGCGACCCGCTGGTACCTTAACCCAAGCGGGCAGGGCAGGAAAGTCGCGACCGCCGTTGCCGGCCGGATTCTAGACCGTCGGCGCAACGACCTGCATCGGCTCGCGTTTCGGAGGCGCAGTCCGACGATTCTGACGTGCCAGTTGCCCGCACGCGGCCGTGATGTCGGCACCCAACGAGTACCGAGTCGTCACCCGAAAACCGGCTGCCTTGAGCGCGCCGGCAAACTCGGCCCGACGCGCCGGGTCGCTGCCGGATAATTGCGGCGCTGCGGGAATTGGATTGTACGGAATCAGGTTGATGTGCACGGGCAGGCCGCGCAAATACTCCGACAGCCGGTCGATGTCGAATTCGGTGTCGTTCAGGCCGGCCAGCATGACATACTCGATCATCACGGGCTGCGATTGGATAGCGGCCACCTGACGGACGGCGTCGCGCAATTCGGCCAGATTATAGCGACCGGAAATCGGGATGATCCGCCGGCGAATTTCCGGGCGCACGCTGTGCAGGCTTAAGGCCATGCGCACTTTCGGAAAACGCCGCGCGCAGCGGACCATGGCCGCGGGAACTCCGACCGTCGAAACCAAGACGCGCTGCGGGCCGATATGGAAACAGGCGGCGGAGGTCAGCACGTCAAACGCCGCATAGAGGGACCCTTCGTTGTGCAGCGGCTCACCCATACCCATGAATACCACGTTGCGAACGGTGCGGCCTTCGGCGGCGAGCAACTGATTGGCTTGAATGATCTGGTCGAGGATCTCATCGCGCGACAGATTCTGGATCAGGCCCAGCGTACCGGTCGCACAAAACTCGCAGCGCGCGGCGCAGCCGGCCTGGCTGGAAACGCAGAGCGCCGTGCGGCCCGAGGCGATGCGCAGAATCACCGATTCGATCAGGTTTCCGGCGGACGTTTCGAAAAGCAACTTCGTTGCGCCGTCGCGATCCGAATCGTGCCGGCTTTGGAGGCGCAAAGTATGAAAAGCGATCGCCTCGCCCAGCGCGCCCCGGACGGCGCCGGGCAACTCGGCCAGCGCCGCGTCGGATGAATGCTGTTGCTTGTAGAACCGGTTGCGCAGGCGGCGCAGCAGTTGTGCGTCGAGCTTGTGGCTCCGCCAAAGCCGTTCGACGGCTGACACGTCGTGGATGCTGATCATGTCATGCCTCGGCGCGCTGCGGCGCGAGATTCTCGGGCGGCGGCGCGGTGCCGCGCCGATGTGCCGCGGGGGCGGCTATTCTTCGATCTCGCGAAATGTGAAGATCGAGCCGGTGTCGGTGGTGTAGTAGGCTTCGCCTTGCTCATCTTCGCCGAAGGACATGATCGGCATGATGTTGCCGCGGATCGTGTAGTTGGCCACGACTTCCTTCTTGTCCTCGTCGTACTTCAACGCCCAGACCTGGCCGCTGACGTAGTCCGCGTACAAATAGCAGCCTTCGAGTTTTGGGTGCCGTTTGCCACGATAGACATGGCCGCCGGTGATCGACTTGCCCACTTCGTGGTGGTACTCCCAAATCGGCTCGATCAAATCGGGCCGCGGGGGGGATCCTTTCGCGCCGAACTTGTGAGCGCCTTCGCGCAGGTTCCAACCGTAGTTGCCGCCTTTGACGATCAGGTCGATCTCTTCCCATAGATCCTGCCCGACGTCGCCGCACCACAGCGTGCCAGTCTTTGAGTCGAACGCGATGCGCCACGGGTTGCGCAGACCATAGGCCCAAATCTCCGGCGCTTTGTCCTCTTGGCCGACGAACGGATTGTCATCGGGCACGGCGTAGGCCTTGCCCGGGTCGCGATGATCGACGTCGATCCGCAGAATCGATCCGAGCAGTGTGCTGGTGTTCTGTCCGTTCTTATACGGATCGTTGGCCAGCCCGCCGTCGCCCAGCGCGACATACAAGTACCCGTCCGGCCCGAAGACGATCGTGCCGCCTTCGTGGTTCCAAAAGGGCTGCTCGACTTCGAGCAGGCGCTCTTCGGAGTCGGGATCGGCCCGATTGGGATCGTCCTTGGAAACCTTGAATCGCGAGACGGCCACGGTGTGGGGCTTGGCGGTGTCGGTCGGCGTGTAGTAGACGAAGAATTCGCCGTTCTGCTTGTAGCGCGGGTGAAACGCCAGGCCGAGGAACCCCTTTTCATTCTGCTTATCTTCATAAACGACGCGGTCGGAGATATCGAGGAATACGTCCGGATCCTCGACCGACGGGTCGTTTGGAAACACGTAGATCGTGCCCAACTGCGACGGGACGAAAACGCGGTTCGAGCCGTCGCCGGCATGCGTCAGCAGGATCGGTCGCTTGATCCGAAAGTTGGTAAACACTTTTTCGACTTCCAGGCCGCTGGGCGTGTCGGCCACTTTCAACGAAGGGCCCGGGTCGGTCACGGCCGACACGGCCAACGCGAACAGCTCGCGCAGGTCGACGCTGCGGTTGTTGCCCGAGTCGTCGCCGATCTGCCGCAGCACGATCAGGTCGAGGCTGGGAACCAATAGCATGCTGTTGCCGAATTTGCCCATCGCCGCGAACGCATCGCGCGGCACACCCGACCATGCTCCTTGGCTGTTGTTCCACCAGAGATAGCCGTAGGCCTTGTTCAGATCCTGCGAAGATCGCGCGGCTTCGGCCATCCAATCGGACGAGAGCAACCGCTTGCCGCGCCATTGGCCCTTGTTCAAGGCCAGCAGTCCGAATCGGGCCAGGGCCCGGGCCGTGATGTGCAGTCCGGAGTACGGAATCGGCATGCCGTCGCGCCGGTCCCATGTCCAATCGTCGCGCGCGATGCCGATCTTTTCGAAGATCTGCTCGTCGAGCAGTTGGTCGATGTTCTTGCCGGTCGCCTTGTGGACGACGGGGCTCAGCAACGAAAGGCCCGAGTTGTTGTAGACCCACTTCTCGCCCGGCGCGAAATCCATCGGCAGCTCTTCCAGCACGTAGTCGAACAGATCTTCGCGGCGCAGGATCGAGTTGTCGCTGTGCGCGCCGGAGGTCATCGACAACAGCTCGCGGACCGTGATCTCGCGCTTGGCCGGCGGGCGGGCGTCGGGGAAAAACTCGCCGACTTTCGAGTCCAGCGTGAGTTTCTTGTCGGCGATGGCCAGCGCGGCGGCCGTGCTAGCGAACGACTTTGTCGTCGAGTAAACGAGGTATTTACTTTCGGGCGTTGCGTCGTCGAAATACCACTCGCCGACAATCCGGCCATGACGCACGACCAGCCCGGTCTTGGCCCCGGAGTCTTTCAGCCACTGGCCGACCTTCTCGATGCCCTCGGCCGACATCGACTGGGTTTCGGGTTTGACCACCTCCCAGTCAGGCGAGGGATGAGCGGTTTGGGCGCGAGCTGGTGGGGCGGCGACCAACGTGGCCAATAACCACGCAGCGGAAAAGACGAGACCAGTACGAAAAAACGGATTCATCGGCAACGATCCTCGGAATGGGTCCTTGTGCGGCAGGGCGGAACTGCCCGGCGATTAAGCCGCTATCATAAGTAGGGGCATATGGGGTAGGCAAATCGCTACACGCTAGCGCCAAAATGGCACAAGCGGTCGCGCCATTATGACCGCTGGCATGCTGTGTTTCCCCGCTGGCGGACGGCACACGGCGCTAGATCCGTCTTCGCTCAACCTGCCAGCGTCCGCCACGGCCACCCGCAACCGGACGCGAAACATCGAGTCCTCGCCCCAGCGCAGCGGTCTTGCGCGGTTGCACGATGCTCGACGGATCGAGCCGCTTCGGACATTTCGCCTGAATCTCAGCAAGGCGGCATTCGATTTGCAGGTTGGTCGCGGCCATCCACTACGGATCGACGGGGACTTGACTCCCCCAGCAAACCTATAACTCAGGGAGGAGGCGTACGATGCTAGTGCTCAGTCGAAAGCAGGGTGAACGCCTACACATTGGCGACGAGATCGTCATTTCGGTTCTGGAGGTGAACGGACGCCGAGTGCGAATCGGTATCGAAGCGCCCCACGAGCTGCGCGTGATACGGGGCGAGTTGCGCGACCGCGACCAGATTTCGGTGCCGCGCGAGACGCTCCGGATTGCTTGACCACCCCCTTTGCTTGACCGCGCATTGCGCGCCATCGGGTAGAATGGGTGCATGCGATTTGGCCTGCGAACTTTGTTTGTCGTGACCACGGTCGTGGCACTGGTGACGCTTGTTTTCATCAAGGTGCCGATGGTCGCGGTAGGGCTGCTCCTGATCGTGCTTTACTTGATCAGCGCGGCACTGTTGTCGGGTTTGCTGATTCTGCTGTTTGAGGCGGTCGCGTTTCTGGTTTCGTTCGCGGCCGCAGCGGTTGCGGCTGTCGTCGTTCGCATCACGCGGAGCATACGTCGGACCAACCGTCGCCACCCTCGTGTCGCGTGATCGGCGGCACCTCGGCGCGGACAGACTGCCATGCGGCACGGCGCAAACGCCCAGGCGCCGGTCCACTTTCGACGTTTCGTACGGCGCGTGTTGTGGGGCGATCTGTCCGAGCCGCGAAAAGTCGTCCTGGTCGGTTAACCAACGATCGGCTCCAACGGTTCAACCTGCATGCAGTTCAGCATTCGAGCTCTGTTCGCCCTCACCGCTGTCGTGGCACTGGTGACACTGGTTCTGATCAAGGTGCCGATGCTTGCATTGGCGATGCTCCTTTGGTATCTGAACCTGGTTCTCTTTTGATGCGTCATCCTTCTTTTTCTTGCCGTAGTCATCATCCTTCCATGGTTCGCGGCCGCAGCGATTGCGGCTGTCGTCGTTCGCCTCAAGCGAAGCGTACGTCGGCGCAACAGTCACAGAGCTCCTGCCACGTGATTGGCGGTACGCCTCGGCTGCGACACAATGCCATGCGGCACTTGCACGAGCGCGCCGGCACGTGTTAGAATGGCCGGTTCCGCCAGCTTGCGACTTCGCCCTCGTGGGGTCGCACGTTCATCGAAGGCTGCGGTTCGCTCGGGCCGCCGCCACAAGTTCGCCTCAAACATCGACCAATGGAGCCGTGTGTGGGTACGAAACGATCAGGTAAGGGACGACGGAAACTCGGACGCAAGAAACGTCGCATGCGTTCGAAGATCCGCCACCGCAAACGATAACGAACCCGCGGCTTTCTCGCACCGGTCGGCCGCGCCGCTCGCTAGCGCCGACCGACGTTCTCGCGCTTCGCATGGACAGGCGCCACCTTGCCGCTCTTCACCGGACACCCATGCACGGGGCGCTCTCTGGCACAAATCGTGCGCTAGCCCTTCATCCCCGTCGTCGCAATCCCGCGAATGAATGTACGCTGCGCGAAGAAGAACAGTAGCACCATCGGCAGCGTGAACAACACGGCCGAGGCCATCAGCAGGTTCGTCTGGCTGGAATACGAACTGACGAACTGCTCCAGCCCGTAGGCCAGCGGAAAGCGTGACGGATCGTTTAGGTAGAGCAGCGGGCCGTTGAAGTCGTTCCACGAGGCGATGAACTGAAACAACGCCACTGTGGCCAGCGCCGGCCGGGCCAGCGGCAACATGATCCGCCAGAAGATCCGCCACTCGGAACATCCGTCGAGCCGGGCCGCTTCGCTGATCTCCTCGGGGATCGTCAAGAAGAATTGCCGCAGCAGGAAGATCGAAAACGCCTCGCCGAAGAACGTCGGCACGATCAGGGCGCCCAGCGTGTTGTACAGGCCCAGCTCACGCAGCAACAGAAACCGCGGAATCATCGTGACGTGCCACGGCAGCAGCATCGTGGCCACCATCACCCCGAACACCTGATTGCGCATCGGCCACCGTAGCCGCGTAAAGGCGTAGGCCGCCAACGAACAGCTCCAAAGCGTGCCCACCACGCTGCCGGCGCACAGCAGCAACGAGTTGCGCAGGTAGCGAAAGTAGGGCATCGTCGTGACTGCCTCGACGTAGTTGGCCGCGCGCCATTCGACCGGCAGCACGCGATGTGGGTCGGCGGCGATCTGCTCGGCCGGCTTGAACGACGTGAGCAGCATCCAGACCAGCGGCGTGGCAAACAGGGCGGCGGCGACCGCCAGGATCGCTTGCGCCCACCAGGTCGTCCGGCGTTTTCTATTCACGTGCCGCCTCCATGCGGATCTGCACGCGGCGGGTGATTTGTCGCAGCGCCTCCTCGGGCGGCACGAGCTTGTACATCGCGTCTTCGGCGGCGCGGGTCACTTCGTCCTGCAGGAATTGCGCGCCGACCACGCCGGGCGTCGGTACCTGATTCGGACTGCCGGCTAGCTCGACGAACGTGGCGAACATGGGGTTCGCTGCGAGATACGCTTGGAACTTTGGATGTGCGACGACTTGGGCCGACGCCGGAATCCAGCCCCCGGCGGCGCACGCGCGGGCCGCCTCGGCTTCGTGCCCACCGAACCCGCTCCAAAATTTCATGAAGGCCCAGGCACCGCGCGTGTTGCGCGCGCCGCGCGGCACGACAAAGAAGTTGCCGTTGACCCAACCGGCGTCTTGCTTGCCGCCGGGCGGCGCGGGCAAGGGGACCACCCCGTAGTTTGGCGGCGACTGGCCGCGGCGCCGGGCCGCCTGCTGAACTGCCGTGATTTCCGCCGCGCGCCACTGCCCGTCCATGATCATCGCGTAGCGACCCTCCAACAGCGGAAACGCCGCGCCGGGCAATGCCTGATCGCCTTTGCGGAAACGGGCCACCTGGTCCGCACCGTACGCGTGGCTGAACGACGCCATCCACGAGAGGGCCCCGACGATCGGCTGGCTGTCGGCCGTGATGCGGCCCATGGCCGGATCGTAAAACGATCCTCCGAACACGATGCCCCAGGACCAAAGCCGGCGCGGATCGGGCAAGTAGCCATAGCGCTCGTGCGGCTGCTTGGCATCGGGCGGAGCGATGCGCAGCGCCGCGGCGGTCAGCTCGTCGATCGTGCGAGGCGGCTCGAGATCGAATTCGGCCAACACGTCGGCGTTGTAGTACAGCGCGCGGACATCCAGCCCGTTGCACAGCGCGTACAAGCGTCCGTCGTAGCTACCGATCGTGCGGGCCGCGGGAAACAGCCAATCGGCCAGCTCTGCGATTTCGTCGCGGGTGGCCAACTCATCCAACGGAACCAGCGCCTCGCGGTGGGCCCAGTCGGCCACAATCGGATCGTCCTGGTTGATCACGTCGGGCGGGTCTTCGCCGGCCACGCTCAAGAAGAACTTGAGGTCCAAGTTGCTGCCGGGCATGGCGATCGGACGGACGAAGAACTCCTGCTGGCTGGCGTTGAACCGGTCGACGATCTCGTCGACCACGGCACGGTCTTTGCCGCCCCAGAAATGCCAGAAGACGACCTCCGCGCGGTCGGCCGGAACTTGGTGGCGCGGATCGCGATCGTCGCGCAGTGCCAACCCGGCGACCGACAACAAGAGCCCGACCGCGAGGACGATCTTGACGACGCGCCGCGTGCGCGGCGGGCGATTGGCCGGCAGGGCGTCGTTCATCGGCCGGCTCCTTGATAGAAGACCCAGCGGTGCGACGTGCGAAACAGGGCCACGGTCACGGCGACGATGACGACGAACACGAGCCAGGCAATGGCCGACGCATAGCCCATGTCGAGATACTTGAACGCGGAGAGGAAGATGTACAACGACAACACGAGGGTCGAGCCGGCGGGCGCGCCCTGACCTTCGCTGACGATGTAGATCTGGGTGAACGCCTGCACGGCCTGAATCAGCCCCATCACCAGGTTGAAGAAGATCACCGGCGAAAGCATCGGCAGGGTGATGTGGCGAAAGCGACGAACCGGACCGGCGCCGTCCAGTTCGGCCGCTTCGTATAACTGCGGCGGAATATCGCCCAGCGCGGCCAGGTAGATGATCATGAAGTTACCAACACCCCAGAGGCTCATCAGCACCAGCCCGTCCTTCGAGCCGAAGCCTCCATTGCCGGCGAACCAGGCGGGCAACCAGGCGGCTTCGGCCGTGCTGTTGAACCAACCTGGCCCCGGCAATCCGACGAGCGACAGCACATAGTTCACCAACCCAGCCTGCGGATCGAGCAGCCAGAGCCAAAGGATCGAACTGGCCACGGCCGGAACGACCGAAGGCAGAAAGAAGATCGTGCGATAGACTGCGCGGCCGCGCACGTTCCAACTCAGCATCACCGCCAGCGACACGCCCAACACGATGGAAAGCGGGACGGACAGCAGCGCATAGTACGCGGTATTCCAGGCAGCCTGGCCGAATCGCTCACCGGTGACCAGCTCTTCGGCCAGACGGGCATAGTTGGCCGTGCCGACGTAGCGCGGCGGCGTGAGCATGTCGTACTGCTGGAAGCTCCAATAGAGCGACGCGCCGAAGGGGAACACCACCAACGCGAAAAAGCCCGCCAACCAGGGCAAGAGAAACAGCAGGGCCGTCCATGCGGCTCGCATTCGAATGGCGGACATGGCTACGTGGGTTGGGAGCGACGTGCGGTCGAGCAGGACGACAGGGCGACTACGGCACTTCGAGATCGATCGCGCCGCGATGCCATTGTAGTAGCCGACAGTCCGGATGCGAGCCGGCAAGCGTGCGGCCCGGCGAATCACCCGCGGCACGGCACACGATCGGGCTCCGTCAGAACCGCCCCGGCGTGCTACACTTGATTGTCGCGGTCGCCGGCGCAATCCACACGATCAGCGCAGGGCACGCCGCCGCCAGGACAGGAGACGCGGTTTCCACGGCGTCTCGGGCAAGAGGCCCAGCGGATCATCCCTCGGGAACGTTCATGAAGCTGCTTTCCACGAAGAGCGCGCGACGGCGGTTTTCCGTCGGTCGCGACGCCCACGGAGTGCCCCACATCTCCGCCGGCACCTGGCGCGAGGCACTTCACGGCTTGGGCTACATGCACGCCATCGACCGGCCTACGCAAATGCTGTTCGCGCGGGCCGTGGCCAGTGGCGAATCGGCCGAGCTGATCGCCGACAAACCCGAGCTGTTGGAAATGGACCGCTTCTTCCGCCGGGTCGGTCTGTACCTGAACCTGGACGAGGAAGTCAAGCAGCTCGACGACGAAACGTTCGATCAGTTGACCGCCTACTGCGAGGGGGTCAACGACGGAATGAAAGACTCCAGGCGGTCGTTGCCGATGTGGGCTGTTGGCTTCGTGCCGCAGCCGTGGAACCAACGCTCCGTATTGCTGCTGGGCAATTTGCTCAGCTTCGGCGGGTTGGCGGTCGGTCAACAAGAGAACGAGCGGATCCTGCTCGAGTTGATTCAGGCCGGCGTCGCGCAGGACAAGTTGCGCGAGCTGTTCAGTCCGCTGTTGGACCATGCCGATTTCGATTTGCTCCGCAGCATTAAGATGACGCAGCAGCTCTCCGACGACGCACTTGAGTTGTTGACCGACCTGCCGCGACTGGCGGGTAGCAATGCCTGGGCCGTTGGTCCCAAGCGCAGCGCCACGGGCAGTGCGCTAATCGCATCGGACCCGCACCTGGAAGTGAATCGCTTGCCGGCCATCTGGTACGAGGCGGAGCTGCACTGGGGAAGTGGCGGCGAGCACTACGTGCTGGGAGCGACGCTGCCCGGCTGTCCGTTGTTTGCCGTGGCGCGCACGGCCAACGTTGCCTGGGGCGTCACGTATCTGAAGGGCGACACCGTCGACCATTTCATCGAAGACTGCCGCACGACCGACGGCCGCATGCAGTATCGCCGCGAAGACACGTGGCACGACTTTCTCGTGCGGACCGAAGAGATCGGGCGCAAGGGCGGCGAGCCGGAAGCGATGCACGTGTATTACAACGATCAGGGCACGCTCGATGCCGAGTTGCAGGTGGGCGCCGAGGGTCATTACTTGTCGACCCGCTGGATCGGCGACCACTTAGGAACCAGCCAGTCGATGGCCGCTTGGTTGGACGTGGTCGGCTGCGAAAGCGCGGCCGAAGGCATGGACATCGCCCGCGATTGCCCAGTGCCAACGCTTTGTTGGGTGTTTGCCGACCGCAAGGGCCACATCGGCATGCAAGGCAACGGCTGGTTCCCGAAACGTTCCAACGAATACAGCGGCATGCTACCGATTCCGGCCTGGGACGAAAGGAACCACTGGCGGGGCCGGCTGGGCACCAACGTCTTGCCGCGCATCTACGATCCGCCGGAGGGATACGTCGCCACGGCCAACGAGAACGTCAATCAGCCGGGCAAGCCGATGCTCGTCACGCAGCCGGTGCCGGAGTATCGCAAACGCCGGATCGAGGAGCGGCTGCGCGAGATGTCGCAGCCCACGCTGGAAGACATGCAGCAACTGCAATACGACGTCGTGAGTTTGCAGGCGCGCGATCTGCTGGCCGTGTTCTTGCCGTGCCTGCCGGAGGGATCAATCAAAGAGCGCCTCACGCAATGGGATTGCAGCTATACGCCCGACAGCTACGAAGCGACGCTGTTTTCGCGCTTCTATCGCAACGTGCTGCTGGAGATCTTCGGCCACGAAGAGAACATCGGCTGGCGACGGATGATGTACCTGTGCAGCCGGATGGGCTTTTCCACGATGGTGCTCACGGCGATCGACAAGCTGCTGCTGAAGGACGACTCGCTCTGGTGGCGCGGCCGCGACAAGGCGGAGCTGATTCGCCGCGCGGCCGAGAAATTGGTCGAAGAGAAGGAGCAGCCGTGGTCGGTGATCAACGGATTCCACTTTACGAATCGATTCGTCGAGAGCCGCTTCGTGGGTCGAGCGTTTGGATTCCACACGGGCGAGATGGCCCTGCCGGGTTGCTATGCCACGCCGTTTCAAGGACATTTGCTGCGGGCCGCACGACGCGAGGCATCGTTTGCGCCCAGCTATCACTTCGTGGCCGATCTGGGCACGGACGAAGCCTGGACCAACCTGCCCGGCGGACCCAGCGAGAGCCGCGTTTCGGGCTACTACAAAAACGACATTCCGCGCTGGCGAACCGGCAACTACAAGCGACTGGCTGTCGAAGACGAGTCTGACTGAGGCTGCGCACGAGAGTCGCCGCGCTGCCGGGCGACCGGCGCCAGGTCCCGCCGATGTTCACCTCGTCGGAGCGCGCGGCGGCGTGGCTCCTGCTTGTCGCGGCGACGCACATCGCACAGCGCGCATCTGCACTTTCGTCGCCAGGCACGGCGGTGGTATGCTGGCGATGATGAATGACGCGAGCCTCCCGGACGACGCGGCCGAGCAACCTGTTGCACCGCCGCGCGTGGTGCCGATACCCCCGTCTACGCCGTCGCCGGTAAATCTCGAAACCGATGCTTCCGCGCACCCGCCGCTCCGCGAACTGACGGCCGCCGATCTGCGGTCTCCGCGAAGGCGGCGCGTCGTGTTGCCGGTGTTCTTGTTCGTCGCGACGTGTGTCTCGACGTTCTTCGTCGGCGCGTTGGACTGGAATCCGGAGCTGTACATCGAATCGAATCAGGCCGGACGGGCCCTGGCGGCCAACTGGACCGAGGGTCTGATCTACATGGGCGCGGTGATCGGCATTCTGCTGACGCACGAGATGGGGCACTTCCTGCAAACGGTGCGCTACGGCGTGCCGGCCAGCCTTCCGTTTTTCATTCCCGTGCCGTTTGTGCTGACCGGAACGATGGGCGCCGTGATCGGCATGGAGGGCTCGCGGGCCGATCGGAAGCAACTGTTCGACATCGGGCTTTCCGGACCGATCGCGGGCCTGGTCGTGGCAATGCCGATCATTTGGTTCGGCATTCAATCGGCGACCGTCGTGCCGATTAGCGGCGACATCCAGTTGGGCGATCCGCTGATCTTCAAGCTGCTGCGCGACTACTTGCGCCCGGAGCTAGGCGCCGACGGGATCCTCGACAAAAACAACGCGCTGCTGATGGCCGGCTGGGTGGGCATGCTGATCACGGGGCTGAACATGTTGCCGATCAGCCAACTCGACGGCGGGCACGTGATCTACGGGCTGTTTGGCCGCAAAGCGCACTACTTCGCCCGCGCGTTTCTGATCGCGGCGATCCTGTTCGTCGTCGTAGGGCAGCACTACAACTGGACCGTGATGCTGGTGCTGGTGATCCTGCTGGGAGTCGACCATCCTCCGACGCGCGACGACAGCGTGCGGCTGGGGCCGGCGCGCACGCTCATCGGCCTGGCGTCGCTGGCGATTCCGGTGCTGTGCTTCACGCCGCTATTGATGTAGCACCGCGGTGGTGGCGGAACCGGTGCGTGGCGTGTGCCAACGGCGCGGCTGCTTGCCGAACACAGCAGAATTCCTCCGGCTGCAACCGCGCATGACGCGCGTTCACTCGTCGGCCATGGCCAATCGCTGGCCGATCGGCGGATGGCTGTGAAACAGGAAAACTTCCAGCGCGTGGGGATCCGGATCGTCCTTGTTGAGCCGGGCGAGCTTGCGAAAGGCCGACACGTAGGCCTCACGCATTCCGGTCCGCTCGAGCGCATAGCGATCGCACTGGCGCTCGTAACGTCGACTAATCGCGTTTTGCAACGGCTCAAGCAGCAGAGAGAAGACCGTCAGCACGAGCATTAGCAGCGGCAGCGTCGCGGGTGGCAACTGCGAAGCTTCAGTCACTCCGTAGTGCACGCCGGCCCAAGCCAACAGCACGCGGCTGCAAACCCAAAAGCCCACCACGCTGTAAAGCACGCCGGTGATGACCATCTTGCGAATGTGGCGAAAGACATGGTGGCCGATCTCGTGGGCGAAGATGACTTCGATCTCGTCCGGGGAAAACTCATCAAGCAACGTGTCGCCCATCAACACGCGGCGCGTGCGTCCCATCCCGGCCAACATGGCATTGGCCTTCGACGTTTCGGTGCTCATGCCCAAGCGGTAGACGCCCTGAATCGACAGCCCGGTCCCTTCGGCCAAGCGGGCCATGCGGCCGGACAGCTCTTCGTTGTCGAGGCGCTCGACCTTGTAGAACAACGGCAGGATAAGCACGGGCATGAGCTGTCCGAGCATCACGCTGACCAGGAAGAAGCCGGCCGCGGCCGCCAGCCACCACCAATCGCCCACGTACCAAATCACCTGGTACAAGAGCACAAACAGCGCCAGCCCCAGCGCCAGCGCGAGGAAGCTGCGCTTCGCATAGCGGCCCAGCCAGCGGGCGAACGTCAGACGGCTGAGCCCGAAGCGGTGCTCGAGCACGTAGCCGGCGTAGGCGGAGAGCGGGAACGAGATGGCCATGTGTCCCAGCGTGATGACGATGAAGATCGCGGCCAGACGCGCCGTGTCGTTCGTGATCCGTTCGGCCAACCACCGATCGAGCGGCACGGCGAGCGCCAAGGCGACGACCACCAGGAATCCGAGATCCAACGCCTTGTCGGCCAGATCGCAGTAGAGCGAAAGTCGGCCATACTCTTTCGCCTCGGCCAGTTGCTCGGGCGTCATCTCGGCGGACTGCTCGGGCGTCATCTCGGCGGACTGCTCGGGCGTCATCTCGGCCGATTGCTCGGGCGGTGCCTGCTCGACCGCGTCGTCGTCGTGCGGTTGCGTCGTGTTGTCGAGAGAATCTTCCACGAGCTGTCTCGAAGGTTGAAGTTTCTGGTGGCGGGCTGGCCCGAGCGCCGGTCAGCGCGCCGCACGCGGCGATGCGCGATGTGTGAAGTATTGCTCGACGCGCGGCAGGCGCTTGGGAGGTTCGTGGCGGCGGCGCGGGTGCGCTGGCGACGGATCGTCTGCTACTCGTCGGTCACGCAGCCTTCCGACGCCGTGGTTACGTTCTTGATGTACTTGTAGAGCGTGCCGCGCGTGGCGCGGTAGGGGGGCGCTTGCCACGCTTCGCGGCGAGCAGCCAGTTCGTCATCGCTGACGTCGACCGAGATCGTGCGGTTTCCGGCGTCGATCGTGATCGTGTCGCCGTTTTGCACCAGCGCGATCGGTCCGCCGACCTGCGCTTCGGGCGTGATGTGGCCCACGATGAACCCGTGCGATCCGCCCGAGAACCGTCCGTCGGTCAACAGCGCGACGTCGTTGCCCAGGCCCGCGCCCATGATGGCCGACGTGGGCGTCAGCATTTCGGGCATGCCGGGTCCGCCCTTGGGTCCCTCGTAGCGAATGATCACGACGTCGCCCTTGGCGATTTCCTTGCGTTCCAGGGCGTGCAGCATGTCGGCTTCGCCGTCGTAGACCTTGGCCGGTCCGCTAAATCGCTCGCCCTCCTTGCCGGTAATCTTGGCCACCGCGCCTTCGGGCGCCAGGTTGCCGCGCAGGATCTGGATGTGGCCGGTCGGCTTGATGGGCTCTTCCAGCGGATGCACGATGTCTTGCCCCTGGGCCAGATCGGGCAGGTCGCGCAGGTTTTCGGCGAGCGTCTTGCCGGTGACCGTCAGGCAGTCGCCGTCGATCAGGCCTTCTGCCAACAAATACTTGAGCACGGCCGGCGTGCCGCCTACCTGGTGCAGATCCTCCTGCACGTACTTGCCGCTGGGCTTGAGATCGGCCAGGTACGGCACGCGATCGCTCACGCGCTGAAAGTCGTCGACCGAAAGCGGCACGCCCACGCTGCGGGCCATGGCGATCAGGTGCAACACGGCGTTGGTCGATCCGCCGACTGCCATGACTAGGACCATCGCGTTCTCGAACGCTTTGCGGGTCATGACGTCGCGCGGCTTGATGTCTTGTTCCAGACAGACGCGGATGGCGGCGCCGGCCCGTCGACACTCGTCGAGCTTGCCGGGATCTTCGGCCGGAATCGACGAGCTGTAGGGCAGCGTCATGCCCATCGCCTCGATGGCCGAAGCCATCGTGTTGGCCGTGTACATCCCGCCGCAGGCGCCGGCGCCGGGACAGGCCTTGGCGACGATCTCTTGCCGGCCCGCGTCGTCGAGCGTGCCGGACAGATACTCTCCGTAACTTTGGAAGGCGGAAATGATGTCGAGCTTCTGGTCCGCCCCGTCGCACAGGCGATGACCGGCCCGGATCGTGCCGCCATAGACCATCAGCGCCGGCCGGTTGAGCCGGCCCATCGCGATCAGGCAGCCGGGCATGTTCTTGTCACAGCCGGGCAGCGAGATGTTGGCGTCGTACCACTGGGCTCCCATGACGGTTTCGATCGAGTCGGCGATCAAGTCGCGCGACTGGAGCGAGTAGCGCATGCCCTCGGTGCCCATCGAGATGCCGTCGCTGACGCCGACGGTGTTGAAGCGCATGCCGACCAATCCGGCGGCCTCGACGCCCTCTTTGACAGCCGCCGCCAGGAGGTTGAGGTGCATATTGCACGTGTTGCCTTCGTACCAGACGCTGGCGATGCCGACTTGCGGCTTGTCCATGTCCTCGCGCGACAGGCCGGTTCCGTAGAGCATGGCCTGGCTGGCGCCCTGCGACTTGGGCTGCGTGACGCGCGAGCTGTACTTGTTGAGAGCCATGATCGGAGCGACCCTGTTGCGGACACGGGCGGGACGTGCAAACTGCCAGATATAGCCCAACGGGGCGGCGTTTGCAAACGGCGCACTCACGCGGGCGCTACGGCACCGGCGGAGGTTGCTGCGATCCGAGTCGATCAGTCGAGCGCGATGCCGAGGGCCAGCGCGTCGAGCAGATCGTCGTCCAGGTCGGCGCCGATGGCGTCGAGATCATCGTCGTTGACGTCGAGGTCCTCGGCTTCGAGCAACAGGCCGGCGTCGTCCGCGGTGGCCGCAGCCGGGTCGGCCGATGCTAGGCGGCTGCCCACGCTGGACGGCAGGGCCTGCTCGTCGGACGAGCCGCGCTTGACGGCCAGGGCCGAGACGATGCCGGCATCGCCGTTGATTGTGGCGAATTGGCCGCCGCTTGCGACGCTGGCCGCGTCGCCATCGGAATCACCACCTTCCGGCGCAAATGGGCCGCCGGTGCCGATGTTGATCTTCTTCAACTGCGTCAAGAAGTTCGTACTGTTGTCACGCGAAATGATCTGGTCGGTCGCGTTGACGAAACGGTCCTTGTTGTAGTCGTATTGATCGTCGACCGTGGCCGGGTTGCCGAAGTTGTGGGGATTGTTACGTACTCCGATTTCATCGGTGGCGTTGACCGGCGCCTGGGTGGGTGAGTTGCCCGTGTCGCCGTCGCCCACGGCGTTACCCCAGAAAAACACGTCGCCGATGCCGCCGCCGAAGTTATCCGGCAGACCTGTGTTGGCATTGGCCAGCACCTGGACTTGGAGCCAATGTTTTTCGATGGCATTGTTGGCCCAGATGATATCCACGCGGTCCGAACCGCCGACGCCGGCACCGGTCCGCACTTGAATGGCGCTGGGCGCCGGAGCAGCCGCCCAGGTATTCGGCGAGTTGTTGTTGCCGACCTTGAACACGAAATCGGCCGCGGTGATCGACCCCGGACTCCCGGCGTTGGCGATGTCAATCATGATGCCGTTGATACCCTTGTCGTAGCCGGTGATGTTGGCATCGGTGGCAGCACCGGCACCCGGCAGGTAGGCCGAGCGGACCGGATCGATGGCCGCATCTTCGCTGACCGAGAACCCGGCCGTGTTGCCGTCGAAGAACGACTGGTTATAGAAGATGTGGCGGCCGTCGACTGTCGCGGTGAGGGCCTCGACGATCCGCCCTTCGGTCGTAAAGATCAGCGTCTCGCCGCCGACGTCGTACGTCATTTCCAACAGGAACCCGGTGCCACCCGACACGGGAACCGGCACGCTGCCGACGTACTCCCCGCCACCTTGATCGGTCAGCACGGTACTCGTCCAGTTCGCGCCAAAGTAATTGACCCGAAAGTCAAGCGAGTCGGGATTCGTCGCCTGCCAGAGTTTTACTTCGACCGGAGTCGTGGTTGTGTTCAGGCGGATCGTATTGTCGTCCGCACCTTCCACCGTCCAGTCATAAACGGGAAGCGCCGCTCCGGCGTCGAGCGCTGCAAAGAATCCCTTGCCTTCGGCTCTGCCGGCATTGTGACCCGTGTTCGGTATGTAGCGCAGATACATGGGCCCCTGCATATCGTGGACGTAGAACTGCGAATTCATCGGCATGAACTGGTCGCCAGTCGACAAGACCGCAAACTTCGGTTGCGTCAGACGATCCAAATAGGAATATGGATCGATCATGTCCACGAGGGCATCGAATGCGGGTGTCCCGATTCGGGCAAACACCTCGAATTCAACGTAACTTTGCAGAGTCTCGGCATAGCCTCCGACAGTGCCTTCGGTGACGCCGTCAAACACATGTTGGTGAAACTCCAAAGTGGGGAGACTATTGACGTAGTCGAATACGACCGGCGTGATTGCCGAGACTCTCGGATCGACCGCCGCAGTCAGGTAAGTCGTCCAGCCGCGCTTTGATCCACCGGTGACGAAAAAATCATTGGCCGTGTGAGCCGTATTGTCGGCAAGGAATTCCCGAGCCATGTCCATCGCACGGACCGCGCTCTTGACCATCGGCAATAGGACCGGCCACTCGTCATCGCCACCATCGAGGAACTTGTCGAACGTGTAGGCCATAATCCCGTCTTCCCTGCGGGCAACACCATCATCGGTGAACGTTAAAGACTGATTGGGAACGGTGGGCAGATAGATCGTAATCTGGCCGGTATGCAATGCGACGTCTTCCGCGTCGGCGCGCCGGATGGCCTGATTGGGATCGCCGTTGTCTCCCGAACCGACGTACAAGATGGCCGTATCCGAAGTCGTGCCGTCCGGGACAAAGAGATGCACCTCGTGCTCCCAGACCGTGCGGTCGACCTCTGCCGGGGTCCGCCACGTTTGTGACGTCAGGTCGATCACGTACGTCGTCATCCCGGTTTCCACAATTGTGTCGTTGAGCGTATACGCATATGTCGCGTCCGGCTTCGCTACGTAGCGGTCCAGCGCCGTGCCGTCATTGTCCAAGATATTGATTGTCTGACTTGCCTGACCCGGATCGACCGTCACCGTTCCGCCGGTCGAGCTGGACGGATTCGTCAGGAAAACTTCAAGCGACTCGGTGTACTCGAATTCGGTGTCGTCAATCGGTTCGATCGGCACCAACAGGTCTGCCATCCACGTGCCACCGACGCCGCCCGTATACGTTAGTACGCCGGTGATCGTTGAGTAATTCAGGCTACCCGGACCGGCGTAGGCACTGACCGCCTGTGCGACCGACGAACCGGGATTCTGATAATCACTCGCATCGGTCGTAATGTTCTGCAAGTTAAGCGTCACCGACACCTCACTCCCCTCCGCCACGACTCCGTCCAGTGAAAAGATCGCCGATTCTGTTCCCGCGGCGTCTTCGGCGACAAATTCGGATGTGGTGGAAACCGCCCACGTCGCGGAAAGCATTTCACGACGCTCGAGAGTCTCACAAAGACAAGCAGCGTGTATCCGGCGAATAGAGAGGGACGGGCGTTTTCGGATCAATCCCCTCGCGCGCCGGATACATTGCTCAACGGACATTTAGATCCTCTTTCGACCAATCTCGTCGAAAGTGCGACGTTTCCGCTCGCCCGGTCTGTCCCTGGCCGGCGATTTCGGGAGCCGACGGCAGATGGCCCGGCGACCGGGCGACTAGTTCATGGCAGAGTTCCGATGCTACCCAAATCCGATTTGCGCGGACAAGAGGAAGGAAACAGCATTTTGTTTTGGACCTGCAGGCACGTCAACAAGGTTTGCGCTCGCGGGCCGGTCGAAAGTTATCCAGCGCAAATCGTTTCAGCGGGAGGAGACGGCATACCGCTACGCCGCGCCCCGCCGCTGGTGATTCGCTGTGCCGTGAAGAATGCCGCCGACGTGAATGTTACGGTACCGGCGGGCGCTGTTGCGCGGCCATGGCGGGCCCCAGCCGCGCGATGTTGAAGAAGACGTGCTGGCCGCCGTTCTCTTCGGCCAGCGCGATCAGTTCGCTCTCGGTCTCCGTCTTGTAGCAGAACTGTACGACGTTGATCGTCGTGCGCCCGTCGTTGAGCCGGCCGAGCCGTTTCAGCTCGCTACGGGTCAGGTCGTCCTTCTTTTCGCCGTCGGTCAGCAAGAAGATCACGTCGGGTCGCATCCGCAACGCGATTTCGAGCGGCTTCATGTGGTTCGTCTTGCCATGTCCGTACATGCTCATCACGAACTGCCGGGCCTTGCGCTTGTTGTCGTCCGTGGCCGGCAACACCGAACGCGCCTTGCTGTTGAGCGTGAATAGCCAGGGACTATGGTTGTAGAAGACGATGCCGAACTCGTGCCCGGCGTCCAGGTCCTTGAGGCTGCGCAACAGTTCGGCCTTGGCCGCTTGCAGCGGGGTGATGCTGAAGACGGTCGTGCCTTCGGAGTTGTAGGCCAGCTCCGAGTTCATGCTCTCGGAGCGGTCGAACACATAGACGAACCGTGTGCCCTCGGCCGCCAGCCCAAAGACTTGGGTGCGAACCGGTGCCAGATTGATGCCGTCGCCGCCCGACGCACCGCCGCCGTCTTCCTCATGGCCGACCAACGATCCGGTCAACCGCGATGCGCGGGGCAGTTCGGCCATTTCGATAGGCAGCATGTCCAGGGCGTCGTCGGCGAGCGCTTCGGCGATTGGATCGGCCGGCTGCTCGGCGCTGGCGTCGGGCAACTCGCTGGGCATTTCGATCGCATCTTCCAGCTCGCCCATCCCGTCAGATTGCGCGGCGCCGGTCTCGAACCGCAGCGCGATCGATTCGCTTTTCCACGAACCATCGGTGACGACCAGCAGGGCCAGCATCAACACCAGTGAAAGGTGAAACACCAACGACGTCAGCCACGACGGCAAGTACCGGCCGATCAGGCTGGCAACGTCGTCGGAAGCCGCGTCGGCGGTGGCGCGTGGCAGCTCGGAGGTGGTCCGCTTCGTGGACATACCGGCGCGAATCGTCGAGCGTGGGATAGGACTCTGTTCCGAGGGCGGACCGGACGGGCCAAGCACAGATCGCATGGCGCACGGACGCCCAAACGTTCATTGTCCTCGGATTGCCGGCATTTCGCAAGCATTTTGCTGCTCGCGGCCCACGGCGAAGCGATAGCCGCGACAGCGCGGAACGGGCCGTTGTTGCCAGCGTGCCGGGCCGAAAGTACCGGCAGTTTGTGCCGGCGAGCCGTTGCTGCCGTTTGGTTGCGTCTCGCACCCTAGTCGAATCGGTTGCGCGACGCCATGATCCCGGCGAACCAGAGCACGATGATGGCCCCGATAATCGACATCAATAGACCAGCCGGCTCAAACGGCGTGTCGGGATTGCCGAACAACACCCGACTGATCCCTCCGCCGACCAACGAGCCGACAACGCCCAGGATGATCGTGCCAAGGCAACCGACGGGTTGGCGGCCGGGCCAGAAGAAGCGCGCAATCGCGCCCACGATCAGTCCGAAAATTGCCCAACTGATGAGCGAGCCACAATCCATGATCAATTCGCTTTTGCGAGAGGTGCGGAAAGCCGCTGGCGAGACACAGCCTAAGAGTCCTTCGATTATACGGGCCGGATCTTGGCTGTCGAACCTGGAATACGGTCTACCGGCAGCACGTCGCGATTCGCCCTAATCTCTAGTTACCGTGCGATGATGCGGCACATCGACACGCGCAATGGCGAGCACGGCTGCGCTTGCAAATGCCGGTGCCTGTGCGCACGATGGGGCGCCTTGGTACTAGCGCAATTCTCGGTCGACTACGAACGATGATTCGATCCCTCTTGCTTTTCGTTTTCGTGCTGCTGCTATCCGTCACGTTGATTGGCGGCCGCGCGCCAGCCGACGACTGGCCCCAGTTTCGCGGTCCGGACGGACAAGGGCACGCCAGCGCGACCGACGTGCCGCTTACCTGGAGCGAATCGGAAAACATCCGCTGGAAGACGCCCCTGCCGGGGCGCGGGTGGTCGTCGCCGGTCGTCAAAGACGACCAGATTTGGCTCACCGCGGCGGTCGACGACGGACGCTCGGTGCGCGCGCTGTGCGTCGAACGAGGCTCGGGCAAACTGATTCACGACGTCGAAGTCTTTCGGGTCGACGTGCCCGGCTCGATCCACGCCAACAACAGTTATGCCTCGCCCACGCCGGTGCTCGACGGCGATCGAGTCTATGTTCACTTCGGCGCGCACGGCACGGCGTGTCTGGCGCGCGATGGCACGGTGCTTTGGAAAACCAAAGAGTTGTTCTACCAGCACGGGCACGGCCCGGCGGCGTCGCCCGTCGTGTGGCACGATCTGCTGCTGATTGCCTGCGACGGTACCGACGTTCAGTTCGTGGCGGCGCTCGACAAGCAGACCGGCTCGATTCGTTGGAAGCAGCCGCGCCGCCATATCAGTGCCGAGCGCCTGAACGGCGAACTTCAGGTGCCGATGGCCTATTGCACGCCGTTGGTTATCAGCGTCGATGGGCAAGACCAACTGATCAGCCTTGGCAGCGATGCCGTGGTGGCATACGAGCCGGCCAACGGCAACGAACTTTGGTGGTTTCGCTTTAGCGGCTACTCGAACGTCTCACGGCCGGTGTTCGGCGACGGGCGATTGTACTTCTCAACCGGATTCGGCGAGCCGACGTTGCACGCGATTCGAATCGGCGGCAGTGGCGACGTGACCGAGTCGAACGAGGCGTGGAGCACGGCGCGCTCGGGCGTCGTGCCGCTGGACGTTTCGCCGCTGCTGGTCGGCGACGAGCTGTACACGATTTCCGATACGGGCATCGCCGTCTGCTACGACGCGGCCAGCGGCAAAGTCCACTGGCGGCAACGGCTCACCGGCAAGTTTTGGGCTTCGCCCGTATTGGCCGACGGCAGGATCTACTGTCTGGACGCCGAAGCGACGACCACGGTGCTCCTGCCCGGCAAGAAGTTCGCCCGACTGGCGGTCAACGAGCTGGACGGCGCGGCGCAGGCTTCGCCGGCGTTTGTCGACGGCGCGATCTTCCTGCGCACCGAGTCGCACCTGTATCGCATTGGAGACGCGGCGTCCGCTGCGGGCGACTAGGGTTCTGTTTTGCTGTTGGTCGCGTGCCGGCGCCTGGCGGCGCGGATGTCGCGCTTCGGGTGAGTCGCACGGTTTTTTGCCTGCCGCAACCCGGCGTAGCTTCGTTGCTTGCGCGAACCGTGTGGCGTGGCTACGCGGCGATGGGATAGGTTTCGGCCGGGACATTGGCATAATGGGATTTTTGCCGGGCGGGCCCGAGTGCCGACGTTTCGTGGCGCCCGGGGCTGCAGCCCTCCGCAGGCTCCCAACTCCCACCCGATGCAACCCAGCGAGCCCGAACCAACGCCGTCGGATGTCGCGTCGATGATGCACGATCCGTACGCGGCGGTGCGGTGCGACAACTTTCGCCGCTATTGGGTGGGCAACGTCGTGTCGATTCTCGGCACGCAGATGCAGACCGCCACGTTGATGTGGGAGGTCTTTCAGCGCACGAACGACCCGTTTGCCGTCGGGCTGGTCGACCTGGTGCAGGTCATTCCGATCCTCTCGCTCGTGCTCTTGGCGGGCCACGTTGCCGATCGGCTCGACCGCCGCCGTGTGCTGATCAGCGCCGTTTCGCTCAGCGGCATGGCGTCGCTCGGCCTGGCATTCGTTTCGTACTTTCAGATCCACATCGTCGCGCTATTCGGCTTCGTGTTTCTGATCGGCGTGGGCCGCGCGTTTCAGCAACCGGCCAAGAGCTCGCTGGTGCCGCAGTTGGTGCCGCGAGCGATCTTTTCCAACGCCGTCACCTGGAACCTCAGCGGGTTTCAACTGGCATCGGTCGTCGGGCCGGCGCTGGGCGGTTGGGTGCTGGCGGCCTCGGGCTACGCTTACGTCGTCTACCTGTTGCGCGTCGTGACCGCTACGACGTTTATCGTGCAGTTGGCCCGCGTCCGCCAGATTGTGAAGATCGAACAACATCAATCGCCGACGTTGAAGAGTCTGGGCGAGGGGATCGGCTTTGTTTGGAACAAGAAGGCCGTGCTCGGCGCGATGGCGCTGGACATGTTCGCGGTGCTGTTGGGCGGAGCCACGGCGCTATTGCCCGTCTTCGCGGCCGACATTCTCCACGTGGGCAAGGTGGGCTACGGATTCTTGTGGTCGGCTCCGGCCGCCGGCGCGCTGGTGATGTCGCTGGCGCTGGTGCATCGCCGGCCAATGGCCAAAGCGGGACAAACGCTGCTGTGGGGTGTGGCCGGGTTCGGAGCCTCGATCATCGTGTTCGGCCTGTCGACGTCGTTCGCTCTCTCGCTGGTCGCGCTGTTTCTGACGGGAGCCTTCGATTGCATCAGCGTGGTCGTGCGGCACACCCTGGTGCAGATGCTCACGCCCGACCGAATGCGCGGACGGGTGTCGGCGATCAGCGGCATGTTCATCAGTGCCTCAAACGAGTTGGGGGGCTTCGAGTCCGGCACGGTCGCCAAGTTGTTCAGCCCCGTCGTATCGGTGGTCTCGGGCGGGATCGGCACGCTGGTTGTCGTGGCGGTGGCGGCGATCACGGTTCCGGAGCTGCGCAACTATGGCCGGCTTGACGGGCGCGGCGATGCGAAGCCGGCGTCGGACGAAGAGCCCGAACCAGTGGCGAAGGAGGCATGAGCAGCAGGCGAGCCAGAGGCGCCGTCCGCGTCGGCGGGAGCACGGTTCGCGCGGTCGTCAGAACGGAAACTTCTCGTCGAGCTTCGCGTTGGACAACTCGACCAGAAACGGAGCCAATCGCTCGACGACCAGCTCCATCATCCGGCGCCCTTTCTCGGCGTTCGCCTCGTGCGGATAGCCTGAACCGGAGTTCGTCGTCAGCAGGTGCCACGGCCGCGTGATCGAGACCCAACCGCGATTCACGGCCTCGAAGCGGGTCTTGGCCGTGGCGCCGTCGTCGGCGATCAGGGTACCGTCCGGATTGCGCCCGACGAGCTCGGGAAAGTACGCTAGCCCAAACGACGTTTCCATTTCGCCGGCGTGGTCCTCCGGATGGTCGAACAGTTGCTTCTCGGCGTCGCGAATCGTGCTATACCAGTTGCACAGAAACACGTGCGCCGACGTCTTGCCATACAGCTCGCGCAACAGCGGCTTCAACTCGTTTCCGCCGTGACTGTTGAGCAGCACGACCTTGCGTACGCCATGATGGGCCAACGACGCGACCAGGTCTGTGATCACAGCGAACAGCGTCGAAGGATTCAGGTTCATGGCCATCGAGAAGGCCATCTGGTTCGTCTCGGTCCCGTAGGGAATGGTGGGCAGCAGAGCGACTTTGGCTCCCTGGGCATGGGCCGCGGCGCAGATCTCCTCGCCCACGCGCGTGCCCTCGAACAGGTCGGTCCCGTACGGCAAGTGCAAGTTGTGGGGCTCGGTGGCGCCGCAAGGGAGCACCGCGACTTCGTAGGCGTGCTCCTTGATGTACGCGTAATTGACTTCGGCCAGGTTCCAGGGTCGCACGATCGGGCTCCGGGTGGAAAGACGTGTATGATAACGGCCCGCCCGCCGTGCCGAAAGCAGCGAACGGCACAACAAGAGCGTCGATCGACATCAAACACAGCTTGGCGCGCAAATGTCGGCGGCGCGAAGCGATGCGGCGCGGTGACTCAGCGCGCCGTCGTGGTGGCCGATACGCCGGCCGAGGCATCGCCCGGTGCGCCGGCGCTGGTCGTGTCGCTGCGCATGAAGTCGCGGTATTGCGCATCGAGCGCCGGATAGTCGACGCCGGCCAACTCGGCGAGCGTGCGCGACGTGGCGCGGCCGGAATAGACAGCCGCCAGGTAGGTGACCAGCGCCTCGCGATAGCGGCCGCCGTCGGCGTGCATCAGAAAATCGGTCAGCCCGGCGGATTGGCTGTAGATCATGGGCAGCCTTTCGTCGGCTTGTAGCGGCTGCATGCCTAGTTGCACCAGTTCGGCCAGGGGCACATAGAACTGGTCTTCCAGCAGACGATGGCGCGCGGCCGGCATGCGCCCCGCATTGGGTCCGCCCAGCGTTACGTAGTCGCCGTGATCGTCGAGCGATTCCATGTAGCAGGCGATGCCCTCGATGATCCAGAAATTGTCGCCCCGCCCGACCTGGCGGGCCACGCGGCGGGTCTCTTGAAACAATTGGTGCGTCGCTTCGTGAACGACCGTGCCGGGATCTTGTTGTTCGCCCGCGAAAAAGTACGCCACCTTGGTTTGGTCGAGATAGATGCCCAGGGTCATTCCGATGCGCGGCTGCACGGCGCGCAGGGCTTCGTTGTACTGGTCGCGGGTGCGGAAGTAGGCCACTTTGTGCTGCCGAGAGCGGCCCAGCCGTCCGTGTCCTGCGAGCGATCGTTTCAATTCCTTCGCGTCGGCCACGTAGGCGCCGAACATCTGCTGCCAAATGTCATACAGCCGCTCCAGCCGGCGCGAAAGCCGAACGCCCTCTTCCAAACTGTGGTTGGTCGTCACAATGTAGTGCTCGCTGGCAATCCGCCAGCTCCGCTTCACGTCGCTGCGCAGCCGGGCCTCTTCGGCTTCGGGCATCCACCGGCCCTGGTAGTAGCGTTCGCCTTGCTCGTAGCGCTGGACGTGCGCCTGCGGCAACCAGCCGAACGTTTCGTGGCGCACCTTGCCGGAGCTGAGCTGGCGAACCTCGAACGGCGTGTGCCAGCGGTTCTCGTACTGGACATAACCCAGCGCGCGGCGGCCCGCGGCATGATGCGGGTTCTCGCGCACCGCTTCGGTGACCAGCGGCATGGCCTCGGAGGGCCGGCCTTCGTCGACGGCGCGCAGCGCCAAGTCGAACAACGCGTCCGCCCGACGATCGCGCAGCGCCTGCCACTGGCGGCGCCATGCGGGCAACTGGTCGGTCGCGGCCGGTTCGTCGGCCGGTGGCGCTGTGTCGGCGGGCGATGAATCTCCGGAGGGCGGCAGCACGAACAGCGTCAGCTTGTTGGGGTCGCGGGCGGGCAGCCACGCTTCGAGCACGTCGGCCGCCTGGGGAAGGTTCTGCCCGCGGCACGACTGGGCCAGTTCGGCCAATTGCGCGGCGTAGGCGGCATCCAGCACGGCGCGCTGCTGCAGCACGTCGGCCGCGGCCGGCGCAACGTGGAGGGCGACGCAAACCATCGCCAGCGCAGGGAACCCAACAGGAAGCCTCTTCATACCTTCCAGTCTACCATCGGCGGGGCGTTCGGCCGACGAGCCACTTACGAGCCGCCACCTAGGCGCCGGAAAACGCCGCATCGAATGCCGTCTGGCTGGGGGCGAAATCGAGGTTTTGCACGAATTGACAGGCTTCCTTGGCGCCCGCCTCGCGGTCCATGTCGGGGTCTTCCCACTCGACCGACAGCGGACCCTCGTACTTGATCTGATTAAGCGTGCGAATGATTTCTTCGAAATTCACGCTGCCGCGGCCCGGCGAACGAAAATCCCAACCACGCCGCGGATCACCAAACGGCAAATGGCTGGCCAGGATCCCGCTGCGGCCGTTGAGCTGCACGACGGCGTCTTTCACGTGGACGTGGAAGATCCGATCGTAGAACGCGCGCAGGAACTCGACCGGATCGACTCCTTGCCAGACCAGATGGCTGGGATCGAAGTTGAAGCCGAACTCCTCGCGGCGATCGACCGCTGCCAAGGCCCGACCGGCCGTCACCAGATCGAACGCGATTTCCGTGGGGTGCACTTCCAGCGCGAATTGCACGCCGCATTGACCGAAGACGTCGAGGATCGGGTTGAATCGTTCGGCGAAACGTTCGAAACCGGCTTCGATCATCGATTCGGGTGTGGGAGGAAATGAATAGAGCAGATGCCAGATGCTCGAGCCGGTGAACCCGTTGACCACGCCCACGCCCAACTGTTGCGCGGCCCGGGCCGTATTTTGCAGTTCTTCGGCCGCACGAGCGTTGACGCCGGCCGGATCTCCGTCTCCCCACACATACTCGGGCAGGATCGCCTTGTGACGTTCGTCGATCGGGTCCAAGACGGCCTGGCCGACCAGATGGGCACTGATTGCATAGACCTCCAAGTCGTAGCGCTCGAGCAAATCGCGGCGATTGGCGCAGTAGCCGTCGTCGGACAGCGCCTTGTGGACTTCGAAGTGATCGCCCCAACAGGCGAGCTCCAGACCTTGATAGCCGAATTCGCTGGCTTTGCGAGCCACGTCCTCCAGCGGCAGGTCGGCCCATTGCCCGGTAAACAGCGTGATTGGTCGTCCCATGGCGTTGCTCCTTCGTCCAAGACCCGACAAGCTGCCGCGATCGCGCTTGCGGCCGTGCAACGGGCCTGTCGCGCGTTCAATACGTCGACGGTCGGCGCGACAGGGTTTCGTCCTTTGGAGCAATCGGCTGAACCGATCGCTTGCGTCTGGCTGGTCGCGCCGCCGCAACCGTATTGTGACCGATTGGTGGGCCGCTGCAACCTTTGGCCCGCAACCGGCTCTTCTGTGCAAGCGGCCGATGCGGATGCAGCCCAAGAAGACCGCAGGCCCTTGAGCGGGCCGGGGTTTGCCCGTAACGTGTGAAGGTCATGAATCAAGCCGCAAGTAACCACGGCGCAAACAACACGCCGGTCCGCGTAGCGATTATCGGCGCCGGAGCGGTCAGCGACTACCACCACGTGCCGGGGCTGAGGCTGGACGATCGGGCCAGGCTGGTCGCCGCGTGCGACACGAACGGCTCGCTGGTCGAACAGCGCAAAAGCCAGTGGAATCTCGATCGGGTCACGACGGATCCCGACGAGATCTGCGCCGACGACGAAGTCGACGCGGTGATCATCGCTACGCCCAACTTCACCCATCACCCGATCGCAATGTCGGCGGCCCGTGCCGGCAAGCACGTGATGTGCGAGAAGCCGCTGGGCCGCAATGCCGGCGAAGTGCGCGAAATGTACGAAGCGGCTCGCACGGCCGGCGTCGTCCACATGACCGCGTTCACGTACCGTTTTGCGCCGGCGATGCGCTACATCAAACACCTGGTCACCAGCGGCGCGCTGGGTGAACCGCGCCATTTTCTCAGCCAGCGCTTTCTCGATTGGCCCTAGACCAGTTGGGGATGGCGCCAATATCGCGAAACGGCCGGCGCGGGCGACCTGTTCGACATGACCATCCATCGCATCGACTTCGCGGCCGACCTGCTCGGGCCGATTGCGCGTGTTACCGGCGCGCTGGCCCGCTTTGCGCCGCGTACCACCGCGGCCGATGGGCAACCGTGTGCCCCGTCCGACGTGGACGACTGGTCAAGCATCATCGGCGAGTTCGCCTGCGGCGCCACCGGGCTGTGGGAAGGAACGACGCTGGCCAAGGGATACGGCCGCTCCGGCTTCGGGCACGAGTGGGCCGAGATCAATGGCTCCGAAGGGTCGGCCGTCTATCAGTTGCACACGCCCAACACCGTGTTGCTGGGCAAGACCGGCGCGGACCTCGACACGGTGGACGTGCCACGCCAGTTTCTCAAGCCGGCCGGAAGTCCGCGCGACGTCGCGGTGGGCGAGCCGGCCACCGTGTTTCGCTACGACCTGGTGTGGGAATTCATATCGGCCGTTGTCGAAGGGCGCGACGCGGTGCCCGGCTTCGGCGCGGGGCTGCAAGCACAAATCGTGGCCGACGCCGTGATCGAGTCTTACCAGCAGCGACGTTGGGTCGAAATCGCCGACCCGCAAGCGTAGCGCACGCTGCGCGGGACGAGCGAGGTGAGTCCGCTTGCTGGGCAATCGCGGCGCGGGCTGGCACGTCGGCTCGCACGCCGGCAGCGAGACCTCTATAATCCCTTGCTCCCCAGAGGGACGCACTACTGAGGTTTCCGCTGCCATTGTCGCGGGGGCGACCAGCGGGAGCCCCGGCATTCTGAGGCGCCCCGCAATGAATTGCCTGACAATGTCATTGCAGGCATCAATAATTTCACGCTCGAACGGACTGAGACACCATGGCAACCATTCAGCAACTGCCGTCGCGGGCCGAAGTGCAGCCGGCCGACACCTGGAACCTGGCCAGCTTGTTTGGCGACGACGCGTCGTGGGAAGCGGCGTTCGAGCAGTGGGAAAAGCAAATCGCCGGTTACGAGCCGTTCCGCGGGACGTTGGGCGACAGTGCCGAGCAGCTTGCCGCGTGCTTGCAGTTCGACGAGCAGTTCGAGCGCGCCGGCGAACGCCTGGGCACGTATGCCTTTCTGAAAACGACCGAGGACACGGCCAACAGCGCCTACCAACGGATGATCGGTCGCTATCGAAACGCCGCCAGCCGGGCCGCACAGGCAGCCAGCTACATCCGCCCGGAAATCATGGCGATTCCGGCCGAGACGATGGACACGCTGTTGGTCCACGACGCGCTGGCCGACTTTCGCCTGCTGCTCGAGCGGCTGCTTCGGTATCGGCCGCACACGCTGACCGACAACGAGGAAAAGCTGCTGGCCATGCAGCACGAAATGTCCGAGACGGCAAACCAGGTCTTTCGGCAGTTGACCGATGCCGATCTGAAATGGGGCATGATTCGCAACGAGCGGGGCGAACAGGTTGAGCTGAGCAACTCGACGTTCTCGACGTTTCTCTACTCGCCCGACCGCGAGGTGCGGCGGACGGCGTTTCACGAATACTACGGGCAGTTTGCCGCGCACGAGAACACGTTGGCCGCGACGCTGAGCGGATCGATTCAGCGCGACGTGTATTACGCGCGGGCCCGCAACTACGAGGGCGCGCTGGCCGCGGCCCTGTTTCAGGACAAGGTGCCGGTGACCGTGGTCGAAAACTTGATCGGCTCGGTGCACAGACATCTGCCGGCGCTGTACCGCTACTACGACCTGCGCCGCCGCAAGATGGATTTGGACGACATCCACCACTACGACACCTACGTGCCGATCCTCAGCCAGCGAAAGATGCGCCACACCTGGGATCAGGCGGTCGATCGGGTGATTGCCGCGATCGAACCGCTCGGCAGCGAGTATTGTGGCGCGTTGGAAGAAGGGCTGCGCGGCCGATGGTGTGATCGCTTTCCGAACAAAGGCAAACAGAGCGGAGCGTTCAGTTGCGGCTCGTTCGACGGCGATCCATACATCCTGATGAACTACCAGCCGGAGGTGCTGGACCACGTGTTCACGCTGGCGCACGAAGCAGGGCACTCGATGCACAGCTACTACTCGGCGCGGCACCAGCCGTTTACGTACTACAACTACACGATCTTCGTCGCCGAAGTTGCCAGCACGTTCAACGAACAGTTGCTCGCGCGGCACCTGATGCGCGAGGCCGATTCCGCCGAGCAGCGGGCTTATTTGATCAACCGCGAGATCGACGCGATCCGCGGCACGATCCTCCGGCAAACGATGTTCGCGGAGTTCGAGGGAATCACGCACGCCCTGGCCGAGTCGGGCGAGCCGCTCACGCTAGACTGCTTCAAGAGCGAGTACCAGCAACTACTCGAGCGGTACTTCGGGCCGGAGTTCTCGCTCGACCCGCAGTTGCAGTTGGAGTGCTTCCGCATTCCGCACTTCTACCGGGCGTTTTACGTGTACAAGTATGCCACCGGGCTGTCGGCCGCGATCGCGCTGGCGGAGCGCGTCACGGACGGCGGACCGAGCGAACTGGACGATTATCTCGGGTTTCTTAAGGCCGGCTGCTCGAAATACCCGCTCGATCTGTTGCGCGACGCGGGCGTCGACATGGAAAAACCCGATGCGGTCGACACGGCGCTGGATTATTTTGAAAGGCTGGTCGGCGAGTTGGACGAACTGCTCTAACCCAATTGCCGTGCACACCCTGTCCCGCCGCAACCGGACCATCCCCCTTGTGACCGCCCAGGGCAAACTGACTTTGGAGACCAAGCGATGCAACTAGGACTTGTCACGTACCAATGGGGCGCCGATTGGGACCTGCCCACGGTCATCAAGAACTGCGAAGAGACCGGCTTTGCGGGCGTCGAGTTGCGCAGCACGCACAAGCATGGCGTCGAGCCGGCGCTGGACGACGCGCAACGCCAAGAAGTGGCACAGCGGTTCGCCGACAGCAGCGTCGAACTGGTCGGCCTGGGCACGGCGTGCGAGTTCCACTCGGCCGACCCCAAGGAACTGAAGAAGAACATCGAGGAGACCAAGGCATTCATCCGCCTGTGTCACGACGTGGGCGGCAGCGGCATCAAGGTACGCCCCAACGGACTGCCCGCCGGAGTGCCCGAGCAGAAGACGATCGAGCAGATCGGCCGAGCGCTGGACGAAGTGGCCGAGTATGGCGAAGGCTACGGCGTGGAAATTCGCACCGAGATTCACGGACGCGGCACGTCGGAGATTCCGATCATTCGCCGGATCATGGACGTTTCCCAACATCCCAAGTCGCGACTCTGTTGGAATTGCAACGCCGCCGATTTGAACGGCGCGGGATTGGCGTCGAATTTCTCCAGCGTGCAGGATCGGATCAGCACGATCCACATCCACGACCTGATTTCCAGCTACCCCTGGACCGAGTTCTTCGGGCTGCTTAAGGGAGCCGACTTTGAAGGCTGGACCCTTTTGGAGGAAGGCGCCCGAACGAGCGATCCCATCCGCGTGATGAAGTACTACCGGCTGCTGTGGGAAAAGATGGTGGCGTAGTGCGGCGTGGCGTATACGCCGCTCGACTGCGAAGACCGTAGCGGCTGTCGCCGCACTCGGCGCTACCGCACCGGCTTGACGGTGGTGACCCACATGAATGGCCTCTCGGCCTCGTCGACGCGCACTTCGTAGCGCAGCTTGGCCGCCGCGAGCAGTCGCCGTAACGTTTGGCTATAGCTGATCCGCTTGCTGGGCAACTCGGCCGGTACTTGCGACGGATCGACGCCGTGCAGCGCCATCGCGTTGCGATCGAAGAGCATGGGCGCCTCGATGCGCGCGGCCACGGCCGTGAGTGCTTCGGACACGGGAATGCCGGTGATTTCGACGTTAAGAAACTCGTACAACTTGGGGAGCAGCTTCGTTGTGGGTTGTCGCGGCTCCCAACCGACGGGCCACGCCGTGGTTCCTCGCCCAACCTTGGCAATCCGATACTGCAGGGTCCCGCGGCCGGGTCGTTCGGGTACGAGTCCCAACCCGGCCGGACGCAACACGGCGGCCAGCGCCGTGCCGGCCGACATTCCGCGCAGTTCGTCCTCGATACGAATGTCTTTTAGCGCGCGCCCGGCGGCGGCATCTGCCTGGAGCGGGTAGCCGAGCGTGCCGGCGATTTGGCGCACCACGCTGGCGGCGGCGGCATCTTGCGTCGACGACAGGACCGGCCGTTTCAAGTCGTCGGTAACTTCCTGCAACTCGCTAGGCAACAGCCCGAAGGCCGAACGTTCGTGCGTCACGCCCTCGGCGCCGCCGTCGCGCAGCCGGTCGAGCCACTGGCGCAACTTTGCCCGGTCGGTCGTTTTGAAACGGCCGCCTGGCAGTTGCAGCACGTTGTCCGACGAAAGGATGCCCACCACGTGATACGACGGTTTGGCGGCGGTGCCCTGTCGTGTGACTGATGGTTTGTCGCGCGATCCGCCGGAGCGAAGGCGCAGTCCGCTGATGCCCGCGTCGGTCAAGACCTGATACCACGTTTGCGAAGCGGTCAACGGCAGCCCGGGCTGGGTCAACACTTCGAGCGAGACGTGCGCCTCGGGTGGCGCGGCCGATGCGCGCGCAGCCAGCACCAGCAGGCACAGCGCGGCAAGCGGCAGCACAACCAGCGATCGCATCGACCGTGGATCCTTAGTGCGTGGAATACAAGCGGGGCTACTCAGACCAAGTATAACACGCTCGGGGTGCGGTTCTCCCGAGCGAGTGGTTTGCCCCGTCAGGCGGCCGAGCGTTTGCGCCGCGCGCGCCCGGCATTCAAGCGGTAGAGCAATGTGTTGCCCTGTTTGCCAACCTGGCGCACGGCTTTCATCTCGCGCAGGCAGTACACGATCCGCTGGGCAATGTATCGATCGATGTGCATCAACTGTGCGACGTCGCCGGAGTGAAACTGTCGTGGTAGTTTGACGGGCAGCATCTTTAGCAGATCGGCCGCTCGGCGCAGACGAATCGTCTCTCCAATCGACACCAGCGACTGGTCGGCGACGACAAAATCATTCTCGCGCCAGCGGCGACGGCGTCCGTGGCCCGGATAGCGGCGCTCTTCGATGTCGACCAGCGGCACTTCGAGCGTCAGCCGCTGATGTGGAAATACGCGGGTGAAGTAAACCAGCTCGTCGAAGATGTCGAGCAGTTGACCCCGCTTCGGACTACGGCGGCGGGTGGTCACCGGCCCGTCGGCCGTGTCTTGCTTCAGCAAAACTTTATTGGCCACGATCGGCTTGACGACCAGCACCCGATGCCGCGCTAGCAACCGTCGGATCTTGTCCCGGATGGCGGCCAGCGAGCCGTGTTGGATCTCGATCAATTGGTCGTCGCGCACGGCATCGATGCGAAAGCCGCCGAGGCGGACTTCGGTTTGCGCGTCGTCGCCGGCGTAGCGGCGCTTCAGATCGCGGTGCAGCGACGTTTCCACGAATGTGCGTCCTCCTCCGTGAGAACGGCGTTCGCGCCCGATCGAACCGGGCGGACCATCAACCAACTGGATCTACGCTGGCGGTTCGATCCCCAAGTCGCGAATCGTCAGCAGGCTGTCAAACGTGTAGCCGCGCTCGGCGAATGCGTCGGCTCCGCCTTCCATTCGATCGATGATGGCCACCACGCGCCGGACCTTGAGCCCGAACGCCTCGGCCCGTTCGATCGCCAAGAGCGACGAGCCGCCGGTGGTGACGACGTCTTCCACGATGACCACTTCGTCGCCGGGTTGGACGGGGCCTTCGACAAATTTCTGCGTGCCGTGGCCTTTCGACTCTTTGCGCACGAGGATGCCCTTGAGCGAAAGTCCGCGAACCCCGGCCATGGTGACGATGGCGGCGGTGATCGGATCGGCTCCGATCGCCATGCCACCCACCGCATCGGGCAGCGGTTCGCCGAGCAGGTCGAGAATACCTTCGGCGATCAGCCGCGCGCCGGTGGCGTCGAGCGTGATCTGCTTCCCGTCAAGGTAGTAACTGGCCTTCTTGCCCGAAACGAGCGTGAACTCGCCGAAGCGGAGTGCCTCTTGCTTGACCAGTGACACCAACGCCTGCTTTTCGTACACGTGCGCCCCCTTGGTGCGAATGCGCCGCGTCGATCGGGCGCGGCGTCCGCCAGATCCTATACCAGTTGGCGGATGCGGCCGAAAGGGCAAACGAGCGCGCCGCGCGCTGAGGCAAATGCGGAAACGTGCCGCGGTGCGCTGCCCACGGCGCTGCCGGCGAGCCAGACCGTCGGGCCGGTCGCCCCAGAACAGGCTATCGGCGGATCGTCACCTTCGAGCCGGTTGCCAGGATGTCGAACACATCCTCGATGTCGCGCGGGCTGAGACTGATCGAGCCGGGCAGGTCGGTGCGGCCGATGTTCTCCGACCGATCGGTTCCATGAATGCCCAGATCGCTGCCCAAGCCGATCCATCGCGTCCCGTACGGATTGGTGGCGTCGCCCGCACCGGCGACTTTCGCCGATCCGTGATAGACCGGATCGACCACCTTGTCGGAAACCGAGTACGTTCCTTCGCGCGGGGGCTGTTCCTGCCCAATGCCGATCGGGAAACGTCCAGCGTACAGCCCATCGGACAGCATCAACGTCAACTCGCGCTTTTCGAGGTTGACCACTGCGTTGAACGGCCCGCGAACCACCTTCAGCCGTTCGCCGGGGCGTAAACCGGCCGGATCCGTGATGCCGTTGATCTTGGCCAACAGTTCCCAGGGCACGCTGTAACGCTGCGCGATGTCCTCTAACCGTTCGCCAGGTTGCACTTCGTAGGGTGGCTCGAGTAGATGCTGCGTTGAGTAGACCACGGTTCCGCCGACCTGATCGAGAAGCTGATTGAGTTGCTGTTGCTCGGCCGGGGAGAGGCGCGGGTCGTCGTACCATGCCGAGAGCTTCGCCAGCCCTCCGGCCAGTTGACCGGATTCCAAGTCGCGCTTGGCCGACTCCAGGACCTCGGCAAAGGTCCCGGTTGGCAGGTTTTGCTGCGCCGCGGCGCCCAGATCACCCGACGCGTTGTCGCCCGGCACGCTGTAGCGATCCGGGCCCGCAGGCGGCCCGGCGGCGTACCCATCGGGCGTCGAGTCGGCAGGCGTTTGATATCGCTCAGGTACCGACGCGGCGGGTACGGCCAATGGATCGTTGTCGGCCGCTGGAGGCAATTGGTAGCGATCGGCCGCGGCATTGTCGGGCGTGGCGGAGGAATCGGCGGGAATGGCTCCAACGCCGACGGGCGGGACGCCGTCGGTCGGCGCGCCGGCCTGCGGAATGGATGTACTCGACGCATCGAACGGCGGCGCGGACGTCGAAGCGGCCGACCCAGCCGGAGGTCCGACACCCGGGTCGAACGGCGGCGCGTCACCCGCTTCGGGCGCAGCCGACGCCGGAGCAGCAGGCGCGCCAAACGGCGGGGCCGTACCACCGGCACTTGCCGATTCGGCCCCGACCGGCGGAATGCCACCCGGTTCGGAAACCGAGCCCAATTGCACTTCGGGCGGAGCGCCCCAGTCTTGCGGTGCGCCAGGCGGAGGCGGTCCTTCACCGCCGTTGATGCGCACGTACACTGCGTAGCCAATGGCGGCCAACACGGCACAGATCAAGAGCGGTTTTAGAGTATTCACAAGCTTCGTCCTCCTTGACGACACCGGCGAACAGCGCGCGATCGGTATTCGAAAAACCGCGAACGAGGTCGAACGACCCGTCCGGCTTCGATCGGCCCATGGATTGGAACGCGTTGCCTAGCGGATGAGTCCGCCAAGCCCGCGAGGCGAGATACTACGCAAACTGCCAAACCGACGCCATACCAAGAACGTGCAAGCATGCGGCAACGCCGATGCATGGTTCGTGGCGCGAGGCCAGATGCTAGCACGCCGCGCCCGGCCGCTCGGGCCATGTACGGCGCTACGACGGTTCGGCTTGCGGTTTTGCCTTGCGCAGGGTCGCCCGAATCGTTTCCAGCCGGCGCGCCAGCTCTCGCTCGTAGCCTCGGTCGGCCGGATGATAGTACTGGCGGTCGATTCCCAGATAGTCCTGTGCGGCAACCGCGTCCGGAGCATCGTGCGCGTACTGATATCCGTCGCCATGACCCAATCGCTTGGCCGACGCGTAGTGGCTGTCGCGCAGCGCCACGGGCACGGGCAGCACGCGCCCAGAGCGGATGTCGCTCTTCGCCTCGCTCAGTGCGCGCATCGAAGCGTTCGACTTTGGCGCGCAGGCCATGTACGTCACGGCGTGCGCCAGGTTCAATTGGCACTCGGGCAAGCCCACGAACTCGCAGGCTTGCATGGTGGCCACGGCCAAGGGCAGGGCTTGTGGGTCGGCGTTGCCAATGTCTTCGCTGGCGAAAATAACGATCCGCCGCGCTAAGAACCGCACTTCCTCACCGGCATCGAGCATCCGCGCCAGCCAATAGATGGCCGCGTCCGGGTCGCTGCCGCGCATGCTCTTGATCAATGCACTGATCGCGTCGTAGTGGGCGTCGCCCGTGCCGTCGTACTCGATCGCCTTGCGCTGAACCGACTCTTCGGCCAGCGCCCGGGTAAACTCGATCGGTTGCTCGTCACTGGAAAGCACGCCGACTTCCAGCGCGCCCAGCGCGCGGCGGGCATCGCCGTCGCTGACCTCGGCCAAGAACTGAAGCGCGTCGTCGTGCATCGTGACGTCCAGCGCTCCGAGTCCGCGCTGCCGATCGGCCAGCGCGCGGAGCAGGAGCGCTTTCAGATCGTCGATCGAGAGCGGCTCGAACTGAAAGACCCGACTCCGACTGGTCAGCGCGCTGTTGATCGAGAAGAACGGATTCTGTGTGGTGGCACCGACCAGAATCACGATGCCTTCTTCCACGTCGGGCAGCAGCACGTCCTGCTGGGCCTTGTTGAAGCGGTGAATCTCGTCGATGAACAGTAGCGTCTTGGTCCCATCGGCCGAAAGCCTGTCGCGGGCCTTCTCCAGGATTTCGCGCAGCTCCTTCACGCCGCTTGTCACGGCGCTGAGCTGCACGAACGTGCTGCGACTGGCATCGGCCAACAGGTGAGCCAACGTCGTCTTGCCTGTGCCGGGCGGTCCGTACAGGATCAGCGAACCCAAGCGATCCGCCGACAGCAAACGGCGCAGCAGTTTGCCCTCGCCCAGGAAGTGTTGCTGGCCGGCGAACTCGTCTAGCGAAGCGGGCCGCATCCGCACGGCCAACGGCTGCGCCGCACGACGATTGGCGGCTTCACTGGCATCGAACAACGACATGCATGTTGCTCCGCGGACGCGCCGGTGCGCAGGCCGCCACGTCTTCGGCGAATGAATCCAGGACAAAGGAAACTTTGCCCCGCCGACTGCGATTGTATGCCATCAACCGGCGCAACGGGAGGCGCCGGCGGTTTCACGCCGCGCGCGAAAGTGCCACGGATTAGGTGGACGGGCAGGTGGAATGAAACCCGGTCCACGGCGAGGATCGGCCCCAAAAAACGGGCGGGGTCGCCTACGACGCCTTGCGGAACTCCGCGTCGCCATCGGGCGTTTCGACGACCATTCGCGTGACGGCGCCTTGGTCGTCGGTCTCGAAACGGCCTTCAACAACATCGCCCGGCGAAATCTCAATTCGCAGACTGTCTTTGCCCAGCGCGTGGCAGCGCAGCTCGAGCGTTCCGATCTTGAGCCGCAGGGCCTCGTCGGAGTTGGTGACCACGACGTCACCCCATGCCGGATGGCGGTAGGTACCCACGTAGGCTTTGATCGGTTGCGTCAAGCCGTTGTCGACACGAGGAGGCTCCCACGTGAGCTCGACGCGCTCGGCGGCCCGTTTGCGGAGTCGCTCGGAAATCTGGCGCACTTCGGCGAGCAGATCCTGCGGCGACAAGCCCAGGAGCTTGGAGTAGACGTCGTCGGTGACCATCTGTGTCAGGCCGACGTTCGGCACCGATTCATTGACCAAGACCGCCACGCCGATATTGTCGTCGGGCAGAAAGGATACGAGCGTCGACGTGCCCACGTAGCCGCCGCCGTGCTCCAGCATCGGATGGTCACGGAACGAACCGGTAAACCAACCCAGTGCGTAACCGTCGCGCGAAAAGCCAGGCGGAGGGTTCCCGGGGCGATCGTCGGTCACTTGCCGGGTATGGATCTGCTCGAGCAACTCAGGCGAGACCAACTGCCGGCCGTCGGGTGTTTTGCCGGTGAGCTGAAAGCGGAGCCAGTTGCCCAGATCCGCCGCGCTGGCTCCCATCCCGCCGGCAGCGTGCATCACCTGATCGTTCTTGACCAACTGCGCGCGGAGCAGTTCTCCGTCGCGCTCGACGATGGGCCAGGCCGCCAGCGGATTGGCATACAGCCGACTCGCATAGCAGGTTGCGTCGGGCATGCCGATCGGCCGGAACACGCGCTGTTCGAGAAAGTCTTTCCACGGCTGGCCGGATACCGCTTCGATGATCCGTCCGGCCAACGTGTAGTGCAGGTTCGTATAGCGAAACTTTCCCAGCGGCTCGACTGCGCCCAGCAGCATGTAATAGCGATCGTCGTTGATGTTGCCAAAGTAGGCCTCGGCCATACCGATCGGATCGGAATCCAAGCCCTGGCGGTGCGCCAACAAGTCGCGGACGGTGATCGTCTCGGCCAATTTCGGATCGGCCAGCGTGAACCGCGGCAAATAGGTTTGCACCGGCTCGTCGAGCTTGACCTTGCCTTGCTCGACCAAAAGAGCGATGCCCAACGCGGTGAACGACTTGGTAACGCTCGCCAGGTAAAACGGCGAACGAACGGCGACGGGTTGCTTACGCTGCGCGTCGCAATGGCCGATCGCGTCGAGCAGCACGACTTCGTCTCCCTCGACGGCCACAATCGCCAGCCCGGGCACGTTGAGCTCGTCGACGGCGTTTTGCCACCGCTCGTGCAACGATTTCCAATCGGCCGGCACGAGGGTCTTGCCCGCATCGGCGGCTGCCGCCGGCACCGGCCGGATGAGCGCGAAGCAGGATGTCGTCAGAAGAATCGCTGCAAAGCTGATGCGACGCATGGTGTGCCTCCGCCTGGATCGCTGTTTTCTCGGGAACCGTCGACGGCTGTGCCAAAGGCAGGCAGATCGTTGTGTGCCCGCACGGTGGCAACTGCCGAGATGATCGCACATCGGCCGATGTGCGTCTTGAACGGTTGATACATCGCTCGCGCCGGGGCACGTGTTCTCGCGGCCGCGTGCCGGGATGCTACCGATCGTGGCGCTCCGGCAGTGCGGTCAACCTTCGCAGCCGGCCCGGCGAGACCCCGAGCTCTTTGGCGAAGCAGCGCGTCATGTGGGCCTGATCGGCAAACCCGACGCGGACGGCGATCGCGGCCAGCGGTTCCTCGCCACGCTGCCAAGCGCGCCACGCAGCCAACACGCGCCGACCACGCATGTACTCGCGCGACGTGCAGCCAAACTGCCGGCGACAAACGCGCGCCAGGTGTACCGGGTGCACGCCGAGTCGTGCCGCCACGTCGGCCACCGAAACGGAACGTTCGACGCACTCGTCAAGCAAGTCGACCGCATCGTCCCACCAACCGGGACGCGCCGCGGGCCGCTCGGATTCGACCGTGGCGGTCAGCCGGTCGAACGCCTCCCACATGGCTAACTCGGTCGATTCGGCGGTCGATGTCGAATCGTACAGCAGTCCGATCACGCGCCGGGCCAGCCGTGGCGCTTCGAGCCAGCGATAATCATGGCCACCGTCCATCGGAGCAAACTGACGCGCAGGCAGGATCTGCACGACCCGTGCACCGCGCGGCCCGTAGGTGTCGGCGTGCCAATGCCCGGCGGGCTTCATCACCAGCGAACCCGCGACGGCACGGTAGCGGGCGTGCGCGCTGGTTTCTTCGAGTTGCCCGGCCAGCACGAGCGATAGCGAACTTTCCGAATGACGATGCCGCGGTTGATGCCGATGCGGAGCGTAGTACACTTCGCGCACGCGCAAGCCACCAAGAGTGCGCCACTGGTTGGAAGGCTCGCGCGATGTGGTTCGGGTGCTTTGCATGCGCCGGCGTGTTTCTGGTTTCGACAGGGCCGCCGGACGCGACTGCCGCAATCGGCCGGAACCGTCTGTGTCATTCGCCTAATTCGTCACTGTATTCGTCGCCAGTCGTCCGATCTTGGCACGGATCGGCGGCCGAGTAGGGTGCGGGGACGACGGATGCATTCTACGGGACGCGGCCAAACGCGTGTATCGCGATCGTGCTAAAACAGCCGCAACTGCCCCGTATCGATCCGTGGCGGCACGAATTGCGTGCTGTCTAGCGGAGGAAGTCCGCGATCCAGGCCCAGCTTTTGGCGAAACACGCTGACCGTCTGCTCGATGCCGTCTGCGTAAGGGCCTTGCCCGCGCATGCGGCGTCCCCATTGCGTGTCGTTCATGCGGCCAGCGCGTGTGGTGCGGATCAGTGTTAACACGCGGCTGGCCCGATCGGGTAGATTGTCGGCCAACCACTGTTCGAAGATCGGGCGGACGGCCAGCGGCAGACGGAGCAACAGATATCCGGCCGCTTGTGCGCCAGACTGCTTGGCCGCTTCGAGAATGGCGGGGATTTCGTGATCATTCAAACCAGGGATGATCGGCGCGACCATCACGCCCACCGGCACGCCTTCGTCGGCCAGCGCCCGGATCGCGCGCAGCCGGGCGGCCGGGGTGGCTGTGCGCGGTTCCATCGTTCTGGCCAGATCGTCATCCAGGGTCGTGACGCTGACGTAGACGTGCGCGAGGTTCTGCTGGGCCAACGGCGCCAGCAAGTCCAAGTCGCGGACCACCAGCGCGTTCTTGGTGACAATGCCCAGCGGGTGGCGCGCTTCGAGCAGCACTTCGAGACAGCCGCGGGTCAGGCGAAACTTGCGCTCGGCCGGTTGATAGCAATCGGTAACGCCGGACAGCGCGATCAGTTCGCCTTGCCAGCGCTCGTCGGCCAACTCCGAGCGCAGCAACCGCGGCGCGTCGTACTTGACCATGATCCGCGTTTCGAAATCCAGACCCGCGTTCATTCCCAGCATTTCGTGGCCCGGCCGGGCGTAGCAGTACGCGCAGCCGTGCTCGCAGCCGCGATAGGGATTGATGCTGTAGCGAAAGGGAACGTCCGGGCTGTTGTTTTGGGCAATGATCGTGCGCGACTGGTCCGGCAGAAACACCGTGGGCACGCGCCGCGGACTAGCCGGCTCTTCGACGTCGACCAGATGTTCCAGGTCCTCTTCGACGTGCACGCGCTCGAAGCGGTTGGGCGGAGCCGCGCCGGCGGCACGCCCGATGGGCGTCGTCGGATTGACTGGAGGTTGCATCGACGTCATTCCCCTTGCGCCGGCGGCAGCACTCGCCAGCGCTGGACCGAATAATGTACAAATTTACACTTTCTCGGTCGCCGTTGCAACCGAGTCTGGTGCGGGCGGCCGTGCCGGCCGATCGTGCAGTCGGCATTACCGCGGATTGTGGTTCGTCGCCGCCGGTGCCTGTCGGTATATTCTGAGGACGGTCGAGCCGTTCGCCGATTCGGACTGCACGGAGCATTCGAGATCGCGCCCCTCAGGTGGCCGCCTGCAACGCGGAATACTTGTTATGAATCAACAGCCCAGCCCGGCGACCCTTTGGACGTATCTGCGCAGCCATCCTCTCGACATTGCCTTGGTGTCGTTCCCGGTGGCGATTGCGATTTCGTACTTGGGCGTGGACGGGATGTGGGTGTTTATCGTCTCGGGCGTGGCGATCATTCCCTTGGCCGGTTTGATGGGGCGCGCGACCGAAAGCCTGGCTGCAAAGCTTGGCTCGGGCGTCGGCGGACTGCTCAACGCCACGTTCGGCAACGCGGCCGAGTTGGTGATCGCGCTGGTCGCGATGTGGAAGGGCCCGCAAATGTATCCGCTGGTGAAGGCATCGATCACCGGCTCGATCATCGGCAATGTGTTGCTTGTGCTGGGACTGTCGATGCTGGCCGGCGGGCTGTATCACAAACAACAGCGATTCAACCGCACGTCGGCCAGCATGGGAGCCACGCTGCTCACGCTGGCGACGGTGGGCCTGATTGTGCCCTCGCTCTACTATCATGCGTTTGCCGCCGGTCGCCCACCGTCAATCGACGAACTCGAAACGGTCGAACTGCTCAGCGAAGAAATCGCGTTCATCCTCGCGGGCGTCTACTTGTTGAGCCTGGTGTTCACGTTTGGAACGCACCGCAAGTTGGTTTCGCCCACCGACGAAGGGCACCACGACGAGGAACCGCCCGAATGGGGCCGCAGGACCGCCATCGGCATCTTGACGTTGGCCACCATCGGCGTGGCGGTGATGGGCGAATTGCTGGTCCGATCGGTAGAAGACACGGCCCACGCGTTGGGCATGAGCTCCGTCTTCGTGGGCGTGATCATTGTGGCGATTGTCGGCAACGCGGCCGAACACTCCTCGGCCATCTTCGTGGCAATGAAGAACAAGATGGATCTGTCGTTTACGATCGCCGTGGGCAGCGGAATTCAGATCGCGCTGTTCGTCGCGCCGTTGTTGGTGTTCGCCAGCATGGCCATGGGCCACGAACGGCCGCTCGATCTGCACTTCACCCAGATGGAAGTCCTGGCGGTGGCGATCTCGATCGTGGTGCTCGCCCAGGTCGCGCAGGACGGCGAGACCCATTGGTTGGAGGGTGTGATGCTGTTGGCCGTGTACGTTGTGATCGCGTTGGCGTTTTACCACCTGGGCGAGATTACCGACGTGGGGCCCGTCACGCACTGACGCGGGCCAACATGCGCCGCAGCGCGATTCGAAGTGCCGATCGTTCTGCGCCAACGAGTGAAACCTTTCGGGGCCGACAATCGTCACGCCCGGAACCATCCGGCCTGGGTCCCGCGTCGGGCGGCCTGGAAGCGGGCGGCTGCCTTTAGATCGCCGGCAAGACAGGTCGAATACAACTAAGTACGGTTCCTCCCGCCGCACGATCGACCAGCGCGGACCTCCCCCCGCGCCACAAGGCTCATGCCCACGGCTGAATCCACGCGCAAAGACCCTTCGAGCAAGCAACGCTCAGGCAGCAACCCCCTGCGCGGCTACGCCCGCCAGTCGAGTCGGCCGTTGCCGAGCCTGGCCTTCGTGCTGCCGCTGTTGGTCGTTTACGAAGCTGGCGTGCTACTGCTCGGACCACAGGCGGTGCGCAACGGTGCGGACGTTTGGCTGCGGCAGTTGCTCGATCTGATGGGCTTCGGACAGTATTTTCTTCTGCCGGCTCTGACCATCGGACTGTTGCTGGGCTGGCACCATCTGACGCGTGATCGATGGCGCGTGTCGGCCGGCGTGGTGTATGTGATGTTTGCCGAGTGTGCCATCTTGGGACTGGTGCTCGTCGGGCTGGGGCGACTGCAAGCCGCGGCGGCCCACGCGCTGGTCGATCCGAATCTGTCGACCGAAGCACAACGGGCGGCGCTGGCGCTGCCTGTCGGCGTAGAACAAGCAATCGGGCGAATCGTGGGGTACATGGGAGCCGGCGTCTACGAAGAAATACTTTTCCGGCTGCTGCTGTTGCCACCGGTTGCGGCGATCGCGTGGCGGCTGGGCGCGCAGCGCGGACTGCGGATCGGCATGGCGGTGGTGCTGACCAGCGTAGTTTTCTCCGCGGCGCATTACCTTGGCCCACATGGCGAGACGTTTGACGGGTTCAGCTTTGCGTTTCGCTTCTTGGCCGGCGCGTTCTTCGCCATGTTGTTCGTCTACCGCGGGTTCGGCATCGCGGCCGGAACGCACGCTCTGTACGACGTTTTCGTCAGCGTCGGGTAACGCGGCGCTTCGGCGGACCACGCTGCGTTCATGTCGGACAACCCACAATCCGAATGCACATGGCGCGCCATGTCGTGTGCGCAAGATGTGGTTCGGCTTCCTCGCGGCGCATCAAGCGACAGTGCTAGCAAACGCGCACCGCGTCATCGAGAATAACGAGTCAACAAATGTCAAGACCCTCGCGCGACGGGCCGACGAAGGTTTTGAAAAGTCTCTTTGTGTGCTTGCCGACGGTGCTTATAATGTGGCCTTGCTGGAGCTGATCGCTGGTGCCGCTCGTTTCTCGAATCGTCCGTCGTGTGCAGGAGTCCGTATTGTGCTGACCGTCAGGCCGAAAGTTGCGGAGTTGGTTTTTCAGCTATACGGCCGAGCGTTGCACCCGGAATTGTTCGAGATTCACAGCAGCCGCACCGTAAAACGGGGAGATTACGAAGCGACCGTCAACATCACCAGCGCGGGCCACGTCGTCGCTTGGCGCTACAACGGCCTGACGCTGACCGAAGTGGCGACCAGCGCCCATCACCCGCTGCCCCAAAAACGCCGGCTGGTCTCGTACCGGCTCAAAGGGGAAGGGGCCGACCAGGTGGACTGCCGCGGCGGATCACGCTATCGCGTCAGCTTTCAGTTGGAAGCGGTCGACCCGGACGTCTTTTGGACGTTTCAACAGGAACTGGCCTGCGACGGAATGCACCAAGGGATGCTCTACCGATTCGATTCCAGTGGCCGAATGGCCCTGGGGGCGCTAAGCTACATCAACCTTGAAGCGCGCAACCGGACGCTGCGCGTGCAGGCGTTTCACACCTTTCCGGACGACTGCGCGATCGTCAAGAGCCAGTCGGTCTTCGAAATTCCGTAGCGCCGCCGGTTTCTCCGGTGGTTGATTCGCCGGCGGATCGCGGCGGCACATGTTTGCGCCCCGTCGCGTCCGGCAGAGCCTCTTCCACCGACGTCGTTTTTCGCGGCAAGACGCGCGCTACGACAACGGACCACCGCGCTCGACGCGCATCAAGAACTGCGTAATCGCCTCGTTGAACGCGGTCGGGTTCTCGACCGGCGACATGTGGCCCGACGCGGGAATGACGACAAATTCCGCGTTGGGAACTGCCTGGGCAATCGCGCGCATTTCGTCGACTGGCGAGATCGCGTCATGCTCGCCGACCAACACCAGGGTGGGAACGCCGATTTCGCCGAGCGCCGCTGTTGCGTCATCGCGTGCCGCCATGCCGCGCAGCGCCGCCGCCATACCCTCCGGGGCGCACGAGAGCATGACTTCTCGCATCGACACGACGTCTTCGGACGGTCCGTCCAGCGCGGCCGGGCCAAACAGTTTCGGCATCATCGCCTCGATGACGGCGGAGATGCCTCCACTTTGCAGTTGTTCCACCGTGGCATGCCGGGCTTTGACTGCCTCGGGCGTGTCGGCGGCGCTGCGCGTATCGCACAGGACCAACGCCCGCAACCGGTCGCGATACTTGCGCTGGAACTGAAAGGCGACGTAACCGCCCATCGATAGCCCGACGAACACCACGGGCTGGTCGATGACCAGCGCGTCGAGCATGGCGGCAACATCGTCGGCCATTTGCTCCATCGACGCGGTGCCGGGCGTTACCTGGCTGCGGCCGAAACCGCGGAGGTCCGGCGCGATGATCCGCCATTGCCGACCCAGCACATCGATCTGCGCGTCCCACATCGAATGGTCCAACGGAAACCCATGTACCAGGACAATCGGCATTCCGCTGCCGTGCTCGACGACGTGCAACTCGATTTGGCCGGCGCGCACCATTTGCTCGCTGGGCGCGGGAGGCTGGTCTTGGCTGCCTGAATTCATGCGAATCCTACTGGCCTTTCTGCTCGCTTTCGGCATTGGCACGCGCCAGCGCATCGCGAAAGACCTGGAGTTGGCGGCCAATGGCCCGCGTATGCGGATCGAGCTTCGCGGCCTCGGTCTGGTACTTGACCGCATTGGCGTAGTCCTGCTTGGCAAAGTAGCAATGAGCCAGCGTGTCGAGGTAGCCGCCGAGGCGCTTGAAATCGGCGTCCGACGTCGCCTCGATCCGGACCATCTCGACCGACTTGTTCGAGAGTCGGACCGCTTCGTCGACGTCGCCCTCGGTATTGGCGATGAGCCACGCCACCTCGTTGTAGTTGACCGGATCGTCGGGATCTTCCTCGATGGCGGTCTGGCACGTGTCGACGACCGATTGAATCAATTTCAAGAGCCGCTGCCGGTGAGCCGGATCATCGTCGTTTAGCCGGTACAAGGCGATGATCACGTCCAAGTCGGACGGCTCCTGCTCGATCGCCTTGTCCAGCAGTGCGCGCTGCTCGTCGAGCCGGTCTTGCTGTTTGGCATCGCAAGCATGGTAGAAGTGCATGCGAGCCCGCAGAAAATCGACCGAGCGCCGATGTCGCTGCTGCTGCAACAGCAGCTTGGCCTGCTGGCGGACGTTGGCGTCATTGTCGATCGCGACAATCAGTTCCTTGATCACGTCGCCTGCCTCGCGGTCGCGGAGCCGATCGTGCAAGCTGTCGCTGAGGATCAGTCGGGCCTGAATACTGGCCGGCGAGGCCATCGGCCCCAGCGCGATCACGTGGCGTAGTTCTCGATCCGACCATTCGGTCAGCCCTCGGCCGAGCAACCGCGAAGCCACGTCCAGATGTTCCAGCGGATTGTCGCCGCCCAGCTTGAGTGCCTTGGCGGCACTTTCGTCGGCTCGGGCCTGCTCGCCTTGCGCGCGGCGCGCTTCGGCCAGCGTGTAGAGCAGCATCGCGTCGAGCTCGAACGTGGCCGCGAAGCGGACGGCCACTTCGTCGACGATTGGCCAGGCTTGGCGCTTGGCCAACCATTCGACCAACTCGCCCAGCGACTCCGCATCGCCTCGCTCGCACAGAACCATCTCATGCATCACGTCGTCGATTTCGTCCGTCCGCCCAAGACGGTCGAGCAACGCAACTTTGTGCAACAGCAGATCGACGACGATCCGGCTGTTGGTCTCCTGCGGATGGGCATCCAGGGTATGCCGTTCGGCCCGCGTCAATTCGCTCCATGTTTCGAGCGCGGCGGCCGGGTCGTCTTGCGCTTGCAGGTCGCACAGCAGCCAGCGGGCCGCCGGGCGGTTCGAGCGCTCCATGTGCCGGGTGATGCGTGCGGCCCTCGCACGGCGGTCTTCATCGCTGCTCGGCGGCTCTTGCCGTATGATCGCCAGTGCGGCCTGCTTGGAAAGCACCGGCGACTCCTCGAAGCGCACCATCCGGCAGAGCCACTCGAGCCCCTGGCCGCCTGGAAGTTCGGCTAGTTGTTTAAGACGCAGCATCCGCCGATCGACCGGTTGCGTCTCGTAGTCGTTGAGAATGAGCTGGATTTCGCGCGGGTCGTCTTCGCTGGTCCAATTCACGCGGATCATGCGGACCAGATAGCCAGCCTGCATGGCGATCTCGGGATCGTCGCTGGTTTCGGCGGCGCGCAGCGCGTCAAACGCGTCGAATCCGATCTTGATCAGCTCGTCCTGGGCCCGTTGGCGAACTGTGTATTGCGAATCGCCCAGTAGCTCGATCAGCGCGGCGATGCGTTGGTTCAATTCGGTGGCGTCGGTCGTCGGGCGATCGTCGGCCGCGAAACAAATCGTGCCGACGCCCAACACCAGAGCCATCGCGATCGCCGTGAAGCAGCATCTCATAGCGCGCATCTCGCACCCCAATCCTCAGTGCAACCGAATGCAACCGCCAGTCCGTGCGGGCCATCGGTGCTTCGCGGCCGATTGTCGCCTGTTGTCGCGAACTCCGGCCAATTTCGTGAGGAGGCCTTACATTCCAGCATAGCTGACTGGTAGTTGGCCCGGCAAGCCGGCGCACTGCGCCAGCTTTGTGTCGTCGAGCGGTCGAAGCTGCCAATCCGTCAGCTCGCGGCACATGCTATTGCGCGTATCGATCGAGCGAAGCGACACACGTGCGCCTAAGCCGGCAGCCAGGCTAGGCTGCTTTCGAATCGCGCTGCGGCGGCGCGGAATCGGCCGGCACAATGACGTCGGTGGGCGTTTCGACCGGAACCGTTAGTGCGGGTTGCACAGCCGCGCCGGGCCGCAGATAGGCCCAATAGATGCGCGCCAGTTCGCCGACCGCTTTGACGAAGTCGCGACCTTTGACGCTCGAACCGGCCACGTCGCACCAACTGTCGAGCGGCAGCTCGTAGGCGATCTGGTCGAACGGAAGGCGTGTGGTGCCGCGACGCGCGTGTACGATGCGAGCAAAGATCTCGACGTCAAAAATCCAGCGCGTACGAAACGGCTGCGCGAATACCTGCTCTGTCTCGCTCGTAACACGAAACAGTTTCGCGCCGCACTGCGTGTCGAACACCCGCACCCCCAAAGCCAGCGACGCGGTATTGGCGAACAGCCGACCCAGCCAATAGCGCAACGGGCGGCGATCGATGCGATGGCCCAATAGCCGCATTCGGGTGCCCATGACCAGTTCGATCGACGTTTGATCGTCGAGAACCCGCCGAAAAGCGTCGATGTCCGCTAGCGGCGTTGCCAGGTCGGCGTCCCAGTAGCCGACGTAGTCGGGCGCGGACTGTAGCGCCTCGAGGATTCCGCGGCGGACCGCCTCGGCCTTGCCGCGATTGGTTTCCAGGTTCAATACGGAGAACCGCTGCGGGTTGTTGCCGCGCAAGTGGTTGAGCAGCTCGAGCGTCTCGTCGCGGCTGCCGTCGTTGACAAACAGCAGTTCCGCGCCGCCGTCCTGGCGGCCGTAATCCTGGATCGCGCGCATGTTGAGCCGGGCGGACTCGTTGTAGCAGGGAACGACAACTACCATGCGCGACATGCGGACGTCCTTGTCCTGGCTGGCGGCGCGAATCCGGCTGCGAATCCATGAATGCACAGGCTCGCGCAGCAAAATGACGGCACTTCTATAGCGGACCGGCCGCACGGTTGGCAAGAGCGGAAGCGGCCGGCTCGGCATAGCGGCCCGGACGTGCTAGCGACGATATCCCGGTCCGGCGGCGTCTTCCATCTGTGAAATGTACTGCCGCAGCCGTTCGACTTCGTCGGTCACGTCGTGGAGCTTGAGCATGTTCTCAACACGTTTGACCAGCTCGAGCTTGTTGACCGGCTTGCTCAAGAAATCGTCGGTGCCGGCCTCGACGGCACGCTCGATGTCGCCCAGTTCGTTCAGCGCCGTCACCATCAGGATCATGATGCTACGCGTCTGTGGATCGGCCTTGAGCTTTTCGCACACTTCGAATCCGCTGAACTTCGGCATCATCACGTCCAACAGAATCAGGTCCGGCCGAAACGACTCGACCTTCTCGAGCGTGTCGAGTCCGTCGACGGCTACGGCAATCTCGCAGTCGAGGTCGCTCAGGTACGCTTCGAGCAACTCGACGTTGGGACCATTGTCGTCGGCGATCAGGATTCGGCTCTTCTGGGATGCTTCTGCCATGGAACTGTCCGTCAGCGAAAACTCACTATCCGCCAGGTATCGATGATTATAGAGGGCGGCCGACGAGTCGAGAATGGCGATTGTCCGGCTATCGCATCCGCCGGCCGAGTCGATGCACGACGTTTCGCGCCTGCCAAGCCAACGCGAGCGGGCCCGTCGCGGCAGCCGCGATGCCGGCTACAATTCGTCGCTGTCCACTTCTGCCAGCCGGGCGGCCGGAACGGGGAACTGTTGGCAAAGATCGAACACTTCGCCCCGAATCCGCTCGTGCTGCCGCTCATCGTCCGGCGCCCGCAGGGCCGAATGCATCCAGCCGGCAATCCGCGTCATCTCAGCCGGACCCATTCCGCGCGTCGTGAGCGCGGGCGTTCCGATACGCACCCCGGACGGATCCATCGGCTTGCGCTGGTCGAACGGAATCATGTTTTTGTTGACCGTGATGCCGCAGCGGTCGAGCACGGCTTCGGCCTGCTTTCCGCCGATGTCCAGTGTGGTCACGTCCCAGAGGATCAGATGGTTGTCGGTCCCGCCGCTAACCAACCGGGCGCCATCGGCAAGCAGGGCGTCGGCCAGGGTCTTGGCGTTGTCGACAATTGCTTGCCCATACTGCTTGAATTCTGGCTGGAGCGCTTCTCGAAAACAGATTGCTTTGCCGGCGATGACGTGCATCAGCGGTCCGCCTTGCGTTCCGGGGAACACCGATCGATCGAGATCCTTGGCGTACTCGGCTTTGCACATGGCCAAACCGGCCCGCGGCCCGCGAAGCGTCTTGTGCGTGGTGGTGGTGACAAAGTCAGCGACCGGCACGGGGTTGTCATGGATCCCAGCAGCGACCAATCCGGCGTAGTGTGCCATGTCGACAAACAACTTGGCGCCGACGTCGTTGGCAATCTCGGCAAATCGCGCGTGCGGAATCTCGCGAGGGTAGGCGCTGGCGCCGGCAACGATCAGTTTCGGCTTGTGCTCGCGCGCCAGCCGTGCCACCTGGTCGAAGTCCAGTCGATGATCCTCCGCCGTCACGCCGTAGCTGACGAAGTGGTATAGAATGCCGGAGCTGTTGAGCCGCATTCCGTGTGTCAGATGGCCGCCGTGCGCCAGGTCGAGCCCGAGCACGGTGTCGCCCGGTTCGACCGCGGTCAGGTAGACGGCAAAGTTGGCCTGGCTGCCGGCGTGTGGTTGGACATTGGCGTGCTCGGCGCCGAAGAGCTGCTTGGCCCGGTCGCGGGCCAGGTTCTCGATGACGTCGACGTGCTCGCATCCGCCGTAGTAGCGTCGTCCCGGATAGCCTTCGGCATATTTGTTGGTCAGCACGCTGCCGGTGGCTTGCATCACCGCGGGACTGGTGTAGTTCTCGCTGGCGATCATCTCCAGACCGTCCTGCTGACGGTCCATCTCCAGGGCGACCGCCGCCCAAACATCGGGATCTTCTTCGGCAATGAAATTCATGGCTTCCGGCCGGCTTTCTGGGTAATCGGGAGCGGGAAACAGTCCCATTGTCCGGTGTGCCGCGTGAATCGTCAATCGACGCCCCATTGAGACAGCGCGGGCACCATCGCGCTGGCGAACGAGCGCCTATTCGGGCAGCACGTCGACTTGCAGCGAGCCGGCGTTGTCGCTCAGCTCGCCCGACGACTCGTTGATGCGCAGATAGAGCGTGCCGTCGCGCGGCGCCCTGAGCGCCGACTCCAGTCCGATGGCCAGCGGCTTGATCAGCCCGGTGGTCCCACTGGGCGCGCCATCAGCCCGAACGGCGGCCAGCAGTATGCCGAGCGGCAGCCCGTCGTGATAACGAATGGTCACGCCGCCGGGCTCACACCACCAAACGCTCGGCTCGGCGGCCACTTGATAACGACCGCGCGCCACAACGCGATACGTGCGGCCTTCGGTCAACCGAATGCCGGACGACTGCCAACCGCGGTCTGCCGCCACTTCGATTCGCGCTCCTTCGGCCGGCAACGGTTCGCCCGCAACCATCTCCACGTTCGTGCGGGCGAAATCGTATCCGTAGTCGAGATTGGCTACGAATAATTGCCAGTCTTCTTGCGCGCGACCCCAGTCGTCACCCAAAGCTTCTCGCCACCGCTCGGTGAAGTCGGGCTGGTCGACCGTGTCGTGCAATTGTCGAAACCGCGCGCGGTAGCGTGGATCTCCGTCGAAGAACGCGGCCGCCGCCCAACACCAGCCGTACCACTCGTTCTCGCGATGTTGGGCTGCGTCGTACTCGAAGACGCGTTCCAGCGTCTTGGCACGCAACGCGTCGAACGCCGTTTGCACCAGCTCGATCCGCCCCCACTTGGAAACTTCGCCTGGCGACTTTGGAAATTGGTTGAGCGTCAGTTTGCCATCTTCCAGCGTGTGCGTGGCCAACAACTCGGCCATGCCCTCGGCATACCACAACGGGCCGACGCCGCCCAGCAAGCTCTGCATGAACGCGTGTGTACCTTCGTGCAGCAACAAGTGGCGGCGGTAGTAGTCGCTGGTCTGGTCGTAGCACCAAAGTCGATCGCCGATGGCATAGCCGCTGGTAAAGTCGTGCAGTTCGGCGGGGACGAAGCCGGCGGCCTCGAACCGCTCGCGGGAGCGCATTAGGTGCGCCCGAACGTGCCAACTGACATGGTCCGCGGGATCGAGGCCGAAATACGCACACCACTGCGGAAAGGCCTGGTCGAACAGCGCCGGCAGCGCGTCGACTTCGTCGCCCGGCGGCAAGTCGGTGTAGAGCGTCAAGTGCTCGGAGACCAATCGCCGGATCGCCGGCGGGTCATCCTTCTCGATTGGTGGCTCAGCCAGACAGTGTAGGGCGCCGGCGAACACCGCCGCGCAGGCGCAAACCGTCACGGACAGTCCGCGAAGCAGTCGCGTTCGATAGGACGGGGAAATGTGCATCTCGCTTGTTCCAGTCTTCATTGTAGTCGGGGGCCTGGGTCCGGCGAATACCGACAAGTCTGGCGATGTGGCATAATGCGAGCGGAGGCGGATAGGCAAGCGAGTTTGCGACACGACCGATCATGCGATTGTTCCATTTTTGCGTGCTGGCACGGCGGTGGCTGACTGTTGCCGCGATCATGCTCGCCTCCGGCGGCTGCTGGACGAGCTCCGGACCTGAAGTCGTGGTCTACGCGGCGCTCGACGCGGAATTCTCGCGGCCCATCTTGCGCGAGTTCACCGCGTCGACCGGCGTCAAGGCACTGCCAAAGTTCGACACCGAAAGCACGAAGACCGTGGGGCTGGCCGAAGCGATCATTGCCGAGTCGGCGCGGCCGCGGTGCGACGTCTTTTGGAACAACGAGATCCTGCACACGCTCCGGTTGCAGGAATTGGGTCTGTTGGACACGTATCAACCGCCGACCGCCGAGGAGTACCCGGCGATGTATCGCGCGATCGATGGCGTGTGGCACGGATTCGCCGCGCGCGCCCGGATCCTGATCGTCAACCGCGCGCGGGTGCCCGAAGACGAGCGACCATCGTCCATCGACGATCTAACCGATCCGAAATGGAAAGATCAGGTGGCGATTGCCAAACCGTTGTTCGGCACGACCGCGACGCATGCGGCCTGTTTGTTCGAGGCCTGGGGCGATGAGAAAGCGGAGGACTTTTTCGCCAGGCTGAAAGAGAATGCGCGGATCGAAAGCGGAAATAAGCAGGTCGCGCAGGCGGTGTCGGCCGGACAACTGGCGTTTGGACTGACGGATACCGACGACGCCATCGTGGAAGTCGAGAAGGGCATGGACGTGGTGATCGTCTACCCCGACCAACAGCCTGACGGATTGGGCACATTGTTCATTCCGAACACCCTTTCAATCATCAAGGACTGTCCCCACCCGAAGGCGGCCCGCGAGCTGGTGGACTTTCTGCTGCGACCGCGGATCGAAGAGCAGTTGGCGCGCGGACGCAGTGCACAGATTTCGCTTCACCCAAACGCCGTGGGCACCAATCGCGTCGAGTCGCCGGCCACGGTGCGCGCGATGCAGGCCGACTTTATGGCGGCTGCCAACCGGTGGGACGAAGTCGCGCAGTACTTGCGCGAGCTATTCACGGTGGACTGAACAGGCAGGCGCGCGGACGCGTGCTGAGTTTGAGCCCGCGGCGTTCGGCGAGTGTTACAATGCGCGGCGGAATCGTCGCGGCGACCGACCTCCGCGTCCCAGCAGCGGCGGCGTAGGCTTTTTCTTGGCCGATTCTTCCTCCGCGGCTTGTGCCGCCGCGGCTTCGGGCGGGATCGGTTCTGGTGCCGTCGCCGCGGCCTGACGCGTCACCGCAAACCCGGGCACTTCGTCCCGTTTGAGCAAGCGATCGATCCGCATCTCGATGCGCGTCAGCTCGTTGCCTTCCTCGGGCATGACGAACGTATAGGCGACGCCTTCGCGTCCCATTCGGCCGGTGCGCCCGACACGATGCACGTAGTCGTCGCAGAATTGGGGGATGTCGTAATTGACGATGTGCGAAATGCCCGACACGTCGATGCCCCGGCCGACGACGTCGGTGGCCACGAGGATCTTTACCTTGCCTTGCCGGAACCCGGCCATCACACGATCGCGGGCCCCTTGCGGCAAGTCGCCATGGATGCAATCGACGCTCTTGAATCGCTTGGTCAGCCGGCGGCTCACGCGGTCGGTGCCGCGCTTTGTCCGGCAGAACACGATCGCTTGCTTCGGGTCTTCGCGTTTCAGCAGGTACTCGAGCAGCTCGAATTTGCGCTCGTGCTCGACCGTCATGTAGAACTGCTCGATCGTTTCGACCGAAATGTCCTTCGGCGAGAAATTAAGCGTCTCGGGGTCGCGCATGTAGCGCCGCGCCAGCCGCTCGACCGGTGGCGGAACCGTGGCCGACAGAAGCAACGTCTGCCGCTCTTTCGGGCAGCGGCGGAGAATCTTTTCGATATCTGGACGAAACCCGATGTCGAGCATCCGGTCGGCTTCGTCCAACACGACCGTCGTCAGGTCGTCGAGCTTGAGCGTGCCGCGGGCCAGGTGGTCCAGCACGCGGCCGGGGGTTCCGATGACGATTTCCGACCCGCGGGCCAGTTTTTCGATCTGACCGCGAATTGGCTTTCCGCCGTAAACGGCGACCGAGTGCACGCGGGTGCCATGCGCTAACTTGACGACCTCTTCACGCACCTGCACGGCCAACTCGCGGGTCGGCACCAGGACCAGTGCCTGCGGCCCCTGGCCTTTGCGGCCCGGCTTGAGCCGTTCGAGAATCGGAATGACGAAGGCCGCCGTCTTGCCGGTGCCCGTGCGGGCCTGGCCCATGACGTCCACTCCGGCCAGCGCGCGGGGAATCAATCCCGCCTGAATCGGAGTCGGTTCGAGATAGTCTGCCTTGTCCAGGGTCGCTAGCAGCGTTTCAGACAGAGACAGGTCTTTGAATCCGGAGGGAGCTTTTTTGGAGGGGCTTTTGGGTTTCTTGGATCTATCCAACACACATGTCCAATGGAAGGGCCAGCAAGCGCGTGATCGCAGACCGGATTGCGATCGACTAGTGATTCATGCTTCTTGTACTGTAACCCTAGCAAGGGACATGGCTTTGGTCAACGCCAGATGCCTCGGGCGGCCGTCGGCGAAGCGGCCGACATGGCGAGCAATTTGCCGAGAGGAAACGCGCATCGGCAGTCGAAACGTCTGATCCGACTGCGAAGGGCCGGCGCAAAAACATAGGCCGGCCCACTGCCTTTCAGCGGACCGGCCTTTCTCGTCGGTATTCGCCTTCGGCGGCGATTTAGCTCTTGCTGCGGGACGCGCTCTTGCGGGCCGTCTTCTTCTTGGTCGAACGCTTGATCTTGCGCTTGGCCGTGGTCTTAGCGGCCGCCGCCTTCTTCTTCGGCGAGCGCTTGACCTTCCGCTTGGCCGGGGCCTTCGCCTGGCCCTTCGCCTTGGTCGACCGCTTGGCTTTCGTCGAGCGCTTGGCGGTCTTCTTCGGGCTTCTCTTCGCTTTCTTGGTTGCCATATTCCGTGGCTCCTCAGTACGGGTACCCGTTTGATGTCGCGTGCTTACCCCTGGGTACCCAGACAGGGTCAGCCGCATGCTCGATTCTGGCGGACGACGCCCGGCGATCGAGTCGCGTGGGGTGAAGTCGGCCTCGAGTTCGAGTTCTGATTAGCAACTCAAACCGCTTGCGAGTTCACCGCTTTCGGTCGAATTGCTTGCGGATTGAAGCAATTCGATTGGGACCGCGTCAAGGCGAGTTCGCGAAAAAAGAATGCGAGTCCTCCGACTTTTTCACCCTCGAAATGGTCGGGGTTCGCGCCGTGCGGAGCCCGGCGACGGCGCGTGGCGCGCCACGCACGGCGCGCCTCTGGCCGCGCGGCCGCCACTTGGAACCGAACCGGATTGCCACTAAGATTGTCGATCGCTTTAGCGTCCTGATGCCCCGAAGATTGCCGATTTTCGTTCGGCAATCCACCATGTGAACGCCGTGAGGCGACCATTTGCTGGGAGTTGTGTGATGTCGCCGTCGATTTCACGAATTGTGAGCGCGCTGGAACCGTCTGCCACCATGGCCATGGCCGCGAAGGCCAAGGAATTGAAGTCCGAGGGCAAAACCGTCTACGACTTTAGCCTGGGCGAGCCGGACTTTACCACGCCCCAGCACATCTGTGACGCCGCCGTCGAGGCGATGCGCGCAGGGCATACGCACTATACGGCCGCCCCGGGCATTCTCGAACTGCGCACCGCCGTGGCCAAGAACTACCGGCAGACCCACGGCCTCAGCTACGACCCCACGCAGGTGGTCGTTTCCAACGGGGCGAAGCACTCGTTGCACAACGTGTTCACGGCGCTGTGCAACCCGGGCGACGAAGTCGTCATTCCGGCTCCCTACTGGGTCAGCTACGCGGAGTTGGTCAAGCTGACCGGCGCCGTTCCGGTGATCGTGCCGACCGAGGAATCGGACAACTTCACGCTGACGCCCGACCAGTTGCAGGCGGCGATCACCGACAAAACCACGATGTTGTTGCTGTGCTCGCCGTCGAACCCGACCGGCGCAATGTACTCACCCGAAGCACTGGCGGCGCTGGCGGACATCGTGGTGCAACACGACCTGACGGCCGTGTCCGATGAGATCTACGAGAAACTGATCTACGGCGACCACAAGTTTGCCAGCCTGGCCACCGTGCGGCCCGGCATGCAAGAGCGGACGATCATCGTCAACGGCGCGAGCAAGGCGTATGCCATGACCGGATGGCGGATCGGGTGGACCCTGTCGCCGGCCCACGTCGCCAAGGCCATTTCGGGACTGCAAAGCCAGGAAACGTCGAACCCTTCAAGTATCAGCCAGTACGCGGCGCTGGCGGCGCTTGAAGGTCCGCAGGACTGTGTGCAACAAATGCTCGCCAAGTTTGCCGAGCGGCGCGAGTTCGTGCGCCAGCGCGTCGAACAGATCGGGCTGACTTGCCCGGAAATGGCCGGGGCGTTTTACGCATTCGTGAACATTCAGCCGCACTTGGGTCGCGACTATCAAGGCGCGCGCGTGGACGACTCGAGTCAGTGGTGTCTGGCATTGCTGGAACAACAGGGTGTGGCGACGGTGATGGGCTCGGCCTTTGGCGCCGAGGGCTATGCCCGCATTTCGTTTGCCACCGACATGGACACGCTGTCCGCCGGCTTCGACCGCATCGAAGCATTCTTGAGCGGCAAGTAGCTCTGGGCTGTGCCGCCGTCGGCAGGACCGGCAAGCCGCTGCACCGGCATCCGGATATCGTGATTCCACGATCCGCGGGATGACCTATGCTTCGTCGGGTGTTGTGAACGTCGGCGAGGCGCGTTTCGGGCGCACCGCGCGAGCGCAACTGCCGGTCAGTTTTCATTTTGTGAGTTGCTGTGGTAGCCTGTAGCCAGCGGCACCCGGCGGCATCGCCGTGGCGCCTGCCCCGCGGCGGCAATGCGTTTTGGATTGCCTGTGGCAACTGAATCGATTGCGCCGGGCGGATCGTCGTCGCCGGCAGGGGCTGCCAAGGAGAGCGCACTGTGAACATTCTCTTGGCCACCAGCGAAGCTGTCCCTTTCGCCAAGACCGGCGGACTGGCCGACGTCTGCGGCGCACTTCCCATCGAGCTGGAGCGGCTCGGCCATCAAGTCACCGTGATGCTGCCGGCGTACCGCGCCGCGCAGCACGCTGGAATCGAGCTCCAGCCCACCGGCGTCGAGTTTGAGATCGGGATCGGCAACAAGACGGTCAACGGCAGCTTCTTGAAGGGGCAATTGCCCGGCAGCTCGGTACCGGTCTACTTCGTCGAGCAGGACCAATACTACGACCGCAACGGGCTGTATCAGGAAAACGGCGAAGACTACAAGGACAATTGCGAGCGGTTTGTGTTTTTCGCGCGCGCCGTGTTGGAATCGGTGCGTTTGCTGAATCTCGAAATCGACGTGATTCACGCCAACGATTGGCAAACGGGTCTGGTGCCTGCGTATCTCAACGTCGAGTACCGCGGCGTTCCCGGCTACGAGCAAATCGGAACGCTCTTCACCATCCACAACATGGCCTACCAGGGCACGTTCTGGCACTGGGACATGCTGCTCACCGGGTTGGATTGGAAATACTTCAACTGGCAGCAGATGGAGTTCTTTGGCAATCTGAGCCTGCTGAAGACCGGGCTGACTTTTTCCGATCGGCTCAACACAGTCAGCCCGCGATACGCCGAAGAGATCCAGTCTGCACCGCTCGGCTGCGGTTTGGAAGGCGTGTTGCAGCATCGCAGCAACGTGTTGTCCGGCATCGTCAACGGAGTGGATTACTCACAATGGAATCCGCAAACTGATTCGAACTTGCCGGTCAACTTCAACGCCGACTCGTTCGAGAAAGGCAAGCCGGCGTGCAAAGCGGCCCTGCAAACCGAATTGGGCCTGCCGGTTTCTCCCAAGACGCCGCTGCTGGCATTCATCGGACGGTTGACCGACCAGAAGGGGATCGATCTGCTGGCCACGGTAGCCCGCGACTGGGTGCGGAACCACGACGCGCAATGGGCCATCCTTGGGACGGGCGATGCGCAATACGAAGAACAGTTCGCGATGCTGGCCGAGCGGTTTCCGCAACGAGTCGCGGCTCGACTCGAGTTCTCCAACGAACTGGCGCATCGAATCGAGGCCGGCGCCGACATCTTCGTCATGCCCAGCCGATTCGAGCCGTGTGGGTTGAACCAACTCTATAGCCTCAATTACGGCACCGTGCCGGTCGTGCGCGCCACCGGCGGCCTGGTCGACACGATCACTGATTGCAACGACACGACGCTTGCCAACGGGACGGCCACGGGATTCAGCTTCGGCGACTATAGCGCGATGGCCCTGGCCGCGGCGCTGGAGCGCGCTTGCACCACTTACGCACAGGAAGATGCCTGGAAGCAACTCATCCGCAAAGGGATGGGGCAGGATTGGTCGTGGGCGACCAGCGCCAAGAAGTACGTCGAGCTGTACCAAGCGACTGCCCGACAAGTCCGTAGCGGCATGGTGGCGCCCAACGTGTAGCTGCCGCTTCGCGGGACCGCACGTCGAGCCCGCGAGTTGGCATTGCAAACCGGATGGCAGCATCCGACGATGAGACGGTTCTCCGAGTGCCGTCAACGTCTCACTGCCCAGCGCGTCTCCCCATGCCAGAAATCCGCACCGACCCGATCCTCGGCCATCGGGTAATCATCGCCAAAAGCCGCACGGATCGTCCGCAAGAATTTGCTGACGACGTACCGCGGCCGCGGCAGCGCGGCGTGTGCCCTTTCTGTGAGGGCAACGAGCACGAAACACCCCACGAAATCGTTGCGCTGCGCCGAGACGGGACGCGCCCCAACGAGCCCGGCTGGACCGCCCGCGTCGTGCCCAACAAGTATCCGGCGTTGGCGGGTAGCGGTTCGGCGACCTCTGCGCCCGAGCCGGGTGACAGTTTCTACGCGACCGCCGCCGGCACGGGCGCACACGAGGTCATCGTCGAATCGGCCGCCCACGTGACCCGCACGACGCAGTTGTCGACGCAAGCATTGGCCGGCATCTTGGGACTCTATCGTCAGCGGCTGGCCGACGTGCGGCAGGATCGCGGGTTGGTCCAGGCCGTGATCTTCAAAAACGTGGGCGCGGCTGCTGGGGCGACGCTCGAACATCTCCATAGCCAGTTGGTGGCCCTGCCGTTCGTGCTGCCCGGCACGGCGGCGGCGCTCGAGCGGTCGCGCGCGTCGTATGAGCAGCACGACCGTTGCGTGTATTGCGAAATGGTCCGGCGGGAACGGGCGCGCGCGGAAAGGATCGTCGTGGACACGGCCCAGTTCGTCGCGTTCTGTCCGTTTGCGGCGCGTGGGCCGTTCGAAACGTGGATCATGCCCACCGAGCACGCCAGCCACTACGAGTCGCTGGCACACGACGCAACGCAGCAACTTGCCAACGCGCTGCATCGCGTGCTGGCATCTATAGAGTCGGTGCTTGATCGGCCAGCATACAACTACGTCGTTCGTACGGCACCATTTGACACTCCCGCGCTGCGCCACTATCACTGGCATATAGAAGTCGTTCCGCGCACCAGCAGGCTTGCCGGCTTCGAGTGGGGGTCGGGTTGTTACATCAATTCGGTTCCTCCGGAAGAAGCGGCAGCGGCGATGCGCACGATTGGAACTGCTCCGCAAGAGACGTAAGGATTTCCGACCAGGGCGACTGGATAAAACGCGGACTGTTTGCCGAATAGTTTCTCGTAGTTGCTTACACGCCGTCCCTAAGTTCGACCACGCGACCATCGGCAATCCTATGTCCCACAAAATCCGGTTCTCCCTTGTCCTGCACGATCATCAGCCGGTCGGTAATTTCGATCACGTTTTCGAGCAGGCCTACCAAGACGCGTACCTGCCATTTCTCGACGTCTTCGAGCGCTACGAGCATCTGAAAATCGGGCTGCATACCAGTGGGCCCCTGCTGGAGTGGCTCGACGCAAATCACGGCGAGTATCTGGATCGCGTAGCCCAGTTGGCGGCGGTTGGCCGCGTCGAAATCCTGGGCGGGGCGTTCTACGAACCGATTTTGTCGATGATTCCGCCGCGCGATCGCGTGGGCCAAATTCAGAGCTGCGCCTCCTGGCTCGAAAAACGACTTGGAGCGCGGCCCCGCGGCATGTGGATTCCCGAACGTGTTTGGGAACAGGGAATGACGACCGACCTGGTCCGGGCAGGCGTGCAGTACACCATGCTCGACGATTTTCACTTCAGGAACGCCGGGCTGTCGGAAAACGAGCTGCACGGTTACTACCTGACCGAAGACGACGGGCACCTGCTTTCCGTCTTTCCGGATAGCGAGCCGCTGCGGTACATGATTCCTTTCCGCCCACCGCAGGAAACCATCGACTATCTGGGGAGCGTCGCCGCGCAGCGGCCCGGTGCGATCGCCGTGTTCGGCGACGACGGCGAAAAGTTTGGCGCGTGGCCAGGCACGAAACACAGCGTGTACGAGGAAGGCTGGCTGACGCGCTTCTTCGACCTGCTGACGGAAAACCAGGATTGGATCGAAGTGGTCACCCCGGCCGAGGCGATCGACGCGGCGCCGCCGGTCGGCAAAGTCTACTTGCCCGAAGGCAGCTACCGCGAAATGACGGAGTGGGCACTGCCGACCGAACAACTGTCCGAGTACGTCGAAGCGCGCCGAGACCTCGAGGGCGACCCGCGCTGGCCGCGGATTTCGCGCTTTGTGCGGGGCGGCTATTGGCGCAACTTCCGGGTGAAGTATCCGGAATCGGACGAAATGTATACCCGCATGATGATGGTCAGTCGGCGATTGCAAGCGGCGATCGAATCCGGCGCGCGCGGCCCGCTGGTCGAACAGGCAAAAGCGGCCCTGCATCGCGGCCAATGCAACTGTGCCTATTGGCACGGCGCATTTGGCGGCGTCTACTTGCCGCACCTGCGCAACGCGATCTACCAACAACTGCTCACGGCCGACAACCTGCTCGACCGAATCCAGCAGCGCCCGCGGCAATGGGTGGAATTGACAGCCGACGACTTTAACTTCGACGGCCGGCAGGAAGTGCGAATCGCCAGCGACAAACTCATGGCCCTGGTGGCGCCGACGCGCGGCGGAATGATCTACGAGCTGGACGTGCGCGGCATTGCACACAACCTGTTGGCGACGATGAGCCGTAAGCCCGAGGCCTATCATCGCAAGGTTCTGGCTGATAACGACGGCCGCAACGACGTGGCCGGTGTCACGGATCAAGTCATCTGCAAACAGGCGGGGCTCGACCAGCACTTGCAATACGATGCCTATCCGCGCAAGAGCCTGATCGACCACTTTTACGATCTGGAAACTTCGCCCGAGGCGGTCGCCCGGGGCGATGCCCACGAACGGGGGGACTTTCCCTGGCGACCGTACGAGGCCCGGCTGCGCCGCAATCCCAACCGGATGCAGTTGCAATTGACCGCGCACGGTCAGGTCGCGGACTTGCCGGTGAGCATCACCAAGAGCGTGACGATCGAGGCCGGCCGATCAACCCTGGAGATCCACTACTTGCTCGAAGGCCTTCCGCAGGACCGACCGCTGCTGTTTGCCACCGAGTTCAACTTTGCCGGCATGCCAGCCGGCGCGGACGACCGTTATTTCTACGGCCAGGATCGTCATCGGCACGGTCAGCTTGGCGCGCGGCTCGACTTGCGCGACGCATCCGAGTTGGGGCTGGTCGATGAGTGGCTCGGGCTGGACGTGAATCTTGCCTTCTCCCGACCCAGCGGCATCTGGACGTTTCCGATCGAAGCGGTCAGCCAGTCGGAGGGCGGCTTCGAGTTGGTTCACCAGTCGGTCGCCGTGTATCCGCACTGGAACGTCGTAGGCGACGCCGACGGGCGCTGGAGCGTGGCAATGAATCTGGCACTGGATACCAGCCTGGCCGAACAACGCCAGCAGCAATCGCATCCAGAGGCGGTGGCAACGTAGCACGTGCCGCGTTAACCGCGCGGACCCGATCCGCGCTGCCGGCGGCGCTCAATCGTTGCGGGGCGCCAGCACCAGCGCCTGCACGTCGTACATCCGACCGGTGTCGCCTGGCTTACGCGGTGTGTCGACGATCCACTCCCAGCGCTGCCGGTCGACGATCGTGAATTGCGGCACGTAGTCGGCCAAATCGGTGGTGCGCAGCATGCGGTAGATACCTGGCGTCTGCCAGTTTCCGTCGGCCGTCTGTTGCACAAAGCACATCTGCACCGATTCGGACAGATAGATCCGACCGTGCGGGCGGACCAGCGACTCCAGGCCGGCGACAAATCGCTCTTCGATCTGGCGCGCAGTTCGGTAGAGCGCTTGTTTCCACCCGTCCGATTCGTGCAGCAGTTCGCCGCCACCGGCAAAGCGCGCGTCGACAGCCGCCGACGCCTCGTGCGCCAATCGAAAGTGCAACTGACTCAGCACGCACGAAACGACAACCAGGTCGAACGGCCCTGCGACGGGCAGCGCCGCTGCGGGCAATGGGTCGAGGCTGGCAGCCGCCGCGGCAACCGCCGAAGGGGCATCGCTTGAGGCACTGACAGCGCCTTCGATCCGCTCGAGCAATGTACAGGTCAATCCGGACAGGTCGGCAACCTGAAACTCGATCTTCGCGCGATCGGCCGGATCCAGATCGAGCGCTTCGACAGATTGCCGCAGTGGCTGTTCGTCGATGTCATTGAGAACCACTTCGCCGAAGCGGCGGACCAGCTCGACCAGTGGAATCTCGTCGCAGCCGCCGGCACCCAACACCGCGGCGCGGCCGGGCTCGACCGCTTCGGCCGCACTTTGGATCATCGCGCGGCTCCGCTGACGGTGCGAGCACGTGATCGGCACTAGCGCGTATGCGGTGGGCTGCGGTCCGGGAGCGGCGCCGGAGAGGGGATCGTCGCTCACGGCGGGGACTCCTCCGTTGCCCCTTGTGCCGGCGGCACGGCGGTGCGGGCCACTTCGAACCAATCGACGTGGGGCTCGAACATTTCCGACCGCCACCCGACTCGGGCCAGCACGGGCGAGGCGGCCCGCTGGGCGATCTCGCGATGGTTTTCGGACTGCACCGCGTCGTCGGTGACCGGCGTAGCCGAGTTGAGCACGATGCCGGCCACGTCCAGCCCTTCGCGAAACGCGGCCGCCGCGATCAGCGTTTGCAAGACGTGGTTGATTGCGCCGAGCCGATTGTCGGCCACGATCACCAGCGGAAAGCCCAGATCGTAGGCCAGGTCGGCGACGTACTCCTCCTGGCCCAGGGGCGACATCAGGCCCCCGGCCCCTTCGACGATCACCACGTCGCTGCGCTCGAGCCACGGTTCGATTCCGCTGCGGAGTCGGGCAGCGTCGAGCTGCTTGCCTTCGTCGGCGGCCGCCAGATGGGGCGCCTTGGCCGAGGCAAACACCTGCGGGCAGACCTCATCGAGCGTGCCGGGCATGCCGGCCGCCTTCCAAAGCGCTAGCGCGTCGTCGGAGACGAGCTTCCCGTCCTGGCGCGAGCAATCGCTGGCTGCCGGCTTGTACACGCCGACGCGATGGCCATTGCGCGCCAGCGACGCGGCCACCAGCGCCGCCACGTAGGTCTTGCCAATCTCGGTGTCGGTGCCCGTAATAAACAAACCGCGCGTTTTCTGGACCATGGCCGATAGAGTACCATGAGCCCGATGAGTCGCCCAGACAAAGACGAGACCGCACCAATTTCCGAAGCAGGCCCCGCGCACGTCGTGGTGGGGCTGGTGCAGATGGCTTGCGAGCCGGACAAGGCCGCCAACGTGCGCACCACGGTTGAGCGCATCGGCGAGGCGGCCGCTGCCGGAGCCAACATCGTCTGTTTGCAAGAGTTGTTCGCGGGCCACTACCCGTGCCAGAGCGAGGACCATGCCCGTTTTGACGAGGCGGAACCGCTCGACGGGCCGACGGGCCAGGCGTTGGCCCAAGCGGCGCGGCGGCACAACGTGGTCGTCGTCGGCTCGCTGTTCGAGCGACGGGCCGCGGGCCTGTACCATAACACGGCGGTCATCTACGACGCCGATGGTTCGACGGCCGGCGTGTATCGCAAGATGCACATCCCGGACGATCCGCTCTACTACGAGAAGTTCTACTTCACGCCGGGCGACTTGGGATTTCAGGCATTCGACACGCGGTTTGGTCGGCTTGGCGTCTGCGTCTGTTGGGACCAGTGGTATCCCGAGGCCGCACGGCTGACGGCGATGTCTGGCGCGCAGATCGTGTTCTACCCGACGGCGATCGGCTGGCTGCCGGACGAGAAGGATCAGTACGGCACCAGCCAGCACTCCGCCTGGGAAACGATGATGCGCAGCCACGCGATCGCCAACGGCATGTTCGTGGCGGCTGTCAATCGGACCGGGCACGAAGGCCAGCTCGAGTTCTGGGGCGCGTCGTTCGTCGCCGACCCCAACGGCAACGTGCTGGCCCGCGCCGCGCACGACAAGCAGGAAACGCTGCTGGTGGAGTGCGATTTGTCGTCGATCGACATGGTGCGCACGCATTGGCCGTTTCTGCGTGATCGCCGGATCGACGCGTACGGCGACATGACGAAACGGTTTCGCGACTGAGGCAACTCCGCCGCGGCCGCATATGGCCGACGCACACTCCAAATGTCCGACGCAACGCCCGCATCGCTCGGTTACCGCTGGCCTGCCGAATGGGAGCCGCATCTGGCGACCTGGCTCTCCTGGCCGCACAATCCGGAAACGTGGCCCGGCAAGTTCGATCCGATTCCGGACGTGTGGCGACAACTGGTCGTGGCACTGGCGCCGAACGAGCACGTTCACATTCTGGCCGGCGGCGCGTCGGTGATGCGGGCAGCCCAAGCCATGGTCGGCGACGTGCCAAACGTGACGCTGCACGACGTGCCGACCAACGATGCCTGGATGCGCGACCACGGCGGGATGTTCCTGACCGGTACCGGGTATCCCGACGACACGGCGCTCGAGCCCGCGCTGGTCGACTGGGAGTACAACGCCTGGGGCGGCAAGTATCCGCCCTTCGACTTGGACAACGCCGTTGCTGGTCAAATGGCCCGGCTGCGACACTACCGCCGATTCCAGCCGGGCATTGTGATGGAAGGGGGCGCCGTCGACGGCAACGGCGAAGGCACCGTGCTGACCACCGAGACGTGCCTGCTGAATCCCAATCGCAACCCAGAACTGGACCGCGAGGACGTCGAACAATACTTGCGCGACTACCTGAACGCGAAGAAAGTGCTGTGGCTGGGCGGCGGCATTGCCGGTGACGACACGGACGGTCACATCGACGAATTGGCCCGCTTCGTCGGACCGACCACCGTGCTGGCGGCGGTCGAAGAAGATCCACGCGATGAGAACTACGAGCCGCTGCGCGACAACTTGCGGCGGCTGGCCGACATGACCGATGCGCGCGGTCGCCGGCTCGACGTGATCCCGGTTCCGATGCCGTGCCCAAAGTACCACGACGATCAGCGGCTGCCGGCCTGCTACATGAATTTCTACGTGGCCAACGGCGTGGTGATCGTGCCGCAATTCGACGATCCGGCCGACGAGACGGCCTGTGACGTGCTGGGCGCAGTGTTTCCCGATCGGCGAATCGTGGCGATCGAAGCGACCGATCTGGTTTGGGGCTTGGGCGCATTTCACTGCATCACGCAGCAGCAGCCGGCGTAGCACCAGGTGGCAACCGAGTTGGTTGCGGGCGCAACTTGCACTGCGATCGCACGCCAGTGCTGCGATGCCGCGGCACGAGACACACGATCTGCTACCAGGGAGTGGTGCGGCCTAGTATCATGTTCCCCAGTGGCAATCGCAGTGGCCAATCCAATCGAAACGCTCCGGGCAGGCGCGGACCGCGAGAACCAGCCGCATGAAGGCACACGAACTCTTCGGTGTTGCGTTACGCGCGATCGGCGTGTGGGAGGTCGTACAAGGGCTGGTACAGATTCCCACGTGGATGGCCACATACCGCCAGTTCGCAAGACTACCAACTCCAATGGCGACCCAAGCCGTTCGGCAGATCGCCTTCTTGGCCGGAACGCAAATTGTCGTGGGGATCGTGCTGTTTCTTTGTGCCAATTGGATCGTACGGCTCGCCTACGGATATCGCGGCCACGAACTCACGCCCGACGGCCCGCCGCCGCTGCCGACGATCCCCCGACATATCAAGCTACCGCTGCTTGTCACAGCAGCGATCGGGGTTTCTGCCATCTATATATGGTTGTCGAATAAGGTCGCGGTTAGCCCGACGGCGAATTTTCTGAGCGGACTGCACACGATCTTCCTGCTGGCGATCGGTTCCTTGGCGTTGGCGTTCCTGTTTCGCAAGCGACACGATTCGGTGGAGTTTTTTCTGCAGGCATGGATCGCCGCGACCGTGCTAGGCATTCTCGTCATTCTTGGGAACTAAGCTGCGTTTGTGTCTCGTCAGTGCGATCTATCGTCGTGCGGTAGTTTTGGCTGCGTAAGCGGCTTCCCACCGACATACGCGTCCTTTCTTGCATCCACGTGCGTCAATGGGTAAGTTAGACGGCGGTTCACGCGATCCTTCGCTTGCACTCCCGCCGATGGGAATCCTCCCATGCACCCCAAGACCCACCCCGCCTTGCCGCAGCACTTGCAATTGACCCGTCGGGCCGCCATTCAAGCCGGCGCGATCGGGTTGTTGAACCTGGGCATGAACCACGTCGCCGGGTTGCGGGCCATGGCCGCGCCGGGCAACCGCGCCGCGACCGTGCCGACCGCCAAGCACGTCATCTACTTGTTCCTGTCGGGCGGGCTGGCGCAGCACGAGAGCTTCGACATGAAGCCCGACGCGCCAGACGGCATCCGCGGTGAGTTCAATCCGATTGCCACGCGAACGCCGGGCATTCAAATCTGCGAACACTTGCCCATGTTGGCCCAGCGGAGCCACCTTTGGGCATTGGTGCGGTCGATGCACCACGACCACCCGGAACATTCGACCGGGCACCAGCTCATGCTCAGCGGTCGGCGCGATTTGCCGCGCGGCTTTAACGCCAACAAGCCGCAGCCCAACGACCACCCGAGCATGGCGGCCATCGCCCACGCGGTTTGCCGGCCGCCAAACAATGTGCCGCCGTCGGTGGTGCTGCCCGAGGTGTTGATCCATCGCACGGGCCGCGTCATTCCGGGACAGTTCGCCGGCGAGATGGGCGGGCAGCGCGATCCGATGTTCGTCGGCTACAGCCGCTTTAGCGCGACAGCGTATGGAGCGTGGCCCGAGTACGGCTTTCATCATGCGCGCGGACGTGAGAATCCCAAGGACATGACGTTCGAGTCGCCGAACCTGTCGCTGCCCGAGGGGATGGACTCCGGCCGGTTCAATGATCGGTTGGGAATTCTCAATTCGATCGGCCGCCAGACCGAACGACTGGAGCAGGCCGCCGAGAACGAAACCTTCGACCGCTACCGACAACGGGCCATTTCCTTGTTGGCCGACTCGAAGACGCAACAGGCATTCAGCATCGCTGAGGCCGATCCGAAAGTGCTCGATCGCTACGGGCGCAACACGTTCGGCTGGTCGTGCTTGATCGCACGGCAGTTGGTCGAAGCCGGCGTGAGCATGGTGCAAGTGAACCTAGGCAACAACGAGACGTGGGACACGCATGGCAACGCGTTCCCGCACTTGAGGGACTTTTTGTTCCCGCCCACCGATCGGGCCGTTTCGGCCTTGCTCGACGACCTGCAAGATCGCGGGCTGCTGGAATCGACCCTGATCGTGATGGCCGGCGAGATGGGCCGCACGCCGAAAATCTCGCTGTTGCCCGAGCACTACGCCAAGCCGGGTCGCGATCATTGGGGCACGCAGACCGTGTTTTTCGCCGGTGGAGGCGTGCAGGGCGGAACGGTCGTGGGCGCGACGGACAAGAATGGCGCCTTTCCGTCGGCCAGTCCGCAAAAGCCCGACAACATGGCGGCCACGATCTATCAGGCGTTGGGCATTCCGCGCGAGCTGGCCTGGTACGACCACACAAACCGGCCGCACTTCGTCTACCACGCGGAGCCGATCCCAGGCCTAACGTAGACGAGTCTAGCTGAGCCGGGCGAGATGGAGACCGGCAATCGGGCCGCGACGTCGCGCATCACATCGGGCGGATTCCGCGGCGACCTACAACGTCGGCTCGTAACACATCCGGTTGGCGTTGCAATCGCGCCGCTCGACCGACAGGCTGTCCGGACCGAGCACGTGCTGGGTCAGGTTGCACCAGCAGTGACCGCTGCCCATCTGTTCGATTTCGGCAGGCGGTTCCATTTCGCCGGCGACGAAGATCGCCTTGGAACGCAGGTGCCGACAGACCGGTTGGAGCGGTCCATTCGGCTCGTCAAAGGAACGACTATGCGGCATGGTCTCATTCCTGGCTGGGAGGATTCACTGGTTCGTGACGTGGCGCGTCGAATCCGGCAGCCGGCCCGACGCGCCGTGGCGTGCTCTTAAACGGGGCGACTTCAGGCAAGTCCTCCGGTTTGGAGTCCGGCGGCCTTGAGCAGGGCCCGTTTGACGGCCACCTTGGCCAGTTGCACTTTGAACTGGTTGTGGCTCAGCGGCGCGGCGACCGAAACGGCCGCCTCGCCGGCGGCTTCGGCAGTGCGCTGGTCGACCGGCGCGCCGACGATCGCCCGAATGGCCTCGTGCGACGTCCAGGGCGTGGGCGCGACCTGGCCCAAGACGATGCGGGCGTCGGCCACGATGTTGCCATGCATGGTCAGCGACGCGGCAGCCGAAACGATGGGATCGTCTTGCCCGCCGGCGCCGTGGTGTACTTCGTAAGCGGCGCTGCGGCGCCCGTCGGCCGCGGGCAACACGATCTGCGCCACGACCTGGTTGGGCAGCAAATCATGTTCGCGCTGCCGCTCGTCCTTCGGCGTGCGATATAGCAACTCCAGCGGCATTTGCGTTTCGTCACCTGGCTCTGGCCCGATCACGCGCAGCGTGGCTCCCAATGCGACCAGCGCCGGGGCAACGCGCGACGGACTGACGAATTTGGCCGGTCCGGCATTGTCGAAAATCGCGTGAAACCGGTTGTCGCCCTCGGCCACGGCACGGCCCCGCTCGGCCAATAGTCCGTGCCCGCCGCGGAAGTACCAGCAGCGCGGGCGCTGGCACAACTCGCCGCCGAGCGTGCCCTGCGACTGCATTTGCAGGCTGCCGAATCCGCGCAGGGCTTGTTCCAAGGCCGGATACTTGGCCGTTGCCGGATGGGCCAGCAGGTCGTCGAGCGTGACCATCGCGCCGATCCGCATCCCCTGCGAGTCGGCGTCGATCCGTTTCAGCGAAGCCACGCGGCTCAAGCTCACCACGCGCGACGGCGTGACGATCATTTTCTTCATCAGGCCCAGCAAGTCGGTCCCGCCGGCCAGCACTTCGCTGGTTCCCGGCTCGGGCGCGAGCAGCTCCAGGGCCTCCTCCTCGCTACGTGGCGCGGCATATTCAAAAGCTTTCATCAGGCACCCCTCGCTTTCAGAGTATCCAGAACCTGCTTGGGCGTCATGGGAAGCACGGGCACGCGAACACCCAGCGCGTTGGCCACGGCGTTTGAAATCGCGGCACCCGGCCCGATCACCGGAGGCTCGCCCAAACCGATCACGCCACGAGCGCGCTCTTCTTCCGGCTCGTAGATTTCGACAACCAGTTCTCCGACGTCACCCAACCGAGGCAGCTTGTAGTCGGCGATCTCGGCATTCAGGAAGGCGCCGCTCTTGGCGTCCATGATCCGCTCTTCGAAGAGCGAGAACGCAATGCCCATGATCATGGCGCCCAGGATCTGGCTTTCGGCCGTCTTGCGATTGACGACCAGGCCCATGTCCTGCACGGCCACGAACTTCTTCATTCGCACCACGCCGGTCTCGCGATCGACGGCTACTTCGGCCATCTGCACCCCGCCGACGCCGGAGCTGGAGAGCTTGCTGTCGCGCCCCGGGGCACCACGGCTGGTGACTTCCAACGGGTTCATTCCGAGCAGGCCGCAAGCCTCTTTCCAACTGAGGCCCTTGTCGGCGTTATTCTTGTCGGAAATGCGCCCGTCCTTGGCGACCAGGTCTTGGGCTTTGGCCCCCAACTTGGCCGCGACTTTCTCGTTGAGCTGCGCCAACGCGTCGAGCCCGGCATGGCGGCTCGATTCCGCGACGCCGCCGACCGTCGTGCTGCCGCCGGACGGTCCGCTGGGCGGATACTTCGAGCTGCCGATGTTGACCTTCACCGCGTCGACCGGCAGTCCGAACGTTTCGGCCAGCACGGTGGCGATGACCGTCCGCGTGCCGGTGCCCAGGTCTTGGCTGCCAAGAAAGGCCTCGACGCCGCCATCGGGATGGATCTTGACGCGGCAACTCGACGGATGCCCGCCGCCGCGCCAGGTGTGAATGGCCATGCCCAATCCGCTGACGACCGATCCGTCCTTGGGTCCCTTGCCGTGCGGATGCCACTTGGCCTTCCAATCCATCAGCTTCGCGGCGATCTTCATTTCCTCTTCGTACAGCTTACGGCGTTCCTCGGGCACGTTGACCAGGTTGCGGCGGAACAGTTCGTAGCTGTCCATGCCCAGCTTGGCCGCGACGTCGTCGATCGCCGTTTGCGAGAGGGCACATCCTTGCGGATGATTCGGTGCGCGCCAGGCCCGCGTCGGTCCGGTATTTGTGCGGACGTTCGTCGTGCGTCGGCGGAAGTTGGGCGGGACGATGACGTAGGGCATGACGTCTTGCGAAAGCGAGCCGCCGCCCATCCCGCCGGTCGACCAGTGGTGCGAATCCCAAATGGTGATCACACCTTCGGAGTTGGCACCGACTTTCACGTCGGCAAAGCCCGAGGGCCTCGCTCCGGCGATCTTGAGCTCGGTGTCGCGGTCAAGCATCAGCTTGACCGGCCGGTTCAAATCCTTGGACAACGTGGCCGCCAGCACGCCCCAGCTATCAGCGGCGAACTTGCTGCCGAATCCACCGCCGATGTAGTCGCAATGGACCGTGACGTCGTCGGCCGTAATGCCCAGCGGTCCGCCAAACTGGCCGGGCGTGCCCGACACGTTTTGCGTGGACAGATGAGCGGTCAGTTTGCCGTCCTGCCAATCGCAGGTCGATCCGTGGGGTTCGAGGCACATGTGGGTAATGGCCCGGATGCCGTACCGTCCTTCGACAACGGCTGCGGCTTCGCGAAACAGACGCGCGATTTCCTTCTCCTCGAAGGCGTCTTCATCTTCGTCGTCGCCCGGCTCGTTTTCGAGTTGGACCTTGCCCGGCCCCTTGCGTGCCCGGCCGGCCGCTTCCGCGGCGTCGAGATCCTCTTCATTGACGAAAACGTCCAGCGGTTCGTAGTCGGCCTTGATCGCGGCCAAACCCTCGGCCACCGCACCTTCGGTCTCGCCGACGACCACCGCGATCAGTTCGCCCTGCCACTCGATCTCGTCGCCCGGCTTCTTCAGCGCGCGGGCATGAACCACTCCGGCAACTTTCTCGGCCGGCGCGGTATCGATCGACTTGATCTTGCAGTGTGCGTGCGGGCAACCCAACGCGCGAGCCAGCGCGGTCTTGGGCGGCGTAATGTCGTAGCTGTACTTCGCCGTGCCGGTACACTTGGCCGGGCCATCCACTTTGTCGTGGCTGCCGCCAAGTACCGAAGAATCTTTCCGATCGGGCCACGTATATTCAACCATTGCCAGCTCCTTTCACGACGTCGAGGACCGCCGGAATGATGTTGCCGTAGGTGCCGCAGCGACACAGATTGCCGTTGAGGCCTGCGCGAATCTCTTCTTCGGTCGCCTTGGGGTTCTTCGCCAAAAACGCCTTTACCGCGACGACGAACCCAGGCGTGCAAAAACCGCACTGCGATGCGTCGTGATTCACGAACGCGCCGGCCACCGGATCGAGCTTGTCGCCAGCCAGGCTTTCGGAAGTGGTGATCTTCTTGCCCTCGCAATCCATCGCCAGCAGGGCGCTGGCGCTGGCCGGTTTGCCGTCGATCAGCACCGTACTGCCACCGCTTGAGCCATCGCCGCTGATCGGTTTTGCGCCGGTCAGTCCCGCGCCATATCGCAGCGCCTCTAAGAGCGTCATCCGCGGCTCGACATCCACTTTGTGCGACTGGCCGTTGACGACCAACGTGATCTTGGACATACCCGGCCCGACGACGCGCGACGCTTCTTCCGCGCCGGCGATTCCCTGGCCGCCGGCCAGCGCCGTGGCTGCCGCAGCCGCACCGGAACCTTTCAAGAACGAGCGCCGGCTGAATCCGGATTTGCCGTGCGCATGTTTCTCGACGTTGCTCATTCGGTTGCCCCCTTGCAAGGTTGGGGAATTCGTGCGCGATTCGCGCATGCGAACGGCGCAATACAGATTCTCAAGAGTACCCGAGTGTTATAAGCAGCCGGCGCGCGCTTCGCAAGCGCGGGGGCAAAACGGGGCGAGTTTGACGGCGCGTGGCCGATTCACGCCGTCTTGGCCAAGCAAGCCCGAGCCAAAGGTGGCACGGCAGGCGGAAGCACGGTTGCCCGTCGGTTGATGCGACGCGACCCGTCGCGACGCCATGCTTGCCACGCGCCGACTACAGGCCGGGTGGAACGTTTTCTGCGGGCCGCTCGCGCAAACGGGTTGGGCCCTGGCAGCATTCGCACGGCTTGAGAATATACATCGGAATGGCGCAAATATCGCACCAGTAGTCGACCTCCTGAAGCCCCTCATCGCTCGAACGAAACACGCGAATGACCTGCACCAACGGGGCATCGGCGTAACGCCGCACCAAGAGCCGCACATCGATGCCGCGCAGCCGCTCGTCGACGGCGAAGGCGCGGCCGCGCGTGTCGGGCACGACCGGCCAAATCTGTCCGTCGGCCGTTTCCACCACGACGCTGGTTTGCGCCGCGGCGGGTTCGGTCGCAACGCCGAATCCGCGATCGAGCGCGTCTTCGAGCCACACGACCCGTCCCTGAATCGTTTCGGTCGTGTACTTGCGCTCGGGTGCCGAGGGCGCGCGGTCGGCGTTGCTCGCGTCGGCTTCGGCGGATGCACCCTTTGGTTGATCGGTGTCGGCCGCGAACGTCGTTGCCGCGGCGCCATACAGCCAAATAACGACCACCGCCACGGACGAGAGCGCCGCCAGTTGGGTCGCGCTGCGCGCGACCATCGCTGCTGTCTCGCGTGGTGCCGTCGAGGGGGAGGCGCGGCACGGGCCGCGCGCGATCGACCGGCTCGTCGAATTGCTGGCCGTTTACTCTAGCGAATGGCCGATGACGATCAATTCCACGACCAGCTTCTTGCCGTCGCTGCCCGTTCCGGCGAATCGGATCGTCCACCAGTCGTTGTCGTCGAAATGGGTCAAGCCGGGCACTTCCGCCTCGGCATCGGCGGTCATCAAGGGCATGATCGCCGGGTGCGAGGAACCGGCCGCTTCGGCGCTCGACTCGAACAGGCTCGTCTCCTCGATCGGTTCAGGCGAAGTATCGTTCTCGGCCGGCACCATCAGCAGAAAGTCGCGTGTTTGGAACGTACCCACGTGGTTGCCGTCGACCGGCTGATTGCTGTAGCGCAGCGTGTACAAGCCGCGCGACACATCCTGATCGCGAAAGTCCGTACTCTTGCGCGGGAACCTTAGTACGCCAGCCAGCGTTCCCGGCTTGAGCGGATACAGAATCTGAAGCGTCGGCGTGAAGCCTTCTTTCACTTCCCACTGTTTCGCGGGCCAGATTTCGCAGATCGTGCGCTTCTCGCCCTCGACGACCTTATAGCCGGTCGAGGCGATCTGCGCCGCGATTTCCGGCGCCAGGTCGTCTGGCGGGGCTGCTTCGAACGCTTCGACGCGATAGTCCTCTGCGCGAACCGCCACGCTGAGCATCATCAGGAGGGCCGCCGGCAGAATGAGCCACTTGTTCAACATAGGATTCTCTTCTCCACGATGGGTTGGTCGACGGATCGCCGCGCGCGAAGCGCGGCGAGGCATTGCGGCATGTGGGGCGCAAGGGTCGTGCAAAAACGCGGCACGGCCCGTCGCGATACGACTCAATTATAGCCCGGCCCTAAGTCGCTTCGCAAAGCGCGGCGACAAAAGGTCGGCGCGGGCAGCCGCCTACGAGGAATGATGCGCGCAGCGCCGCCAGAATCGCCTGTCTCGGTCTGCATGCTAGTACGAGAAGCTGGCCAAAAAGGCGCTGCGCGACCCGTGGTTCGACCAGCGCGTTCCCAGCCCACGCCCGGTGAAACTGCCAGCGACGGTAAAGGCCGGTACGGCGTTCTTTACGTCGTTCAGCGGCGGGTAGAACGTGACCTCGTTGGTGCAAACGCAATCGCCCTTGGCGAGCTTGCGCGTCTCGATTTCGGCGTAGTCGCCGGCCTTCAGCGTGCCGACCACAGCGAAATGGTCAAGCTCCATGTCGATCGGCGCCGAGAGTACCTTCACGACCTCGCCGGAATGCTTGGCGTTGACCGTGGCGAACTGCACCAATGCATCGCGCTGCCGCGGCGTCGCCTTGCGGTCGACGATGATCACCGACTTGATCGGCTCGGGATACGCGGTCAGCGTGCCGCCGAAGCCCAGCGTGTCCGAAGCGTTGATCACGACCACCACCTTCAAGCCCGCCAGGTCGACGTCTTCGTACGTGCCGCGATCGATGCTCCAGGCCATGATGGCGTCTTGCCCGGTCAGCCCACTCTGGCCGTTGGCGAAGCAAGGCCCGGTGTAGACGTCGCAGGTGCGAGTTTCGAGATAGTCGCCCTTTAGTTCACCGGCGGCAGCGACCGAAGCGGCGGCGATTGCGACAAGCGTGCATACGGTGCGCAGCGATGCGATCATGGCAAAGAACTCCTCAGTTTCGTGGCTTGGCTGGCGTTGGGCCGAAAGAAAACGAATTCTTCTTGGGGGGGACTGTTCATTCTAGTGGTCCCGGCCAGCAGGGTCCAGCGAGTACGTGCTACCAGCACGGCAAACGTCGGGCCGCCGCGGAGTCCTGGGTTTCGAGCAGCCAGGCCGCGGTCGCCCGCTGCCGTGTCGCAAATCAAGCGACCGCCGGCCGGTCGACACCATGGTCCAACGACTATGCCGCCGCCTGCCCCGCTTCGCACAACCCGGCCGAACCGGCGCGGCTTGATCGCGAAACAGGGCCGCCGTACGATCGAACAAAGACCCAAGTTGTGCCGTGTCTTGGCTGGTAACGTGCACCATTAAGGCAACCTCTTCGCATTGCCGGAATCCATGTCCGCTGGTTCGCTGACTGAATTTCACGATCCGCAACAAGACTATCGCACGGTCGAGCCGTTGGCCGTCGTCGGGCTGGTGCTCGGCATGATCTCGGTCTTCTCGATGTTGGGCGGACCGGTGTGGCTGCTCGCCGGTGTGGCTGCCGTCGTCAACCTCTTGGCCCTGCGCCGCATTGGAAGTGATTCGAATCGAAGCGGGCGTGGCGCCGCGCTGGCCGGACTGGCACTCTCGGTGGTGTTCGGCGTCGCGCCGGGCGCACAGATCCTCTCGTCGCGGTTGATCCTTTCGCGGCAAGCGCGCGAAGTGTCGGATCAGTTCTTCGAGTTCCTTCGCGAGCAAAATCCGGAGAAAGCCATGATGCTGCGCTTCGCCCCGGACAAACGGCGTCCGTTCGACGAAACCAGTTGGACATACTTTCGCAACAACAAGGAATCTCGCGGCCACCTGGTCGGATTTGTCAACACACCGGTCGTGCGGACGCTGCTCACGCTCGGTCCGAAAGCTGACATCCGCTTCTACAAGACGAACGGCGTAGCGACCGAGGGATCGCGCGGGCTGGTTGACTACTACTACACCGTCACCTACCCCGATGGCGACAAGAAGAAGACCTTCTTTGTCGACGTATTGATGGAACGCAAGCCGACGCACAACCCGGGAATCAATCCGTGGCGCGTCATGGGCATCGTTGGCGGATTCGACCCGGCGACTGGACCGCCAAGGGAAGAATAACCCGCGCCCGGTGCCAGTATGGTGGCCAGCGCCCAAGGCCGGGGCGGCGGCGACTATGGATCGCTCCGTGCGGTGCGCGTGGTGGGCCGAGTCGCGGTTTGTCCGGCAGCGGCAGAGGAATCTTGACCGGACGGGCCGGAGATTGCGTCGAGCTCGGCGAGGATTTGTTGGCGCAGCGCACCGTTGGCCTGGCGCGCCGCCGATCGATAATAGATCACCGCCACCGACGTTTTGCCGGCGTCCCGCGCGCGGCGACCTTTTTCGAGATTCTCTAGCGCTTCGCGGTTCTGCCCCGCCGCCTGTGCGGCGCGGCGCTGTTTTAGTTCGGCCACGCTTCCCGACGGTGCGTCAGCGGCGGCCCGGCCGGCGTCGATGACCAGTTGCGGTGGAGCGTCGCGTCGTGCTGCGCTGGCCGTGTTGCTTGCCGCACCAGCCAGGCCCGGATCGACCGGGAGTGGATGATGGATTTGCGCCGTGATGCCCATCCCCGGGGCCTGGCGGCGGATGCTCCAACCACGATGGCGCGGCAAGCCGCCAAAGCGGCTCGATTGGGTAGCCGCGCGGCGATCGCGCTTGAGATAGGCCGTACCGCTGTCGGGCACGACGACCGTTGTGTTGACGCCGACCCGGCTAAACGACGGCAATTGGATCGTCTGTCCGCCTGCCACGGCACAACTGGCAAGCATCAGTCCGCCAATAATCGCGCGTGTCCACATCTGCTGCCTCCTGGAACATCGTCGCGACGCAAGTTACGTCAGGGAAGATCGGCCACGCGATTGTACCGCGCGCCGCCTCGTGCTGGCAAAGCGTCCGTGGCAGGGCAGGGGAACCCCGCTGCCGATGCATCGGCAGCCGACTGTGCCGTCGCACCCAAACTGAAAGGACCGCACGCCACCGCGGCCCGAACGTCGCGCTACGCGAGCAGTTCCTTGACGACGCGACCGTGAACATCGGTCAGCCGGAAATCTCGTCCCGCATAGCGATACGTGAATCGCTGGTGGTCGAAACCCATCAGGTGGAGCATCGTGGCGTGCAGGTCGTGGACGTGGACCGGATATTCTTCGGCCTTGAAACCGAACTCGTCGGTGGCTCCGTGGACGTAGCCGCCCCGGACGCCGCCGCCAGCCATCCAAACTGTGTAGCCGTGGTGATTGTGATCGCGGCCATTGATCCGTCCCTGGTTTGCGCCCTCTTTGGGCAGTTCGACGGTCGGCGTGCGACCGAATTCACCGCCCCAGATCACCAGCGTCTCGTCGAGCAGGCCGCGCGCTTTGAGATCCTTGAGCAGCGCGCCGATCGCCTGGTCGCATTGGCCGGCCAGGCGCCGATGATTTTTCTCGATGTCGTCGTGGCTGTCCCACGGTTGGCCCTTGCCGTGCCAGACCTGCACGAACCGCACGCCCCGCTCGACGAGCCGGCGTGCCGTGAGGATCTGGCGTGCCTGCGTGCCCGGTCCGTACATGTCGAGGATGTATTGCGGCTCGCGGCTGACGTCGAACGCGTCGGCCGCTTCCATCTGCATCCGGTAGGCCAACTCGAACGATTGAATCCGCGCTTCGAGTTGCGGGTCGCCCGGGCGCTCGTCGCGGTGTTGCTCGTTGAGTTGCGCGAGCAGGTCGAGCTGTCGCCGTTGTTGTTCGAGTGAGACGTTGTGGTTGCTGATGTGCTCGATCAACCGTTCGATCTGGCTGTGTTTGGTGTTGATGTACGTGCCTTGGTACACGCCCGGCAGAAAACCGGCTTGCCAGTTTTGCGACTCTTGAATCGGATACCCGTCAGGACACATCGAGATGAAGCCGGGCAGGTTCTCGTTCTCGGTCCCCAATCCGTAGGTCAGCCACGATCCAACGCTGGGACGAATCAGGCGGGCCTCGCCGCAATTGGTCAGCATCAATGATGGTTCGTGGTTGAACGAATCGCCGTGCATCGAGCGGATCACGCAGATGTCGTCGATGCTTTCGGCCGTGCGGGCGAACAGCTCGCTGACCTCGATCCCGCTCTGGCCATGCTTGGAAAACGCAAATGGCGACTTGTACGCGGCGCCCGTCTTGCGCTCGGTCTTGAGATTGAACGGCAGCTCCTGGCCGTGGCGCTTCGTCAGCTCCGGCTTAGGGTCGAACGTGTCGACGTGCGAAGGGCCGCCGTTCATGAATAGATGAATGACCCGCTTCGCCTTGGCTGCAAAGTGAGGGCGTTTCGGCGCCAACGGGTTGACGCTGTCGGCGGCCGCGGCCGTCTCCAACAATCCGCTTTGGCCCAGCAACTGTGCCAGCCCCAGGGCGCCAAAGCCCATGCCGCATTGCCGCAGCATGTCGCGACGCGAGACGGCTCTGCGTGCACGGTCGGTTGGATGATGACTGCTAGTCGACATAGACAAACTCGTTGGAAAGTAGCACGACGTGCACGTAGCGCTCCCATGCCGTCAGCGGCGGGCCGTTGTTCGATTCCTTCTTTTCAGCGCTTGGCGGCTGCTCTTCCGCACCGCCGGGCGTGTCGCCCGTGCCGGCTGCGGTGTTGTTGGCAGGTTGCGCGTCGTCTGGAGTGGTGGCTGGTTGGTCGGCGGCCGCGGCGATCGAGGTGTCGCTCGGCACGTCCTGCGGTTCGGAGTCGAGGAACGCCAGCCCGAGCGCAACGTCCCGTTCGCTGGCAGGGCGCGCCAGCGCCAATCGGTAAAGCTGCTCGATTCGCCCGCGACGATCATCAGCGGCACTGGCCGCGCGAGCCGCCAGCGCGCGAACCTGGTCGCGCATGAACGGACTGTTCATCATGAACAGCGACTGCTGCGGAACGGTGGTCTCGAAGCGTTGCGGGCTGTGCGTGTCCGGACTGGCGAAATCAAACGTCCGAAACAGATTCGGCAGGTTTTGCCGATTCACACGGCCATACAACGTACGGCGACGCGTCCACGGCGCGCTGGTCAACTCGACGGATGGACCATCCAGCGACGCATCCAGTTGGCCCGACGCGGCCAAGATCGAATCGCGCAGCGCCTCGAAATCTAATCGTTTGCGATGCATCCGCCAGAGCAGCCGGTTTTCGGGATCCACGCGGCTGCATTCGGTGCGATCGACGCTGGCTTGTTGATACGTGGCCGAACGAAGGATCAAGCGGGCCACGTGCTTCAGCGACCAGCCGTTCTCCACCAGCGAAGCGGCCAGAAAGTCGAGTAACTGTGGATGCGTCGGCGGATCGCTGCGCACGCCGAAATCGCTCGGCGTATCGACCAACGGACGACCAAGGTAGTACATCCACATTCGATTCACGATCACGCGGGCAGTCAGCGGGTTGTCGCGATCGGCTATCGCCCGAGCGAGCTCCAACCGCCCGGATCCTTCGCGGAATGGCTCGCGCTGCGGTCCGGATAGCGCTTCGAGAAACTGCCGCGGCACGGCCTTGCCACGATTGCCGGGATTGCCGCGCACGAACACGTGCGCTTCGACCGGCTTGTCGGCATCGGCCAGCGTCATGTACTGGGCCGGTTCGGCCGGCTCGACGGAGCTGGCCAGCACGCCGTACAGCGAGTAGTAGTCTTCGGTCGGAATGGGATCGTACTTGTGGTCGTGGCACCGTGCGCAGGTGACGGTTAGCCCCATCGTGCCGCGCGTCAGCACGTCGATCCGATCGTCGATGATGTCATGCGGGTTGTTCAGAAACCGGCGGCCGACGGTCAAGAAGCCCATCGCCGCCAGCCGACTTGCGTCGTCGCTCGGCAAGCGGTCGGCAGCGATCTGCGCCAGCAGAAACTGGTCGTACGGCATGTCGTCGTTGAGCGCCTGCACGACCCAATCGCGATAGCGGAACGCGTTGGGATAATTGCGATCGGCAGTGAACACGTAGCCCTTTGTATCGGCGTACCGGGCGACGTCGAGCCAATGGCGTGCCCAGCGTTGTCCGTAATGGGGAGAGGCGAGCAAGCGCTCGATCTGATTGTCAAAGGAGTGCGGGTCCGGGTCGACGGCATGTGCTTCGACTTGTTCGGCGGTTGGCGGCAAGCCGGTCAGGTCGTAACTGGCGCGGCGCAGCAGCGTTCGCCGATCGGCCCGCGGCGAGGGCGAAAGACCCCGCTGCTCGAGCCGGGCCAGCACGAATCGATCTACCGGCGTGCGCACCCAATCGCGGTTTTGGACCGGGGGCAGATCGGGCATCGCGATCGGCTGAAAAGCCCAGTGAGACTTCCAGGCGTCGGGAGCTGCCTGATCGGCCAGTTGAATCGCGGCATCGTCGGGCCACGGCGCGCCGGCGCGAATCCACGCGGTCAACGCCGCGATTGCGTCGTCGGGCAGCTTGCCCGCGGGCGGCATTTCCAGATCGCCTTCGTGCCGCACCGCCTGCAGCAGCCGGCTGGCTTCCGGATCGCCGGGCACAATCGCCGGACCGCTGTCTCCGCCAGCGAGCAAACCGCTGCGAGCGTCCAGCCGCAGACCCGATTCGGCCTTCGCGCCGTGACACTCCAAGCAATGTTCGACAAGCAGCGGGCGTACGCGGTTTTCGAATAACTCCAGTGCCGCGCCGTCACCGGCGGCGGATGGCGGCTGTGCGGAATCCGGTTCGTCGGCTCGTGCCGCGCCACCATGGCCGATCGCGGCCGTGCCGGCAATGAGCAGTAGCAAGCTGAGCGCAAGAGTCCTCGAAACGACAACGAACCTCTGTGGCAAACCCATGCGTGCGAATCTGGCGGGAGTCAGGGCGGGCGGAACCATCCGGAGGGAAGCACGCTGATGGAGGCATCGGCGCGGCACCTTGGTGCAGGAGCATTATAATCAGCGCGGCTCGGCTCGCCCAGCCAAATGCGACGCACCACGCGAACCAAGAGTCATTCCCTTGCCGACGATCCCTGAATCGCTCGAATTGGCCGAACAGGCAATGAGTGCCGACGATCTGGAGCGCGCCAAGTATATCTACACGCGCATTCTCCAGGCGGTTCGCGACGAACCCAACGCGCTGAACGGGATGGGTGTCGTTACGCTGCGTGAAGGCCGGTTTAACGAAGCCGAAAACTACCTCCGCCGCGCGATCGCGGGGTTTCCCGGCGACCCCGCGTTTCACAACAACTTGAACATCGTCTACTGCCATCAGGGCCGCCCGCAAGAGGCCGTGGCATGCTGTCATGCGGCGCTTCGGCTGGCGCCGGACAACGCGCTGTTGCACAACAACTTGGCCAACGCACTCAAACAGGCCGGCCAGCCGGAAGACGCCACGCAGAGCTACCGTGCTGCGATTGCATTGCGGCCCGATTACGCCGACGCACATTACAATCTGGCCAACCATCTGGCCGAGTTACGGCAAACGTCGGAAGCAGAGAACGCCTATCGCCGCGCGATCGAGTTGCAGCCGCGCAGCGCCGACGCGCACAACAATCTGGGCGCACTCTTACAACGCACTGGTCGAATGGAGGAAGCGATGCACTCTTTCGAAACAGCGCTTGCCTGCCACACTGACCATCCGTCGGCGCACCGCAATCGGGCGCTGCTGCGGCTGCTGCAAGGAAACTACTCCGACGGTTGGCCCGAATACGAATGGCGCTGGCGGATGCCGAACGTCGAGATGACCTCATTCCAGCAACCGCGCTGGCAAGGCCAATCGCTCGAAGGCCGCACAATCCTGCTGTGGGCCGAACAGGGGCTGGGCGACACGATCCAGTTCGTCCGCTTCGCCCGGCAAGTCAAACAACAAGCAGCGTGCCGCGTGCTGTTGCACTGCGACCAGCGGCTGACATCGCTGTTGGAAACGGTCGCCGGCGTGGACCGCGTCGTGGGAGTCCGCGACGACGAGCCGTTCGACTACCAGATCCCGCTGCTGAGCCTGCCGGCGGTCTTGAACACTTCCATCGATTCGATCCCCGCTAACGTTCCCTACCTTTGGGCGGACGACCAGCGCGTCCAACGTTGGCGGCGCGAGCTAGACTCATCACCGGGATTTAAGGTGGGCATCGCCTGGCAAGGCAGTCCCGGCTTTGCCGGCGACGCGTATCGATCCATTCCGCTGGCGGCCTTTGGTCCACTGGCAGAGTTGTCGGGCGTCCGTTTGATCAGTTTGCAGAAGGGACACGGCGCCGATCAATTGAACCGAGTGCGCGAATCGTGGCCGGTGGCGGACTTTGGCGAGGCGCTGGACGCGACCGGTGGGGCATTCATGGATACGACCGCGATCATGAGAAACCTGGACCTCGTCGTAACTTCGGACACGGCGGTAGCCCACCTGGCCGGAGCACTAGCGGTACCGGTCTGGGTGGCGTTGCCGTTTTCGCCCAACTGGCGCTGGCTGCTGG
>CALFYT010000076.1 GCA_937952415.1 uncultured Planctomycetaceae bacterium | reverse complement strand
GCCCCAGCAGCCAGGCAGCGGCAGCGCGGTCGAGTCCGAACTCAACGCTTGCCGACGGCCAGTTCGTCGTGCTGCGTTTCCAACGCGGCCAAGTACCGCGCATAGGCGACCTCGTCGCGGCGGCAGCTTTCGCCTTTGAACACGATCGCGAAGGCGCGGCGGTGACGATCGCGCGAGCGGTTCGCGCAGGCCAGGTGGATCAGGTTGCCATGATGGGCCGTCACGTCACCCGGCTCGAGGCACACGGCGACTTCGTGGGCGGCGTCCTCGGGCCCGTAGTCGGTGATCCCCTGTGAAAACCCAAGCACGCTGGAACGCCCATGCGGCCTGACCGGTCCGGCGTGCGACCCGGGCACGTAGCGCATGCAGGCGTTTTCCTCGTCGACCGGATCGAGCGCCATCCAGATCGTGACCACACTGCACGGATTCAAGTTGAAGTAGTAATTGTCCTGGTGCGGCGGCGTGCCGGCGGTCGACATCGGCGGCTTGTTGAACCACTCGGGCGATTGCGCCTCGGCCGGCTCGCCGAGCAGACCCTCGGCCAGCGCACACCACGCGGGATGCTTGCAGTAATCGGCAAAGAACGGATCCTGCGTGAACCGGTGCAGTTGCTTGAGCGACGCCGGTTCGCGCGTTCGGGAATCGTAGAACGCGTCGGCCGGCGGCAGGTTGGGAACCACGTCGCGGACGTAGCGGTCAAGCTGTTCGTTTAGATCGGCAAAGTCGGCCGGCGACAACAACTGGCGCACCGTGACGTAGCCGTCGCGATCGAACTGCGGTTTCAAGTGGTCGAACTTCATGGTCCGCTCCGTGAGTTGGTTGGTCGCGGAGTGCTATTCTCCAGTGACTCGACCCGGCGCGTCAATCGGCAGCCGGCGAACCCTCGTCCAGACAAATGCGGGCCCAATGGATGCTCATGGCCTGTGGCGTTCCGGCGTAGTAGGCCAACAGCACGTGCCGTGGGTCGAGCCGGCGAATGGCCGGATGGCCGAAACTCCACTTGCCCATGTCTTCCCAGTACTGCGCAAAGTCGATATCGCTGCTGGTCTGCGTGACGGCGGCTTGCTCGTCATGCGTGTGCACGACCAGGCAATCTTCATCGGGCCACGTCCGCCCCTGATCGCGCGAACGCCAGAGCTTCATCGTGCCGGGCCGGACTCGATCCACGACAAACGCGAGCAGCGTTTGCCGGTCGACCGACAGCGGCGCGGCGATTTGTCCCTGGATGGACGTTGCGAACATCGGCCCGGGCCGAAGTCGATCGCCGTCGAGCGTCAGATAGCGAAGGTGGACGGTGCGATCTTGCTGTTGCGCGCGTTCGTGCGTCCAAAACAGAGCGACGAACTGGCCCGGAGCGCCGGTGCTGCAAAGACGCTGGTCCCAGAAGTAAAGCTGCCCGCTCGGATCGTCGGCGACCAGCAGCGGTTGCGAGAACGTGCGGCCGCCGTCGCGCGAAACAACGATCCATGCCGCGTGACAGCCAGGTCGCGGATCGTCGAACTCCTTGAAGCTCTCGAACGCATAGGCCAACGTGCCGTCGGGCCACGCAACGATCGGCCCAGTCGTGGCGCAGCCGGTTAGCTCGGCCGTGGGCAGTTGCCGCCACGGGCTCCACGTTTCGCCTTCGTCGTCCGAATCGGCCAAGAGCAGCTTCGATCGCAGTATGCCTTCGGTCGTCGGATCGAACAGCGGGCGCTGCGGATCGCTGCGATCGAACCAGGTGGCCAGCATTTGCACACGGCCGGGCGCGACTTCCACGAACTCGCCGCCGGCCAATGAACCGGACACGCCGTCGATGGTCGTCTCGAAACGAACCGGCAGAGAACTCCAATTAGCGCCACCGTCGCGCGAGCGGCAGATGCCCACCGTCGCGTCTGGCGCGTGCTTGGCCGAGCCCACGTGAAACCCGCACAGGATCGTACCGGAGCGAAGCGGGCAGAGGCTGGTGAAAAACGCGATCCGCCGATGGGGCGGCTGATCAACCGCGTCATAAACGACTCCCCGGGCTTCGATCTGCATCGGCTGCGGCCAGGTCGGTGTTGCGGTGTCCGCGGCCTGGTGAAAAAACCATCAGGCGGCTAGCGGCTATCGTCAGCCGGCTGGAACGCCAGGGCATACACGTCGGCATCTTTCAGCACGATGCGCAGTCGGACCGGCTTGCCGGCCAGCGCTGAAACGTCAGCGCCTGACTTTTTCCATTGCACCACCGCGTCGAGCTCATCGCCGTAAAGCGGTTCCATGTCCGCTGCGGCAAAACCGTCGATCGCCTTTCCGGCGGCGTCCTGCAACTCCACCTGCACGCTGCCGGCGGCCGACGTGGCATAGTTGAGCCGCAGTTGATCGCCGTCAAAGACCAATGGACGGGTCAGCACTTCGCCGCCACCTGCCGCAGCATGCACCGACGCCAGACGATGCCGCGGCACGACAAGCCGGCGCAAGCGGTTGTCGGGCCAGCGATAGTGCTCGCTGATGTAGAACGACCACTCGCCCGGCGCCGTTTCAGCCATCCCCCAGGCGGGCATGTTGCTTCGCTCGGTCCAGTTCTTTGGATCGTGGCCCGGGCGGACCCAGGCTTCGAGAAACGTTCGGTCCCAGTTCACGCCGTCGCGGCTGGTCATAAACACCGCGTCGGAAACGCCCGTGTCGGAATGTTCGGCAATCTTCTTGCGGCTGGGCACGAATCGCTTGGGAAACGACAGCAACAGATGCTCAGCGCCCGGGCAGGGCCGGGTGGCGTTGGTGTAGAAGTGCTCGTAGGGAACGTCCTGTCCGTAGCGATTCGCGACGCCGTCGCTCCAATCCAGGAAGTTCGACGAGTGAGAGCTTTGAATTGCGCGAACCTTGTTGGCGAAGATTCGGTTGTAGCAGGCGTACCGGCCGCGGGCCGGATCCCAGAACGCTAGGTTCAGCGAGTCGAACGCGCCCTTGGTCAGCACCGGCTCCTTTCGCAGCTTGTGCCACTGGACGCCGTCGGGCGAGGCGAATGCGTAGAGCCCGCCGGCGGTGGCGCCCTCGTGCCAGTTTTTGCCGGGCGCTTTGGTTCCGGCCAGCGCCTTGTAGCGCTCGTCGGGCTTGCAGTCTGGATTGGTATCGATAAACGGTGCGAAGTTGTGCGACTCGGTTCCCTTCCAGATGATGTTGTTCTCCTTGGAGCCGGCCACTTCGATCAGGCCGAGCTTGGGGCGCGTGAAGTGGATGCCGTCGCGGCTTTCGGCCATGCAGGTGACCTGGTCGGCCGAATGGTCGCTGCCCGGCACCGACCCGCGATAGTACAACCGCACGAGCGGTCCGTCCTGTACGACGCTGAAGTAGGCGCTGGTGATGCCCTCCCAGGCCGCGTCGGTGACCAACACCACTTCGCGCCGCTGGGGCTGGTTCATGGCAAGTTCGGCGCCTGTGAGCGAGTCGATCAGCCAGTCGTCGACGAACAGTTCCCATCGAGAGCCGATATCGCGCGGTGCGTCTGTTGCGTCGGCTGCGGTAGCGCGCCGGGTCATCGTTAGACAGCACGCGCCGACCAACAGGACGGTTGCCACCATGCACATTGAGGCTAACCGTCGAGTGTGTAGTTGCTGGGACATGGCATTTTCCTTGGGCTTGGATCGTGTGTCGGCCGCCTGGCAGCCGATGGTGGTTATTCGTTCGGCGGGGCCGCTGCCGAATCGCTCCACGACAGCTTTTCGATTCCGTCGGGCGTGACGCGGAAGCGGGCGGCGCGGATCGCGCTGCCATAGCCCTCCTCGTAGTAGATGACCAACACGCTGCCGTCGGTCAGTTCGACCGTCGATGCATAGGCGCCGCCGACCGTGTCGATTTCGAGCGGACCCTGCCACGTCGCGCCTTCGTCGCGGCTGATGTGCAACGACGTGTTGGGCAGACGGTGCGTCAACAGGATCTCGCCGCTGGACAGCCGGGTCAGGTGCGGGCAATGGCCCTCGAAGCCGATGTCGCTGACGCTAGACCATGTCTGGCCGAGATCGTCGCTGGTGGCATAGTGCATGTGGATTCCCCGATCGCCGCGCAGGGCGGCCAGCAAGCGTCCGTCTTTGAGGCGAATCACGTCGGTTTCGGCGTCGAGACGCACGCCGCTGTCCGGATCGATCGAAATCGGCTCGCTCCACGTGGCGCCCTTGTCGGTCGAGCGCAGCACGGCACCGTACGCCGTGTTTTTGTCGGCGGTGTACACGCCCAGGATCCGTGTGCCGTCGTCCATCTCGCGCACGGGCGCAGACACGGCCCAATCGTTTTCGATCAGCATCCGCGGCTCGGTGTCCCACGTCTTGCCGCCGTCCGTCGAGCCGACCAGGCAAACGTCGTGCTCGATTTTCTCGTCGACTTTGCGGTAGCGAAAGAAGCTGCACCACAGCGATCCGTCGCCCATCGCGGCGATGTGCGGATCGCGGTCGTCCTGCGGACCGTCGTACACCACCTTCGGCTTGCTCCAGGTGCGTCCCTCGTCGGACGAACGGACGTAGCAGATGCGGCCGCCGCTGGGCCAGTCGTCGTTGGGCAGCGAGACATGGCCATAGCCGGCGTAGAACACGCACAGCAGATCGCCGTCGGGCGTGCGGCACACATCGGGAAAGGCCTGGTACGGTCCGGCCGCCGTGCCGCGCGAAATGACCTGAAACGGAGCGGGATCGACGGTCAACTCGGGCGCGTCGTCAAGCGGCGCGCCCTCGATCGACAGATTGCGAAACGCGACGCTGCCCTGGCTGGTTCCAAACCCGATCCGGCCGCCGGACAGGGCATCGTCCTCGGCTTCCAGGATTTGCTGATCGTCGAGTGTGACCGTGATCTGCGGGCCGCGGCACGTCACGCGGACGGTATGCCAGGCATCGGCAGTGATCGGGGTCCGGCGACGCAAAATGGCATTCCACGAATCGCCCGGCCGCGACTGCACGAGTATCGCGGCGTCGTTTTGCGAGTCGAGATGGAGCCAGTAGAAGCTGCGCGTGCCGGTGGCCCGAAACAGAATGGCCGCGGCCCGCACGCCCTCGCCGATGGGCCGGATGTTTACGTCGACCGAAAGCGTGAAGTCGGCGACCGCCGGCTCCGATAGAATTGCCACCCCGCCGCGATACGGGTCTTCTTGCAGCAGCACGCCGTCGCCCCACTGCCACTCGCCTTTGAGCAATTGCCAGTCGCCGGCATGCTCGGCCGATAGTGGCAGGCGAATTGGCTCGGCGACCGAAGCGCGGACCGCAATGAGCGCGACGGCCATGAAACAGAGGACTGACGAAGCCAAGAACGCACGGCGCGGCATGGTGATCCTCATTGCGAAGATAACGAAGCGTTGGGGGGAGGTTGGCAGTTATGTGGTTGGCGGGACGGCGCGCCACCGTCGTCGGTTCACATGACCGGCAAACAAATCAGGCACGGGCGACGCGCGACCTCACCAGCGTAACCAGTGGCGGCGCGAAAAGCGAATCGCGCGCCGGTCGAAGTACCCTTCCCGCTCTGTCGGGCTCCGTCGGCATGAATCGGGGCTTGCAATTCGCGCGTTCGCGCGGCGGCGAGTTGCCGTGCCGTGGGACGGACATTAAACTCCGTGCGAAAGGCCGTTTTGGCCGTTGCGCGGGGCCAAACCAATCGCGACGTCCTATGGCGAACTAAACCCCCCATGACAACCACCACCGATCCGACAAGTGCGCTGGCCGAGCTGGTACGCAACTTTGTGCCGCCGGATTGCTTCGACGCGCACATGCACTTGTACCGCGGAACGGACGCGACCGGTTCGCTGCCCGGCGGCGTGCTCGACGCGCGCGGCAACGCGAGCTGGGACGCCTATTGCCAGAGCGTCGGCCAGTGGATGGGCGACCGGCGGCCCAGCGGCGGGCTGGTGTTCACGATTCCGAAAGTGGATCTGGAAGTGGCCGATGCCAATCGCTTCGTCGCCGAACAAGTGCGCCGCAATCCTGGCTCGCGGGCACTGTTGATGATTCGCCCGCAAGACGATCCGGCCGAAGCCGAAACGGCGATCGCCTCCGACGGGTTCGTCGGGTTCAAGGTGTATCACGTGTTTGCGCCGTGCGACGACACGTTCGAGGCGACCAACGATGCGTTTGTGCCCGAGTGGGCGTGGGAACTGGCCGACCGGCACGGCCTGGCCATCATGCTCCACATCGTACGTGCCCGGGCGTTGGCCGATCCACAAAACCAATCGTACATCCGGCAGCGCTGCCTACGATATCCCGGCGCGCGACTGATCCTGGCCCATGCCGGACGCGGCTTCTCCGCACAACACACGGTGGACGGCATCGCCAGTTTGCGCGGGCTGGACAACGTCTATTTCGATACGTCGGCCGTGTGCGAGGCGGCGCCGATGGAAGCGATCTTGCGCGAGTTCGGACCGCGGCGTTTGCTGTTCGGCACTGATTTTCCCGTTAGCGAGATGCGCGGACGCTGCGTGAGCATCGGCGACGGCTTTCTGTGGCTCGACGAGAACAACGTCGGCTGGCAAGACGCGCGGTTCGCCGAACCAGTTCCGGTGGGGATCGAGTCGCTGTTGGCCCTGCGACAGGCATGCCGCACGTTGCGGCTATGCGATGCGGACATCGAGCAGATCTTCGGCGTCGCAGCGCGGACGATGCTGGGCATCGCCAGTGCGCCTGCCGATTCGCGCACGCAGGCCGCCTATCGCCGTGCCCGCGAAGTCATTCCGGGTGGAACGCAGTTGTTGAGCAAGCGGCCAGAGATGTACGCGCCGGGGCACTGGCCGGCATACTTTGCCGAAGCGCGGGGCTGCGAAGTGGTCGACCTCGACGGCAGGCGCTATTGCGACATGACCACCTCGGGCATCGGATCGTGCCTGCTCGGCTATGCCGATCCGGACGTGACCGACGCGGTGATGCGGCGCGTGCAACTGGGCTCGATGTGTTCTCTGAATCCGGGCGAGGAACTGCAACTGGCCGAACTGCTCATCGAGCTGCATCCTTGGGCAGAACAGGCCCGGTTTTGTCGAACGGGTGGCGAGTCGATGGCCGTAGCCGTCCGGTTGGCACGCGCGGCGACCGGGCGAGAGCGCGTCGCGTTTTGCGGATATCACGGCTGGTCCGATTGGTACCTGGCAGCGAATCTGCCAACGCGGACCGACGCCGGGAACCCTGGCAACGACCAGCTCGCCGGGCACCTGCTCTCCGGATTGCCGCCGTGCGGCGTGCCGTCGGGACTGGCCGGCACGGCACTACCCTTTGCCTACAACCAACTTGACGAGTTAGAGCGCTTGGTCAGCGAGCACGGACAAGAGCTGGCCGCAATCGTGATGGAGCCGACGCGGCGCGAGCACCCGGAGCCGGGCTTCCTGGACGGTGTGGCCAAGTTGGCGCGGCGCGCCGGCGCGGTGCTGGTGTTCGATGAGATCTCGGCCGGTTGGCGACTGGCGACCGGCGGCGCGCATCTGCGCTACGGCGTGACGCCCGACGTGGCCGTGTTTGCCAAAGCGCTGGGCAACGGCCATCCGATCGGCGCGATCGTCGGCCGCGAAACAGTCATGCAGGCCGCGCAGGAGTCGTTCGTGTCGAGTACGTACTGGACCGAAGGCGTGGGGCCGACGGCCGCGGTGGCGACGATCACGAAATTGCGTCAACTCGACGCACCCGCGCACGTCGAGCGCATCGGTGAGCGGTTCCGCGCCGGTTGGGCGGCGCTCGGGGAGCAGCATGCCGTGCCGGCCCGCGCGGTTGGGCATTCCGCCCTGCTGTCGCTCGTGTTCGACCATCCGGAGGCGGCCGCGTTGGGAACGCTGGCGACCGTGCGGATGCTGGATCGGGGGTATCTGGTCGGTGGCGGCTTCTATCCGAGCATGGCGCACCAGGAGCATCACGTCGACTCGTGTCTGGCGGCGTTGGACGACGTGTTCGCGGAATTGGCCGCCGCGATCGAGAAAGACGATGTTCGCTCGCGTTTGCCCGAGGGAGTTCGACACACCGGTTTTTCGCGGCTCACCTGAGCGCGCGCAGGCCGGCACAATGGCCGCACGAGAAAGCTGGCGCGATGGAAACGAGAACGAACCACATGTGCCGCAGGCGGGCGACGGGAAAAGGACCAGGCCGATGACCCGCACCCATCGCGTGCTGGTGGTCGGTGCCGGATCGATCGGCGAGCGCCACGTTCGTTGCTTCGCGGCGAAGGGGCGCGCGGAGCTGTCCGTCTGCGAAGTGAACGACACGGTGAGGCAGGCGGTGGCCGAAGAGTACGCGGCCGCGCCGTTTGCCGACTACGAGACGGCGTTGGCCGCGCGTCCGGACGTGGTCGTCGTGGCGACGCCGGCCCACTTGCACGTGGAGATGGCCACTCGGGCCGTCGAGGCCGGCGCGCACGTGCTGATTGAAAAGCCGTTGGGCACGACGCTTGATGGAGTCGACGCGCTGCAGCAGATCGTGGAAGCACGCGGCACGGTCCTGGCCGTGGCGTACGTTTCGCGTTGCCATCCGGCGCTGGCGGCCATGCGGGCGGCGATCGCGGCGGGAACGTACGGTGAGCCCGTCGAAATCGTAGCCACCAGCGGGCAGCATTTTCCGCTCTACCGTCCGGCCTATCGCGAGATTTATTACACCGATCGCGCGACCGGCGGCGGAGCCGTGCAAGACGCCCTGACCCACACGATCAACACCGGCCAATGGCTGGTCGGGCCGATCGACCGGCTGGTGGCCGATCTGGATCACCAGGTGCTCGAAGGCGTCGAGGTGGAAGACACGGTCCATGTGCTGGCTCGTCACGGATCGGTCATGGGGTCGTACAGCTTGAACCAACATCAGGCGCCCAACGAAACGACGATCACTGTGGTTTGCACCGCCGGCACGGTTCGGTTCGAATCGCACAAGAGCCGCTGGCGCTGGATGCGCGAGCCAGGCGGAAGCTGGACCGACGAACCGGTCGACGTGCCCGAGCGCGATACCTTGTTCCTGCGGCAAGCCGGCGCGATGCTCGACGCCGTGGAACACGGTGAGCGACCGCTGTGCTCGTTGTGCGAAGCGCGAGACACGCTGCGGGCCAACCTCGCGATTTTGCGCAGTGCCGAACGCGGCACCTGGCAATCGCTCAGCACCGAAGGCGAAACATGACGGACGAAAGTACAAGCGTGCAGCGATTGTTCGACTTGAGCGGCCGCGTAGCTCTGATCACCGGCGCCAGCGGTTATCTCGGATCCGATCTGGCCGCCGCGCTGGCCGAAGCCGGCTGCCGCGTCGTAGTCGCCAGCCGCGACCCCAAGAAAGCGCGGGCTGCGGCCGAGAAACTTGCCGGACCCGAAAAGGGTCGGCACGTCGGCGTGACGATCGACCAGCTTGACGACGAATCGATCGAGCGCGGGTTTGCCGACGCCGCATCGGCCGCCGGAGCGATCGATATCTTGGTCAACAACGGCCAGGCGTCGCTAAGCGCGGATTGGCGCAGCGTCACCGCCGAACAATTCACCAGCCAACTGGCCAACGCCACCGGCTATTTCCTGCTGGCACGCCTGCTGCGCGACCATGCCGTCGATCGCGGCGCGCCGGCCAGCGTGATCATGCTCGGTTCGATGTATGGCATGGTGGCTTCCTACCCCGAAGCATACGAGGGCGTGCAACCGGCCAGCCCGGCTGCGTATCATGCACTCAAGGGCGGACTGATCCACTTGACCCGCCACTTGGCCGTGTATTGGGCCAAAGACGGCGTACGCGTCAATTGCCTGAGCCCCGGGCCGTTTCCCGCGCCGGGCGTGTCGCCCGTGCTGATCGAGCGATTGGAGGGCCATTCGCCGATGGGCCGGATGGGAAAGCCGTACGAACTCAAAGGCGCCGTCGTGTTCCTGGCCTCCGACGCCAGCAGTTACGTCACAGGACAAAACCTGGTGGTCGATGGTGGGTGGACGGCCTGGTAGAAACGCCGCCGTGGAAGGACAGACACCGCAACCTCGCACCAACGACTCTCGACGAATCACGTTTTCAGAAAGGTGCCAAACTCATGTCGCACACTCGTCGCCAATTCGTGCACAACTCGCTGGTTGCCGGCATCTCGTTGGTCGCGCTGGGCCGAAGTCGCGGTGCCAGCGCGCGCGACGGCGGCAAGCCTGGTGCGGCGTACGATGTGTCGCGCGACGTGCCTACCAAGTACTTCGACGGTGATCACTGCTGGTGCCACCCGCGTGCCGGAATCGTGCCAGGCGCCGGCAGCGATGGCGCGCCGCGCGTGGTGCTGACCATGAACACGATGGACCTGTCGGGCAGCGACGTCTTTCGCGCCGTACACGGCATGAAGACCGACGACCTGGGTGCTCACTGGACCGAACCGCAAGAACTGGACGCGATGAGGCCGCGCTATGAAACGATCGACGGGCAGCGCCGGCCCGTGGCGGCAAGCGACTTTTGGCCGGCGTGGCACGCGGCGTCGAAAACTTTGCTGGGCACCGGACACTCGGTGGTCTACACGCCCCAGTGGCGCGTCGTGCCGAAGCGCCCGCGACACACGGTATACGCCGCGTACGACGCACAGGCCAATCGATGGGCGGCGTGGCGCAAGCTGGAGATGCCCGACGAACCGCGCTACATCAACTCGGGCGCCGGATGCACGCAACGCGTCGATGTGCCGGACGGATCGATCCTGCTGCCGTTCTATTTCAAGCCGCCGGACAAGAACTCGCGCGTGGCCGTGATGCGCTGCACGTTCGACGGCGACACGCTCAAGTTCGTCGAGCAGGGCAACGTGCTGGCCGTGGAAGACGATACCCGGGGCATCGGCGAGCCGTCGCTGGCGCGGTTCGATGGGGGATACTACCTGACCATTCGCCACGACCGGCGCGGCTACGTCACGCGGAGCCACGATGGCTTGCACTTCGAGCCGCTCAAGCCGTGGACGTTCGACGACGATTCGGACCTGGGCAGTTACAACACGCAACAACATTGGGCCACGCATAGCGACGGGCTGTACCTGGTGTACACCCGACGCGGGCTGGACAACGACCATGTGTTTCGCAATCGGGCGCCGCTGGTCATGGCCCAAGTCGATCCGGTGTCGCTGCGCGTAGTGCGCGGAACGGAACAGGTGCTCGTGCCCGAGCGAGGCGCGCGGCTGGGCAACTTTGGCGTGACCAACGTCAATCCGGATGAGACCTGGGTGACCGTGGCCGAGTGGATGCAGCCGCGCGGCTGCGAGAAGTACGGCAGCGACGGCAGCATGTACGTGGCCCGCGTTCGCTGGACGCGGCCGAACCTGCTGGCCGGATAGCCCGTAGCAGATTCCAGCGGTCGCGCTGCGCGCCGGGCCGTTGGAATCCGCGCGTCGTGCGGGTATTTTGGTGCCTGGCACGCAAGTCACGCGGGCGGCAAGTCGTCGCCAGCGAACTTTGGCCGGATGCCGCGCGATTCGCTGCGTCGCATCGAGCAGCGCCACCCATTTCACACACAACGCATCACCACAAAGGGCGATCCATGCACAATACGCTGGCGGCCGGATTGTCGGCCATGATGGTCTTCGTGTGTTTGTCGACGGCCACCGCGGTTGCCGCCGAGCCGACGCCGGGCGAGCAACTGGGCAAATTGCTAAAAGAGAGTTGGGAGTTCGACCTGATCGAAGACCCGCTGTTTGCCACGCACGCGGGCGACGCGCGCTACAATGATCGCTTGCCGCGTGAAACGCTGGCCGATCAAAAGCGCCGCGCCGAGGCAAATCGTGCCTTTTTGGACCGACTGGAAGCAATCCCGCGCGACAAGCTGACCCGTGCCGAGCAGGTCAACTACGACATCTATCGCCGCTCGAGGCGCGACGCGATCGCCGAATTCGAGTTCAACGGGCACCTGATGCCAATCACGAATCGCTCCGGGTTTCATATCTCGTTTCCCGAGTTGCCGCGACGCACGCCGCTGGCGACCGTGAAAGACTACGAGAACTACATCGCGCGATTGGGGGCGTTCGAGCAATATGCGGACGACCATATCGAGTTGATGCGCGCGGGGATCGAGCAAGGATACACGCAGCCCAGCATCGTGATGAAGGACGCCGAAGCGGCCATTACGGCGCATCTGGTCGATGATCCGGTACGGAGCCTGTTGTACAAACCGCTTGCCGAGTTTCCGGACACGGTCAGCCCGGATGACCGCCCGCGATTGATCACAGACGCCAAGACCGCAATCGCCGAGAGCGTGGTACCCGGCTATCGCAAGCTGCTGGCGTTTATGACCGACGAGTACTTGCCGGCTTGTCGGCAACAGGTGGGCGCCAGTGCCCTGCCCCGCGGCCGCGAGTACTACCGGTTTCGGGTGCGTCATTTCACGACCCTGGACATCGATCCGCAACAGATTCACGACACGGGACTGGCCGAAGTCAGCCGGATCAAAGCCGAGATGAAGGCCTTGATCGAGCGCGTCGGATTCGAGGGCGACTTTGAGAAGTTCGTCGAGTTTTTGCGGACCGATCCGCAGTTCTACGTCGACACGCCTGAGCAACTGTTGAAGGAAACGAGCGTTGTCCTGAAGCGGATGGACGGGCAATTACCCACGCTGTTCGGCAAGTTGCCTCGAACGCCCTACGGGATTCGCGAGATTCCGGCCTTCATCGCGCCGCGAACGACCACGGCCTACTACATGCCGCCGGCCGGCGACGGCAGTCGGGCCGGGTTCTACTACGTGAACACCTACAATCTGAAAAGCCGCCCGCTATACGAGTTGGAAGCGCTTTCACTGCACGAAGCCGTACCGGGCCATCACTTGCAGATCGCGCTGCAACAGGAATTGACCGGGCTGCCGGAGTTTCGGCGGTTCGCCCATCCGACGGCATTTGTCGAAGGGTGGGGGCTGTACGCCGAGCGGTTGGGTTTGGAGGTCGGCTTCTACGAGGATCCGTACCGCGATTTCGGCCGGCTCAGCTACGAGATGTGGCGAGCCTGCCGGCTGGTCGTCGATTCGGGCATGCACTACCTGGGCTGGACGCGCGAGCGAGCCATCCAGTTCATGGCCGACAACACAGCGCTTACGCTGCACAATATCGCGGCTGAAGTGGATCGCTATATCTCCTGGCCAGGCCAGGCCACGGCCTACAAGATGGGCGAGCTGAAGATTCGCGCGCTGCGGACCATGGCCGAGCAGCGGCTGGGCGACCAATTCGACGTGCGCGAGTTTCACGACGTGGTGCTGGGCAGCGGCGCGGTGCCGCTGGACGTGTTGGAAGATAACGTCACGGCGTACGTCGAGGCGAAATCAGAGTCTCGCTAGAGCCGGCCAAGGTGGATCGTCGGTGCCGCCGCGCACATGGTCCGGCGGTGGCCCCCCGACGTTCGGTCGCCTACTCGTCGAGCAGGTAGTTGAAGATCAGCGGCGCCACGATCGTCGCGTCGGATTCGATCATAAAGGCCGGCGTGTCCGGAGAGATCTTTGCCCAGGTGATCTTTTCGTTGGGCACGGCTCCGGAGTACGAACCGTACGACGTGGTCGAGTCGGAGATCTGTGCGAAGTATTGCCAGCGGCGGCACTTTTCCTTCAAGTCGTGCAGAATCAGCGGCACGATACAGATCGCGAAGTCGCCAGCGATGCCGCCACCGATCTGAAACAGTCCGATCGGCGCCTTGGCGTCGGTTTGGCGATACCACTCGACCATGCGCACGGCCTGCGCGATGCCCGTCTTGACGACGTCGATCGACGGAATCTTTCCGTTCATCACGCATGCGGTGAAGGCGCAGCCCAGGCTGGAATCTTCCCAGCCGGGCGTGAAGATGGGAACGTTCTTCTCGACCGCGGCCGCGACCCAAGAATGCTCGATCGCTTTGTCGTGCCCATGCTTCTGGCCGTACTCGCGCACGTAGCGGGCGGCATACTCGTCGGGAAAGAAGGCTTCGCCGCGCTGGGCCGCCTGTTGCCAATAGCCGACGATCGTGTTCTCGACGGCCATCATCGTATCGTAGGGAATGCACGTGTCGGTAACGCGATGCAGACCGTCCTTTTCGAGTTGTTCCTCTTGCCTGGCGGACAAGTGTCGGTATTCCGGCAGATCGACGTACTCCGGTCCCGGCACCATGCGAAACAGGTCTTCTTCGAGATTGGCTCCGGTCGCGCAGATGCCGGAGACGGCACCCGAGCGAATGACGCGGGCCAGCGAGACGCCAAGTTCCGCGGTGCTCATCGCGCCGGCCATGCAGATGAGCATTTGGCCACCGTCTTTGCGAAACTGCTTCCATCCGCGGGCAGCGGCGAGCGTTTCGCGCGAGTTGAAATGGCGATAATTCTCCTTCATGAACTGCGTGATCGTGGTCATCGAATCCGGCTACTCCTCCCCCGCTGGGCGTGATCATGCCCGAGCAGTCTGGCACCAAGTGATCTGAGAAGTTAACCCTATCGGCTGAGCAGCGTATGTCAAATCGCGCAGCGACGATCGGACGATCCGTCGACCGAAAAAAAACTGAAACGACGGCGATGATGGCGCGACTATTCGCGCTTAATCCCGAGTTCGCGGACCAAAAAGGCCCACTTGTCGGCGGCTTCTTCGATGCGCTTTGTCGTGGGTTTGCCGGCTCCGTGACCGGCGCGCGTTTCGATCCGAATGAGAATCGGCTTGTCGCAGCCCTGCGCGGCTTGCAGCGTCGCCGCGAACTTAAAGCTGTGTGCCGGCACGACGCGATCGTCGTGATCTGCCGTGGTGATCAGCGTGGGCGGATAGCACTCGCCCGACTTGATCGCGTGTAGCGGCGAATACTTGTACAGCGCCTGGAACTCGTCGGGGTCGTCGGACGAACCGTAATCGTCGACCCAGGCGTGTCCGATCGTGAACTTGTGAAACCGCAACATGTCGAGCACGCCGACCGCAGGCAGCGCGGCTCCGTACAGATCGGGCCGCTGCGTCAGACAGGCTCCCACGAGCAGTCCGCCGTTCGAGCCGCCGCCGATCGCAAGCTTCCCGGGCGAGGTGTACTTGTTGTCGATCAGCCACTCGGCAGCCGCGATGAAGTCGTCGAAGACATTTTGCTTTTGCAGCTTCGTGCCGGCTTTGTGCCACTGTTCGCCGTATTCGCCGCCGCCGCGGAGGTTGGGCATGGCAAAGATCCCGCCCATTTCCATCCAGACCAGGTTCGACACGCTGAACGAGGGCGTCAGTGCGATGTTGAACCCGCCGTAGCCATAGAGATAAACCGGCGTGTCGGGCGAGTGCTGCAGGCCCCGCTTGTGGCTGATGAACATCGGAATCTTCGTGCCGTCCTTGCTCTTGAAAAAGACCTGTTCGGTCGTGTAGTCGGCCGGATCGAAGTCGACCTTAGGCGCGCGGAACACCGTGCTCTTCCGGCTGGCGATGTCGTAGCGGTAGATGGTGGCCGGGGTCGTGAACGAGTCAAAGCTGTAGAACGTTTCCTTGTCGGAGCGTTTGCCGCCGAAGCCGGAGACGGTGCCCAGGCCGGGGAACTCCACTTCGTGCTCGAAGCGGCCATCCGTGTCGAAGATCTTGACCTGCGAATGGGCGTCTTTCAGGTAGAGCGTGAAGATGCGGTCACCCACCAGGTTCACTTGGCGGAGCGTCTCGTCGACATCGGGGACCAGTTCTTTCCAGTGCTGCTCGTCGGGCTTGCTCGTGTCGATCGCGATCACGCGGCAACGCGGCGCGTCGTGATTGGTTTTGAAGATGAACACCGGACCTAGATTGTCAACAAACTCGTAGCCGGCGTCGAAGTTGTCGATCAGCTTCACCAGAGGAGCGTCGGCCTTGTCGAGCCGCTTGTAGTAGACCCGATTGACGTCGTCAGTACTCTTGGCGATTTCGATGATGAGGTACTTTCCGTCGTCGCTCACGGTGTTGCTGAAGTACCACTCCTTGTGGTCCGGTGCGTCGAAGATGAGCTTGTCTTCTGACTGGGGCGTGCCGAGCTTGTGGTAGTAGAGTTTTTGGAAGTAGTTCGACGCGCGGAGGTCTTCGCCTTCTTTCGGCTCGGGATAACGGCCGTAGAAAAACCCGTCGCCGTCCTTGGTCCACGAAGCGCCGGAAAACTTGCTCCAGCGGACGACGTCGTCGGTGTCTTTGCCGGTGGCGACGTCGCGGACGTGCCACGTGATCCAGTCGCTACCGGCATCGGCCAAGGCATAAGCCATTTTGGTGCCGTCGTCGCTGATCGAAATCGCCGCCAGGGCCACGGTGCCGTCTTTGGACAGCGTGTTGGGATCGAGCAGCACGCGGGGCGTGTCGTCGAGCGACTTCATCGTGTACAGCACGCTCTGGTTTTGCAGCCCGCTGTTGCGCGACAAGAAGTATCGCCCGCCTTCGGTGAACGGCACGCCGAACTTTTCATAGTCCCACAGTTTGGTCAGCCGCGCTTTGAGCGGTTCGCGGGCGGAGATCGACTCCAGATAGTCGAACGTGATCTCGTTTTCTGCATCGATCCAGACCCGCGTTTCGTCGGCGTCGGGATCTTCCAAGGGGCGGAATGGATCCGCGACCTTCGTCCCGTGATAGTCCTCGACGACGTCGGCAGTCGGCGCCGATGGATAGGCGCGCTTCGCCTCAGCAGCGGGCACGGAAGACACAACTGCGAGCGTCATCCAGGTCGTGAGCGCGAAAACCAATAGGGGTCGTTGAAGCTTCATGACGATCACGGTCCTTTTTGCGGTGGGATACTCGATGCACCAGCACGGCGGTCCGATGCGCCGGCTACGCGAAAAACTACCTGGGATCGGCGCGTCACGCAAGAATCGCACGCGGCCGACCGATTCGTGGGCCGTAGCGCGGCACGGCCGCTGTCATGCAGAACTGTTCGAGTCGGCCGCCTTGGCGGCAATCGATTGCTTGCGACTACCGTCCAGACGCCGCCTGCGACGCCAGCCGATCCAACTCGGCCAGCTTCAGCCGCACGCTCATGACATAGGGCTGTTTGCCGGCTTCCCAGTGCCCGTAGGTCGTCGTCACGATCGTACCGTCGGGCAGGATCTCGACGCCCGGATACGCGCAGTCGGCGCCCCGATGGTTGTCCATCAAGCGGACGCGATACTGGCCCTCGGTTCCGTTGACCAGATCTTCGTACCGACCGACCCACGCAACCCAATCGCCTTTGGTCGGCGACTCGTGCGTCGTGTCGCGAAAACTGATGAACAGCCGGCCGTCCGGACCGTAGACCGCTGTGTGCCGGTCGCCGGTGAGCGAGCCGGGCACCTCGCGCGGCGTGGTCCAGGTTTGGCCCTCGTCGTCAGAAAACATGATGTGCGAGTTCTTCTTGCGGCGGTTTTCGCGCAAGAGCACGGCAAGCTGCTTTCCGTCGGGCGAGCGCACGGCGCCAGGTTCGCACAGGTGTACTTCGCTGCTGGCGTAGATCGCCTCCGGCTCGGACCACGTCAAGCCGCCATCGCTGGAAAACGATTTCAGAAGCGTCATCACGGGCGGCTTTTGCTGTTTGTTCTGGGCGGTGAAGAACCGTCCGTCATCGTGGAACAGCGCCATGTAATGTCCGCGCGCCGGTAGCGGCACGACCGATGACATGACGACAATCCCGCCCCAATCGCCGACCGGCTTCAATTCGGACCACGTCTTGCCATCGTCCTCGCTGACGGCCAACCGCGCGGGATACAGACCCGACCACATGATGATCCGCTTCGTCCCGTCCGGTCCGATCACACGGTGCAACGTGGGCGTCTCGAGCGAGGTTTCCCAGTTCTTGGGCGTGGGCAGCCGATCGCTCCACGTAAGCCCGCCGTCCGGGCTGCGCTTGTAGACAATGGCTCCGCGGCCGTGCCCTTTGGGATAGACACAGAGCATGGTCTTGCCGTCCTCGAGCAGGCAGGTGGTCGGATGGCCGAGATACTGGCCCGGCTCGCGATCCACCAGCACCTGACGATCCGTGTCGTCGGCCAGATCGACGAGCGGGATCGAGTAGCCCCGTGGGACTTCGGCGGCCGCGGCCCCGGCGACCATCGCGGTGCCCAAGAAACAGCCAAGAACCAAAACGCGTGTAGCCAGTTGTCGAGTCATCGTGGGTATCGCGTGGGTTGCAGTTGTCGAAGTGGTAGCAAAAAAGTCGGGCGCCCGATGACCATGCAAAGCAGGCAGGCCGTCGAGCGCCCGTGTGTCGTTACGTGTCACGTCGGGTCGGGACGATCAGTTGCCACCGCCGCCGGCCGAGGGCGCTCCGCCTTGACCCGGCAGGTTCTCGGGAAAGGTCTTGTCGGTGGCTTCGTTCCAGCCATTGCCGACGCCCTTGCCGCTCCAGAACAGGTCGCCGCCCTTGGCACCCATATCGGCGAACCGCTTGGACACCTTGCCCCCGTTGTCAGAAAGCAGATTGTCGTGGATGTAGTTGCGATCCGGGTTGGGCTCGACGTTCAGCTTTCGGTCGGGCGGAAAGATGTCGGTCAACGCGTACATCGCGATGCCGTACGAGCCATTGCCACGGACTTCGTTCTTTGTGACTTCGGTGTTGTCGGCGGCATTGATGACGATGCCGTTGCCCGGCTCGACCAGATTCACGATGTGGCCCTCCGGCGACAGATTGGGATAGCCGTTGTCCAGGACGCGATTGTTGATGACCCGCGCGTTCGAGGCCTCGGTCGTGGGCAAATCGGGCAGCAACACGACGAGCAGGCCCAGCGAGTTGTTGTGGGCCGAGTTGTTGGCCATTAGCACGTTAACGCAGTTTTCTGTCTCGATGCCGATCGTGTTGCGATAGGCTTCGCAGTTCTTGATGACCACGTTGCGGCATTGCCCTGCGTATACGCCCGCGTCCCACACGTCGGAAACGATGCACCCGTCGACCAGCACGCCGTCGCACAGCACGGGATAGACGCCGTACTTGCCGGTGTTGTGGCAGACGACGTTCTTGAACGTGGAATTCTTGGCCTTGTTGACCACGACGCCGTTGCCCTTGTAGTCGCGGATTTCGAAACCGCTGATCACGAAGTTATTGCCCGAGGCGAGAATGGCGTCGTTCATCTTGCCTTTGCCGTCCAGCACGGGGCGCTCGCCATTTTCGGACAAACCGATGAACTCGATGTCGTCGAAGTCGACCGTTACCGACTCGTTGTACGTGCCGGGCATGACCTCGATGCGATCGCCGGGCTGGGCCCGATCGACGGCCGCTTGGATCGACTGGCCCGGAGCCACGGTGAACGTGGCGCGGACGGTTTGCGAATTGACGGCCGGAGCCGAGGCGTCGCGTTCAGGATACTTCTCCTCGGCCAGCGTCGATCCGCCGAGAATCAACGTCGCCAGGCAGGCAATCGTCGCGATCCGTGTAAACAAGCTTGTCATGGGGAAACCTCCTGCGTGTGAATGGGTGGCAGTGCCACGAATGGTTCATGATCGACCGATGAGCGGGACCGAGCCATCCGACCCGGCGACGCGGCCATTTGCCGACGAAAGGCCAACTCTCTGTTAGGTCTTGCTGGGCGGTGTTTTGCTTTGGGTCGTTGGGCTGGACGACCGATTCGGTCGCAGCAAGTCTTTGGGAAACGTGGTTAGTTCGAGGCTTTCGCGCCATTGGTTACCGGTGCCGGTGCCGTCCCACAGCAAATCGCCGCCGGGCGCCTGCAAGAGCCGAAACAGTTGGTGCGGATGGCCGCCGTTGTTGCTGTACTGATTGTCCACGATCAGCGTGCCGTCGGAATTCGGTTCGACGTCGAGCTTGTGCTTGGTGGGCAGGCGGGCAGCTTGCAGGCTAGTCACGACGATTCCATACGAGTCGTTGTCGCTGATCCGGTTTTGCGTGACTTCGGTGCGATCGGCCGCCATCACCAAAATGCCAACGCCCGAGGGCAGCCCGGCTACAATCGTGCCAGGCTTGCCGAAGTTCTCATGGTTGTTGGCCCAAGCGCGGTTGTTGATCACGCGGGTGTCGCTGCCCTCCTTGAGCGGATTATTCGGCAAGACGAACACCAGAATGCCGGTCGTGTTGTGGTGCGCGCTGTTGTTTTCCACGAGCGCACCGACGCTGTTCTCGATCTCAATGCCGGCGACGTTGTTGAACACCTCGTTGTTGCGGACCACGATCTCGCGACTGCTGCCGACGTAGATGCCGGCGTCGCGGATGCCGCTGACTGTGCAGCCCTCGACCACCACGCCGACACATTCCACGGGATAGACGCCGTACAATCCGGTGTTCTCGATGATCAGATCGCGAAACGCGATGTTGCGCGCCTTGTTGACCATGATGCCGTTGCCCGTGTAGTTTCGCAGCGTCAGGCCTTCGATCGACAGGTCGCTGCCCGAACCTTGCACGGCGTCGGTCAGCGCGCCGCCGCCGTCGAGGATCGGGCGCTCGCCGCGGCGGTTGACGCCGATGATCGTTATGCCGTCGGTGTCGATGGCCACGGTCTGGCGATAGATGCCCGGTTCGAGCAGCACACGGTCGCCGGCCTGGCAACGATCGACTGCGGCCTGAATTGACTGGCCGGGCCGGACCGTGAACGTAGCCGCGACGCCGGACTTGCCGACCCAGGGCCTGCTGCCGCGTTCACTGCGACTCTCCGCGATTCGCCGTGCGACGCGGTCGGACGTGCCGCGTAGATTCCCGTCGGAAAAACCGCCGAGCGGTCGACGCGCAGTCCCGACCACCGGTGAACCAATGGGCGGCGCGCTGGCGCGCGAACTTCCCGGAGCAGGTGCCGCCGCGGCCAGGGCGGGCGCGGGCATGGCCTTGCTCTTGACCTCGACCACCGGCAGCCCGCTGGGGACGCTTTCGGGCGGATCGGGCTGCAGGGAGGTATCGGTCAGGGCCTTGAGAAACGCGACCAGGTCTGCGATCTCCTCGTCGGTGATGTCGAACTTGCCAATCTTGTCATCGATTCCCGGCGGCGGATTCGGTTCGCCGCGTCCGCCCCCTTTGGAGTAAAACTTGATGACTTCTTCCAGCGTGTCGAACGCGCCGTTGTGCATGTAGGGCGCGGTCAGCTCGATATTGCGCAGCGTCGTGGTTTTGAAAGCGCCGTCCGGTCCCTCGCCCGGCACCGAGGCTCGACCCTTGTCGTGCTCGCCGTTGTCGGGGACGCCAATCACCCGAAAGCTATCGTCGGCAAACGTGGGAAAGTTGTGGCACTCGAAGCAGCGCGTCTTGAGCGAGCGAAACAGCCGCATGCCGCGCCGCTCCTGGGGGTTGAGCGCGGCGGTGTTGCCGGCGGCATACTGATCGAACTTGGAGTTGAAACTGAGCAGCGTTCGTTCGAACGCCGCGATGGCGCGGGTCACGTTGTCGAACGTGACCGCCTCGTCTCCTTTGCCGCCGAACACTTCTTCGAACATCGCAACGTATTCGGGAATCGCGCGCAGTTCTTTCTCAAGGTTTTCCGGCGTTTCGCCCATCTCGTGTTCGTTGGTGATTGGCCCGGCGGCCTGTTCTTCCAAATCGTCGGCCCGGCCGTCCCAAAACTGCCACTTGTAGTAAGCGGCGTTCCAAAGACTCGGCGCGCTGCGGCCCAGCACGTCGCCGCCGCTGCGCTCGGGCCCAACGCCCTTGCCGCCAAAACCCATGCTCAGCTTGCGGCCGTCGGCAAATCCAAAATCGGGATGATGACAGTGGGCGCACGAGATTGTGTTCTCGCCGCTGACAATCGGGTCGAAGAACAGCAGCTTGCCCAGCGCGACCTTCTCGGGCGTCATCGGGTTCTTATCGAGCGACGGCATTTTGGGAAACGGCAACTGTAAGCTGGTCGCGCGCCGTTGGCCCTCGACGTAGGGCTCGGCCGGTTGCCAGATGTCGCCCTGCGACCTCCAGCCCGATATCGAAGCGGGCGCGGCCTCGTCTTCGGCGCGACAAGCAGCGGCACCCAGCATCAAAACAACAATCGATAAGCAACCAAGCAACCGCGCCATGTTTGTGTCCATCTCCCAGAGTTGGGTTCCCGGTCGCCGCAGTTCGGACCGCCCGCATACACGTGAACGACCAAGTGAGTGGAATCGGCGAACTCCATGCGGTCGATTGCCGGAAGAAATCCGCCCGCGAGCATCTCAAATTTAGCCCACCGCGACGCGGCAAACAAGTTCCGCGGCCGCCCGGACACCTCCCGTGGCGGGCTAAACGTGCGCTTGCGGGCCGTGGCGGAGGCGTCGCCACACGCGGGCCCCCACATGAACCACCCCTGGTGCTAGTAGCCAGACCAGCGTGACAAGGATCCCAAGTTGGACGAGAAACCCAATGACGATGGCTTCGATGACCTGCTGGATGATACCAAAGGGATCAAACGGGTTGCGCGGGATCTGGACGGCCATGATTTCCAGTGACAGCGACGCCATGATCCCGGCATACGGCAGATGCCAGAACAGAATCCGCCGTAGCGTGAGTTGATACCATCGCTTTTCCAAGGCAGCGCTCATCGCCGCATTGTAACCGGCGCACCCCGTCGACACATCCGCCACGTCCCGTTGTCGGACCGTCACGCGGCCGCTCCGAGAAACCTGGCGCGGGCGCAGGGCATCGGCTGCGAGACTGCCTCCGCGCGGCGCTTGCCCCGCCCTACCGGACCGGCTGCTTTGACAATTCTCCTATGGTGGTGTACACACAAGCGCTCACTTCGTGGAGCATGCCACGAAACGGGAGTCGGCCGCAGTCCGAACTTCTCGCAGGGAGGCCGTCGTGTGTTTCGCCACTGGTGCCCGTCGAAATTGCCACGGGACGGCTTGTCGTCGGTCACCGCCGGCAGCGGCATGCCGCGCTAGCAACCGATCTGGCGAACTTCGGCCCGACGCGGGCGGCGCTCTGCTGGTAGCGCTGCCGATCGCCTCGGCCCAGTCGATCTTCGATCCGGCATCGCCCGCCACCGAATCGATCCTCAATCTGGCGGTTCTCGTCTTTGCCGTGATCGGGTTGATCTTCGTGGTGGTCGAGGGCGTGCTGTTCTATTGCGTTTGGCGGTTTCGCGATCCGCATCCCGCACCGCCCGACAATCCAAGCGCCGCCGCGGCCGGCCCCGAGTTGGTCGAGCCGCCTCAGGCGTACGGCAGCCGGGCGATCGAAGTGGCCTGGACCGCGGCGCCGACGTTGATCGTGTTGTTCCTGACGCTCTCGATCACGCGCACGTTGTGGGAAGTCGAAGCCGCCGTGCCGGCAACGGCGCCAGACGATAACGCGCTCTACGTTACCGTGACCGGGCGGCAATGGTGGTGGGAGTATACGTACGAAACGTACAACGGCCGCAAGCTGGGCTTCATCACGGCCAACGAATTGCACATCCCCCTCAGCGACGCGGATCAGCCGCGGCCGACTTACCTGACGCTCGAATCGGCCGACGTGTGCCACAGCTTTTGGGTCCCGCGGCTCGGCGGCAAGATGGACCTGATCCCCGGTCGCACGAACGAGTTGCTGCTGGAAACGACCGAAGCGGGACTCTTTCTCGGGCAATGCGCCGAGTACTGCGGCGCACAGCACGCGCACATGTTAATTCGCGTGATCGTCGACACGCCGCAGGAGTTCGAGAGCTGGCTGGAGAACCAACAGCGGCCGGCCGTAGACGATCCGGACGTGCGCACCGGACGCGATGCATTTTTAAGCGAATCATGCGTGAGCTGCCATCGTGTGCGTGGAACGCCGGCCAAGGGTTCGTACGCGCCCGACCTGACCCACTTGATGAGCCGCGAGACGCTGGCCTCGGGAATGATCGCCAACGATCCGGACAACTTGCGGCGTTGGGTTCGCGATCCACAATCGATCAAACCCGACTGCCTGATGCCCGCCTTTGGGCTCACCGACCAGCAACAAGAACAAATCGTCCGCTACCTGGAAACGCTCCGCTAGCACCGCGCCACGAACAGCACCACGGCAAGGAAACGATTCGGTCCATGTCACTCGCCCAACCATCACACACGCAGGGACACGCGGCGCCGCACACGGCGGCGGGCGAAAACTGGGCCGGGTGGCTGCACGGTTGGACCACCACGGTCGACCACAAGCGCATCGGCATCATGTACGTGCTGATGAGCCTGGTGTTCTTGGTGATCGGTGGCTGCGAAGCGATGCTAATGCGCTGGCAGTTGGCGATGCCCAACAACGACGTCCTCGGGCCCGAGGCGTTCAATCAGTTGTTCACGATGCACGGCACGACGATGGTATTCTTCGTCGGCATGCCGATCTTGATCGGGGCGGGCAACTACCTGGTGCCGCTGATGATCGGCGCGCGCGACATGGCCTTTCCGCGGATGAACGCCTTTGGCTTCTGGATCACATTGTTCGGCGGGTTGGTCGTCTACTTCAGTTTCGCCACCGGCGGCGCGCCGGCCATCGGCTGGTTTGCCTATGCGCCGCTGACCGAACACACGTTTGCCCGCAGCGCCGCGACCGACTTTTGGGCGGTGGGCCTGATCATCAGCGGCATCGGCACGATCACCGCCGCGGTGAACTTCATTGCCACGATCCTGGGCATGCGAGCCCGCGGCATGACGCTGGGCCGGCTGCCGTTCTTCGTCTGGACGATGCTGTGGACCGCCGTGCAAATGCTGATTGCGATTCCGCCGCTGACCGCGGCGCTGGTGATGATCCTGCTCGACCGGCAGTTGAACGCACACTTCTTCGACGTGTCGAACGGCGGGTCGGCCTATTTGTGGCAGCACTTGTTCTGGTTCTTCGGCCACCCGGAGGTTTACATTCTGATCCTGCCGGTGTTCGGGATCATCTCCGAGGTGATCCCCGTCTTCTCGCGCAAGGTGCTGTTCGGTTACGAATTCATGGCCGCGGCGACGATGGCGATCGTGTTCATCAGCTTGGGTGTGTGGGCGCATCACATGTTTTGCGTGGGCATGAATCGCACGCTCGACTTGTACTTTGCCGCAGCAAGCCTGCTGGTTTCGATTCCGACGGGGATCAAGTTCTTCAACTGGCTGGCCACGATGTACGGCGGACGCATCCGATTCGCGTCGCCCATGCTGTTTGCCTATGGTTTCCTTTCGATGTTTCTGATCGGCGGGCTGACCGGAATCATGCTAGCCGCGGCGCCGTTCGACTTTCAACTGTCGGACAGCTATTTCGTGGTGGGGCACTTTCATTGGGTGCTGATCGGCGGAACGCTGTTCGGCACGATCGCGGGCATCTACTACTGGTACCCAAAGGTGGCCGGCCGGATGATGTCGGAACGATTGGCGAAGTGGCACTTCTGGCTGTTGTACATCGGCTTCATGCTCACGTTCGGCCCGATGCACATCTCGGGCATGCTCGGGATGCCGCGGCGGATCTACACATACGGCCCGGAAACGGGCTGGACGTTGTGGAACCAACTGGCAACGCTCGGCGCGGTGGTGCAAGCGCCCAGCTACTTGATCTTCATCTACAACCTGGTGGTGTCGCTGAAGAAGGGCAAGCCGGCCGGCGACAACCCATGGGACGCGTGGACGCTGGAATGGTCCACCACGTCGCCGCCCTCGTCGTACAACTTCGAGGAAACGCCGACGGTCCACAGCCGCCGGCCGCTTTGGGATTTGCAACATCCGGACGATCCGGACTGGTTATACGAATGAGCGCCGCTCGGGCTGCCGGGCAACGCAGGACATGACGCCGCCGCGGACGGCGCCAACGGAGGAATCGCGGATGTCAGCCGGAACGTCGATCTACCCCACGCCGCCACCGGTGGTCGCCGAACGGAATCTCTCGGCGCCGCAGTGGGGCATGATCAGTTTTTTGATCTCGGAGGTGGCGTTTTTTACCACGCTGATCGTGGCCTACGTCGCGTTCATGGGGCAAGACACGGTCGGCCCGACGCCGTCGGAAGCTCTCTCGTTGCCGCTGGTGATCGGCACCACGATCTGCTTGCTCTCCAGCAGCGTCGTGGTGCACGCCGCGCAGCGCGCCCTGGAGCGTGGCAACCAGGGACTGTTCTGCCTGTTGTGGTTTGGCACGATCGTGCTGGGAATCGCTTTTTTGGCCGGAACGGCCTACGAATGGCGCGAACTGATCTTCGACAAAGGGTTGACGATCAGCCGCAACCTGTTTGGCACCACGTTTTACACGCTGGTCGGATTTCACGCGCTGCACGTCACCGGCGGCGTCACAGCCATGCTCGTCGTGCTGCTGCTGGCGCTACGCCGCAAAGTCACGCACGAAAACCAAACCGGTCCGGAGTTGGTGGCGTGGTATTGGCACTTTGTCGACGGCGTGTGGATCGTCGTGTTCTGTGTGGTTTACTTGACCGCGGTGGGAGGGGGCGGATGAGTAGCGAACCGGCCAAGTCCTCCGACAGCCCACAATCGGTCCGAATGCCAGCGCCGACCGTTGCGCCGCTGGTGATGGCGCTGGGCATCGCGCTTGCTGCGCTGGGCGTGGCAACCAGCTACGCATTCTTACTTGTCGGCGCGATATTATTCGTGCTGAGCTTGGGGACGTGGGTCAGCCATTTGTTGCCCGGCCGGGGGCATCACGTCGAACCATGGGTCGAGCCGGCATTGCGCGCGCAGCCGGTCTCTGGCGCCGCGGGCGGAGTGCAGCAGGTTCGTCCCGGCATGCCCGGCTATCGGCTGCGACTGCCGGAACGGGTCCATCCCTTATCGGCCGGTATCAAGGGCGGCATCGTCGGCGGGCTGGTGATGCCGATCCCGGCGTTAATCTATTGTCTGGTCAACGGGCGCGGCATCTGGTTGCCGATCAACTTGCTGGCGGGCATGGTGCTGCCGGGCGTAGGCGAGTCTGGCGTGGAGGATCTGGAAACCTTTCGCCCGACGCTGTTCGCGATGGGAGCCGCGATTCACGTGAGCGTGTCGCTCGTGCTCGGATTGATATACGGCGTGCTGATGCCGATGTTGCCCAAGGTGCGCAAGCCGTTGGCGTGGGGCGCCGTCTTGATGCCGCTGTTTTGGACGGCCCTGAGCTTTGTGGCGCTGGGCTTTTTCAATCCGGGCGTTCGGGTGCGCATCGATTGGCCATGGTTCGTCGTTTCGCAGTTCATCTTTGGCATCGTCGCGGCGCTGGTGTTCATACGGCTGGAAAACCGACATCCGGTTACGGCCGGGGCGATTTGCGGCATCGCCGGCGGACTGCTGATGCCGATCCCGGCGTTCGCGTGGGCAGTGCTTTCCAAACACACAATTTGGTATCCGGTTAATCTGCTTTCGGCCATGGCGATGCGGCATGCCGCCGAAATGCCGGTGGCCGAGCTCGATCAATATCATCCGAACATGCTGGTGGCCGCTTTGGCGACGCACGCACTATTGTCCCTTAGCTTTGGCCTGGCGTTTGGAATCATCCTGCCGCGCGTGCCGGCCATACCCGCGCCGATCGTTTGGGGCGGGTTGATCATGCCGCTATTGTGGACCGCTTCGAGCTACGGGCTGATGGGAGTCGTCAACCCGTTGATGCAAACGTATGTCGACTGGCCGTGGTTTGTAATATCGCAGTTTGTGTTTGGCATCGTGGCGGCGCTGGTAGTGGTTCGCTCGGAGCAGATTGTCGTCCAACCGGCCGGACCGGGCACCACCGGCGCGGAAGCATCGTCGAGATAGCACATGGAACGATCCGAACCACCGACCAGCAAGACGCAACACGATCGCGGCATCGACGCGCGCCGCCGGCTGCTGGCGATCGCGCTAGGCGCTGTGCTACTGGCGCCAGGCTGCGTTCCGCCGGGCAAGCCGAATCCCGACGATCGTCCGAAGACGCCAGGCCAGATCGTCGACTTCGACGTCTTGTTCCGGCATCGCTGCTCCGGCTGCCACGGGGCCGACGGCAAACTGGGGCCTGCTCCGCCGCTGAACGATCCGTTGTTTCTAGAAATCATTTCGGTGGCCGACATCGAAAAGATCGTCCGCGATGGCCGCCACGGAACGCCGATGCCCGCCTTTGCCCGATCGTCAGGTGGGACGCTGACCGACGCCCAAATCAAGATCCTCGCCGAGCAGATCCCGGCCCGTTGGAAGTCCGACAAGAAGCCGGAGTCGCCGCCGCCGGCGTATCGCCTGGCGTCCTCCGATGAGGCGGGCGGAACGGTGGGCGACGCGAAACGCGGCGAAGCGCTGTTCGAGCGGGCATGTGCGGAGTGCCACGGCGAACAAGGCGATGGCGAATTCTCCGAAGCCGGCGCGATTAACGACCCGGCCTTTCTGGGCCTTATCAGCGATCAGGCGTTGCGGCGGATCATCATCACCGGCAGACCGGACCTGGGCATGCCTACGTACGCCGAATCGGAGGGCCGGCCATCAGACTACCAGCCCTTGACCTCCGACGAGATCAACGACCTGGTCGCGCTGTTGGCAAGTTGGCGGCAACGCGGTGACGTGGCCATGCAACCCTGAGCCGTGCAATGAAAAAAAACGAATAGAGAAACGCAAGAACGGGCCACCACGAAAAACCAAGGCACGATCGATGGACACGAACTCAACCGCCGCGACGCCAGAGCACGAGAAGACGCCGGCCAGGCGCACCTTTTTTCGCTGGATCACCGGCGCGGCGGGTGCCGTCGCCGCGGCGATGGCCGGAGTGCCGATCGTCGGCTACCTGGTCGGCTTGGGCAAACCGAAGGTCTTTTGGGTAACGATGGGCAAGGTCGCCGACTTTCCGCAGTACGAAACGCGCCATGTCACGTTCGACAACCCGTTGCGCCAACCGTGGGACGGCATCACCAGTCAAACCGGGGTCTACGTGCGCAACCTGGGCACGGACGATCCGGACGGCGAAGCGCAGTTTCTAGTGCTGGCGGTCAATTGCGCGCACCTGGGCTGCCCTGTGTCGTGGTTCCCGCAGTCGGGACTGTTCATGTGCCCGTGCCATGGTGGCGTGTACTACTCGGACGGATCGCGCGCCTCGGGCCCGCCGCCGCGCGGGTTGTATCACTGTGTATGGCGCGTGAGCGGCGACACGCTCGAGATTCAGGCTCCGCACTATCCGACGCTGCAAGACACACTCAAGGACACGGCATGAGAGCGGCGACGATACCAACGCGGCGACGCAAGGTGCATCGATGATCGGCTGGCTAAAATCCATCGGACGATGGATTGATGTTCGCATCGGGTTCAGCGAAACGCTGCTGCCGATGATGCGCCATCCGATTCCGCGGGCCGTCGACGGTCCGATGGGCTGGTGGTACGTGTTCGGCAGCGCGTCGCTCACGTTTCTGATGCTTCAGATCGTCACCGGCATCGGGCTCTCGCTGGTTTACGTGCCCTCGGCCGAGGAAGCCTACGATACGTTGCTGTATCTCGATTACCAGCATCCGTTCGGCTGGTTCTTGCGGGCGTTGCACTACTACGCCGGCTCGGGAATGGTCGTGATGGTGCTGGTTCACATGACCCAAGTGTTCATCCACGGGGCGTACAAGTATCCGCGCGAGTTGACGTGGCTGGTCGGTGTCGGGTTGTTCGCGTGTACGCTGGGCATGTTCTTTTCGGGTCAGATCCTGCGATGGGATCCGGACGCGTATTGGGGGCTGGCGGTGGCGGGCTCGATGGCTGGGCGCGTGCCGGGCATCGGGCCGCAGGTGGTCGAGCTGCTTCTCGGCGGACCGATTATCGGCGCGGGCTCGCTCAGCCGGTTCTACGCGCTGCACGTATTTGTCATTCCCGGCGCACTGCTGACGCTGGTCGGCCTTCACTTGTGGCTGGTGCTGAAGTGTGGGATCAGCGCGCCGCCGGTTGCGGGCGAGCCAGTAAATCCGGCCACGTACGACGCCGCGTACCATGAGGAGCTGAAGCGCGGCGTGCCGTTTCTGGGCGACGCGATCATGAAAGACATCTGCTTTTCGGCGTTGGCGGTGATCGTCGTGGTGTGCGTCGCGGCGATCATGGGGCCCAAGGGTCCGAGCGGCCCGCCGGATCCGATTGTCAGCGGCGCGAACCCGCGGCCTGAGTGGCCCTTTTTGTGGATCTTCGCACTGTTGGCGCTGAGCCCGCCGAGCATTGAAACGTTCATCATGCTCGTCCTGCCGGTGATCGTGATCGTGGCGTTGATGTTGGTGCCGCTGGTGAGCAATCGGGGTGAACGGGCACCGAGCAAGCGGCCTGTCGCCGTGCTGCTGGTAATCGTCGTTTACACGGCGCTGGGGGTGCTGACCTATCAGGGAGTCGTTGCGCCGTGGTCGCCGGTGATGGATGCGTGGACCGGCGACCCCGTGCCGGTGAATCTTGTCAAACGCTCGACGCCGCGCGAGCTGCAAGGTGCGCTGGTCTTTCAATACAAGAATTGCCGAAACTGCCACGCGCTGGACGGCATTGGCGGGCGGCGCGGGCCGGATCTGACCACCATCGGCACGCGGCTGACGCGCAACAAGATGATCGATCAGGTGAGCAACGGAACGCCCGGCGGCGGAAACATGCCCGCGTTCGGCAAGCAGATGACGCCGGACGAAATGGCGATGGTCGTCGACTTCATGGTCAGCTTGCGGCCCGAGAGACAACCACCGGCCGGCGCGCCGCGCGATCTGGTGGCGTCCGGCGAACAGTAAAACGCGAGTTGCGCGATGAGTCCCACGCTGGATGCATTTCTGCGTTCCTGGCCGAGCGATCCGGCGCTGGCGGCGGTGCTGGTGATCAGTTTCGGCATTTACTTGCGTGGCTGGCTCGCGCTACGGCAGCGCGATCCGGCGCGATGGCACGGCGGTCGACTGGCGGCGATGGGCGCAGGCCTGGCTGCGATTTACTTGGCGCTGGCTTCGCCGATCGAGCCGTTCGCGTCGCTGCTCTTGCAGATGCACATGGTGCAGCACCTGTTGCTGATGGTGGTCGCACCGCCGCTCGTTTGGTTGGCGGCACCACTGATTCCGATGCTGCGCGGATTGCCACACGAGGTGCGCACGGTGTGGGTCTTTCCGTTGTTGCGCTGGCGGCCATTGCGGCAACTGTTTGGGTGGCTGACACGTCCGCTCATCGCCTGGCTTTCGCTGGTGGCGACGACCTGGCTTTGGCATCTGCCACAATGCTACGAACTGGCGCTGCGCAGTCCGGGTTGGCACGTCGTCGAACATCTCTGTTTTGCCGTCGCGGGTTTACTGTTCTGGTACCCGATCGTGCGACCCTACCCGAGCCGGCCGCGCTGGAACGAGTGGGTGTTGCTGCCGTACCTGGTACTGGCGGGCGTGCAGAACACGGTGTTGGCGGCATGGTTGACGTTCTCAGGACGCGTCATTTATCCGCACTATGCCGCAGTGCCGCGCGTCGGCGGGATCGACGCGCTAGTCGATCAGGCGGCTGCGGGGGCCACCCTGTGGGTCGCCGGATCGATCGCCCTGCTCTTGCCGCTGTTTGCCATTGTCGTGACGCTGCTGTCGCCTTCGCAATCGAAGCGACGTCGGCGATTCGCGGTGAGCACCGCCATCGCGCATCGCGGAGGCGCGACTTCTACCGGCGTGACATCCGCCGCGCCGAAGGGAGCGCTGGTCGTCTTGAACGGCGTGCCTTCGGCCGCGACGGTGACAGTGACTCGTCCGGCGCCCGACGTGCTCGGCGTGCCGCTCTTCGGCCGGTTGTTACGTTCAGCGAAAGTGCGCGTTGGCATGCAGTGGACGATGGCCCTGCTGGCGGCCATCCTCGTGTACGACGGGCTGCGCGGTCCCGACGCGGCGCCGATGAACCTGGCCGGCGTCGTCCCGTGGATTCATTGGCGCGGCGTGCTCGTGCTGGGCTTGCTTGTCGCGGGCAACTTTTTCTGCATGGCCTGTCCATTCACGCTGTCGCGGGCAGTGGCGCGGCGGCTTCCTGGAGCCGGCTTGCGCTGGCCGAGCGCGCTCCGAACTAAATGGCCGGCCGTCGCGCTATTGGGCCTCTTCTTGTGGAGTTACGAAGCATTTGCACTGTGGGACAGTCCCTGGCTGACTGCTTGGATCGTGGTGGGGTACTTCGCGGCGGCGCTGGTCGTCGACTGTCTGTTCCGCGAGGCAACGTTTTGCAAATACGTCTGTCCGATCGGCCAGTTCAACTTTGTGCAGTCGCTCGTTTCACCGTGGGAAGTTAAAGTCCGCGAGCCGGCGATCTGTGCGTCGTGCCGCACGCGGGAGTGCATTCGCGGCTCAACCGCGGCTCCCGGCTGCCAGATGCAACTGGATCCGCCGCGCAAAAGCGGCAACCTGGACTGCACGTTCTGTCTCGATTGCGTGCGGGCCTGTCCCCACGAGAATATCGGCGTGCTGGCCGTCGGGCATGCGCACCAGTTGTGGAGTGACCGGCTGCGCAGCGGCGTGGGGCGGTTCAGCCAGCGAGCGGATCTGGCGGCACTCGTCGTCGTGCTCACTTTTGGCGCATTGGCCAATGCGGGTGGCATGGTCGCGCCGGTGGTCGCGTGGATCGACCGACTGCGCGACGCGGTGGGTGGCATGTCGATGCTCGCGGCGACCGGCCTGTACTACGTTGCCGCGTTGGTGGTGGTCCCGCTGGTGGCGGTCTGCGGCGCTGCCCGCTTGAGCCGCGCGCTGGGGCGCAGCGAGGAATCCTGGCCGACGATCGCGACGCGGTACGCGTTCGCGCTGGTACCGATTGGATTCGCGATGTGGTTGGCGCACTACACGTTTCATTTCTGGACCAGCGTCGATACGATCGTGCCCACCACGCAACGGCTGGTGGCCGACCTGGGCTATCAGGGACTGGGAGCGCCAATGTGGCAATTGGCATGCTGCCGGCCGGCGTCCGACAGTCTGCTGCACGCCGAAATCCTGATGCTCGACGGCGGAATGTTGATGTCGCTGTACGTGGCGTTTCGTATTGCCGAGGACCGAACTGTCAGCTCCCGCAATGCGCTACGCGCCGTGTCGCCGTGGGCCGGGTTGATCGTGGCGCTGTTTTTGACGGGCGTGTGGATCGTTTTTCAGCCGATGGAAATGCGCGGCACGATGGACCCGGCCGCGCCCGCACTCGAAGCCCAAGCCATACGGTGAAGCAATGTGGCGTGGCATCTCGATCGTCGCGGTCAGTGGATTGTGCGTGACTTCGTGTCTTGCGCCGGTGTGGGCCGACGGCGGTACCGTGCGACTGGTCGAACGGCATGGCAACCGCACTATCTCAGTTTTCACGTCGCCCAATCCGCTCCGTGCGCCGATGGTCGACGTGAGCGTGCTTGTGCAGGATGCCACGACGGGCGAGGCGATTCACGACGCGGTGACGATCGTGCAGCTCACGCCGGCCGACGGTACCAGCCCGGAGATTTTGGCCGCCGCGACGAATGAGGCCGCCACGAACAAGCTGCTGCAATCCGCGCTGGTCGAGTTGCCCACGGCCGGAACGTGGAACGTGACGGTGCGCAGCGACGCGCGGGGCGAAATGGTCATTGCAAGATTTTCGATGACGGCCCGGCCTGCGCTACCGCAGTGGCGCGGACAATGGACTTGGTTCAGTTGGCCGATCGTCGCAGTGCTACTGTTCGGCCTGCATCGGACAATGGCGGCGCGGCTCAATGCGAAGACGTGAGGTTCGTTACGCGCCATCTGGCTTGCACGCCGATAGAATCCGTCCCACCACCTGTTCCCAGTAGGGATCGAAGCCGCCTTGTGCGCTGTGTCCTTGCCGCACGATGACCATCTCGCGCGACGGAATGACCAGCGTGATCTGGCCGTGATGTCCTGCGGCCCAGTACATATCGCGGGGCAGCGTCTCATAACGGCCTCCCCGATTGAGCCAAAAAAGGGCTCCGTACTTCTGATCCGGATCGGCCGGTGCAGGTCGGGTGATATAGTCGATCCAGCCTTCGGGCAAAATGCGCTCACCGTTCCAAACACCGTCTTGCAAGTGCAGCAGTCCGAAGCGGGCCCAATCGCGGGCCGTACCGTACTCGAAGCCGGTCATGATGAAATTGCCGTACGGGTCGGTCTCGAGCACCATGTCGCGGATGCCGATCTTGTCGAACAGCGCGCGCTGCGGAAACGCCAGGTACGACCCGCCGCGCGATTCAACCATTTGGCGAACGATCATCCCCAGGCTCAGCGGATCGCAATTGCGGTAGCGCCAGACCGTGTTCGGCGCGTGCTCCAGCTCGCGGCCCGTGCAATAGTCGAACACGTCGACGGCGCCGAAGTAGACGGCCCGGTGATGATCCGCGGCGGTGAACATCGCCGCCGGGTCGTTCGGGCGACCGAAATCGAGTCCGCTGCTCATGTGCAGAAGGTCGGAAATCGTAATCCGGCCACGCGGATCGTCGGCTTGGCGCCAGGCGGCGATCGGCGCCGGATCGTCGACTTTGAAGTCTCCGTTGCCGACCAGGATGCCGATCAGGGCCGACGTGATGCTCTTGCCCATCGACCAGCAGATGTGCCGGGTGCGGCGGTCGAAGCCGGGCGCGTAGCGCTCGGCCACGATCTGGCCGCGGTAGACGACCAGCAGTGCCCGAGTTTTTTGCGGCACGTCCTGGTCGGCGTCGTCGAATGCAATATCCAGCGCAGCAGCAAGTGCATCCGCATCGACATGGTCTGGTTGGGTCGTGGTGTCGAGTCGATCGCCCTGCGGCCAAGGCTGGGTCGCGCGATCGGGCAACGAGGACTCAAGCCGCACCGGCTGGAAGAACACGTTCGCCGCGCCGCGCGGCAGCAATACACAACCCTGGTCGCCGCAGAATACGGCCGTGCGGGCGGGGATGCCCGGGGCCTTGAGCGTGACGGACTTTCGCTTGCGGTCGACGTCGATTTCGATCTCGCTCCATTCCGGCAAGCCCTGTCCGGCACGTTGCAAATCGTTGCGCACGAACTCATCAGGCTCCCTGCCCACGACGAATACGCCGGAGCAGAGCAGCTTGGCGTACATCGCCAATCCGTTCTCGGCGCGCGTCGCCTCCGACGCGGGAGCTACTTCGCCGGCGCCGCACGCCACGTCGAACAGCGCGACTGCCGCCGCAAGCGCACAGGTGAACATTCGGATCGCTGGAAACATCGCGGGCCTCACTCGGATTGATTGGATTCGGCCGGTTCCGGCTCGAGGGCGTCGACGACCAGCTTGATGAACTGTGCGTCGTGTGCTGGATCGATCCAACGGACCACCACTAGCAGATCGTGTTGCGGATCGATCCAAACCATGTTGGTCCCCGCGCCCACTGCCGCGAAACTTGTCTCCGGCGCGCCGGCGATGCGCTCTTGGTCCGGGTTGAGCCACCACATGTAGCCATACGTCGGCTTGATGTCGGTGGGCGTGGTCATCCGATCGATCCATTCTTCCGAGATCAACTGCTTGTCGTTCCACTTGCCGCGCCGCAGGAACAAGTATCCGAAGCGGGCATGGTCGCGCGTGTTGATCCAGAGCCCCCCGCCCCAGTGCCCACCACCACTGACCGATTGCATGCGCGTGCCGTCTAGCTCGATCCACGAGTTGCGGTATCCGTGCCAGCGCCACGTTGGCGACGCGTCGATCGGATCCATGACGAGTCGCTTTAGCACGCGTGGCAGTGGCTCGCGCCACACTTGCAGCAACGCGGCAGCCAGGCAATTGACGCGCACGTCGTTGTATTGCCAATGGGTGCCCGGCATGTGCAGCTCGCGCATCGTGCCGTTCCAGACAGGTGCCCAATCCGGCTTGCCCCAGAGCGTGCCCTCCCACTCGCTGGTTTGGTTGAGCAGCATGTGCCACGTGATCAGGCCGTTGTGCTGCGAGGCGAACAGATCGTCGGCGACGTACCGCTTCACCGGATCGTGCAGATCGTGAATCATCCCGCGATCCCACGCCAGTCCGGCGGTCGTCGACAGGTAGCTCTTGGTAGCGCTAAAGGTCATGTCGACACGGCGCGTGTCACCCCACTCGGCGACGATATAGCCGTTGCGGACGATCAGGCCGTTGTTCGACCCGCGCGGCTTGGTCGGCCCGATCAACTCGTCGTAGGCCTGCGAGGCGATCGACATGCGGATCGCCCGATCGAGATCCTTGGGGCGGTCGGTTTCGTGGCTTTTGGAGTACGCGATCGCCTTGGCCAGTCGATCCGGATTCATCCCGACTTCGGCCGGCGTGCGCGTTTCCCACTGCCCCCAATTGCCGGGATAGTAGTGCGCCGGCTCCGCCGCCGGGCAAAAGGCCACCGCGAGGTAAATGATGGCCACGGCGGCCAGCGATCGACCGACCAGCGTGCGAGCAACGCGGGCTCGCGTGCAATTCGGTCGTTTGTGCTTCGACGCGTTGTTGTCGGCTCGCATGGTCGAGACTCCTGTGGTCCGGGCACGCCGGCCGCGCGCTCATACGCTCGTTGTTGTACGCTGGCAGCCCGCGCCCAATCAAGTTTTTCGATTCACGTGCCGGATCGTGGCTTTTCGCGCAAGACCTTCAATCGGCAATGCTCGCCGGCGGTCGCCACGCGGCCGATAACACGCACGCCGGGTGCGTGCGGGGACAGACAATCCACCAACGCTTCGGCTTCGCTTGGCGCCACGCCCACCAGCAGTCCGCCGGCGGTTTGCGGATCGAACAGAATGGCGTACGGCGCGGCGGAGGTCGCGTCGTCGTCAGCGTCGATTTCCGTTTCCGCGGCACGATTGGCCGGAGCTAGCGAGCTTTCGATGCCGGCCGACGCTAGTTCCACGGCGCCGGGCAACAGGGGGAGTTGATCCAGCCAGATCTCGGCCGAGACACGCGCCGCCCGCAGCATCTCGAGCAAGTGCCCGGCCAGGCCGAAGCCGGTCACGTCGGTTAGCCCGCTGGTGTCAAAGCGCTCAGCGGTTTGCGCTGCGTCGCGATTGCTCGCAAGGAGCGTCTCGCACAAGGTGGCAAACCACACGGCCCGGCATTGGGCCCGCATGTGTGCAGCCAGCAGGATTCCGGCGCCCAATGGTTTGGTCAACACGAGCGAGTCCCCAGGGCGTAGCGCGCCTTTGAGTTGCGGCCGAGGGCCGGACGCGGCAATTACGGAAAAACCGACCAGCGGCTTGGGGCTTTCGATCGTGTGTCCGCCGACCAACGCCGCGCCATGCACTTCGAATTCGCGCAGCGCGCCGGCCAGCAGCTCGAACAAATACTGTTCCTGCTGTTGCTGCGGACCAGACTCGACGGCGGCCATCGCCAGCGCCGCGGTCGGCGTGGAACCCATTGCCAACAGATCGCTGACGGCGTTGATCGCCGCCACCCGGCCCACCAGATACGGATCGTCGACGAACGGCGAGAAGAAGTCGACCGTGGCCGCGACGGGCCCTGCGTGCGGCATGCGCACGATCGCGGCGTCGTCCGGACGGTCGAGTCCAACGACGACGTGGTCCGACGGCGGCACGTTCAATCGGGCGAGCGCGCGGCTGAGCACCGATCCGGCCAACTTTCCGCCGCATCCAGCACACTGCATTTCGGTCGCATCGGCCGCGGGCGCCATCATGCTGGGCCGATAGTTTTGCAGCTTGCGCATGAAGCGGCGGTCAATCGCGTCCTTGAGCGTCCAACACCAGCGGGCGTGAAAGCTCATGCCCTTGTAGTCGAGAATCGCGCGACGATCGCCCGTGCCCAACAACTTCATGAAGCCGCGTTGGGGAATGTACGGATTGAGCGGGTCGCCATGTAGCTGGCGACGTAGATTCTCCCAGAGCACCGGTCCCTGGCGGACCGCAAACACGCCGGCCTTAGGTGTGGGATGTTCGATGCTCGTGCCCGAGTCACCCACAACGAACACCGGAGCGTCGGCAACCGTTCGCAAGGTTGCGCGCGTCAGCAGGAAACCTCGGTCATCTGTCGGCAGGCCCAACTCGCGTAACAGTGGAGGCGCGACACCGCCGGTGGCCCAAATCGCCACGTCGACCGGGAGCACCTCATCTCCGACCAGCAATTGCCCGTCGCACACGTCGCTGACCGCGCGGCCCAGCACGAGCTTGACCCCGCGGGCCGCCAGTTCGCGGCGCGCGTGTCGAATCATGCCCGCGCTGGCTCCGCGCAAAATCTCGTCGCCGCTGTCGATCAACATCAATTCGTAGCGGCGGTCGGGATGATTCCGCCGCATGTACGACGCCAGACAGAAGGCGATCTCGACCCCGCCGGCGCCCGCACCGACGACGGCCAGTTGCCACGTTCGGGCATCGTCGGCGGATTGCACTTCGGCGAACCGATGTCCGAGCCGGTCCAGAAAGGTCTGCATCGGCTTGATCGTGACGACCTGCGGTTGCGATGTGCCCGAGGGCGGAAGTTTGGGCACCGACCCGATGCCGATTGACAACACGTCGAACGGTACGGGCGGCCGATCATTGAGCAAGACGCGCTGATTGGCCACGTCCAGTCCGGTCACTTCGCCACGAATCAGTCGCGCACCCGACGCGGCGCACAGCCGCACCAAGTCGATGTGCATTTCATCCGGCCCATACAATCCGGCCAGCGTGCCCGGCAGCATGCCTGAGTATGCGGTCGTGTACCGATCGGTGATGCAGGTCAGCCGGGTATCGGCCAGCGGCGCCATGCGCCACATCCGCAACACGTGGGCATTGGTGTGGCCGGCACCAATCAGAACAAGATCGTATCGCGGTAGTTTGGAATTCATGTCGGGCGAATCGAGGACCAAGAGCGCGCCATTGTATCGACGGGCGCGGGCCGGTTCCACGCACGGAGGTTCGGCCCGCGGCGCGTCACGGCTGCTACAATGACACGCATGACCTCCGAAACGACAGCGCCGGCGCAGGCCCGCACTCTGATTTTGGGAACGGCTGGGCACATCGATCACGGCAAAACAGCGTTGGTGCGCGCGCTGACCGGCATCGACACCGACCGTTTGCCGGCCGAAAAACAGCGCGGCATCACGATCGACATCGGTTTCGCCACGCTCGACGTGGGAAGCTATCGATTGGGCGTGGTCGATGTGCCAGGCCACGAGCGCTTCGTCAAGAACATGCTGGCCGGTGCGGTCGGCGTTGACTTGGCGCTATTGGTCGTTGCGGCCGACGATTCGATCATGCCTCAGACGCGCGAGCACCTGGCCATCATGCGACTGTTGGACGTGCGGCACGGTGTTGTGGCCATCACGAAGTGTGATCGGGTCGAGCCCGACTGGGCCGAGCTGGTCGAGGAGGAACTACGGCGGCTGGTTGCCGGGACCTTCTTGGAGGACGCGCCGGTCGTGCGAACCGCAATCAGCGACGAAGCGCAACAGGGCATCGAACAGTTGCGCGACGCGCTGCACGACGTTTGCCGTCGCGTGGCGCCGAGTGACGACCAGAGTGTGTTTCGTATGCCGATTGATCGGGCCTTCACGGTCGAAGGGCGAGGCACCGTCGTGACCGGAACCGTGTGGTCCGGCACGTTGCGCGTCCGTGACGAAGTCGACTGGTGGCCAGCAGGCAAGAAACTCGCGATCCGCGGCTTGCAGAATCATGGACAGGACAGCGACATGGTCGGGCGTGGGCAACGGGCCGCCGTGAACTTGCTGGGCGTGCATCACAGCGAAATCACTCGCGGGCACGAAATTGCCACGCCCACCTACTTGCGCCCCTCGAAGCTATTGACCGTTGAACTCCACGTGCTGGACGACAGCCCGCGCGCCATCCGGCATCGCTCGCGCCAGCGGCTCTACCTGGGCACTCAAGAAGTCATGGTCACGGTGGCCACGCTCGATCGAAAGCCGATCGAACCGGGCGGGCGTTCACGGGCTCAACTGCACTGCGCCACACCGACGGTGAGTGCTTCGGGCCAACCGTTCGTCGTGCGCAGCGAGTCGCCGTTGGTCACGATCGGCGGGGGCGTGGTCTTGCAGCCCTGTCCGGGGCGCATCACGCCGCGACAACCGCAACAGATCGAGCGGCTGGCCGGGCTGCTCTCGGACGACGAAGTCGAGCGGGCCCAAACGGCGATCTACTTCTTTGCTACGGGCGACTGGACGGAGCTTGACCTGTGCCGCGACGCGCGGCTCGACTTGGAGCAATGCAGCACCGCGATTCGGACCCTGGAGTCGTCGGGCACAATCGTCGCGCTGGACGTCAAGCCGCGCCGCACGCTGCGCCTGCATCGCGACGTCGTGCAACGCGAAGAACAGCGCGTGCTGAAGATCGTCGAACAACTGCACAATCAGTCCACGCTAAAGACCACCGTGCCGCGCGACCGCGTGATCGCGTTGCACGCCGTTGAGGGCGACACGAACGTGAGCGATGCCCTGATCGACCGGCTTGCTGAGGGCGGCGCGCTCGTCGGCGATCAGCAATCGATGGCGCTGCCCGGGTACGCCCCGGAACTTTCGGCCGGCCAGCGCCAGTTGCACGAGCGGATCCTCGCCGTGTTGCAAGAGTCTGGTTTGCAGCCGCCCGGGCCGGCCGAAATGGCAAAAACCTACGGAGCGCGCGAGGACGAAGTGCGCAGACTTTTGGAGTATTGCGTGGCGTGCGGCGAAGCGGTACGACTGGACGACAAGCTCTATCTGCACCGCGACGTGGAAACGGCCATGCGCGATCAACTGCGCACCCGGTTGGCAGACGGTAGCGGGATGACGGTCAGCCAAATTCGCGACGTGCTCGGCACGAGCCGCAAGTTTGCCGTGCCGATCTGCGAACATCTCGACCGAATCGGCATGACCCAACGTCAGGGCGACCTCCGCGTCTTGCGTTAGGATGCGCCGTCCTGCGGCAGGTGGTATAATTTCCAAGTGTCAGGCGACCGCCGCGGTACCGAATTGCCCATCATGCCGGCCGAAAAACCATCATCCACCGCCGATAGCGCAAGCAACCGATATCGCGAGTTGCCGGCGATCAACGACCTGGTCGATGCACCCCAGTTGTCCGGTTGGAAGGAGCACGTGCCGCGGGCCGTGGTCGTGGCCGCCGCGCGTGCGGTGCTCGATCAATGCCGCCGCGAAATCGCGCAGGCCAACGGGTATGCCGAGCTCTCGATCGCGCATTTGATCCGCCGCGTCGGCGCGCAGCTCGAACGATCGCAAACCTCGCCGCTGGGCGAAGTGATCAACGCCACGGGCATTTTGCTGCACACCGGTCTGGGCCGCGCTCCACTGTCGCGCCGGGCCCTCGATGCGATCCAGCAAGCGGCTGCCGGTTATACGGCGCTCGAACTAGATCTGGAAGGCGGGCAGCGCGGACGTCGCGTGGACGCGGTCCGCGAGCAGCTCTGCAAGGTTTCCGGAGCGGAAAGCGCGACGGTCGTGAATAACAACGCGGCCGCGCTGGTCATTTCGCTAAATGCGCTGGCTGCTGGCAGACAGGTCGTCGTGTCACGCGGCGAGCTGATCGAAATCGGCGGCAGTTTCCGATTGCCCGAGGTCATGGCCGCCGGCGGCGCCCAACTGCGCGAAGTCGGCACGACGAACAGAACGCGCATCGAAGATTACGCCGCCGCGATCGACGACCAGACCGCGGCCCTGCTGAAAGTCCATCCGTCGAACTACCGGATCGCCGGTTTTTCCGATGCACCGACGATCGAGCAACTCGTCGCGTTAGGCAAGCACCACAACCTGCCGGTGATTCACGACGTTGGCTCCGGCGCGATCTTCGATCCGCGCGATGCGGGACTTGCAGACGAGCCGAAGGTGCGCGCGTCGGTGGACGCGGGTTGTGATCTCGTGCTGTTTAGCGGTGACAAGTTGCTGGGCGGGCCACAGGCCGGATTGATCGTGGGGCGCAAGGCCGCGATCGAGCGCATCGAGCGCAATCCGTTGATGCGTGCCTTGCGGGTCGACAAGCTGACCCTGGCCGCATTGAGCGCAACGCTGTCGGCCTGGGAAGATCCGGAACTGGCGGCCGCGGAACTGCCGCTGTGGACGATGATCTGCACACCGCGGGCCGAACTCGAACAACGGGCCGGGCAGGTCGCCGCGACACTGGTTAAGCAGGTGCCAGGCGCATCGGCCGAGGTGATCGCGACGACTGCCTACGTCGGCGGTGGTTCGCTGCCGGATCAGGGTTTGCCCAGCGTCGCGGTAGCGATCCGCTGCGATGACAGGTCGGACGAGGCATTAGCCCAACGGATGCGAGGCGGATCGCCGCCAGTCGTGGCTCGCTTGCAAGGCGGGCGGTTGATTGCCGACCTGCGCGCCGTACTGGCCGAACAAGACGAGCGACTGCAACGTGCGCTGGTAGCCGCGGCAACCGGTTGACGTTGTCGATATCGACGTCAGCCCGGTAGCGGCATGCTGCCTAGACAATAGAATCGCGGATAACGCCTAGAAGGGAAGCGTATTTCGGGAGTGTCAGCACGCCTGGTGGCGGCCGCGGGCTTCAAACCCGTTGTGAAATCCGTCAAACAGATTTCAGGTGGGTTCGATTCCCATCCACTCCCGCTTGTGAATCTGAGACGTGTCGCGCCTGCGATCAGTCGCTTTCCGCCTCGAGGTATGCGCTGCTAACCGGCGTCGGGCACGTGCAGTACGGTGTGTACGGCAAAGGAGGCGGTGGACAATAGTGGTAGTTGACGCAGCCGCAACCGCAGTCGTACCAGTGGTACTGGCGAGCGCATCCGAGAATGAGAATGCTTGCAAATAACAAGGCAAGAGCCACGATGTGATACGTGGCGAGCCCTGGCAGCGCTCGCCGTCGCCGACCAGGTGCGCTTTCGTTGTTTGCTCGGGCTGAAGCCAACCTTGGCGCGTGACTCATGGCGTTGAACCCTCGGGCGGGGGAATGGTTTCGGGCAGACGCCTCGTGGTTGGGTCAGATACTGTGAATGTACCGATCACTCGATCCAACGAGGCCAGCGACTGGCGGACTTGGGCTTCGAGCCGCTGTTGCATGATCTGAAATCGCAGCACGTCGCGCCAGTTGTCCAAGAGCTGCAGGACGTCGGTCTGGCCGGACTCGTAGGCCGGAATTGAAACACGCAACGTTTGTTCGGCCACCGGGACGATTTGTGTGTCGAAGACGCGTAACAGATCTCTTTGCGCATTGATCTCGACGAACAGATCCTTGACTTCCTGCTGGGTCTTGTCGCGGAGCGAATCGTACTGGCGGGCGCTGGCGACTGTCTTCGACTCGGCCTCGCGCACGCCGGCTTGAAGCCGCTTCCGATAGATCGGAATGTTGGCCATGATGCCGAACTGAGCGAAATCGCGGCCGTCGGCCGCCAACGCCACTGCGCGGTTGGTGGTTACGGCTCCCCAACTGCCACTGAACGTTACATCGGGAAAGTATTGGAGCTGCGCAAGTCGCACCGCATGCCGATCGCGCTGAATAGCGGCAAGCTGCGCGTGTAGTTCGGGCCGCGCGGCGATCGCGCGCTCGTAGAGTCGCTGCAAGTCGGTTGGCAATTCCTCATCGGCGAGCTCCGGCAGGGTTCGCAGCGGCGTGTCGGGCGAGATGTGCAGGAGTCTTGCCAGACGTGCCTGGGCCAATTGCAACTCCTCGCGCAGGCGAATCAGCTCGGCATCGACGTTGTAGACGGTTACTTCCGCCCGCAGATAGTCCTGTTGGCTGACCTGGGCGGCTTTGAACCGTGCTTCGGCGATTCGACTCAGATCGACTGCCAGTCTGCGGCTTTCCGCCGTGATCGCGATCGATTTCTCGACAAAGTGCAGCTCGTAGTAGGCCCGCTTCACCTGCTCGATCACTTCAAGTTCCGTGGCGGCCAACTCAGCTCGGGCAACGTTGACTTCTGCTTCAGCGGCCTGGGCCCGTGTTTCTAGCTTTCCGAACCAAGGCACTTCTTGCGACGCCGCCAGGTTGGCCGTTAGTCGGCCGTTGGCCGTCTGCAGCGCATAGGACGAGAACGGATAGCCAGAGACAGTTGCTGTGGGGTCGCGCAGGCTCGCGGCTTGGGGAACTCGCTGCGCGGCTGCTTCCACCCGGTTGCGCTTGGATTGGATGTCTGGGTTCTGGAGCAGAGCGAACTGAACGTACTGGTCAACGGGATGCGGCCCGGCCAGTTGCGGGACTTGGGGATCGACAGCTCGCGCGACCGCCGCGGGCGACACGGACGCCACGAGAGGAAGCCTGGCAAGCGATGCGAACTCGGGCGTCTGCACTTTGCGCGAGGTCCGACAGCCCGCCAACGCGCCTAGCATCAAGGCGCATAGGACGAAGACAGGCCAGCCGACAAATCGCGGCGGCCGATCGGAATCGATCGACGTGCGGATCAAGCGAACTACCCCCGGACGGGAGCTGGACAGGGCGAGCCGAAGTGCGGAATAGGGAAATGTGACTCGGGCAGAGTCTATCGGTTGTATCGGCCACCGTAGGCCTAACGTGCAGCCGGAATGCCCAGCCGAGCCGGCGACGCGGAGCAATTGCCCCGTCCCTCCGGTCACAAGCGGTACAAACCGCAAGGTCTGCCAGGCTGACGCTCCGTCGGACGACACAGCCATCCGCACTACCCCCAATTTGGGTGATGCATCGGATGGGCGTCCGGAGCCCGGTCATTGCGGGCCGCCGATGGCCAAATCGGCCATTTTCGGGCAGAATTGTGGTTAAGCGATGCGCGTTTGTAGAGGCGCCGACGCTCGAAAACTTGCCTATAATTGCATTGATGTCGCATCTTCACCCCACATTTCGTTGTCTGCTGGTCTTGGCCCTGGTGGTCAGCGTCGGTGGACTCGGGCTGACGCCGTTTGGCTGCCAGCAGCCCGCCGTATTTGGACAAACATCGAAGCCGCAGCCGACGGACTGCTGTTGTAAGCCCGCCGATGGCCAATCCTGCGACACCGGTTGCTGCGTGAGCAAACAGGCGCCGCCGGCAAAGTCAAACTCCGTGCCTGCTGGCGGACCCGACGCCCGTCGGATTGACACTTTGTCGCTCGCGCTTGCGCACGATGCGATTGCCTACCGACAAGGCGACGGACCGGCCGTCTCCCGCGGTCTGATTTCGTCCGAAACGCTTCTCTCGCCTGCTGGATGCACACTGCAGGCTTGCCACGTCCGTCTGGACGCCTGACGCGACTGGGGCGCTACCGGTATGCGCCTATCTTCTGATCGGTCGTAGTCCTTCTTCTGGTTTGTTGAGTGAATCGTTGGTGCGCGCCCACTCGTGCAGTGCCGACGACGGGAGCTTTTGGTATGAACCCCGAAACACATGCATCGCGCGAGCCCGGTGCCACGGCCACCAGGAACCGCTACGCAGCACATCCAAGGATCGTTCGGCTTGCGCAATTCGCGCTCGTCTTTGCCGCCGCAATGTTCATCTCGTGGTTGTTGTGGGGCGGGCACGATGCGTCCGAAGAAAAGAGCAGCGACGCTGACGCTGTCGCAGACGCGGCCGCGGGCCCGACGGCATGGACGTGCTCGATGCACCCGCAGATCCGGCAGCCCAAGCCGGGCGATTGCCCGATTTGCGGGATGGATTTGATTGCCGTAACACAAACCGCCGGGGGGATGCGCACGCTTGCCCTCAGCCCCGAGGCGGCGGCGCTGATGAACATCGAGGTCGCGCCGGTCGAACGGCGCTACGTACCGCGCGACGTGAGGATGGTTGGCCGTGTCGACTACGACGAGACGCGCCTCGGCTACATCACGGCCTGGGTTTCCGGTCGCTTGGACCGGCTTTATGTCGACTACACCGGTGTGGAAATCCGGCAGGGTGACCACCTGGCGGATATCTACAGCGAGCAGCTCTACGCGGCGCAGCAGGAACTGATTCAAGCTGAGAAGTTCAACCGCAGTCGGGCCGCTGAGTCGACAACCATCAAGGTGAATCTCGTCGAATCCGCCCGCGAGAAGTTGCGGCTGCTGGGGCTGACGGAAGAACAAATCGCGGAAATCGAGAAGCGCGACGCCCCATCGGATCACATCACGATCCATGCCCCGATGGGCGGCATCGTGATCGAAAAGCTCAAACAGCAGGGCGAGCGGGTCGCGCTTGGCGAACGTATCTACACGATCGCCGATCTGAGTCAGGTTTGGGTCCATCTAGATGCCTATGAGTCGGACCTGCCTTGGATTCGCTACGGCCAGGACGTGACGATCACCACCGAGGCTTATCCGGGCGATGAGTTTCACGGACGGATCGCGTTCGTTCAGCCGGTGCTGGACGATAAGACGCGCACGGTGAAGGTCCGCGTCAACGTGCCGAATGGCGACGGCAAGCTCAAGCCCGACATGTTTGTCCGGGCCGTCGTGCGTCCGGTCGTGGCCGCGGGCGGGAAAGTGATGGATCCCAGCCTGGCGGGCAAGTGGATCAGTCCGATGCACCCGGAGATCGTCAAGGACGAGCCCGGCCAGTGCGACATCTGTGGGATGCCGCTGGTGCGCGCCGAATCGCTGGGCTACGTAACGCCGTCGACCGACTCGGAAGAGCCTCCGCTGGTGGTGCCTTATTTGGCCGCGTTGGTTACGGGCACGCGTGCGATCGTCTACGTGCAGTTGCCGAACATGCCCTCCTTCGCCGAGCCGGCGTTTCTTACGCTTTCGGCCGTTGTGCAAGAAGGCGACCTCGAAAAGATTCGCGAGGCGTTTACCAGCTACAACAACATGTTGGACCGACCGTACGACCAGCCTGGAACAGCGTTCGCGCGAAATCTGTGGAACGACTATGCCGATCGACTCGCTGAGAAGGCTTTGGCGGGCTACGAGGCCGGGTCAGCGGAGCAAGCTAAGGAGGTTCTTGCTGACATCGAAGCAACGATGACCTTAGCCCGGGAGCAATTCGCGCCGGCCAACAACCCGACGTTTGAAGGCCGCGAGATCGTCTTGGGACCACGCGCCGGCGAATACTATCTTGTTCGCAACGGATTGCACGAAGGCGAGATGGTGGTGACGCGGGGCAACTTCAAGCTGGATTCCGAGATCCAAATTCAAGCCAAACCCAGCATGATGACACCCGAGGGGGGCGGCGGCGGTGGCCACGATCATGGCGGGCAGGGCGAACTAGCAGAAGGCAAGTCGGACGATCCGCACGCCGGACACCCAGTCGCCCTTCCGCCCGCCTTCCGCCAACAACTTCTTGATCTGGCCGCGACGTACGACAAGTTGGCTGCGGCCGTGCAAGACCAGGACCTGGATCAGGTCACAACGATTTTCAGGCAGCTCGGCGAGGAATTGGCGGCCGTCGACGACACCGAAGTCACCGGCCATCCGCGCATGTTATGGAAGGAGTTTGCCATGCTCTTCGGAAACGATGTCGTCGAGGGAACTGACGCCGACCAAATGGTCGATGCCAACCGAGCGTTTCTGACGCTTAAGGGCCACGTCCGCCGCATGCGGGAACAACTGGGCTTGATGCAGCAACAGGACCTAGAGATCGAACGTATCGAAGCGCCAGCGGAGTTCCAAGGTGAATTGGCCGGTGTATGGAAACAGTACTTGAACGTTCAGCGGGCGCTGGCCGCGGACGACTTTAAATCCGCACAGGACTCACTCGGCCAATTCAATGCATCGCTCAACGCCGTTAATGACACGGCACTCGAAGGTCCTGCCAAAGAAGCCTGGCAAAAAGAACAGGCGAACCTTGAGAAACTGATTGCCAGCCTCAAGCAGGCCGAAGGCATCGAGGCGATGCGCGAGACGTTCTATCCCGCATCCCAGGAGATCGGCGTCCTGGCCAAGACGTTCGGCTTCGGCCAGTCCGGTCCAATCTTTGAACTCCACTGTTCGATGGCTTTTCAAGGCCGAGGAGCCACCTGGTATCAGGACAACGACGATACGCTCAATCCCTACTTTGGCGCCGCCATGCTCAAGTGTGCTGACCGTGTGGAAAAGGTTTCGCACAGCGGATCGAAACCGTCGGCGCAGGCCGAGCCCCACACAGACCACAGCCATCCCTAAACCCGCGTTGCCGTTTCAAGATGATCGACAAGGTCATACGTTTCTGTTTGGAAAACAAGCTGGTCGTCGCGCTGTTCGTTGTCGCGGTGACCGCTTGGGGCGCAATGGTCGCGCCATTCGACTGGGATCTCGGCCCACTGCCGCGCGATCCCGTGGCCACGGACGCGATTCCCGACATTGGCGAAAACCAACAGATCGTGTTCACCGAGTGGATGGGCCGCTCGCCGCAGGACATCGAGGATCAAATCACCTACCCGCTAACCGTCTCGCTGCTCGGCGTGCCGGGCGTGAAGACGATTCGCAGCTATTCCTTCTTCGGGTTCTCGACGATCTATGTCATCTTCCAAGAAAACGTCGAGTTCTACTGGTCGCGGACGCGCGTGCTCGAGAAGCTCAACAGCCTGCCTGGCGGCACGCTGCCCGAGGGCGTGACCCCGACGCTCGGCCCCGACGCGACACCGCTTGGCCAGATCTTCTGGTACACCCTCGAGGGGCGCGATCCCGAAGGACAGCCGGCCGGTGGGTGGGACCTCGACGAGTTGCGGACCATTCAAGATTGGTACGTCCGCTACTCCCTGCTGTCGGCCGAAGGAATCAGCGAAGTCGCGTCGGTCGGTGGATTTGTCCAGGAATACCAGATCGACGTTGACCCCGATGCCATGCGGGCCGCGCGGGTCATGATCGACGACATCTTTATGGCCGTGAAGATGTCGAACATCGACGTGGGGGCCCGCAGCATCGAGATCAACAAGGCAGAGTACTTCATCCGCGGACTGGGGTTCGTCAAGAACGTCAGCGACATCGAGACCAGTGTCGTTGCCACCAACGACAACGTGCCAATCTATCTGAAGGACGTGGCCAAGGTCACGCTCGGCCCGGCACTGCGACGGGGCGCGCTCGACAAAGGAGGCGCCGAGGCGGTTGGTGGCGTCGCCGTCGTCCGATACGGCTACAACCCGCTGGCGGCCATCAAGAACATCAAGAGCAAGATCGAGGAAGTCGCGCCGGGATTGCCGGCCAAAGCCGTCGTCGACTTTCGGCAGGCGTCTCGCGAAGATGCCGCTGCTTACGCGGAAGCCAACGGTTTCGACGCGTTCACTGGCACCGAGATCAATCACGACGATTGGGTTCGGCACCTGCGTGCAACGCCGCGCGCTGAGTGGCCCGAATGGGTGACGATCAGCCAAGTCACCGTCGTGCCGTTCTACGATCGGACGGGACTGATCTACGAGACGCTCGGCACGCTGAACTCGGCACTGGTGGCCGAGATTCTGGTCACCGTGATCGTCATCTTGGTCATGGTGATGCACCTGCGCAGCTCTCTATTGATCAGCGCACTGTTGCCGTTGGCCGTGCTGATGTGCTTCATCGCCATGAAATCGTTCGGCGTCGATGCCAATATTGTGGCTCTGTCGGGCATCGCCATTGCCATCGGCACGATGGTCGACATGGGCATCATCCTCTGTGAAAACATTCTCAAGCATCTCGACGAAGCTGCTCCAGATGAGAATCGCCTGGAGGTCGTGTTTCGGGCGTCGAGCGAAGTGGCCAGTGCCGTGCTAACGGCCGTCTCAACCACGATTATCAGCTTCCTGCCGGTATTCACGATGATTGGCCCCGAGGGCAAGTTGTTCCGCCCGTTGGCTTTCACGAAGACTTTTGCCCTCGCGGCCTCGGTAATCGTGGCACTGACAATCATTCCTCCGGCGGCCCATTTGCTGTTCACTACAAAAGTAACGCGACGCCGGCTCAAGCAGACTTTCTACGCGGGCCTGATCGTAGCCGGACTGGTCATTGGCTATGGTCTGGTCTGGTGGGCCGGAGCGATCGTCGTCGCGCTGGGTACTTACAAGCTTATTGAAGAGACGCTACCGCAAACGTATCAGCCGTTGCGCGAGCGCATGCATCGGGGCGGAATCGTATTGGCCAATGGTGCGGCCGTGCTACTGGTGGGCATTCTGTTGACGGAAGACTGGATGCCGCTTGGTCCCGCGAGCGGCTTACTCCGTAACTTGGTGTTCGTGGCCGCGCTGATCGGCGGCCTGCTCGGTTTCTTCCAGGTCTTTCAGAGATTTCTTTACCGGCCGATTCTGGCGTGGTGCCTGGATCACAAGCTGCTGTTCCTGTGCGTGCCCGCGTTAATCCTCTTGTGGGGACTCGGCGTGTGGTTGGGCCCCGGGTTTCTGTTCGGCCGAATCCCGCAGGAGTACGACGCCCAGTCGCTCTCCGAGGCGGAGGTTTCAGAGCTGTCCAGCTTGAATCGATTCAAGTATGAGCTGGCTGCGTGGCGGGGCAAATCGTGGGATCAGATCGACGGCCTGGCCGGCAAACTGAAATGGACGCTGGCGACCACATGGCAAGGATTCGGCAAGGAGTTCATGCCGCCACTCGACGAAGGTTCGTACTTGTACATGCCCACGACGATGCCTCATGCCTCGATCGGCGAGGCCATGGACGTGCTGTCGCTGCAAGACCGCCGCATCATGGCGATCCCGGAAGTTGAGTTGGCTGTCGGCAAGATCGGGCGCGTGCGAAGTCCACTCGACCCGGCTCCGGTTTCGATGATCGAGACAGTCGTCAACTACCGATCGGAGTACGTCGTTGACAAAGACGGGCATCGCGTTAACTTCCGCCATGACCCAGACGAAGTGGATTGGTTTCAAGACAAAGACGGGAACCTGCTTTCGGCCGCGGACGGAAGGCCGTACCGTGTCGAAGGCAAGTTCGCGCGGGACGAAGCCGGGCAACTGATTGCAGATCCAGGCGGAATACCCTTTCGCCAATGGCGCCCGCCGTTGGATCCCAAGCTGAATGGCGGACGCGAGCCCTGGGCGGGCATCGAAGACCCGGACGACATCTGGCACGAAATTACCGAGGCGGCGCAAGTGCCCGGCACGACCTCGGCACCCAAGCTGCAACCCATCGCAACGCGCCTCGTCATGCTGCAAACCGGCATGCGCGCCCCGATGGGCGTTAAGGTCAAAGGCCCGGACCTGGAAACGATTGAACAAGTGGCTCTGGAGATCGAGTCGCTGCTTAAGCAAGTGCCCAGCGTGGAAGCTTCGGCGGTGATCGCCGATCGAGTCGTCGGCAAGCCTTACCTGGAGATCGATTTTGATCGAGAGAAGATCGCCCGTTACGGGCTGACGATTCGCGAGGTACAGGACGTTGTCGAAGTGGCCATCGGTGGCCGCACGATCACGACCACAGTCGAAGGCCGCGAGCGGTTCCCGGTGCGCGTGCGCTACATGCGCGAGCTGCGCAACGAAATCGACTCGATGAAGAAGATTCTCGTGCCGGCGAAGGACGGTTCACACATTCCATTGGGTCAAGTTGCCGAGATCAAGTACGTTCGCGGACCGCAGGCCGTTAAGAGCGAAGACACGTTCCTGACCGCGTACGTACTGTTCGACATGAAGCCTGGCCACGCGGAAGTCAACGTGGTGGAAGACTGCCAGCGGTATCTGGAAAGCAAAAGCGAGGAAGGAGAGTTTGTCTTGCCGCCCGGCGTAAGCTACACGTTCGCCGGCAACTACGAGAACCAGGTCCGCTCCACCAAGACGCTGATGGTCGTGCTGCCGCTGGCACTTTTCATCATTTTCATCATCCTCTACTTCCAGTTCCGCTCGACGATTACGACCTCGCTGGTATTCAGCGGTATCGCCATCGCCTGGGCCGGTGGCTTCATCATGCTCTGGCTGTATGGACAGCCGTGGTTCTTGGACTTCGACGTGTTTGGCACGAGCATGCAGAAGCTGTTTCAGATCCACCCAATCAACCTGAGTGTTGCGGTTTGGGTTGGCTTTCTTGCCCTGTTCGGAATTGCCTCGGATGACGGCGTCGTGATTGCCACCTACCTGGATCAGAGTTTCTCCAAACACGACATTCGCGATGCGCGCAGCGCGCGACAAGCCACCCTGGAAGCCGGCGTGCGGCGCGTGCGCCCCTGCCTGATGACGACCGCCACGACAATCTTGGCCTTGATTCCCGTGCTGACCTCAACCGGCCGCGGGAGCGATATCATGGTGCCCATGGCCATCCCCAGTTTCGGCGGCATGTTCATCGAAGTGATTACGATGCTGATCGTGCCGGTGCTCTACTGCGCCGTTCAGGAATGGAAGCTGCGACTGGGGGTGCATGATCCCAAGTTCGCCGCGGACAGTTGAACTGGCGACTAGCAGAGGCGCTGGTCGCTAAGCCTTGACAATGGGACGAACGCAGCCGGAACGCGCCAACGGCCAAGCACGTTGCGGTCATCACGGCGCCAGTGTGATGTCGATCGGCAGGTCCTGCCGCAGGTAGAGACACGTTCCGTCGACGCCCTCGCACACGTAATACAGCAAGTAGGCCGGCACGCGAACCGTTTCTTGGGCGTTGTCCGGCGCTTTGAGCTCCAGTTCGATCGATCGCGTTTCGGTCGATTCCGGGTCGTCGCCCAGCGGTGCCGTCAGCAGCCGGCGATCGGTCTGCCATCCGTCGGGCACGTCGACCCAGAGCATGACCGGCTCGTTCTCGTTGTTCCAATGGGCCTGTCGCCCGTCGTCGGGACGCATGGTGACGTGGATGCGGGCCGATTCGCCCGGCTTGATGCGCGCCGGAACCACGACCACTTCCGTTTGGATCAGCTCATTCTCGTCGCGATGGATGCGGCCCTCGGGATCCGGTGAGGCGTCCTTATGTTCGGCCTCGACGAAACGACGCTGCGGATGCGCGATTTCGGCGCCCGTCGGAAGCACCGCCAACTCAATGGGCACATCGCCCCGGGCACGGATGGCTTCCGCGGCGCGCGGCACCCAATCGTAAAACGGATACGGTTTGGCCAGCCGCGGTCCGTACTGCTGAATGCGGCGTCGGCGGATGTAGTGATTGGGATCGATGTCGAGGCCCCGGCCCCAGGCGTCGACGGCCCGCTGGAAGTCGCCGTCGTCGCGCAGGGACGTTTCGCTGCGGCGACGGAAACAAACGCCAAGTCGAAAGTGCGCGTCGCCGTCGTCCGGGTCGATGGCCAGCGCGCGGCGATAGGCGTCGATCGCGCTGTTGATTTGTTCGTCGCCGCCCCACAGAACTAGCTCGTCGCCGTACTGTTTCCAAGCCGCGGCCGTATTCGACTGCTCCGCGGCGGATTTCGCATGCGCCAAGTCGGGCGCGACGAGTGGATTCGGCTTGGCGTCGGAATCGCCCGTCGGCGGCTCAAACGTCCGGTCGAGAAAATCACGCTCGAACGTCCTAACGTTGGGTCGCACGCTGCGGACGATTCCGTGCTCGTCGATCGCCATCACGATCGGGACCACGCTGGGTCCTGTGACGTTGATCGGGTCGTGCAGGATCGGCCAGTCGATGTGCTGCCATTGAGCGAACAGGCGGCAGCGCTGGGCATGCTGCTCCTGCGTAATGCCCACGACGGCCAACTTGCCCTGCTCGCGCCACGCTTTGGTTGCCTTGTGCCAGACCGGCACGTGCCGTCGGCAGCCTGCTCACCACGAGGCGAATTGAATCAGCAACAGTTTCTTTCCACGAAACTGCGACAAGGCCACCGGTGCACGGTCCTCGATGTTTGGCAGCAGCACGTCGGGATGCGGCTGTCCGACTTGCGGCGGATAGTCGGCGGCAGGCAGCGTAGTGCATGCACACGTGGCCAACAGCGCGGCGATGATCGCCGAAACGGTTCGTCGGATGGCGCGCGGCATGGATTGCTCGAGTGCATTTGCGGGCGTGTTCACGGCCGGCGTGTATCGACGCGATACTGACTGCGTTCGATCCGGCCACGTGGTGCCATTCTACGCGACGTCGCGGCCGGAATCGACGGTTGCATAGGATTGGAAGATTTTGTGCTGTATCATACAGAGACGCGGCCAGCGTGAGCGGATGATGTAGGGTCGGGTAGTCGGCGCAGACCGCACGACGACTGGCGAACAGCAAGCGTCCCCCGTGTCATGCAACTTGTAACGGAGCGTCAAATGCGGATCGCTTTGCAAGGATTGGCGGTGATCATCTGCATGGGCCTGCTGGCCGATTCCATCGTGGCGCAACCGCCCAATCGGGACGCGCGGGGTAAAGGTCTGCGTCGCGGCGCGCGGCCCGACGGAAAATACAATGTCGGCGATCTGGCGCCGGACTTCACACTGTCGTCGCTCGATGGCAAGCGGAAGGTGCGCCTGAGCCGCTTCCGCGGCAAGCGGCCGGTGGCGTTGATTTTCGGTTCGTATACGTGACCGCCCTTCCGGCACCAGGTTGGTGCCCTGGAAGCGATGTATCGTCGCTACGGCAAGGACGTCGAGTTCCTGGTGGTCTACATCCGCGAAGCGCACCCGACCGACGGCTGGCAAGTTCGGCAAAACGAGCGCGAGGAAATCTTATTTGCGCAGCCGACGACCTTCAAGGATCGCACGGCTGTCGCCAAGCAGATGTGTGCTAAGCTCGAGATCTCGATTCCGACCGTCATCGACAACCTGGATGACAAAGTGAATCAGGATTACGCCGCGGCGCCCGACCGGTTGTACCTGGTGGGCCGCGACGGGAAGATCGCCTTCAAGGGCGCGAAGGGTCCCTTCGGCTTCCGCCCCAAAGATCTAGAGGCCGCGATCCAAACCGAGTTGGACTAGCGCCGCGGTGCGTCTGGCGGCGCACGCACGGTGCGGTACGCCAATCCCCCCTGCGCCGTCCAGAATCTCCGCCCATTTCGGCATACTGACGGGCACACCCCTTCTCCGCCTCGCACACGTCGAAAAATGCTATACTTCGGCGGCCAGCGCAGGTTAATACGACCGCGTGGTTTCTACCGGCACCGGCAGGCGATCCGTGTGTCGCGGACATTACTTGTTGTCGCGAGCGTCTCATGGCTTGGAACCAAGTTTCGAATGAATTTCGTGCCAGGTCGCGCGCGCGCCGCCCGAAGCACAATTCCGTTCTCACGTGCGCACTGCCCGCGCTGTCGCGCAATTGCGCGGCGGGGCTGGCATGTGTCGGGTTGCTGACGCTGCTTGCTGGCTGCAACCCATCGCAGACTCCGGTGGAACCGATCCCGCCGACCGTGACCGTCGCCGAAGCCTATCAGGCAAGCATCCCACGCGAAGTAACCGGCAACGGCACGACCGAGGCGATCCGGCAAGTCACGATTCGGGCCCGCGTGAAAGGGTTTTTGCAGGAGCGACTGTTCAAGCAGGGCAGCGACGTGAAGAAGGGTGAGCTGCTGTTCGTGATCGACGAAGTGCCCTTTAAGCTGGAGTTCGGGGCGGCCAAGGGAAACCTGGACGAAGCGAAAGCGCAACTGCAACAGGCCACCCAAGACAAGAGCGTCGAAGTGGCGGCGGCCGCCGTGAAGAAAGAAGAAGCCGCAGTCTTGCTGGCCAGCGCCGAAGCACGTCGCGGCAAACAGGCCTACGACTCGGGCGCGATTACCGCCGAGGAGTACGACGAGCGACGCAGCAAGTACGAACAATCCAAAGCCAACCTGGAATCGGCGCGAGCCACGCTCGAACAAACCAAGGTCATGCACCAGGCCGATATTCTCAAAGCCCAGGCCCAACATGAAATCGCCTCGAACGCACTCAAGGATGCCGAGGTCGAGTTGAGCTACTGCCGCATGTCGGCTCCGTTCGACGGGCGCATCGGCGAAGCGCTGGTGAAAGAGGGCAACCTGGTCGGCGACAACGAAGACACGGCCCTGGCGACCATCGAACAACTCGATCCGATTCAGGTCAACTTGCGGCCCTCCGCCAGATTCTTGCCGCTGGTCCGCGACCTGGTCGGCAAGGGACAAGCGGTGGAATTGATCGTGCAGGGCGAGCGGCCGTACTCGCACCTGGGATCGCTGACGTTCGTCGACAACACGATCGACCCGACGACTTCGACTTTCTTGGTCAAGGCCACCGTGCCAAATCCGGACAAGGAACTGCTGCCGGGCGACTATGTCCGTGTCAACTTGATCATCGGAACATACGAAAACGCCATCGTCGTGCCGGAGCGAGCAGTGATCGAAGGCCAGGCCGGGCAAAGCGTGTTGGTCGTCGATGCGGGTGATACGGTCAAGGCAGTGCCGGTCAAGGCGTTGGACACGTATCGCGGGTTGCGGGTGCTCGAAGCCGGGGCGCTCAAGCCGGGCGATCAGGTCATTGTCGACGGACTTCAACTCGTGCGTTCCGGCCTGAAGGTATCGCCCAGACCGCTTGAAACCGAAACCTGGCCGCCTCGATTGGACAATCTGCCGGACGTCGCGAAGTCGATCGATCCGGACGTGCCGGCCGAATCGGCTGCCGCGGCACCGCCGGACGCTGCCCAATCGCCGGCCAACTTCAAACAGCCGCCAAGCGACGCGACACCGCCGAATAGCGCAGCGCCGCCGAGCGCCAATCCGACCCAGCCCGCGGCACAACCGAATTCCGATACGCCCGCCCAAAAGCCATCGCCGCCGGCCAAGCCCGCGCCGAGCCGGTCCCCGTAAGATTCGTGCCTCGCTCCGTCGGTCGATCGTTTGACGGCGTGAGATTCTGAGTCTTGTTGTTCCCGAGAGTTGCTCATGGTCCACTTTTTCATCGACCGCCCAATCTTCGCCGCGGTAATCGCACTGTTGATTGTGATGGCCGGTGGAATCTGCGCGTTCATTTTGCCGGTGTCGCTCTATCCCGACATCGTTCCGCCGCAGGTGCAGGTCAAGACGACGTACACCGGTGCCGGGGCCGAAGTGGTTGCCGACACGGTCACCACGCCGATCGAGCAGAAGGTCAACGGAGTGAAGGGCATGATCTACATGTCCTCCAGTAGCACCGATTACGGCGTGTCGCAGATCAACGTTTCGTTCGACGTCGGCTACTCGCAGGACATCGCCGCCGTCGACGTACAAAACAAGGTCGAACTGGCCAAGCCAACCCTGCCTGCCGAAGTGAAGCAGTATGGCGTCGAGATCAAGAAGACTTCGACGAACATGGTCTGTGCCGTGACGCTCGTCTCGCCCGACGGGACGTACGACGGCACGTTCTTGGACAACTACGCCGAGATCAACGTCGTGGACTCGCTCAAGCGAATCCGTGGCGTGAGCGATGTCAGCCTGTTTGGCGGAAAATACGCGATGCGGATCTGGCTCGATCCGGATCGGATGGCCGAACAGGGCACGTCGCCGTCCGACGTCATCGATGCGATCAAGAATGAAAACGTGCAGGCCGCCGCCGGAAAGATTGGCGCGGCGCCCGTGCCCGCCGGCCAGCAGTTCGAATACCCCGTCCAGGCGAAAGGGCGCCTGGCGACCGTTGAAGAATTCGGAAACATCGTCGTACTCGGCCGGCCCGACGGGACCGTGGTTCGCGTTTCCGACGTGGCCCGGGTCGAACTGGGAACCGAAAACTACGAAATGAGTTCGTACCTCGACGGCAAGCCGGCGGCCACGGTGGGCGTGTATCAGTTGTCCGACGCCAACTCGCTGGAAATCCTCGCGCAGGTACGGGAGGAAATGGATCGGCTCAAGACGGCGTTTCCCGAAGGGGTCGACTACGCCGTTGCGTACGACACGACCGCCTACGTCGCGGAAAACATCGCCGAGGTGCAGAGCACGCTGCTCCAGGCTTCGGGGCTGGCCGTGCTGGTCGTGTTCGTCTTCCTGCAGGGTTGGCGGCCGACCCTGATTCCCCTGGTGACAATCCCCGTCTCGCTGATCGGAACGCTGGCCATCATGCTGGCATTTGGGTTCTCGATCAACACGCTGACGCTGTTTGGGCTGGTGCTGGCGATCGGCACCGTGGTCGACGATGCGATCGTAGTCGTCGAGAACGTGCAACGACAACTCAGCGAAGGCAAGGGTGCCCGCCAAGCGGTGCGCGACGCAATGGATCAGGTGACCGGCCCGATCATCGCCACCAGCCTGGTGCTGGCCGCCGTGTTCGTGCCGGTGGCGTTCATTCCAGGTCTGACCGGGCGACTGTACAACCAGTTTGCGTTGGCGATCGTGTTTGCGGTGATCATCTCGACGATCAACGCGCTGAGTCTCAGCCCGGCGCTGGCGCGGATTCTGATGGCAAAGCACCACGAATCGAACTTCGTGTTGTTTCGCTGGTTCAATTTGGGCCTATCCCGGGCCGAGTCGGCCTATCAGGCCTTGCTGGGCAGCTCGACGCGCCGGTGGTGGGTGACCACGTTGGTGGCCGCGGCTCTGCTCTTGCCGCTTGGTTACTTGTTCGCCGCGCGGCCCAAGGGGTTCATTCCGGTCGAGGACCAGGGGTACTTCTTCGTTTCGCTGCAGGCGCCCGACGGAACCACGCGCGAGCCGACACAGAAGATCTCGCGCCGCGTCTCGCAGTTCGCCGAGAAGCTTCCAGGCGTGCGCAATGTGTTATTGATCGACGGATATAACATCGTGACCGCGGTCAATCAGCCGAACGTGGCCACGCTGTTCGTCATTCTCGAACCGTGGAGCGAGCGCCGAGCGGCGACCTTGCGCGCGCCGGCGCTGGTTTCGCAAATGCGCGGAATTCTGCGAAAAGAGATCCGTGAGGCGACGGCCGTCGTCGCTCAACCGCCAAGCATTCCCGGTCTGGGAACAACCGGCGGATTCGAGTTCCAACTGGAAGATCGCCAGGCCAAGGGCGTCAAGACATTGGCTCTGGTGGCCAACGACCTGTTCCTGCCCGAGGCCCGAAAACGCCCGGAGTTGACCGGATTGTTCACGTCGTATTCGGCCAATGTGCCGCACTTATACTACGATCTGGACCGCACCAAGGCTCGCACGCTGAACGTCCCGGTGGCCGATGTGTTCAGCACCCTGCAAACGAACCTGGGCGGCTACTACGTCAACGACTTCAATCTTTACGGCAAGGTCTTCAAGGTGATGGTGCAAGCCGAGGGCGAGCGCCGTACGAAGCCCGAAGATATTCTGACTTTGAAGGTGCGCAGCAGCGACGGGCGAATGATTCCGCTTTCGGCGTTGGGCGATGTGCGCAACATCGTCGCGCCCTCTGACGTGCCGCACTACAACCTCTATCTCTCGGCCAAGATCGTCGGCGAAGCCGCCCCCGGCTACAGTTCAGGCCAGGCTGTCGCCGCGATGGAGCAGGTGGCGGATCAGGTCCTGCCGACCGGCTTTGGATACGAATGGACCGGCACGACCTACCAGCAGTTGTTGACCGGCAACATGACGATCTACATTTTTGGGATGTCGATCGTGTGCGTGTTTCTGTTCCTGTGCGCGCAGTATGAGAGTTGGTCGCTTCCAATGATCATCCTACTGGCCGTGCCGCTGGCGATGTTGGGTGCCATCCTGGCCCTGACGCTGACGAACAAATCGCTCGACGTGTTCGGTCAGATCGGCCTGGTGATGCTCGTCGGCTTGCAGGCCAAAAGCGCGATCCTGGTGGTGGAGTTTGCCAAGAACCTGCGCGACGAAGGAAAGTCTGCCGCGCAGGCAGCCGTCGAGGCGGCCCGACTGCGGCTGCGAGCCATCTTGATGACGGCGCTGACGTGCATCGTCGGATACATCCCGCTGGTCACGGCCAGCGGCGCCGGCGCGGCGAGCCGGCAATCGCTCGGCACGGTCGTGATTGGCGGCATGATGGTCGGCACGGTGCTGCTACTGTTGATCGTGCCGGTCTTCTTCGTCGTGGCCGACATGCTCTTCAACCGCAATCCGACGCCGCCGCGCGATTCGGCTTAGCGCTCAAGCGGCTGCGACACGTCGTTCGGTCGCGGGCGGCGCGCCACGTTGCACGCGTGTTTCGATGCGATGCCGCGGACGACCGCGCCTTGATGTGGCACGCGGCCGTTCGCATAATAACGGATGGCCCTCCCCTCCCCCTCCCGCCCCGCACATTGGCAGGCATTCATCATGCTGCGCAAAGGTCTGTTTCCGGTTGTCTGGATCGTGATTGCAAGCGCAGGTTTGCTCGCGTCCGGCGACACGACAGCACGCGTGGCAGAAACGACTGGATCGGCCTCGACGGACAACCTGGCGCGCGAAGCGCGCCGCATCCTGTCGGACAAGTGTTTCCAGTGCCACGGTCCGGACGAGAACGCCCGGCAAGCCGACTTGCGGCTCGATCTCGAGGCCGATGCCGCGGAAGTCTTGTCAGCCGATGCTCCGGACCAGAGCGAACTGCTGCGCCGCGTCGCTTCGACGGATCCCGACGAGCAGATGCCGCCACCCGAGTCGAAGCTGAGTCTGTCCGCCGCGGAGATCGAGACCCTGCGCGCCTGGGTGCGCGGTGGAGCATCGTTCGAGCAGCACTGGGCCTTCGTGCCGTTGCAGCCTGTCGCCGTGCCGGAGGTGGCCCGGACGGATTGGCCGATCAACGCGATCGACCGGTTCATCCTGGCACGTCTGGAACGCGAAGGGCTTTCGCCCTCGGCCGAGGCATCGCGCGAGCGACTGATTCGCCGTTTGAGTTTCGATTTGACCGGCTTGCCGCCGACGCTGGCCGAAATCGACGCATACCTGGCCGACGACTCGCCGGAAGCCTACGAACGATTGGTCGATCGGCTATTGAGCAAGACCGAATACGGCGAGCGGATGGCGGCCGCGTGGCTCGACGTGGCCCGCTATTCCGACACGTATGGCTATCAGGTCGACCGAGACCGGTTCGTTTGGCCGTGGCGCGATTGGGTGATTCGGGCATGGAACGCGAACATGCCGTACGACGATTTTGTGCGCTGGCAGTTGGCCGGCGACCTGTTGCCCGATGCCACGGACGACCAGATTCTGGCCACCACGTTCAACCGCCTGCATCCACAGAAGGTCGAAGGCGGCAGCGTGCCTGAGGAGTTTCGCACGGAGTACGTAGCCGATCGTGTGCATACGTTTGCCACGGCGTTTCTGGGGCTGACGATGGAATGCGCCCGCTGCCACGATCACAAGTTCGATCCGATCCGGCAGCGGGAGTACTACCAACTATTCGCCTTCTTCAACAACATCGACGAAGCCGGATTGTACTCCTATTTCACATCGGCGGTGCCCACGCCGACCTTGGTGCTGGCCGACGACGGGGCGAAGCACCAGTTCGCCCAGCTCCGCCAGAACGTTGCCGCCGAAGAAGAGAAGCTGCAAGCCACGGCCGCCGCGCGACGCGATGCGTTCGAAGCGTGGCTGGCCGATCCACCGGCGGATCACGAGGTGCCGGGACGGATCGCGCACTTGGACTTCGAACAGACCGACGTTGGCGGCAACGCGCGCGTGCCGGGCCACGCCGGACAAGCAGTGCGGCTGACCGGCGACGACGCAGTCGGCTTGGAAGTGGGCAACTTCCGCCGCTTCGATCCGTTCTCGATCGCGCTGTGGTTGAACACTCCCGACGTGAAGCAGAGGGCCGTCGTGTTTCATCGTTCCCGAGCGTGGACCGACGCAGGCAGTCGTGGCTATCAGTTGCTGATCGAAGACGGCAAGCTCAGCGCATCGCTGATTCATTTTTGGCCGGGCAACGCCGTGCGGGTCCGCACGCGCGAACCCATCGCCACCGGCGAATGGTTGCACGTGGCCGTGACGTCCGACGGGTCGGGCCGGGCCTCGGGCTTGCAGATCTTCATCGACGGGCAGCCCGCGGACTGCGAGGTAGTACGCGACACGCTCAGCAAGAACATCATCGGCGGTGGCGGTGATAACATCGCCATCGGTGCGCGATTTCGCGATCGGGGTTTTACCAACGGGCTGGTCGACGAATTTCAGGTCTTCGACCGCCAACTGACGCCGATCGAGGTCGCGCAGTTGCACGACGGGCACAGCCTGGCCGACGCGATGAGCGATGCCAAGGCTAATTCGAGCGGGGCGCGGCGCGAGGCGCTGCTGGCATATTTTCTGGCCACCGTCGACGCCGATTATCAGGCGCAACTGTCCCGATTGCGCGCGGCGCGGGCGTCGCTGTGCGAGATGCAGGACAAGGCGTCCGAGATCATGGTCATGCGCGAACTGTCCGAACCGCGGTCGACCTTCGTGCTCAATCGGGGCGCGTACGACGCGCCGGGCGAACCGGTCAGTCCGGACACGCCGGCGGTGTTTCCGCCGTTTCCGCCGGATCAACCGCGCAACCGGCTGGGCCTGGCCAACTGGCTGACTTCGGCCGACCATCCGCTTGCTCCGCGCGTGGCGGTGAACCGGCTATGGCAGTTGTGCCTTGGCCACGGACTGATGCGAACGCCCGAAGACTTTGGCAGCCAGGGCGACCCGCCCACGCACCCTGCCCTGCTCGACTGGCTGGCCCGCGACTTCGTCGACCACGGATGGGACGTCAAGCGAACGTTGAAACAGATTGTTATGTCCGCCACGTACCGGCAAAGTTCGGTCGCGACGCCGGAACTTTTCCGGCGCGATCCAGAGAACCACTTGTACGCACGCGCGCCGCGTCACCGGTTGGGCGCGGAGATGATTCGCGACAGCGCGCTGGCGGCCAGCGGGCTGTTGGTTCGCAATCTGGGCGGCCCGCCGGTGCGGCCGTATGAAGTGGCCGTTTCGTTCAAACCGGTCGAACGCGACAAGGATCAAGGGATCTACCGCCGCAGCGTCTACACGTATTGGAAGCGGACGGCGCCGGCGCCCGTCATGATGTCGCTCGACGCCTCGAAGCGCGACGTCTGCAGTGTGAAGCGCGAGCGCACGTCGTCATCGCTCCAGGCGTTGGTCTTATTGAATGATCCGCAACTGGTCGAAGCCGCGCGCATGCTGGCCCAGCACGTTGTCCTGCGCCACGGCGACGATACCGGTGCGGCGATCGACGACGTGTTCCGCATCCTGACTGCCCGGCACCCGACGGACCGACAACGGGAGATTCTCGAACGGCTCTACCGCGAGCAGCTTGACCATTTTCAGTCCGACCCGTCGCGTGCCGAACGATTCTTGACGATTGGCGACGCGCCGCGCGACGAATCGATCGATGCCGCGCGGCTGGCGGCCCTGGGCGTGGTTGCCAGCGCGGTCATGAACCTGGACGAATGCGTAATGCGCCGCTAGAGCCCTGAAACGTACACACCCACGACGGCTGACTTTTCAACAAAACACCACCATGGCCCACGCATCACAACGAACCCGAGGCAATCGGCCATGAACCGCACGTGTACTGGCTACGATCCTTTGCCCGCCATGAGCCGGCGACGGTTTCTCGGTTCGTTCGGCATGGGGCTCGGCGGGATCGCGCTGTCGAGCCTTGTCGGTCCGCGCGCGGCACTGGCCGGGCCCACGGGCACGCACTTCGCGCCGAAAATCAAACGGGTAATCTACCTGTTTCAGTCTGGTGCGCCGTCGCAGATGGACCTGTTCGACTACAAGCCGCTGCTCAACCAGCGGCACGGCGAGCAATTGCCCGAAAGCGTACGGGCCGGGCAACGGTTGACCGGGATGTCAGCCAGCCAGTCGAGCCTGCCGCTAGCCGGTTCGCCGTTCTCGTTCAAGCAGCACGGCCAGTGCGGCGCATGGGCGAGCGACTTAATGCCGCACACCGCCCGGATCGTCGACGACTTGTGCTTTGTGCGCTCGATGCACACCGAGGCGATCAATCACGGCCCGGCCGTCACGTATCTGCAAACCGGATCGCAGTTTCCCGGCCGGCCGAGCATGGGCGCGTGGCTCGATTACGGACTGGGCGCGGAGAACGAAAACCTGCCCTCCTTTGTTGTCCTGGTAACCAAGGGAAAGGGCGGGCAGCCGCTCGTGTCGCGACTTTGGGGGAGCGGCTTTCTACCGTCGCGGCACCAGGGCGTTCGGTTTCGCTCGGGCAGTGATCCGGTACTGTACCTCAACAATCCCGACGGCGTCGACGCCAGCAGCCGGCGGCAAATGCTCGATCGACTCAAAGAGCTTCACCAGTTGCAACTGGCCGACAACGCCGATCCGGCGATCGAAGCCCGAATCGCGCAGTATGAGCTGGCCTACCGCATGCAGATGTCGATTCCGGAAGTGACCGATCTGTCGGGCGAGCCGGAACACGTCTTCAAGCAGTACGGCGAGGACGCCAAGAACCCCGGCACCTACGCGGCCAATTGCCTGCTCGCGCGCCGCCTGGCCGAGCGGGGCGTGCGGTTCATCCAACTCTACCATCAAGGCTGGGACCAACACAGCGGGCTGCCTGCGGCCATCAAGACGCAATGCCGCGAAACGGATCAGGCCAGCGCCGCGCTGGTCAGCGACTTGAAGCAGCGCGGCTTGCTCGACGACACGTTGATCGTCTGGGGAGGCGAATTCGGGCGCACGAACTACTGCCAGGGCAAGCTGACCGCCAAGGATTTCGGCCGCGATCATCATCCGCGCTGCTTCACCGTTTGGCTCGCTGGCGGCGGCGTGCAGCCAGGCATGACCCACGGGCAGACCGACGAATACGGCTACAACATCGTCCAAGACCCGGTCCACATCCACGACCTGCAAGCCACCGTGCTGCACCTGTTGGGTATCGACCACGAGCGTCTGACGTACAAGCACCAGGGTCGCCGATATCGGCTGACCGACGTTCACGGCAACGTCGTGCAGCCCATTCTGACGTAGCGCCGCGCGAAGCTTCGGTTGGCGGCGTGCGTTTTCTTATCGCGAGATCGCAAGCTACAATCCGGCGTGGCGCGGCCACGCTCCAGCACGCTTGAGACCACCCATGCGCGACATTCCAACCGACGCCGAACACACATCCAAACGCGGACTACAAACCACCGCGGTGCACGCCGGTGAATTTCCTGATCCGGCCACCGGCGCCTCGGCGCCCAACCTGGTCATGTCGTCCACCTACGTGACCAAGGCCGACGCCGGATTCTCGGCCCACGATATTGACGAGTCGTCTGGGTATCTCTATTCGCGGTGGTCGAATCCGACGGTCCGCCAGCTCGAACAAAAACTGTGCGCGCTCGAAGGGGCCGAAGCGTGTCTCTGCTCCGGCTCGGGCATGGCCGCGGCTTCCGGCGTGCTGCTGTCGGTGCTGTCGAGCGGCGATCACCTGGTGACCACCGACACGAACTACGCCGGCGTGGCCGAAATGGCGCGCGACACGCTGCCGCGGCTGGGCATCGAGGTCTCGCTGGTCGACACGTCCGACGCACAAAACGTGGCCGACGCGATCCGGCCAAACACGAAGCTGATCTGGCTGGAAACGCCCGCCAACCCGATCTTGCGACTGACCGACCTGCGCGCGGTGACCGACATTGCCCGGCAACGCGGCGGGATCAAGGTGGCCGTCGATTCAACGTTTGCCACGCCGGTCGCCACGCGGCCGATCGAGCATGGCGTCGACTACGTGATGCACTCGCTGACAAAGTACATCGGCGGCCATGGCGACGCGATTGGCGGGGCGGTCTTGGGCACCAAGGAAGCCATCGCCGCGCTGCGGCTCGAGGCGGGCATTCACTATGGCGGCGTGATGTCGCCCTTCAACGCCTGGCTGATCATGCGCGGCGCCGCGACGCTGCCGATTCGAATGCGGGTCCACCAGGAAAACGCGCTGGCCGTGGCCCGATTCTTGGAAGGCCACCCGCGCGTGCAGCGCGTGTTCTATCCCGGGTTGCCGTCGCACCCGCAACACGACCTGGCCAAGCGGCAGATGGAAAACTTTTCGGGCATGCTGACGTTTCAGGTCGCCGATGGACCGGGGCTGGCTCAGCGGATGGACAAGCAGTTGCAGGTGATCCACTACGCGGTTTCGCTGGGCCACCACCGCAGCCTGATCTTTTGGCTCGACACCGCGGGCCTGATGGAGACGTCGTTCCGGCTCTCCGGCGAGCAACTGGAAAGCTATCGGGCGTTTGCCGGCGATGGGATCTTTCGCATGTCGGTCGGCCTGGAAGACGCCGACGACCTATGCGCGGATTTGGAGCGCGTGTTGGGTTAGGGCGTGGTTGACTTAGCCCCCCGTTGCGTTTCGATCCGTGACGTGTGGTACTTCTGCGATTTGGAGCATCGTCTTTCTACGACGGCCAAACCAAAATGCCGAAAGCGTGTACAGTATCTCAATCGCCGAGAGGAGTTGGAATGAGAACGGATCTCCAACAGGACTGAGCACACCTGACGCCACGTATGCAAGAACGATTGCCAAGACAATGAACAAATTGCGGCGCAGTTTGCTCGCCTCAATTGTTGCAGAACGCGTGCCCAACCAATAGGCGAACACTCCTACAGCAACCTGAACCGTCGCATGGCCTGGAATTGAAACACTGGTCGTGAAAGTACTCGTCGCAGCCGTGGCGACGAGGCCAAATGTCAACGCAAGCGAACCAATAAGCCACGTTGGCACTGTCCGGTCCTCCGTTCTGGCTCCCAGATTGTTAGCTCCTACTGTCGCAACTTTCTTGTCGACCTGCCAGGGCGCAACGCGGGTGACCATGTTTGATGGCGTCTACATTTGTTCTTGAATCGCAAGGCTGAGCAAGACTTTTCTTGGAGCGGGACCGTCCATGGGTTCCTAGTTGTCGATGTCTAGCTCCGGCTTTTTCTTGGACTCCAGCGAGAGGCCCGTCGGTTCGTCATTTGTCCCGCGATGCTTCTGAACCGGGAAGGCGATCCGTCCAACGCACAGCGCGCTATGGACCCGATTGTCGAGACCCACGCACTGCACGTTCCAGTGATTGATCGAGGCGACGTACCTCAGCCGGAAACTTTGGATTCGATGCCATGTCGACGGCGCACTGTCGGTCGATCCATCAGCCTACCAGAAACGAAAAACGGCCGCCGGGATCAGCAGGTTGCGTCTCGCTGCGGCGGCCGCTTTCGCAGTGCCTTCCATACCGTGCGCGCGTACTGGTCGCGCAGGCGAACCAGGCTGGCCAGCCGCACGTCGATCGTCCGCGTGTCGCCGCAGGGCGTCTTGACGAAGATGAACGGCAAGCAGATCGCCTTGACCTTCAACGGCGCGCGGTCTTCGGTCGGAAGCCGGCGCAGCCGAATCAGTTCGTCCTGCCCGCTGGGCAGCGTCTCGGTCCAGAGGAACGAAGGCAGCTCGATGATCTCGCTCAGCACGGCGATGTAGTCGCCACGGCGCACGTCTTCCGGTGCGACCTGAGCGGCCAGCGTGTTGCCTTCGCGGTTTTGTAGTCGGGCGTTCATGGTATTGGTCGCTTTCGGGTGGATGGCGGGCATCCGGATGGGCGGCGCGCAGCGCAATATTCGCGGTGCGAGCGCTGCCGCACATCGCGGACGCTCGCCCTGGTCTCCAGGTCGTTTAAGCAAGGATGCCGGCTGCCGGTGTGGCCCCGGGCGCCGCACGGGGACGCACGTCGGGCTTCGGCGTCACGCGCGGATCGGTAGCGCGGGACTGTTGCCGGCTGACAGCCGGATAGCCGGCGCGCGGGAACTCCCGGCAAGGTACGGCGAATACAGAAGTGTTCGGATAGCCGACATGGGAACTACCCCAGGGAATGCACGGGTACGTTGGCCGGCTGCGGCGTCACAAAGTCGACGATCCGGCCCGAAAGACTGGACCCCGCGGGCGTTTCGTTGGTTCGCCGCAACTGGCTGCCGTGTCGGATTTCGTGCTCGGCGGTGGATCAATCAACGACGTTTGATCCTACCGTGGCCGATCCCCGCGTATGGGGTCTACGGCGATGCCGAACGAATTGCCGATGCCATGGGCACAGACGGCGCGCCGAACCGCTTGGGCAAGAAACTAACAAACTGTCTGTTTGCCGAAGACCGCATTCCGCGTGATAATCAAGCTCGGTCGCGTTGCGTCGCCGTACACGCGGAACGTGCCGCGCGGCGCGAAAAGTCGGCGGGCCGTCAAGCCAAGCATTTGAATCAGGGGGTCAGAGGAAATGTCTCGTCCTATCATAACGACGTGGCTAACAATCGCATCCGCGCTGCTGTTGGTAATCGCCGAAGACGCGGCCCACGCGCAGGATGATGCGGTTGCAGCAGTCCGCAAGTCGGCCGAACAGTTGGCCGCGGCCATTAACCAAGCCAATTCCAACAGCGCGGCCCAGTCGTTTCTGCCGAAGGGAGAGTTCATCGACGAACAGGGCGTGGTATATCAGGGCCATCAAGAGATCCGCGGCCTGCTCAACGCGTTCTTCCAACAGTTTCGCGGTGCGAAGCTTAGCCTGTCGATCGAATCGATCCGGCTCGTCGGACCGGTGGCGATCGAGGAAGGCACGCGCACGATGACCACTGCCGACGGCAACGAGCGGTCGCGTTTTCGCTACATCGCGGTTTGGGCCAGAACGGAGGACGGCTGGCGTCTGGCCTCGTTGCGCGACTTTGCCGACGACCCGCTCCCGACGGCAAACGACTATCTGCAGCCGGTTGCCTGGCTGGTGGGCGATTGGGTCAACGAGGGAGCCGACGGCAAGGTGGCGATCTCGTATCGATGGTCCGACGACAAAAACTTCTTGCTGGGCGAGTTCCAGATGGAGCCAGCCGAGGGTACCTCGCGCACCAGCACGCAGCGGATCGGCTGGGATCCGTCGGTTGGCAAGATTCGCTCGTGGTTATTTGATTCTGACGGCGGATTCTCGGAAGGGACCTGGACCGCAGTCGACGACGGCATCGTGATCAAGTCGGCCGCGGTCAATCCCAACGGCACGGTCGCCACCGCCACGATGAATATCTATATCGACGACGAAGATCACTTCACGATCGAAGGCACCGACCGCATTGTCGGCGACAGCCTCGATGAAGATTTCAGTATATCCGTCGCGCGGCGTCCGCCCGCTGCCGGCAACTAACGTCGCGATGAACGAGAGGATGACGCCATGAAATCGCTCTGCAAGTCGGTGCTCGCGCTGTTCGTGATGCTTGGCTGCCTGATTGCCTGGTCGGACGATGTCTCGGCCCGAGGTGGCCGTGGCGGCGGCGGCCGAGGCGGGGGTGGACGCGGTGGCGGCGCACGACCGTCGATGGGGCGCGTTGGAGGAGGAGGCGGGCGACCGTCAATGGGCCACAGCGGCGGGTACAATCGTTCGGCCTCGCACGCGCGCCCCTCGCGGCCCAGCACGAGTCGGCCCTCGATGGGTCACGCCTCGCGTCCTAGCGGCGCGTCGCGACCGAACACGGCATCGCGACCGTCGGCCGGCAATTCGTTTCATCCCTCGGGTGGCCGGCCAAGTACTTCTCGACCTACCACGCGCCCCAGTGGAAGCGGCACGGCCAATCGTTCCTCGGTGCGCCCGTCAGGCGGAGTGCAACCGACCCGGCCGACGCTGCCCAGCGGCGGAGGCGGCAACGCCAACCGCCCAAGCCCCGGCACTCGGCCCAGTGCCGGCGTCAATCGGCCAACTCCGGGCACCCGACCTGGACAGGGTGCGGGAACTGGTCAAGGCAACCGTCCAGGCGGCGGCGATCGTCCGAGCCTGGGCAACGTGAGCCGGCCGACGCCATTGCCCGGCGGACCCGGGAACCGTCCTGGCGGCAATCGACCGGGCACCGGTGATCGACCAACGATCGGCGGGGATCGACCCGGAGGTCGTCCAGGCGTAGGAGACCGCCCCGGAACCGGCGATCGGCCGATCATCGGCGGAGGCAATCGTCCAGGCAGCAACAGACCCGGCCGACCTGGCGACGGGAACATCAACATTGGCAACGACATCAACATCGGCGGTGGAAATGTCATCGGGAATCGACCCGGCTGGGACCGCCCGAATTGGAATCGACCGGACTGGGGTTGGGGCGGCGGAGGTTGGGCCGGCCATTGGCACAACAACTGCATCCGCCCGCACTACGGCTGGTACAACGGCTGCTGGAACGGCTATTGGGGCAGCAATTGGTATGCGCCGCTCGCGTGGGGCGCGGTCGGCTGGGGCCTCGGTGCGCTGACCAGCGCCTGGGGTTACGGTACGGAGTACTACAACCCGTACTACGCTGAATCGGCGCCGTACGACTATTCGCAACCGGTCGTGGTGAACAACTATGTTTCGTCCGATGCGGACGCTGCGGGTGCGTCGGCGGAAGCTGCGGCCGAGAGCCCCGAAACGGAGCAAGCCACGAAGCTGTTCGACGAAGGGCTGGCGCTGTTCAAGGCGAGCGACTATCGCGGCGCGCTGGCGAAGTTCGACGCGGCACTGGAAAAACTGCCGGGTGATCCGGTCGTCCACGAGGTTCGGGCCGTCACGTTGTTCGCCCTGGGCGAGTACAAGTCGGCGGCGGCCGCGCTCAATTCGTTTCTTTCCAGCGCGCCGGGGATGGACTGGACAACGATGAGCAGCCTGTACGGCAACACGGACGAGTATCAGGCCCAACTCCGCAAGCTGGAGCAATTCTGTGGCGAGCACCCGGACGATGCCTCGGCGTATTTCGTGCTTGCCTATCAGTATTTGGTGATCGGTGCGAAGGACGACGCGGTCAACGCCCTAAAGGTTGTCGTCCGCGACCAGCCGAAGGATACCACGGCCAAGCGCATGCTCGACGCACTTGCACCGGCCGAACCGTCGGCACCGCCGGCGGACACTCCGGCTGGCGCTGATGCGCCCGAGACCGATCTGGTCGGCTCGTGGCAGGCCAAGGCCGGCGATACGACCATCGATCTGACGATCACCGACGACTCGCAGTTTTCGTGGAAGGCCGCTCAACCGGGCAAGCCGGCGACCGAGCTCAACGGAGATCTCGCCGCGACCAGCGATGAGTTGGTATTGCAGAGCGCCGATCACGGCGCGATGGCCGGTTCGGTCAAGTCGCTGGGCCCGGACAAGTGGCAATTCGCCCTGAGCGGTGCGCCGCCTTCCGACCCGGGACTTACGTTTGAGCGATTGAACTGACGGGAGCACCATTTGAGTATCGGACGTTACGTCGCGCGCGTGGGTCGTTGTGCAAGCAGCGCGCCGTTGGTCTGATCGCTAGCTTTACGCAGTCGGCGGGCCGGGCCCCGAAACGGTTCGATAGACGATCGAGGTGACCGCCCGTTCGTTGCAGTATCACACTCGGAGACCAGGACGATGCGGTGGCGCGGTGGACAACAGAGCAGGAACCTGGAAGATCGGCGTCAGATGGGGCGAAAGGGCGTCGCGCTGGGCGGCGGCGGTCTGCTGCTGGTGCTGATCCTCAGTCTCGTCTTTGGTGTCGATCCCCAGATTGTGAACCAACTTGTGGGTCAAGCACAGGTTGGTCAGAACCAAGGCCAACAGGGCGAGCAGCGAGCTCCGACCGCCGAGGAGCAAAAGCAGCGCGAATTTACCGCGACTGTGTTGCGGTTCACCGAAATCGTGTGGGACGAACAATTTCGCCGGGCAGGCGAGCGCTACCAGCCACCCCGCATGGTGCTGTTTTCCGACGCGGTTCGGACAGGCTGCGGCGTGGCGCCGTCGGCGGTCGGCCCGTTCTATTGTCCCGTGGACAAAACCGTCTATCTCGACCCGACCTTTTTCGAAGAGCTGGATCGCAAGCTAGGTGGCTCCAAGGCCGAGTTCTCACAGGCTTACGTTATTGCTCACGAGGTGGGCCATCACGTGCAGAACCTGTTGGGTTACAGCGACCTGGTCACGCGCGAGCGGCGGTCCTCGTCCAAGGCCGCCGGAAACCGGATGTCGGTGCGGCTCGAACTGCAGGCCGACTACCTGGCCGGAGTCTGGGCCCATCACGGCCAGCAGCGATTTCGATTCATCGAGCCGGGCGACATCGAAGCGGCGATCACGTCGGCCAACGCAATCGGCGACGACCGGCTGCAGCGCCGCTCACGGGGTTTTACCTCGCCAGAAAACTATACCCACGGCACGTCGGAACAGCGCGTACGCTGGTTCCGTCAGGGACTGCAAACCGGCGATCTTGGAAAACTGGATCGGTTGTTCGAGATGCCGTACGAACAACTTTAGCGCCGTCCCAACCGCCGTAACGCAACCGACAACGATTCACGTTCTTGCCAGATCATCGAGGAGAAACACCATGACCTTACCCGCCTGGCGGATGATTATGCTCTGCCTTTGCGTCACCGCATTGTTCGTATTCGTGGCTGTGGGCAACGCGTTTAGTCCGGGCGCCGATGCGACGGCACCTGCGACCATCGAGGCAGCCGAACTTTCTCGGTCATCGTGTACGCCGGCTGATGGCTGTGGTACCGGATTGCAAAAAGACGAGCTGCTCGCCCTGGCCGCCTTCAATCAAAACGTCGCCGCCCAGTCGCGGGCGTCGGGCAAGAAGCCGAACATCTGCATCATCTGGGGCGACGACATCGGGCAATCGAACGTCAGCGCGTACACCCTCGGCTTGATGGGCTATCGCACGCCCAATATCGATCGCGTCGCCCGCGAAGGGCTGATGTTTACCGACTACTACGCCGAACAGAGTTGCACGGCCGGCCGCGCGTCGTTTATCACCGGACAGCACGGGCTGCGCACCGGGTTGACCAAAGTCGGCCTGCCGGGCGCCACGTTGGGCTTGCGCAAGGAAGACCCCACGATCGCCGTATTGCTCAAGCCGCTGGGCTACGTGACCGGCCAGTTTGGCAAGAACCACCTGGGCGATCGCAATGAGTTCCTGCCGACCGTTCACGGGTTCGACGAGTTTTACGGCAACCTCTATCACTTGAATGCCGAGGAAGAGCCCGAACATCCCGACTATCCAAAGGATCCGGCGTTCCGCGCGAAGTATGGCCCGCGGGGCGTGCTGGACTGCAAGGCAAGCGAGAAAGACGACGATACGGTCGATCCGCGCTTCGGCCGAGTCGGCAAGCAGACCATCGAAGATACCGGCCCGCTGACCAAGAAGCGGATGGAAACGATCGACGACGACGTCGCCAATCGGGCCGCCGACTTCATCGAGCGGCAGGCCAAAGCGGGCAAGCCGTTTTTCGTGTGGGTCAATTTCACGCACATGCACTTCCGCACGCACGTCAAGCCCGAGAGCAAGGGCCAATCCGGCCGATGGATGAGCGAGTATGCCGACGCCATGATCGACCACGATAAGAACGTCGGCACGGTGCTCAAGGCGCTCGACGACGCCGGGGTGGCCGACAATACGTTTGTCATGTACTCGACCGACAACGGGCCGCACATGAACTCCTGGCCCGACGCCGCCATGACCCCCTTCCGCAACGAGAAGAACTCGAATTGGGAAGGCGCTTACCGCGTGCCCTGCATGGTTCGCTGGCCAGGCCAGATCACGCCGGGCAAGGTCTCGAATGAAATCGTCGCCCACCACGACTGGCTGCCCACGCTTCTGGCCATCGCCGGCGATCCGGACGTTGCCGAGAAACTGAAGAAGGGATACAAAGTCGGCGACATGACCTACAAGGTCCACGTAGACGGTTACAACCTGATTCCACTGCTGACAGGCCAAGCCGCCGAGAGCCCGCGCGAATCGTTTATCTATTGCAACGACGACCAGCAAGTTACGGCACTACGCTACGACAACTGGAAGCTGGTGTTCCTAGAACAGCGCGCACGAGGAACCCTGCGGATTTGGGCCGAGCCGTTCGTGTCGCTGCGGCTGCCGAAGATTTTCAACCTGCGGCTCGATCCGTACGAGCGGGCCGACGTAACGTCGAATTCGTACTACGACTGGCTCATCGATCATGCCTTTCTGCTGGTGCCGGCGCAGGAGTACGTCGGCAAATTCCTGGCCACATTCCAGGAATTTCCACAGCGCCAGAAAGCGGCCAGCTTCAGTCTGGACGACGTGATGGACAAACTTCAGCAGAGCGCGGGACAGTAGCTGGGTTCCGCGTGCGAACGATACGATTCGGGCACCGCGATCGACGAACGCGTGGCCCGTCCCGCGGTCTAGCGCGCGACGCCGTCGTGTTCCAATCGGCAAGCCGACCCGGCCGCTTAGAGTAGTCGATGTGCTTGCACGTCGTTCATCTCCCATTCGACTGCGGGCGTTCTGACCCGCCAACGAGTTGGGTATTGCGCCCGACTCCTATCGCTCGTTTTGGCCCGTGTCGCTATGTTGTGTGCGCGTTTTGGCGGCCGGACGACCGCGGATCGAGATCGCCGAGGACGCGCGACGGTTGACTGAGTTTCAGCTCTTGCGCGACCGTTCTACGCCTTCGGTACCATTCACCTGAGCACGGCCCCTTCAAGATGGCTGACGGTTTCATGCGGCAGTTACTGAAATTCGTCTGTCGACCCACCATCGTTGGTGTTGTTCTGATCGTGCTTTCAGCGACGGCCGTGGGCAGCGACGACGTCGAGACCGCCGCCGACACGCCCGATACCAAGCTGATCGTCGGCACGAAGCACAGCCCGCCATTTGCCTTTAAGAACCCAGATGGTCAATGGGCGGGCATCAGCATTGAAATGTGGAAGCACCTTACGGACGAGTTGAACCTGGAATACGAGTTGCGCGAGCTGACGTTGGACCAGATGCTTGCGGGACTGGAGTCCGGAGAACTCGACGTAGCCGTTGCCGCAATCAGTGTCACGGCTGATCGGCACCGGCGAGTTGACTTTTGCCATCCGCATTTTACGACCGGGCTGGGGGTCGCGGTGTCGGTCACCAATGGAACGAGCAATATGTCGTTGCTGCGCCGCATTGTCTCGGCTCGTTTGCTGGCGATCGTTGCTGTCATGATCGCCGTTGTCGTGGGGTGTGGCATGCTGTTTTGGCTCGTCGAGCGTAAGCCGAACGAAAGCACCTTCGGCGGCGGGAGGCGTCAGGGCATAGGTGTGGGCGTCTGGTGGTCTACCGTGTTGCTACTTGGCCACAAGGGGATTTTCCCCGTCGGTGTGTTGGGTCGTATCGTCGCCGCGTGTTCCATGATCGCCAGCATTCTGCTGTTGTCGCTCCTGACCGGCGTCATCACATCGGTGCTAACCGTGAAGCAACTTGAAACCGGTCTTTCGCATCCGACGGATCTTCATCACGTTCGGGTCGTGACAGTTGAGTCGAGCACCAGCGCGGATTACTTGCGCCGCCGCCGCATTGGCTTTCAAACGCGCGCGACCGCAGAGGCTGCGCTGGAGGAGCTCACCGGCGGACGCGCGGACGCGGCCGTCTATGACGAGGCCCTTTTGAAGTTCTTGGCCAACACGGAATTCTCGGACAGCATTCAGGTGCTAGCGTTGTCGTTCAACGAGCAGGAATACGCCATCGCGCTGCGGCCGGACGACCCATTGAGAAAACCACTTAACGACGCGCTGCTCCGTTTTCGCGCCAGCGATAGTTGGGACGAACTGGTGTTTCGGTATCTGGGGGAGTGACGGATACTGGGCGCAAAACCTCAGAGCGGATCAACAATTAACTCGATGGGAATCAGAATGCGCGGCAGTTGCGGACTAGGGATTCGCTGCGTGTGGGCGACCGCACTGGTATGCATGCTACCGCTGGCGGCGTCGGCTCAGGAAGATGCCATCCATCCAAAGCAGGTAGTCGTTGCCACTCGAGAAGTCCCTCCCTTTTCCATGCAAAACGATGAGGGACAGTGGATTGGGATCAGCGTGGACTTGCTGCGCGAGGTCAAGGCCGATCTCGAACGCGAGGCCGACCATGAAATCGACTTGAAGTTCAAGGTGATGGAACTGGATGAAATGCTCGACGCGGTTGAGCGCGGAGACGTGGATTTGGCAGCCGCTGCTTTGACAGTCAACTACGATCGCGAGAAGCGAATGGATTTCACCCATCCGTTCCATAGCTCCGGCCTTGGAATCGCTGTCAGTGGCCGGCGGGTTCGTGGATGGGATCGGGTGGTGTCGGCGGTATTCTCCTCCACTTTCATTAAGGTGATGGCGGGCTTGCTCGCGGTGCTTTTGTCCAGCGGCGTGGCCGTATACTTCTTCGAACGCAAGCAGAATCCAAGCTTCGGCGGTGGGATGACCAAAGGAATTGCATCCGGCACCTGGTGGGCAGCCGTCACGATGACGACGGTTGGATACGGGGACAAAGTGCCTAAGTCCGCAGGCGGGCGAATCATCGCATGCATCTGGATGTTCTCCGGGCTGTTCGTCATCGCGAGTTTTACCGCAGCGGTTACGTCCGCACTCACCGTGACGCAACTGAAATCCCGAATTGCCGGGCCTGCCGATCTATCGCGCGTGCGCGTGGCCACGGTTTCGGAATCGACGAGTGACGAATACTTGCGATCTCGTCATATCATCGCCGCGAAGCACCCCGACGTTCGATCCGCGCTGTCTGCACTGCAAGCAGACGAAGTTGATGCAGTGGTCTACGATGCGACGATTCTGCGTCACGAATCGCCTCAGCTCTTTCCCGGCGAGATACACGTCCTGCCTGTGACTTTCGAGCCGCAGTCTTACGCGTTTGCCCTGCCGAGCAACAGTCCGCTGCGTGAACCGATCAACCAAGTGCTGCTGCGGACAACCGGAAGCCCCGAATGGAGTCACGTGTTGGCCGCATACCTCGGAGAGTGGACGGAGCCATAAGGGAAGCATTGCTCCGCGACTCGGCAGCAACCCTGCGCGGACCTTTGTGAAATCGCACCGCCTGCGCAACGACGGCGCACCTCCTGAACAACAAGGCTACGCATGCTTACGATCTTCAGCAAACGACATCCGAAAGCGGGTGCGCGGCCAGGAACATTGGTCATCAAGGAAGATTCTCCGCCGACTAAGATCCGCGTCATGCACTTCACACCCGGCGACCTCAAGGAAGAAGACGTTACGGATCCCGATTCACTGCAGGCGGCACACAGTCCCGATACGATCACTTGGGTCGATATTCAAGGATTCGGCGACGAGAAGTTGATTAAGAAGATTGGCAGCATCTTCTCACTTCATCCGCTAGCAATCGAAGACGTGGTGAACGTACCACAGCGACCCAAGGCCGAACCCTATGATGAGCAAATGCTGATCATTGCTCGGATGATTCATTCCGCACGGCCGAACCACGTCGATCTAGAGCAAGTGAGCATCGTCCTGGGCAATGACTACGTGCTCACGTTCCAAGAGCGCTACGGCGACGTGCTGGATCCTGTGCGCAACAGGATCCGTTCCGGCAAAGGCCGCATCCGCCACGAGGGACCGGCCTATGTCGCCTATGCCATCTTCGACACGATCATCGATGAGTACTACCCGAAGCTCGAAGAGATCGGCAACTATCTGGAACAGCTCGAAGAGGCCGTTGTCGAACGTCCGACGCCGAACTTGATCAAGGACCTCAACCGAATCAAGAACCAGTTGCACAGGATCCGCCGCGCGATCTGGCCGCAACGCGAAGCGGCCACCAAGTTGGCCCGCGAAGAACATCCTCTGATCGATCCCAAGGTGCGCGTTTTCTTGCGCGACACGTACGACCATTGCGTGCAAGCCTCGGAAGTAACCGAAATGTATCGCGAGATGGTGACTGGCCTGATGAATACGTACCTTTCCTCCATCGCCAACCGAACCAACGAAGTGATGAAGGTACTTACGATTGTCGCCACGATCTTCATTCCACTCACGTTCTTGGCGGGCATTTACGGCATGAATTTCGAGCACATGCCGGAATTGCACGTTTGGTGGGCCTATCCAATCATTTGGACGACTATGCTCGTCGTCGCGGCGGCCATGCTTGCCTTCTTTTGGAAGAAAGGGTGGATCGGTTCCAACGACTCAGGTGCCGATCCTCATCCTCAAGAACATGCAAGTGCGGAATCGACAGGGACAAGAACGGGAGCTTAGGTTGTTTCTCGTAAGTGCGATCTAGCGTCGTGAGGTCTAGCGGGTTACGCCGACCCGCCCCACCGCAAGGATCACCACCAGCAGGATGAGCAGGATCGCCCAAACGATCGTCGCCTTGTACGTTGCCGACTTGGCGCGCTTCGCCTCCCACCAATTGCGCGGGCGCACGCCTTGCGCTAACAAGGTCACGATGCCGGCCAGATTCACACAGATCACGTTGGCGCCGGTCAACAGCAATGCGCGCGTGCCGAGTGTCGGTTGACCCGCACCAAACAGCAAGCCGGCCGTGACCAGCGGCGGCACCAGGGCAACGGCGACCATCACGCCGATCACGGCGGTCGACAGCCCGCGCGTTAGGGCCAGCGTGCCGGCGGTTCCGGCCGCCAGCGCCAGGAGAATATCGCCCGCAGCCAGTTGAGTCCGGGAGGCAATGGCCGGTACCTCGGGATCGACATAGAAGAAATAGCCCACCGCGATTGAAAACAGAAACGTCAGCGCGACACCAACAAAGTTCGTCACCAGGCCACGGCGCAGCAGATCGATGTCGCCTAGCGTTGTCGCAAACGCCATGGCGACGTTGGGTCCCAACAATGGGGCCATGACCATAGCGCCGATGATAACAACCACGTCGTCGCGCATTAGCCCGATGGCCGCCACCACCGCGGCCAGAATCGTCATGCCGACGAATACGCGCGAGACGCCCAGTCCCTCAACGACTTCGTTGTAAAGTTCTTCGCGACTGATCCGCTGCGATTCTTTGGCGCGTTCCGTTTCGTCTGGCTGCGAGGCTTCTTCTCGGTCGCTCTTTGCTTGAGGACGCGGCAGCACGGCCTCGACCGGAAACAGCACGACGTGAAACCCCTCCGTGCTGGAATACGCCTGCTCGAACTCGTCCATGATCGGCTCGGTTTCTTCGACCGGCACCAGCAGGTGCAGCACGGTCTGGTCAGTTTGCGTGTCGCGCCACCGACCCAACACTTCCCGGCCTTCGAGCAGCTTGTCGGACTTCTCGCCAGAACCTTTGGGAACGAAGATCTGCATCAGCCGCAATGCCATGTGGGTTTTCCCGTTCAGATGCCGGATCGAACGCCGCGGCAACTGCCATGAATCGACCGATGCGCGTGCCGCCGATCCAATCCGCACTCGCCAGCGCTCGGCCGAGACTCGGTTCTGCGGGGGCGGGTCAACGAGCCTGCTTTGCACGTTGCGGACAGGGACAACCCGTCGCGTCGGCCACTTATTTTCGCACTCCCTCGAGGATGCTGATATCGGTTTCCGTCGGAACGACTTGGCGCAGCTCGAATCCGGCCGTGTCGAACAAACTCCGGTACTCCTCTTCGGTCCTCTCTTTTCCTCCGGGGATCAGCAGCATGTGCAGATCGAGAAACTTACCCACGAACGGGTCATTTCCCGTAGGAATGACGCTCTCGACGACAAGCAATTTTCCATGGGAATCCATCGCTTGATGGCAGTTGCGAAGGATCTTCAACGACTTCTCATCGTCCCAGTCGTGGATGATATGTCGCATGATGTAGGCGTCGGCACCTTTTGGGACAGAATCGAAAAAGCTGCCGCCGACCAGCTCGCAACGATCGGACAAACCCTGTGACTCGATTGGGCCTTGCGCTCGCTCGATCACTTGCGGTAGGTCGAAGAGAATGCCCTTCATCGTTGTGTGCTTATTGAGGATGTTCGCGATTTGCGATCCGTTGCCGCCGCCGATGTCGGCAATAACACCGATCCCCGAAAAGTCGTAGGCATCGAGGACGGCGTTCGACTCGCGGCCGTGAACGTCAACCATTGCCCGATCAAAGATGCGTGCTTTCTCCGGATTCTCTCCCAGGTACTCGAAGACCGGTTTGCCAAAAACTCTGTCGAAGGCGACCTCGCCGGTCCGAATGCTGTAGTCGATGTCGGCCCACGCGCGGAACTGTTCGTCGCCCATCATGAGCGCTAGAGCACGCTTCGAACCGGGCACGCTGCCGCGAAGCGGTTCAGCCAGTGGCGTCAACGAAAATTGGCGCGACTCGCCCTCGCGAAAGATCCCCACGCTGGCCAAGGCCCGCAACAATCGGTACAAGGCGTCAGAATTGGTGGACGTCAATCTGGCCAGTTCTTCGACGGACTTGGGACCGTCGCTCAGATGCTCGGCAATGTCGAACTTGGCCGCGGCGTAGATCGCCTGCGAGGTCCAGTACCCGGTAATCATCCGGTCAATCTGTTGATGTGGCGAGGGCTCGGTCATTGCATACCTTTCCTGAGAGTCTTGGCCTAGCTCGTTCGTGTTCGAAATCGTGCATGGAGCTGCTTTAGTGCAGCCGACCGAGAACCGCCGGGTGCGCGGGTGCAGTCGGCGTTTCACGGCCGATTGTAGCCGGTCATCGCGGCCCCCGGCAGGTTTCTGTGAGGACGCTTTTTGCCAATGGCTTCACGCGTCCTCAAAAGCCATAGCCAATTCGTCCCGTGCGGCCAAATCGCGCGAACGATTCGAGCCGACGAACGACCAAATCGCATGGTTCACCGGAATAGTCCGCCGGGCGCGGTAGGTAGCAGCCCCGCTGTCGCGAATCCACGGACGAGCGGTGACGACGAGCGTCAGCCGCGCTTGCGATTTCGCAGCCGATGCATGGCCAGCATACGACCGGCCACCGCCAACAGCAGCCCACTGGCCGGTTCGGGCACCGGCACGACGTCGAAACCCACGCTCAGTCGGGCGTGGAGGGAGAAAACAGCGAGATCAGTGCCGCCGGAAACTCCGCGGTGCTCACGGTAACCCGTCCGATTGGTAGGCAACCACACCTACGGCGCGTTCACGAACTGGCCGTAGTTCGTATTGCGGTCGGAGAAAGACTCAGTCCCCCGCCAGACCACGGCGCACGTCTTTCCGTCCTTTTCGTCCTGGTCTCGGATGACCACGGTCGCTTGAACGCTGTGCCAGTTCGTCGGCTGCACGCTCGTGATGAACTCGATGGGCACGGCGATTTCCACGTCGTAGCCGTCCTTGGTACGGCGGGCCGCGGCAGCCGTACCATCGAACTGCTTGCCGCGACGGAAGGCCGTGACTTCGAGACTTGTCTTGTCTTCGCTGTCAGGCGCGCTCAGGCGGAACATGTAGGCCCCGCGGCCAAGCCGCGGGTCGTTGCGTCGCTGGTCGATAAACCGCGCATCGACGCGCAGCTCCAAAGCGTCGCCCCCCTCGATAATCTGCTCGTCGATGACGCGGGCCGATAAGTACAAGAACTCTTCGTCGTGCCCTAGCCCGAACTGAAGCGACGCGTCCGCAGGGCCCGTCCAGGTCTCCGCGTCGCCCACCAGCAGCGGACGCTCGCTGGTCGATTCGTCGCGCGCGAGTGCCTCTTCGAGGACGCCGTCGATGCTCTTGAGCGTCACCGCCGGACATGGAAACTTGCGATCGATTACGACCGGGATGGTTCGCTCAGCCGTCAACGGCGGATCGTCGCCGACCGTACCGATGTGCGCTGTGAGCAACGTCTCTGCTAAGTGCGGAAACGCGATGGGCTCTTCGAAGCGAATGCCGACCGACAGCTCGCTCGTTTCGCCGGGTGCCGCCGACAGCTCGAGCTTCGCGGGATCGACCGTCAAACCGCGCAGTGGCAGTCCTTGGATCGTTCCGCGAATTGCAATCGGCCGGTCGAACTCATTGGTCACGCGAACGTCGATGTTCCCTTCGGTAAGGCCCTCACTCTCGCCAATCAGGATTGGGGCGACCTCAATCCGCGTCTTGGCGAGGAACTGTCGGAAACGGGCGATGCCTTTCTCGGTCACTGCGTCGGCCGGCAGGATACCGTCGAGCAACAAGTTGGCGACGTGCGGCCCGTCTGCTTCCATGGTTAGCCAGGTCACATGATCGAACTCGCCGTAGGGAACGCCGCGCAGCCGCGAGCCGCCGCCGGTGGTTGCCAGGTGATAGTACTTCCGCCCGTTGCGCTCGTATTGCACATAGTGGTGCACATGGCCGGCAAAGACGGTGAATGGGCGGTCGCCCAGCAGTTTCTCGACCTTGTTCCAGTTGGTCGAATCCGGATTGCCCGCGGTCCTTGCCGCTTCGGACCGCGTCCACAGCGGCTTGTGCAGAAACAGCAAAGTCCACCGGGCACCCGAGTGCTCTGCCAGGTCCTTTTCGAGCCAGGCGAGCTGTTCAGGTCCGATCTGGTTGTCGCTATCCTCCGACGACAGACAGACAAAATGAACGTCCTTAAAGTCGAACGAATACCATTCCGCTCCGAAGTGCTCTCGCCAGATCTTGTGCATTGTCGGATTCGAGACATCGTGGTTGCCGGCGACAAAGAAGAATTTCATCTGCATTTTGTCAATGAAACCCAGAAACTCCTTCCACATCGCCTCGATCTCGTTGCGATCGTGGCTGTAGCCTTCGATCAAATCCCCGACCGACACGACGAACGCAGGCCGCATCCAGTTCACTCGCTCCACGGCCTTCATCCAAATCCCCGGGCGGTGTCCTCCGGTGTTGTCTGTCATGATGGCGATATGAAAGCGGTTCGGGTCATTCAAGATCGGCTTGTCGGACCACGGCTTGGCTCCGTCCAGCGAGGGAAGGATCAGGCCCTGCGGCAGTGCTGTCTTCGAGGTTGCCGCCGCTTCATGCGCGTGACCGGCGTGATCGTGTTGATCGCCACTGTTGGGCGGGTGTCCATCCGCGCGTGGCGCAACAACGCAAAATCCGACGACAAATACAACCGAACCGATCCATGCTCCTCGCATGCCAGAACCTCGCCTAAAATCAAGTTGTTGAGTCGATGTTTGTCTGAGCAATTGACCCAATTATGACGGCACGCAATGCGCCGGTCGAGTCTCGTTCGAATCAGCCAAACTGTTCGACCGGTTGCGCGTCGAACGTCGTACTCGTCGAGCCGGAGCACCCTTGCTGGGCGACGCCGATCCGTGTCGCGGTGCGGATTCCGCGACATTCCGATGGAGGCTACTTGCCGGAGGGCAAGACAGGCTCAATTGCCGGCCCCGAATCGGCCACGGCCGCGTGGTAGTCTTCGCCCAGAAACGCGGCCAACGTTGCGGCAATCTGACTTTGCGTCACGCGGTCGCAATCAGTTCGTTCGCCCAGTGGCGGCGTGTCCGGCCCGAGGAATGCCATCCAGATGTTCTCGGCACCCTCAATGCTCTGGCCATGACTCTTCCAGTTCACCAGTCCCGATCCGCGACCGTGATCGGTCGAGATAATAAACGTGGTCTGGTCGCGATACTGGTCCATCGACTGCATCAAGTCCCACATTCGTTGAATGTACTGGTCGACGCCGTGGGCCGAAGTCAACAGATGGTCGTAGCGCCCGGCATGTCCCCAGGCGTCGGTCTCAAGAAAACCAACGAACAGGACGCGCGGCTTGTGCCTGAGCAGGTGTTCACGGGCCGCCTGAAACAGAAAGGAATCGATGACTTCGGTCGCATTCGGCCGGGTGGTGTCTGCGATCAATTCATTGAGCAGTTGTTGCCGGGGATTCGGATCCGGATCGGGGACCGGCTCCCAACCGCCCATCACGGGAAAGCCGCACCGCTGGCGGTTGATGACGTAGGGGACTACCTCCCACGCGCTAAAGGCGGCGACCCTTCCGCCGAACCCGGGTTTGCGGTGCAGCCATTCGAGGACGGTGATGTTCTTGTTGGGTTTCTTGGCGTTGCTATCGATCAGCGGGTCGGCAAAGCCGGTCAGGATTTCATTGTAGCCCGGGTACGAGAACTTCATGGTGTTCGTAATCTGCGCCGAGCTGCCCTTCGGCGAGTTCCCGTAGATTTGCCCTTCACGAGCGATCTTCTTCCAGACGAACGGAAGCAGGGCCTCTCGGCGCTCTTCCGGCGTCTCGCGCCAGAACTGTTCCTCGATCGCCTTGGTGTTTGCAACGCCGCCGTGTTTCTTGTTGATCAACTCCTTGTCCGCACCGGTGAATACCTCCTGCCACCGCAGACCGTCGGTCGTGATCAGTACGACGTTTTTTGTTTTGAGCTCCGCCGCGCTGGTCGTCGTTGCGACCAGTAGCAGCACGGCCAGGAGACAGACGGGTATTGTTAAGAATCGAAATACGACGTTGGCCATGATCATTTCCTTGTAGACGCTTGCAATGCGTGGGCTCACGACGCCCCCGTCTCCAACGCCCCTTCAGCTTCGATGACTACCGAGCCATGGTAACTAGCCGCCCGCACGGCGACCAGCACGCAGACCGGCGACGGGCACAAACCACAACTGCCCGTCACGGAAGTAGCAGAAAACGACGCACAAGATTCCCGCCTCGATGACCAGACAGTGGCGGAAGCCGACACCGACTCCCGGAGGCGCCAGCGCAGGACGTCACGTGTCCTGAGCGCTCGCGGCGCACTAGCTGGCCCGCAGGCGACTCTTCTTAGTAGTAACACACACGTCGACCACGCGGCCCGTGTCAGTCAGGGCGACGTGCGAGCGCTGTTCTCCCTCGATGCGATGCACGGAGAGATGGTAGGCCTCGTGGCTGACTGCCAGGAAGGGGCGCTGTTCGGGAGTGGCCGGGCGGCGGAGCCTGCCCCAGGAGCCATCGCCCAAGTAGAGAACGCCCCGCTTATCGATGTGTCCGTCGAGCATCGGATGCGTGCGCTTGTAGGCATGATCGTGGTGCTCGAACACGGCGTCGACGTTGTACCGCTCGAACAGCGGTGACCAGTGCTTGCGGTTGTCGGCCCCCGTACCCACGTCGAGATCATCGAAATTCACGGGCCGCACCGAGGGATAGGTGGGCACGTGATCGAAGCAGAAGACGGTGGGCATGTGTTCGCGCTGCTTGAGTGTCTGCGAGAGCCAATCGGTCTGCGCGCCGGCGACCGGCGCGTTGTGGTTCGTGTCCAGAAACACCAGCGAGAGATAGTCGCCGAAGTCGAGGCAACCGTAGCTGGTATCGGTGAACAGTCCGTCGAAGACCGAGTAGAAGAATGGCGCCGCGTCGCGCCCTTGCTCGTAGCTGCCGTTGACCTCGTGGTTGCCGATGCAGGCCAGCAGCGGAATCAAACGCTTCTCGTGTCGCAGACCGCGGGAATACAGCGAGAGGAACTGATAGAACGTCCCGGGGCTGCGGCCATTCTCGTAGGCCAGGTCGCCACCGAGCACAACGAACTGTGGCTCCTGGGCGGCCGCCAACCGGTTGGTCGCCTCCGTATGCACGTTGACGCCGGCGTCGCCGCCGGAGACGAAGTGAATCGGGTTGGTTGCCTTGGCCGGCATCGTACGAAAGCGCTGTTCGGCCGAATCCGTGCCCACGCGAAAGCGATACTCGGTGTCGGGCGCAAGGCCCGTCAATTCCGTGCGGAACACCTTCTTGTTGGTCATGGGAAAATCGTGGACCGAGCCGGCCTGTTGTGCCCAGTCGTCGGCACCTGTGCGCGCAAACCAGATCGGCCGCCCTGCCCCCTCCTCTTCCCTACCGATCCACTGGATGGTCATCGTGGTGGTCGGATCGCGCTGCCAGGTGAGGAACAACGCCTGCGGATCGAAGCTGGGTTGCTCGGCAAACTTGGGCGACTCGGCGGCGAACAGGGCCCGAGAGTAGCCCGCGGCCAGGGCAAGCGAACTCGACTGCAGGAAGCGGCGGCGATCGATGAAGTGCATGGCGGGAACCTCGATACGCAGGGGATGGCGATGCGCACTCTCGCAGGCCCAGGGGAGCCGGACGGGTCCCATTGTACCTGGTCGAGTTGGCCATGGCGATTTGCTCCCCGTTTCTTAGTGCAACCGAACAAAACACTACGCGCGCGAGTGCAATCGGCGTTTCTCGGCCGATTGCCGTCTGTCGTCGCGGACCCCGGCAGGTTTTGTGAGGACGCATTTAATCCATGCACGATCGAAGGTTCGTCGATACCTTGCACGATCCATGGAAGGCCAGGATGTCCTGAATGGGATCGCGACACCGAAGATCAGATCGCGTTTCAGACTTGTAGGAACCGGTAAGACACGTCGATTCTACACGTACATCTCCCGAAGACTTCCTGGCTTGGTCGTTCAAGGCTCACTCTGGTCGTCGAGCGGCCGCGAGGGGTCGTTGTCGTGCTAATTCGCGACTGTCGCGACTTCCGGCTAGCCATCCGCGACGTGAGGGCCAGCGTGGCACCCCCGTTATGCCAGTGGGCACCCCTTCCAATCTTGCCCCGCGGCCAAGAACCAAGAGATGGGGGGAACCCGCCTGGCACGAGATTCGCTCGCCGCGGGTTGCAGGCCTGATCGGTCGCCGGCAAGAATACTTGCGAACCTTCGCCCCTTGAATGTCGCGACGAGACTTCAACCGCTGCTCCGTCATGAACACGCACGAGCTTCCTGGATATGCAGATCGTCTCGACGCACTGCACCAGGCGCTGTGTCCAGAGTTTCGCTCGATTGTTCAAGCTTTGCCACTCGATCCGACGGCACGCGTTCTCGACGCCGGCTGCGGCGATGGTTTTTATCTTGAATTGCTAGCCGCACGACTCAACGAAAGAGCAGCCCTCGTTGCATTTGACGCGTCGCAGGCCTACCTGACTGCCGCAAGTCAACGGATTAAGTCGACTGGAACTTCGCCTTCACTGCGCTTTGTGCATGGCGACGTCAGGCGGTTGCCGTTCCCTGACGCCTCGTTCGATCTCGTTTGGTGTGCTCAAAGCATGCAAAGTTTTAGCGAACTCGACCTCGTTCTTCGCGAGTTTCGGCGTGTTCTCCGTCCCCGAGGGATCGTAGCGGTCCTGGAAACAGATAACATCCACGGGCTAATTCTGCCGTGGCCGGCAGGGCTCGAGGTATCGGTACTGCTGGCCGAAGAGCGGGCACTGAAACACGACATATCGCGGTCGGGACTATACTTCCTGCGATTTGGCGAAAAACTATTGGCTCAGGCCGGCTTTTGCAAAATTCAACGCAAGACCTATGCAATCGATCGGCGAGCTCCGCTGGACCAATCGTTCCGCGCATACCTGGAAACATATCTCTCCAACTTGTACCGCCGGGTTGAGCCGTTCCTCGAAGGGAAAGAGAAGCAAGCCGCCGCGGATTTCCTCCTACCTGAGTCCTCACAATTCGTGGCGGACACCGAGTACTTTTGCGCGACCATGATCCACGGCTTAGTCCTCGGTCAGTGCCCACCGTAGGCACGCGCACACAAGCCGCCGGGGATCCGCGCCCTCAGGTCGATTCGTGCTCGGTTCAGCTTGCAAGCCGACTGATAACGCCGACACGTCGGCCTGCCGTTTCATCTCGGGAACAACTGAGCGATGAGGTGGCGAGGTCGCTGAAGAAGCCACGCATGACCCGGTGCCACTCGTTGAGACTATAGTCCATGTACTTTCTTAACCTGGTAGCGACCAACCTTGCGATCGTTGCCACCTTCATGTTGGCGCTCTGGCTGTTGAGCTTGCTCAAGAAGGACGCTTCCATCGTCGACCCTTGCTGGGGACTTGGCTTCGTCATTCTCGTTTGGTCCACGATCTTTCAGGTTGGCGGGCGAGACGCACGATCTTATTTGCTCGCCGCGCTCGTGACGGTTTGGGGCTTGCGACTGTCCACTTACTTGGCGTGGCGAAACTATGGCGAAGGCGAAGACAGACGCTACGCGAAAATGCGAGAAAAGCACGGCAATCAGTTCTGGTGGATCAGCTTGTTCACCGTGTTTCTGCTTCAAGGAGCCTTGATGTGGATCATCTCGCTGGCCTTTCAATCTGGCATCTTCTGGAGCCAAACATCGCCCATCGGTTGGGTTGCCGCAGTCGGAGTCGCGACGTAGGTCATCGGCATATTCTTCGAATCCGTGGGCGATTTTCAGATGGCCCGCTTCAAAGCCCAACCTGGCAGCGACGCCAAAGTAATGAACGAAGGTCTCTGGCGATATACGCGTCATCCGAATTAATTCGGCGACTTCTGTGTTTGGTGGGGCATCTATCTCGTCGCCGCGGAGGCCAACTCCTGGTGGACGGTCTTCAGCCCGGCAATCATGACCTTCTTGTTGCTTAAGGTGTCGGGCGTGGTCCCTCTAGAAAAACAGATCGAGGAACGGAGACCAGACTATGCCAATTACAAACGACGAACGAACGCGTTCTTTCCGGGGCCGGTGTCCGAGCAGTAGGTTACCGTCGGCGGTGTCGGATCCCTACCGGTCACCGAACTAGTTCCGACTCAACCTCCCTGGGTAACGCGCCAACAAAGGGTCATGCCTCCATCAACAAACATCGTCGTTCCGCGAACGTGTTCTGAGTCGTCGGATGCATGCCAAGCCGCGGCTTTGGCGATGTCGTCTGGTTGACCGATGCGGTCGGATGAAATGGGTTTCAGCAACGGTTGGAGCGCCTCACTGGTTTCCCAGGCGGCTTTGTTGATCGGTGTATGGTCCCGGGGGCGATGCGGCTTTAACGTTTTTCGGTCTCCAGTTTCTTCGATGGCTGGTGGGACGCCGTCGGCTCCGTCGATACTGGTTCGATCTGGTCGTGCTTTGCGGATTCTGCCGCGTGCTTGACGCCCTTGAGCATCCCACTAAAGACAATGTGATGCAGTGGAAGGACGCAGTACCAATAGATAATGCCCGTCAGGCCTTTCGGACGAAATCGCGCGGTCATCGTCAGCCGCGTTGCTGGATTCGACACGTCTGACGACTCAGCGGGATCGAGCTGAAACTCTAGTCGTGCTACGCCGGGAAGCTTCATTTCTGCATGCAGCAACAGAGAGCGATCTCGCTCGATTCCAACAACCCGCCAAAAGTCTAGCACCTCGCCATAGGCTACGTTTTCCGGGTGACGCCTGCCTCGACGCAAGCCGGGTCCACCGACAAGCTGATCCATCCAACCGCGAATCCGCCAAAGCACGTCAGCCGCGTACCAACCGTGGCCACCGCCTACACGGCAAACTGCGTCGAAGACGTAGGTCGCCGAAGCGGTGATCGTTATCTCTCGTCGGTCTTCGTACACCTGGCCACCGGCCCAGTCGGGGTCACCGGGAATCGGACCAGCTGCCGACCAACGTGTTTCGATCTCTTGTGAGTTCGTTTCGTTAATCGCCCGCCGAATCGCCTCGCGTGAAGACAGAGCTTTGTGTGGCATGATCTTCTGCGCTGACTTGTCACCGACGACGACGCGGTTCCGAAGGCCCTCTGCGAGCGGCCGCGCAAGCTGATACGACACCGGCGTGATCAGACTAATCCAACCTGAGCTAAGCCTTGGCGTCAGCAGGGGCACGCCCACGATAAAGCGCCTCGGCAGTTGCAATTCTTCCTCCGTGATCCGCATAAGTTCCCGATAGGTGCGCACATCGGGACCACCAATTTCTGCCACGAGGTCACTGTCCGTCGACAAACTGAGCGACTCGACCAGCCAGTGCAACGCGTCTTGAATCGCGACGGGCTGACATTTGGTTTCGACCCATCGCGGCGTCAGCATGACAGGTAGGCGCTCGACGAGGTAGCGG
>CALFYT010000075.1 GCA_937952415.1 uncultured Planctomycetaceae bacterium | reverse complement strand
TACGAATACGCGGTCACTACCTGGTCGGCTGGCTCCCGTTGCCCGCCACTGATCACCGTCCAGCGTGGCGTGCTCCAGGCGGCGAAGCCGGGCGGATCGCTGGATGCGCTGCCGTGGTGCGGCGCCAGCAAAACGTCGCAGGCCTGCGGCTCGTCAGACGTGACTTCTTCCAAGCCGGGCGATTCCAAATCTCCGGTCAGCAAGATTCGCCGTCCCGCGTAGCCGATCGACAGCACGATGCTGTTGGCGTTGTCGCTGCCCAACACGCCCACGCGTGTCGGGTGCAAGACGTCGATCGTCGCACTGCTGCCGGTTTGTAGCGCGTCGGCGCTCGTGATCTCGCGGACTGGCACGTTCGCTTCGGTCAATGCGGCTTGCAGCGCGTCGAGCGCGGGAGACCGTTGCTCGAACATCATCGGCGAAACGTAAACCACGCCCACGGAGAATTGTTCCAAAATCTCCGGCACTGCGTTGTAGTGATCGGCGTCGGCGTGCGAGATCACGATCGCGTCCAGGTGCGTCACGCCGCGCGACCACAAGTAACCGGACACGGCCCGCGAGGCGCGCGTCGGCGTGCCCAAACGACCGGCGTCGTACAACAGCGTTTTGCCGCCGGGCAGCTCGACGACAACCGCCTCGCCATGTCCGACCGAAAGAAACGTACAAGCCAGTTCGTCGGAGCCGCGCTCCGCCGCGAACGAAACGGCGAAGCCCGCCCCGATCCAACCGGCGGCCAACGCCAGACACCAGCGTCGCGGGGGCGCGATGCGCGGAACCAACACCCACACAAGCAGCGCCGCGTAAAAACCGACGAGCCACCAGTCGGCTGGCCCGGCGACCCAAGCGTGATTACCCGGCACGTCACGGGCAGCGGCGATGCAGTATTGCATCGCGCCGAGACTTGCGTCGCACATCGAACCGAGCGCTCCGCCAACCGGCGGAATCACCCAACCGAAGAGCAACAACCCGAAGCCGCTGGCCATGGCGGCCACCATGGGAAGGCTCAGAAGCGGTCCCAACGCAACGGCGATCGGCGAAAACAGGTGGAACCGCGACATCACCAAGGGACAAATGAAGACCCAGATCACAAAGCTGACCAAGACCAACCGCCAACCTGACCGCACGACACCGCGCGCCGCGCGCACGGGCCACGGTCGCGTTCGAGCAATCAGGCTCGCCAGGGGGTCGACTTCGGACGGCTGGGCTTGCCGCTGTGCCAGCCATGCCAACCCAACGACACACAGGAACGAGAGCTGGGTCCCCGGTTGAAACAGTTCGCCGGGGCTCAGCGCCAGCACGACCAGTGCGGCAGCGGCAATCGCGTTGTATCCGACAGCGCGACGCCCCAAACCGATCGCGGCGCAAGCAATTAACACCATCACCGCGGCGCGCACGACCGGCGGATGCCCGCTGGTTGCCGCGGCATAGAGCAACACGGCGACGGCCACGCACACAAGCGCCGCGCGGCGCGGCACCATTGCCGCGCGCATGGCAAGCATCAAGAACGTTGCCAAAATGCCAACATGCAGCCCGGAGACAACCAGCAGATGAATCGTTCCGGTCTCGCGAAACGCCTGCACTTCGCCCGGCTCCAATTCTTCGCGCATGCCCAAAAACATCGCCGCGGCCAGCGGGGATCGATTGGGCAGCAAATTGCGCCACAACAGCGCGTCGCCGGCGCCGCGCAGCGAGCCGAGCATCCGTCGCCCATCGAACCTGCTGCCGCGCTCGATCAGAGTGACGCACTCAGGAAACCCGGCGGTCACCCAGCACAGCCGTCGATCGCAGCGCGCCTGTTGGGCGAAGTCGAATTCACCAGGATTTGCCGGCGGACGCACAGGGGCCATTTGACCGAAGATGCGAACCCAGTCGCCGGGCCGCACGCCGCCCAGATGCCCACTGACCAAAACTGTGGTTCGGCCAGACGCCGCGCGCCACGTGGCGTCGTCGCGAACCGACGTGACTTCGACTTCGAGCCGTGTTCGGTCGGGTAGGGCGAACAACTGCAACGGATCGAAGGGCGGGGCGGGCACGCGAAACGGTCCGGCAACGACACGCGCGCGGATCGCCGCCGGGCCGCCGTCTTGCTGCGCCGAGAGCACCGCCTGATCCGGCGAAAAGAGCGACCAGCGGCAGTGGTGCCAAGCCGCCCCGCTGGCCGCCACGGCAATCAACAAGGGCCAAACTGCCAGGCGCTGCCGTCGCTCTCGCCACAGCACCCACCATACCGCCCAAGCCGTCACACCGCCGAGCCACCACCAGTGCAGCGCGATTGCCGTGTAGCGATCAGCCACCACGCCGGCGCACACCGCGATCAGTACCACGACCAAGGGCCGGTACTGCACGTCGGGCAAAGCGCGGCGATCTGCGCGTGTTGGCATCGGATTGTGGCGGCGCGCAAGGGCACCGTTGCGTCGGGAGATTCGCGGGCGCGGCTTGGCGGGCGGCCCGCGGAGCGATATTCTATCACGCTGAAACGGTACTATCTCAGGGAGGACCGGCGACCATGTTGAAATTGCTTCGCTCCACACTGCTGTTGTTGTTCATCGCGGGAAGCCTGGCAGGCTGCGCGTCGAAAACTGACCAGGCGGCCGAAAACGTCGACACGCCCGAGGCCGTCGCCGAAACGCCCGTTACCAGCGAATCAGCCGAAAAGGTCAGCGAACCGGCGGCCGGACCGGTACTGGGCGCGCCAGCAGACGAGCCGCCGAAGACAGAGGAAACGCCCGACGAACAGTCGTCGGACGAACCCACGCCGGACGAGCAGGGCAACGCGGATAAACCCAACGACGAAACGGCCAAAGGTGTCGACGCACCTCAAGCCGACCCGGCGGTCGCGGATGGCGTGGCACTGATCGAGCGCGAGACGCTGTTTGGCAATCCTGATAAAGCGTCGGCCCGGCTCAGCCCCGATGGCACGAAGTTGAGCTACTTGGCCCCGCGCGACGGCGTGCTCAACGTGTTCGTTGGCCCGCTCGACGATCCGGCCGCGGCCAAACCGGTGACCGACGACAAGTACCGGGGCATTCGCTCGTACTTTTGGGCCGAGGACAGCAAACACGTGCTGTACGTCCAGGACAAGGGCGGCGACGAGGATTGGCACGTGTACAGCGTCGACCTGGAATCGGGCGAGACCAAGGACCTGACTCCGATCGACAAGGTAAACGCCCAAATCGTCGGCGTCAGCGAAAAGTTTCCTGAAGAGATCATGGTCGGGCTGAACGATCGCGACGCGCGCTATCACGACATTTATCGGGTGAACATCGGCACCGGTGAACGAGAGCTCGTGCAGGAGAATCCCGAGTACGCTGCATTCGTCGTAGACGACGACTATCAAATCCGCTTCGCCTCGAAGATGATGCCCGACGGCAGCAATCAGCTCTATGAGCCTGACGGCGAGGGCGGCTGGAAGGAATTCGAAAACGTTCCCTTCGAAGATACGTTGACGACGACCACCATCGGTTTCGACAAATCGGGCCAGATCCTGTACGCCATCGACAGTCGCGGGCGAGACACCGCGGCTCTGGTCGAGCGAAATCTGGAGACCGACGAGCAGAAAGTGCTCGCCGAAAACGACAAAGCCGACGTCAGCGGTGTGCTCGTGCATCCCACCGAAAAGAACCTTCAGGCCGTGTCATTCAACTACGAGAAGACCGAGTGGGACATCCTCGATCCGGCAATTCAGGAAGACTTTGACTACCTAGCCACGGTATCACCGGGCGAGATACAAGTCGCCAGCCGCACCAACGATGACGACAAGTGGATCGTGGCCTACGTGCTCGACGACGGTCCGGTGCGCTACTTTCTCTACGATCGCCCGGCCAAGAAGGCGAAGTTCCTGTTCACCAATCGCGAGGCGCTCGAGGGATTGCCGCTGGCGAAGATGCACCCGGTCGTGATCAAATCGCGCGACGGCTTGGATCTGGTCAGTTATCTCACGCTGCCGTTGGCATCCGACCCGGAGTCAACCGGTCGCCCGCGCGAACCGCTACCGATGGTGCTGTTCGTCCACGGCGGGCCGTGGGCGCGCGATAGTTGGGGCTACAACACAAACCACCAACTACTGGCCAATCGGGGCTACGCCGTGCTTAGCGTCAACTACCGTGGGTCGACTGGTTTCGGCAAGAACTTTATCAACGCCAGCAACCAACAGTGGGCCACTAAGATGCACGACGACCTGATCGATGCGGTCCAATGGGCCATCGACGAGAAGATCGCCGATCCGAACCGTGTGGGCATCATGGGAGGCAGCTACGGCGGGTACGCGACGCTGGTCGGACTGACGTTCACGCCGGAGACGTTTGCCTGCGGAGTGGACATCGTCGGCCCATCGAACCTGCAAACGCTGCTGTCGACCATTCCGCCCTACTGGGCACCTGCGATGGAAATGTTCAAGAAGCGGGTCGGCGATCCGACAACCGATGAGGGTAAGGCCCTGCTCAGCGAGCGCTCGCCGGTGACGCGGGTCGACAAGATCCAGCGTCCATTGTTGATTGGTCAAGGGGCCAACGATCCGCGCGTCAAGCAGGACGAATCGGATCAGATTGTCAACGCGATGCAAGCCAAAGAGATCCCCGTCACGTACATCCTGTTTCCGGACGAAGGTCACGGATTTGCGCGGCCGGAGAACCGACTGGCCTTCTATGCCGTGGCCGAGGCGTTCTTGGCCGAGCAGTTGGGTGGGCGGTATCAGCCGATCGGCGAGGCATTTTCCGGCTCGACGATCACCTGTCCGGAGGGTGCCGAAGTGGTGCCCGGCTTGAAGCCAGCCCTCGAGAAACACGCAGCCAGCGCACCCAACGAAGAGTTGCCCGGAGGCGGCAGCCGGCGTGTGCTATCGGAGTTCGGGCCGCAGGCTTCGTGCCGGCAGGCGGTCAGTCCGTTGCGCCCCGCGTCGAACACCTTTCGGCCGATCGGCCGGCCGTAGTTTCAAGCCGGCGTGCGTGATAGCAGCCGGGTGCGGGCGGAAAGCTCCGATGTTGATTCGACCTGTCCGATTGGCAATTCGAGCGCGGTAAACCTTGCCGAATGTAGGGATCATTGAAGATGGAAAGCTACTTCGTCGATAAGAAGAGTTGCAAGCATCACCAGGTTTTTCCGGGCGTCGACATGTTCACGTCGCCCTGCGAGAAGATGATGCTGTCGCTCGTCGAAATGGCACCGCATTCGATAATCGAAGAACATAGCCATCCTCACGAGCAGGTGGGCTACATGTTGGAAGGCGAGGCCGACTTCACAATAGGTGACGAGCAGATGAGCGTCGTCGCCGGCCAGATGTGGCGCATTCCCGGCGGAGTGGTTCACAAAGTGGTTGCCGGATCAAAGCCGGTCCGGGCGCTGGACGTCTTTCATCCACCGCGGGACGATTACAAGTGATTCGGCTGCAGGCAACGACCGAATGGCGCCGCGCGCTCGCCTGCGTGCTGCTTAGTTGCCTGGCCGGATGCTCCGCCAGCTTTCCCTGGCGCAAAGTTCCGCTGGACGCTACCAGCGGGCTGTACGAAGACGCAGCGCTCACCTATCGCGTCGATGCCGGCAAGCTCGGACAGCCGCTCGACGTCCTGCGCGTCGAGCACCAGCGCGTCTCGCACGAGCAGGTCGCCAGCAGCCCATTGCCCAACGAATCAATCGGCACGCTGTCGATCAAGTATCCCCATCCTGCGGGAAAGCAGGGATACGCGCTGGCGCGCTTCGTGCTCGACAGCGGCCGGCCGAAGACGGAAACCGACGAACCCGGGGCCATATGGACCCTATTGCGTCGTAAAGCGGATGAGCCGGACGTGCCCAAGTCGGTTGAGGGGTCGCAGCCGGAAATTCACGAATCGTGGGAGATGGACATTGCGCATGCGGAACTCGACGCGATCTTCAAAATGCTGGCGAACCTCGGCTTCTACGACAAAACGCGCCCCGGCGGTGCCCATCTGACCGTGCGCATGAACGGCGTCGCCCAGTCGAAGGACTGGGACCAAATCCCCGTCTTGAACCAATTGGTGCAACGCGTGCGCAGTGAAGGGCGGCTGGTCAGCTATTCGCGGCCCACGATGTCCACTGGCACGGCGCACGAAGTGATCGCCAGCACCGCGGCCCTGCATGAACTGGCCGCGGGAATCAGCCGACCCGGCAATACGGTGCCCCAAGTCGCCAGCGCCTTTGCGCTGCCACATGGCTTTGGCACGGTGGACACGTCCGCAGGCTTGGGCGATGTGGCGACCGCCGGGCCGGGTCCCCAGAGCGCGCATCCGCCCGTTGCACCGTTGAATCGACAGCCTCCCCCATACCCGACCCGAACCGCCGGGCACGTCGAGCCTCCGGCATATCGCTAGTGCCTCCCAGCAACGAACTGCCGAAAGTCCTGCACGGGGCAAAGCCGGAATCTGGCAAGAACGAGTGCCGGTCCGCGAATCGACGACCACAGGCTTGCAATGGTCGATCCGGCAAGGCAGAATAAGACCCATGCAATCGAACGGCCTCTGGTACTTTGCCTACTTTTTTAGCCCGCCGGGTCGCGGGGCCGGAGGAGGAACGTAGTTTCCACCTGCAAGCGACATTCAACAAAAGCCCCGGGACTCGTCGAAGTCTCGGGGCTTTTTTTGTCGCCACGCCGGCGGGCCGCTCATACCGGCAACCGAACCAAGGCCTGCGGTGCGCGTAACTTTTCGCGATCCGTCGCCTCAAACCATGGGAGTAACCAGTCGTGATCGTCGTCATGAAGAAAGGGGCGTCTGACAACGCCGTGCAACACATGGTCAAGCGTATCGAAGGAATGGGTCTGAAGGCACACGTCATCGTCGGTACCGAGCGGACCGTGATCGCGGCCGTGGGCGACGACCGCAAAACGACTAAGGAGTCGCTGGAAACCAGTCCCGACGTGGCCGAGGTGCTGCCGATTCTGGCCCCCTACAAAGTGGCCAGCCTGGAGGTAAAACGCGAACCGACGCGAGTCGAGGCTGGAAGCCTGGCTGTCGGTAACGGTATGGTCGGCGTGATTGCCGGGCCCTGTTCGGTCGAAAGCGAAGAGCAGATTCTGGCCACGGCCCGAGCAGTCAAGCAGGCGGGCGCTACCGCGCTTCGAGGTGGGGCCTTCAAGCCGCGCACCAGCCCGTACAGCTTTCAAGGTCTCAAGCAGCAGGGGCTCGAACTGTTGGCCACGGCGCGCGACGCGACGGGCCTGGCCGTGGTGACCGAGGTCGTCTCGACGGAAGACGTTCCGCTGGTCGCCCGCTATGCCGACGTGCTGCAAATTGGCGCTCGCAACATGCAGAACTACCGGCTTCTGGAAGCCGTCGGCAAGACGGACCGGCCGGTGCTGCTCAAACGCGGTCCTAGCGCGACGATCGACGAGCTGCTGCTGGCCGCCGAATACATTCTGGATGGAGGCAACCCCAACGTGATGCTCTGCGAACGCGGCATCCGCACGTTCGAGACGCATACCCGATTCACGCTGCCGCTGGCAACGGTCGTCTACTTGCACAACAAGACCCACTTGCCGGTCGTCGTGGATCCCAGCCACGGAACGGGCCACACCTACCTCGTGCCACAGATGGCCTCCGCGGCGATTGCCGCGGGCGCCGACGGGCTGATCCTGGAAGTACATCCCGAGCCCGAAAACGCGATGTCCGATGGCTACCAGTCGCTGACGTTCGACCAGTTTGCCGCAACGATGGACACTTGTCGCAAGGTGGCCGGCGCGATCGGCCGGACTTTCGCGACGACTGCATAGTGTCACGGTTTGCTGGGCGCCTCGCGTGTCGATGCGACCGACGTTCGGCGCGTCTAGTTGCCGCCGCGCTCGGGGCTGCCGGCGACGGTGACAAAGAGGCGCTTGCCGCGCACTTCGTACGTCAGGCCAAGCGGCGCCAGGGCCGCGCGGAGCGCGTCTTGCGCGGTCGTGTCGCTTAAGTGAACGGTGACGGGCATCGTCCGCTTCTTACCCGCGGCGGCCAGTGCGCCGTCGTCGATCATGATCGGCAGCGTCGTCACGTCGCCGACGAACGCCACGAACTGACCCAGCGGCACGCTGACGAAATTCACTTCGTGCAAGATCACGCCCATGCGGTCGTCAACGGTCTCTTCCGAGAGCGCGTCGTCTGGCGGCGCTTCGGCGGGCGTCTCCGTTTCTTGCGGCTCATCCTGGGCGCTCGGAGCATCGGCAAAACTCGGCGGCGGCGCAACGCCCGGAGCATTCAGGTCGAATGGGTCGGCCAGCGGTGAATCGGACGGACCCGGCGGCGGCGACTCCGGATCTAACTTGATCGACGGTTTGGCGTCGGCAACCGTCGGCTGTGTTGGTTCAGCAGAAGTCGGAGTTTCAAGTGCCGGCTCGTCGGACACTTCGTCGGACGGCGGTACCGCGTCCGAGACAACAGGTTCATCGACATCGTCGGCGACCGGCGAGATCGTCGCGTCGGGCGGTTCCGGCGAAACTTCAGTCGGCGTTGGGACAGCACTGCGATCGCGCGCGTCGGATTCGTTCGCTTCGGTCGCTGGCAACGCGCTGGCGGCAACTATGTTTTCGGACGCGTCCGGCTGTGAAACTTCATTGGAGCCCGACGGCTCGCCAGATTCCTCGGACTGCTGCACCGTTGGCGTGGTTGTATCGTTCGCGCTAGCGACCGTCGTCGGTTCGTTTCCCCCGAAAGCCGCCTGATCTGTCGAATTACCGGTCGGCCCCAATACGAACCAAACCGAGGCTCCCATGACGACACCCGCCGTCAGCCCGCCCGTGAGCATCGGCCAATCCTGCTTGGCGCGAGCCAACAGGGCTTCGTGCCAAGCGACTTCCGAAGACGGCGCCGCGCCGTGCAACGTCACGGCAGCCTCTGGCGGCAATGCGGTGGGCTCTGCACGTTGGGAAGATTCTGCCGCGGCACCCGATGGCAGCGCTGGCGGTTCGGCGGCGGCCGGCACGGCGTCGCTCGCGACCATCGATGACTTCTTAGACAACGCCGTGGGCGCCGCCTCAGGCGCCGACGGCAGGGCTGTCTCGGCCGATGCCGGCGTTTCGGCGACGGCACTTTCCGCACCGACCGAAGGACTCTCCCCGCCCTTCCAGCTCACCGGCGGCACAACATGCACCATGCTACTGCACTTTGGGCAGTTGAGTATGGTACCGATGATCGCCTCGTCCTTAACCTTAAGACGGGCGCGGCAGGTCGTGCATTGAATCGTGAAGAGTTCCACCGGTACTGCCTCGTCGTTCCGTCGGCGTGCCAGGACACGCCGGCCGTTCGGTTACTACCAACAGTATAGACCCAGCGGGCCGGATTTCGTGTGAACTAGGGCACTTTCCCTGAGGATTCCTCTGCAAACTCTGGCGGCAGCCGCTCTCCACGCCGTGCCACGGCAGCTCGGGTTGTGATGAACAGCGTCTCGTTTCCGGATTCGTCCGGCTTCAGCAGGTAAACCAGCTTGCCATCGGGGTTGGCCAGCTTTAGCACTTTCAGCAGAACCTCGCGCGCCCGCTGGTCCCGCTCGTCCAGCCCGAACGACTGATTCTTGGTGATTCCTTCCAACTGCAAGTCCGAACCGAGAATCGTGATCGGAATTCCCATCTCGGACGACAGCATCTCCATCGTCCGTTCGAGCGTGTCGCGTGGAAAGCTCAACGAAACCATCCGGTCCAAGGCCGCCGTCGGCGGTGAACTCGGAGGCGGAGGGCCCGCCGAGTCAACCGACGACATGCCTGGATTCTCGAACAGCGTCAATTCCGCGCCCATCACCAGATTGTGGGCCGCACAGCCGGGCAGATAGCAGCGTAGAACCGCCTGACGGTCCTGGCCGGCGAAGCGCGTGAAGCTGGTTGCCAACTGCACCATCCGCGGAAACCGGTGTACCACCAAACGACCGTACGGTTGCGGGGAAAGCGCCGCGACGTAGTGTTCCAGGCGTTCGCCCTGTTGCACCAACCGTTCGTGAAGTTGTTGGGCCAGTTGCTCCGGGCGCACGTCCGAAGGTCCAACGGCTCGCAACTCGAGGAATAGCTCGTCACCCAGGTGAGCGCTGGCCAACACGGCCTGTACCCGCATGTCGAAACAGTGCTCAAGCGGCTCGTGCAGTCGGGCCAGGTCGCCCGCCAACAGCGACTTGCCGTCGGTCAGCAGGTAGCTGGGTGTCAGCACCAGGTTCACGTGCCGCGCTGCGTCGCTGGTGCGGAGCAATTGGCGAATGCCGCGCCGCAGCAGAGGGTCGCCGCCATGCTCTAGCAGTTCTTTGATCAGGGGCGTCGGGCCGACGAGCGCAACCCGTCCCGATTCGTCCGGCGGCAGGTAATATGCACGGTCTTGCCGCTGGTAGATCGTGTGCGTCTTGTGCGTTGTCGATTGCGGATTGCCCCACGCGGCGAGGAGCGTTTCCAAGGGAAGCGCCGCTACGAGTCGCACGACGTACACCGCCTGTGGGACGCCGGTTGCGTCCGGCACGAAAGCCACAGTCACTTGCTCGACGTCCGACACCGAGACACCAAGCGTCTGCTCTGCCCGGGCGACCAACGCTGCGCCGGCTGGCCCCAGCGCGTCGATGACTTTCGCCCCTTCCTCCAGCGCGAGCAACTCGGCCGGCCGTAGCGCCAGAATCACCTGCGCACTGGACGGAATGTAGCGCACGTCCAGGGGCTGGCCTTCGGTGGGCGAAATCCAAAGCGTGCTCCCATCGTCGTCGATCGCGGTGACATGGTTGGCCGGCGCCGCGGATGGTGCCGCGGATGGCTCATCGGCGTCGGCCGATGCGCCGGGCGTTGGTCGAGCGACGGAGACGTTTTCGTTCGTCGTCCCGCCGCCGGCGGTCGATCGCGGTTGTTGCGGATCGTTGGCGCCGCCCATCGTCAGCCACGCGGCCAGCGCCACCACAACGACCAAGACCAGCCCGGCGCCGACGCCGATGACCGGCGCGGACAATCGCCGACGGCTGCGCACTGAACTCGATATACCGGCTGCGCGGTCGTCCAGCGGATCACTCACGACGATCGAACGCACCGCCTCGTCAGCCGCAGTCGATTCGGGTGCTGGTGGAATGGGGATCGCGGTCGCCAGCGGCTTGGCGGCAGGTGTCGACGGGTCGGGCCGTTTTTTTGCAGGCGATCGTGGTCGGGACGAAGCGACGTTCGGTAATGGGGAGGGTGACGTTTCAGCTTCGGACGCGGCGCTGCACTCGGCGTCGGTGCTTTCTTCGTCACCGGAGACAGGGGCCGCGCTGGGCGACTGGCAAACGGACGGGACGATCGATTCGAGCGCATCGGCCACGTCGCGCGCATTGCGAACACGCGAACCGGGCGACTTAGCCAGCATAGCCGAAACCAGCTCGGCCACTGCCGTGTCGACACCCGACGCGACGCGATCCAGGCGTGGTGGCGTCTCGGATAGGTGCCGCGCAAGCCGCTCTTCGTCCGAGCCGCCGGCAAACGGCACGTGGCCGGCAAAAGCCTCGTACGTGACGCAGCCGAGTGCGTAGATGTCACTGGTGCGGTCGGCCGCGCACGACGCATCGGCGAGCTCGGGTGCCAGATAGTCGACTGCGGCACCGCGCAACCGTTTTGCACCGCGTGCCGGCACAGACAGGGGGAACTGGAGCAACTTCGCCGTCGGCCCATGGATCCAAACGTTGGCCGAGCACAATGCACCGTGCATCGCGTCTTTGTCATGCATGGCCGAAAGCCCCAATGCCGCGTGCCACGCGATCCGATAGGCGTCCTCCAAACTCGGTTTACTTTGGTCGAGCAACGCGCGCAAGCTCGCTCCGCGAAGATCCTCGATCACGAAAAATGGCGGCGACGTCGATTCGTACTGATACACGCGTGCCACATGCGGGCTTTGAATCGCGCGGGCGACGTCGAACTGCTCCATGATTGCGGCGTCGGGGCTTTCGCCCGTGCCGCCCGACGGAGCGAACACAAGTAACACCGGCTGCTTGCGCTTGTAAACCGCGCGAAACAACCGTGCTAACCGGCCTGACTCGATCCGCGCGATGATGACGAAGTCGCCGAATACGAACGGGCCCGGGCGGCCCGACAAGAGCACCGACGCCTGATAGCGACTGAGCGTCTTCGACTGCACCAGCCAGCGAGATAGAGCCGTGGCGTCCGCGGCAACTGCGCCGTCATAATCGGCTGCAAACTCCGCCTGCAATTGCTTGCACGTGGCGGCGTCAAAAAGCCGGGCCGCAATGGCCAGTTTCCAAAACTCGTCGATCGACGTGGGCATCGAGCAAGCGGGCGGCATGCCGCGGCGTTGGAGTGTTTCCCGCGCTTGGAGACGCACGGCAGGCGTCTGTCTGTTCCAAAGATCCAGTCTACCACGCCCGTGTCGATCCACGCAAAGCGACCGTGCTGCCAACCGATGCATCGGATGAACCGCGAGGGCCATCTCACGCGCCACACCGCCCAACGTGCAATGCCTGCTGACGATCATCCGGCCTACGACGTGCCACCGCGTGAAATCAAACGGCGTTTCGCCTATCTTAGAACCATCCGACCCCAACGTCCGGTCCGACCGCCGAAACAACGAGCTGAACCAACACGCGATGTCCACCGCCGCCCAAGCCTTCGAAACTGCCCTGGCGCACCATCAGGCCGGTCGGATCGCGGAGGCTTCGTCCCTATACCAACAGGTCCTACAGGCCGAACCGAGTCACGTCGACGCGCTGCACTTGCTCGGCGTGGCCGCGCACCAGTCCGGGCAGCATGACGTCGCACTGCAATACATCAGCAAGGCCATCGGTCTGCGCGGCGGCGATGCGGCGATGCACGCCAACCTGGGCGAGGTCTGCTGTGCGCTGGGCAAGTTGGACGATGCGGCCCGTTGCTTTCAGCAAGCCGTGCGACTCGAACCGGCCGGCGCGGCGCGACATCTGCGATTGGGCGACGTCTATCTCGCGCAGCGCAAATTCGATCTGGCCGAATCCGCCTACCAACAGGCCCAGCGATCGCAGCCTGATCATCCGGAAGTGGTCGAACGCCTGGGCCTGCTTCGGCAAGAGACCGGCGACGTGGCGCAAGCCGTGGCGCACTTCGAGCAGGCATTGCAATGTGATCCGAAGTTCGCCCGTGGCTACGACCGCCTGGCCACCGCGCTCCACGCCCAAAGCCGACTGGCCGAAGCGGTCGAGTGCTACCAGCGTGGCCTGCAACACTTCCCCCAAGCCGATGCATTCCATTTTGGCCTTGGCGTGAGCTACCAGGGCCTCCGATTGTACGACAAGGCCGTGGCTAGCTTTCGGACGGCGATCGCGTCACAACCGCATAACGCCATGGCGCACAACAATCTGGGCGTGGCGCTTAAGGAGCTCGGGCAGTTGGACGAGGCTCTGTCGAGTTATCGCGCCGCTTTGGCTGTCAAGCCGAGTCTGGCCGAAGCGCACTTCAACATTGGCATCGTTCATGCGGCCCGCGGGGCAGTCGACGATGCGATCGCCGCCTATCGCGAAGCGCTCAAGCATGATCCGGGCTACGTTAAGGCGCGCATTAATTGCGGCGGACTCCACGAAACACGCGGCGAGCTGGACGAGGCGCTCACCTGTTACAAGTACGTCGTCCAGACGCGGCCGGAAATGCCGATCGGGCACTTCAGTTGCGGTAACATCTACCGCACCAAGCTGATGCCCGCCGAAGCGATCGCGGCCTACCAGGAGGCGATCCGCCTCCAGCCGAACTACGGCGACGCGTACAATAACCTCGCGGCGGTCTACATCGACCTGGCCCAACCGGACGCAGCCGAACAATGCTGTCGCAAGGGTCTCGAATTCGGGGCGCGCAAGGGAGTGCTCTACTCGAATCTGGCCACGTCGCTCCTGTTACAGGGCCGATTGGACGAAGCTCTTGAGGCCCGCCGCAAGTCGATCGAATTGCACCCGAACAATCCCGGCGAACACAGCAATCTGGTCTACGACCTGAATTTCGTCAGTGACTCTGATCCGCAAGCCATCTTTGACGAGCACTTGGAATGGGCCCGGCGGCATGCCGAGCCGCTGACCGCCGCGGCGCCCCCGCATACGAACATCGCCGATCCGGATCGAAAGATCCGCGTCGGATACGTTTCGGCTTTTTTCCGCGTACACGCGGTCAACTATTTCACCGAACCAATTTTGGTGGCACACGAGCACGAACGGTTCGAAATCGTCTGCTATTCCGACGTGTTGCACCCTGACGACGCCACCCAGAGGATCAAGTCGGCGGTCGACGGTTGGCACGACGTGTACGGCATGACCGATGCGGAAGTCGCACAACTAGTCCGGGACGACCAGATCGACATCCTGGTCGACCTGACGGGCCACATCGGCACCAACCGACTGCCGCTATTTGCCCGCAAACCGGCGCCCGTGCAGGTGACCTACATCGGCTATCAAAATACGACCGGCATGTCGGCGATGGACTACCGGCTGACCGACGCCCACGCCGATCCGCCTGGCGAAACCGATGCGTACTACACCGAAGAGTTGGTGCGACTGCCGGACACGTTCTTTTGCTATCGCCCGCCCGACGACGCGCCGCCGATTTCGCCGCTTCCGGCGCGCGAAGCGGGCCACGTCGCGTTCGGCTCGTTCAACAAGTTTGTCAAAGTCACGCAGCCGGCCATCGAAGCCTGGATGCGGATTCTGTCCAAGGTTCCAGATTCGCGGTTGCTGGTGCTCGCGCAGCAGGGCGGCTACGTGGAAAACCGGCTGCACATTGCGGCGGCGGCTAAGGGAATCTTGCCCGAGCGGATCGAACTGGTTAATCGGCAACCGCACGCTGACTATATGAAACTGGTCGCCCGAGCGGATATCGCGCTGGACCCGTTTCCATTCAACGGCCATACGACCACGTGTGACGCGCTTTGGATGGGCGTGCCTGTGGTGACACTAGCCGGTCGCGCTTACGCTTCGCGCTATGGCAGCAGCGCGCACCGCAACGTCGGACTCGACGACTGGATCGCCGACTCGATCGAGCAGTATGTCGCAATCGCGGTGCAAGCCGCTGGCGACTTGGACTCCTTGGCGACCGTGCGTGCAGAATTGCGCCCGCGCATGGCCGATTCGCCGATTCTGGACTTCGAGGGATTCACCCGGCGGCTGGAAGCGGCATACCGACAGATGTGGCAAACCTGGTGCGAGCAACAGACCTGAGCCGGCGCAGGACGCCGATGCGCGCTTGGGCTTCGACGCGGAGTGGATCGTCGCAATGCAGCACGCCGCCGAAATCTTCGAAGCCGGACAGAAACACCACCGGGCCGGACAATTGCCCTCCGCCGAAGCGGCGTATCGCCGTGTGCTCGAGATCGACCCCAGCCACGCCGCCGCCATGCAGCACCTGGCCATGGTGTTGCTTCGCCGCGGCGAGGCCCAACAAGCAGCCGATTGGGCGCAACGCGCGATCCAGGTCGATCCTGCTCGGGCCGAATACTATCCGCTGCTGGCCGAAGCGCAACGTCGACTCGGACGCGTGGACGATGCGATCGCTGCGTATCGCCAGGCGATCGCCCTGGCGCCCGACTTTGCCGACGCGCATAGCAATCTCGGCACACTACTGCAGGCGCAGGGCGACTTGGACGCGGCGTCGCGCTGCTACCGACAGGCGATCGCCGCCCGCGGCGACTTTGCGCTGGCGCACCACAATCTCGCCATCGTCCTGCAATTGCAGGGAGATTTGCCTGGTGCCGTCGAGCACTTTCGCGAAGCGGCCCGGCTGAACCCCGCGGCGCTCGAGTCAGTGCTGGCTTTGGGCTACGTGCTGATCGCCCAGGGCAAGCACGACGACGCACTGCGGTTCTTTCAGGATGCGGTGGCCAAACACCCGAATTCGGCCGCGGCCCTGGGTGGCCTGGGATACGCGCTACAGAGTGCCGGCCAGCCAGGTGAGGCTATCAATCCTTACCGTCGAGCCGTCGAGTTGGCGCCGAATGACGCGGCTGCCCACTACAACCTGGCCACGGCGCTGCGCAATCTGAACCAACCCCGCGACGCGCTGGCAGTAATGCGGGAGAGTCTGCGCCTCGATCCAACGTCGGTTCCCGCACGCATTGGCGCCGCCGGCGTGCTGCTCGAGTTGGAACACGTCGACGAGGCCGTTGCCGAAGCCCGTCGGGCCGTCGAGCTGAGCCCCAAGTCGCATGCCGCGATTGCGCAACTCGCCGCGGCGCTGCACTCCCAGGGAAATCTCGACGAAGCGATTCGCATGAACCGTTTGTCGATCGAGATCAATCCGCACGACGAGGGCGGTCACAGCAACTTGATCTACGGGATGCTGGCGCACGAGTCGTGCGACGCTCAGTCCGTGTTCGACGAACATCGAGCTTGGGGACGCCGACATGCCGATTCGCTACGGCCGCCGAACTTACGCCACGACAACGATCGCACAGCCGATCGGCCGCTGCGGATTGGATACGTCTCGGCTCATTTTCGCAAGCACGCCGTCAGCCTGTTCAGCGAGCCGATGATCGCCGCCCACGATTACGACGGGTTTGAGGTTACTTGCTATAGCGACGTACGGCAGCCCGACGAGATAACCAATCGCTTTCGCGGTTACGCGGATCGCTGGCGCGATACGGCCGTCATGTCGGACGAAGCACTTGCCCGGCGCGTACGTGACGACCGGATCGACATTCTTGTCGACCTGGCCGGGCATATTGGCGGCAACCGACTGTTGGCATTCGCCCGAAAGCCAGCGCCCATCCAAGTCAGTTACTTGGGCTATCAACACACAACCGGCATGGAGGCGATGGACTATCGCCTGACGGACGATCACGCCGACCCGCCGGGCATGACCGATCCGCATTACACGGAGCGGTTGGTGCGCCTGCCGCGCTCGTTCTTCTGCTATGCGCCACCAGACGAGGCGCCGCCGGTCAACGAGCTACCCGCGTTGACGTCCGGACGTGTGACGTTCGCCAGCTTGAATCAGCCGATCAAAATCCGACCGCACACCTGGGAGACTTGGGCCCGCATCCTGACGGCGATCCCAGGCGCGCGGCTCTTGGTGCTGGCGCGCGGATCGGCCGAGTTCGAGCGGGTCGCGCGCCAGATGATCGCGCGCGTCGGAGTCGATTCGCAGCGTGTCGAGTTTCTCCGCCGCCGGCCGCGCGACCAGTACCTCGAACTGCACCACGAAATCGATATCGCCTTGGACACGTTTCCATTCAACGGCCACACGACTGTCTGCGACGCCCTCTGGATGGGCGTCCCGTCGATTATGATGGAGGGGAGCAGCTACGCGTCGCGGTTTGGCGGCAGTGCGCTGCACAGCCTTGGGTTCGAAGAATTGATCGGCCGTACGCCGGAACAATACACCCAAATCGCCGTGGGACTAGCCGGCAAACTAGAGACCCTGGCCGAATGGCGCCGCACGATGCGCGACCGCCTGCGTGGTTCGCCCCTGTTGGACGCCGCCGGCTTTACGCGTAACCTAGAGGAAGCGTACCGAACGATGTGGCGAGACTGGTGTCGGCCGGCATGAACCGCGGCGACACCGTTTGGCAGGCGGCACTGCTGGTGTAGCGATTGTCGGGCGCCGGAGCGAAAGCGTTCGTCCGCCGAGGCCAATCGATCCTTCGCCGACGCTGCCGCATGATGATGTGAGGCTCCATGCAAACGATCACCGAGGCCATGCAGGCCGGGCTCGAGCACCATCGGGCCGGACGCCTGCACGAGGCTGAAAAACTGTATCGCCGGGTTCTGGAAATGCACCCGCGCCATGCGCCGGCAGGCCACCTGCTCGGATTGATCGCCTACCAGGTCGGTCAGCCGGAGCAAGCCCTGGAGTTGCTGACCACGGCCGCCGAGATCGATCGCTTCAACCCGGTGTTTCACGCCGATCTGGGCGAGATACTCAAGGCGTTAGGCAAGACAGACGAGGCGATCGCCGCCTGCGAGCGGGCGCTGCAGCTCGACGCGAACCTGGCAGACGTCCACAAGTGTTTGGGCCACCTACGCCAAGAACAGGACGATCTCGAGGGAGCGATTGCCTGCTTCCGCGAGGCGGTCCGGATCGCCCCGGAACATGCCGCGGCACATGCGGCGTTGGGCATGGCGCTGCGCCGCAACGGCCAATTGGCCGAAGCCCAAGGTTTGATGGAGCGGGCGGTGCAACTGGCGCCCGATAACGCGAATCACTATCAGGGCCTTGGCGTGTGCTTGTACGATCAGGGCAAGCGCGTCGATGCGGTAGCCTGCTACCAGAAAACCGTGCGCCTTGCCCCGCGAAATATCAAGGCCCGATACAACCTGGCCTTAGCCCGGCTAGCACTGGGTGACTTCGAGAACGGTTGGCAAGATTTCGAGGCGCGCTTGTCCTTGGATTCGTTGACCCGTCGCCGCTACGCGCTGCCGATGTGGAATCCGGCGGTACCGGCGGACGGCCGCGTCCTGATCCACGCGGAGCAGGGATTTGGCGACGCGATACATTTTCTGCGCTACGTGCCGCTGGTCGAAGCTCGGGGAGCAAGCGTTGTTGTCGACGTCCACGAGGAACTGGCAACCTTGCTGACGCATTCCGGCTTCAACAACGTGCTGACCGACGGCTCGACGCCAAGAGATTGCACCCGCCAGATTCCGCTGATGAGCTTGCCGTATGTGCTGCAAACACGACTCGATTCAATTCCGGCCGACGTCCCCTACCTGGCAGCCGACGAAAGCGCGATTGGTCGCTGGCGGCAGCGACTTGCCGACCACCAAGGACTGCGCGTTGGGATTCACTGGCAGGGGCGCCCGACCTACTACAACGATCGCGGCCGCTCGATTCCACCGAACCAATTCGCCGCGCTGGCCGCGGTTGACGGCGTTCAACTATTCAGCCTGCAGCCGGCGTCGGACGGTGCGAAGGCCGAATTGGCCGCCACCATCCCGTCGCCCAAACCCATCGTCGGGCTCGGCGCCCAGTTGGGCGACTTTCACGAGACGGCTGCGGCGATGAAGAATTTGGATCTGGTGGTCGGCTGCGACTCGGCTCCTGTGCACTTGGCCGGTGCGCTGGGCGTCCCGGTATGGGTCGCGGTGCCGGTGGGTGCCGACTGGCGGTGGTTAGAAGAGCGTGACGACAGCCCCTGGTACCCAACGATGCGTTTGTTCCGGCAGCGGACGCCGGGAGATTGGGAGGAGGTCTTCCGCCGCATGGCGTCGGCGTTGGCCGCTCTGGTCGACACCGCGCGAAGTTCGCGGGCCTAGCCGGACTGGCCCGCCAGTCCATCGATCACTTTGCAGCCGGACTCAGCTTCATGGCCACGCCGTCGGAAGCCATTCAAAGCGCTCTCGCCCATCATCAGGCCGGCCGGCTTGGCGAGGCGGAACGGATCTATCGCGACGTGCTCAAGGCCAATCCGCGCCATGCCGGCGCGCTCCACCTGCTGGGACTGGTCGCCTTTCAGTCCGGCAATCTCGAAGCAGCCGACCAGTGCATCCGCCACGCCATTCGCATCGACGGTGGCCAGGCCGCGTACCACGCTAATTTAGGCAACGTGTGCCGGGCCCAAGGACGTCTCGACGAAGCGGCTGCCTGCCTGCGGCAAGCGCTGCAACTCAAACCGGACATGGTCGAGGCGGAAAACACGCTCGGCACGATCCTTCAAGCGCAGCACAAACCGGCAGAAGCGGTTGCATGTTACCAACGCGCCATCGCCGCACGGCCCGAGTATGCCGACGCGCACAACAATTTGGGAACGGCCTACCAAGATCTCGGGCGATGGGATGAGGCGCTGGCAAGCTACCGTCGTGCTGCCGCGGTCGCGCCCGACTACGCCAAGGCCCATTACAATCTGGGGCTCGCGCTGAACGCGCTGGCGCGTGCTGACGAGGCTGAAGCGGCGCTCCGCCGGGCCGTGGCCATAGACCCCAACTACCTCGAAGCCCACGTCATGCTCGCCACGCTCTTACAGCGGCAGCGGCGCTGGGACGAAGCCACGGCACAATACCGGCAGGTACTGACAGTGCGTCCCGGTTTTGCCGCGGCGATCAACGGACTGGGAACGCTTGCCCAAGCGCAACAAAAGTTCGACGAAGCGATCGCACACTACGCGGACGCGGTGCGCGCACACGCCGAGTATGCTGAGGCTTATTACAATTGGGGCACCGCTTTAGTCGCACAAGGCAAGCCGAATGAAGCGGTCGAACGATATCGTCGCGCGATCGCCTGCCAGCCCGAATTTGCCGACGCGCACTACAACCTGGGCACCGTCCTGCAACAACTCGATCAGTTGGACGATGCCGCACTGGCGTACGAGGAAACGTTGCGCTTGCGTCCAGATCACGCCAAGGCCCGCAACAACTTGGGCAACGTCTATCACGCGCTGGGCAAGAACGACGAGGCGATCGCGTGCTTCCGCCAGGTCCTCGATCAACATGCCGACGACGGGGATGCGCTCAACAATCTGGGCAATGTGCTCCAAGCACAGGGACGCAATACCGAAACGATCGATTGCTTCGAGCGCGCCGTGCGGTCAAAACCCGATTCGGCCGAAGCGTACAACAATCTGGGCAATGCGCTGCACCTGCAGGGCGATTTGGAACAGGCCATGGCGTGCTACAAAAACAGCCTTCAGATTGCGCCCGATTTGCCTGAGACTCACCATAACTTGGGTCTGTTGCTCTTAACCAAGGAACAGTTCGAGCCGGGTTGGCGCGAATATGCGTGGCGGTTGCAGTGCAAGGACGTGTTACGGCGCTCATTCCCACAGCCGCAATGGCAAGGCGAGTCGTTCGCCGGTCGCACGCTCTTGATCCACGCCGAGCAGGGGTTTGGCGACACGCTGCAAATGCTGCGCTATGTGCCGCTGGCCGTCGAGCGCGGCGGCACCGTGCTCTTGGAAGTGCAGCCGAAACTGGTCCCGCTGGTGCGCACAAGCGGATATACCAACGTGTTGGCCGGTGGCGATGACTTGCCCGACTTCGACCTGCACATTCCCATCCTGAGTTTGCCGGGCGTGTTCGGCACAACAATCGCCAACATGCCGCACGCCGTCCCCTACCTGGCAGCCGACGAAGAACTGGTCTCCCAATGGCGCGCGCGCCTGGCCAAACACGATGGGTTTAACGTCGGCATCGCCTGGCAAGGCAACCGGGGCTACTCATTCGACCGCGATCGCTCCATCCCGCTGGTGCAGTTCACGCCACTGGCCGCGGTCGACGGCGTTCGTCTGATCAGCCTGCAAAAGTATGACGGAATCGAGCAGCTCGCGGAACTAGACGGCCGATTCGAAGTTCATGACTTGGGCCCGGAGTTGGACGAACGAACCGGCGCGTTCATGGACACCGCGGCGGTGATGAAGAATCTGGATCTGGTCATCGCGTCGGATTCATCGCCGGCACATTTAGCCGGTGGATTGGGTGTGCCGCTTTGGCTGGGGATCACGAAGATGCCCGACTGGC